>CAYFWW010000013.1:0-214418 GCA_964346985.1 uncultured Actinomycetota bacterium
TCAATAGTTCTAGAGCTTGTTGTGCTACCTTTCCTGTAAAAGTCGACAGTAACATTGGCAACGGATGAGTCTAAGTTTTGAACAACAAAGGGAGTAGTCCAGCCATGATAGTTACGGGTTATATTAGGTAGATAAGCTTTTGTTGTTGATGAATAAGGGCTTATCCCCTCATAGGCCATCGAGCAGTTGGAGGAATGTTCATTGACAACAGAGGCTACTGGCTCATCAGAATAGACAACTGCACTTCCTTGAAAAGTAGAACCTAAAGCGCTTTCAGCAGCTGGATTTACTGATACTTGGCTGTTTGGACTAACGCCTGTAAAACTCTTGGTTAAGACATTTGTTCCTGTTTTGTTGTAAACCTTTACCTCAATTTTAGAGTTTACCCCTCCCAGGTTCTGAACAGCTAAAGGAGTGGTCCAGCCATGATAGTTTTTGGTAATATTGGGTAGATAAGCCCGGGGGCTGGTCACATCGGAGAACTTATCTATATAAATCTCTGAGGCAATACCCTCATTTCCCCGCCAGGCAACATAATTGTTGTTTATCTGAGGTTTCTCATCTTTGTAGTCGTTGTTAGTTAGTGATCGAGTAGTCGAGCCATCCCAGAGATAGATTTCATAATCTATTCCGTCCCATCCCTCCCAGGTCAAATAGTTATTGTTGTTTATCTGGGGATTATATTCGCTAAACGGATGGCTGGTGATGTTTGTAGTAGTCGAACCGTTCCAGAGACAGATCTCATAGGCTGAGAAAGTGTCGTGATCCCACCATCCCCGCCAGGTCACCCTGTTGTCGTCGTTTATCTGGGGTGTCTCGGAAGGGTAAAAGGTATTAGAAAGTGGCTGAATGGTAGAGCCATTCCAATAATAGATCTCAGTATCGGAGCCATCTGGTGTTTCATATCTAATCCAGGTTACACGGTTGTTGTCATTTATCTGAGGTTTCTCGTCTTTTATACCAAAATCATTAGTAAGCCGTTGAATAGATGAACCATTATAGAGGAGAATTTCAGGACCTGTACCGAGTGTACCCTCCCAGGTTACCCAGTTATTGCTGTTTATTTGAGGATCCTTATTATTAGAGTAGGCGCCGTTAATTAAATAAGTTGTTGAGCCGTTGTAGAGAAAAATCTCGTCACCTATTAATGGAATAACTCCCTGCCAGGTCACATAGTTGTTATCATTTATCTGGGGATTATCGTCATTAATATCATTGTTGGAAATGTTCTTAACGGTTGAGCCATCCCAAAGATAGATCTCTAGATCATGACCGTCCCATCCCCGCCAGGTCACCCAGTTATTGTTGTTTATCTGAGGATAATAGTCATCACCATCGTTGTTGGAAATGTTCTTAACAGTTGAGCCGTCCCAAAGATAAATATCCCAATCTGAATCTGTACCGTCCTTTCCCCGCCAGGTCACCCAGTTATTGTTGTTTATCTGAGGATCATAGTCAGATCGGTCATTGTTGGAAATGTTTATGGGAGTAGCCCTTGCTAAAGATACTTGAATAAAAAGCAAAATTATAGATAGACACAAGATTATTAATATTTTTTTCATTTTTTCTTTTTCAAAGTGAAAAACCAACCTAAATCTTTGGGTCGGTTTCACTGTTTGCTCAGTTGCCAATAAGTGCCCAAATAAACTTGACTAATTCTTCATATTACTTATGCCCCAATACCTATATTATTTTGTAAATAAATACACACAGTATATTAGATTCTTTGAGGTGAAGGTATATCTATTTATACATAAAGTTCTAAACACTTATAGTATACTTAAATATACATCGGGAGTATATAGTACTATAGAACTATTTTAAATCCGCCCTTCAGACAGTTTTTATATGAAAAATGAACTCAAAAACTGTCATTACCATTTTTAAAAGGCATGAAACCACAATAGATTTTCGTATTTGACTCACGGCCTTGAAAAGAGTTAACCTCATATAGGTTTACATTTTTAACTCCCCCGAAGTGATGTGGATGAGTACTTATATTTTAATGAAGATTCTTGAATCTGCACCCGACAGATATGATCGTGGTATTCGGCTGCTTACTTTAGGTAGACTGGATAAAGTCTATGACAGCTTAATTTCTAAGATAAAGACAGGCGACAAGGTTTTAGACATTGGTTGCGGGACGGGAGCTCTAACTATCAGAGCTGCTTTAAAAGGAGCCATTGTCAAAGGAATCGATATAAACGCTCAAATGCTGGAGTTAGCTCAGAAAAAAGTTAAAGAAGCTCAGCTTGAAGATAAAGTTGAGCTTGTTGAAATGGGTGTGGTTGAGCTCATCGAAGAAGATCCCGAAAGCTATGATATTGTTACTAGTGGCTTATGCTTTTCCGAGTTATCTGATGATGAATTAACTTACACATTAAAAGAGATAAAAAGAATATTGAAACCGGGTGGCCTCCTTCTTATAGCTGATGAAATAGAATCAAAGAGTATATTAAAAAAATGGCTTAATAAAATCTTACGCCTACCTCTGGTAATAATTACCTATATTATTACTCAGACTACTACCCGTGCCGTCTCTAACTTAAAGGAAAAGATAGAAAAGTCAGGCTTGCAGATTGAATTGTTTAAAACAAATTCTTTGGAAAATTTTTTAGAAGTAATTGCCAGAAAAGAGAAAGTATAAATGAATTTTTTAAAATATTTATCGATAAATATTTTTAATGTTTTAGTCAGAGTATTTCCTGTTTCAACTAAAACTGGATTAGTAAGAATCGGCAATCCCGATGAGAACTCCCCTGTTTTACTTACCGGTAATTATCAACTAACTGTTGCCAGGTTGAAAAGAGCTTTAAGAGATTTAAATGTCTATCTTTTAGTTGCCAACAGTCGAGGAGTTAATGTCTGGTGTTCAGCTACAGGAGGTTTGTTCACAAACCATGATGTTATCTCGGTCATAAAGACCAGCGGTATCGAAGAAAAAGTTAATGCTAGAGAAGTAATATTACCTCAATTAGCGGCAACCGGTATTGAACCCAGGGTCATTCGCCAAAAAACGGGTTGGAGGTCAATTTGGGGCCCTGTTTATGCAAAAGATATACCTGAATTTATAAAGAATAAAAATGGCGCAACAGAAAGAATGCGCCAGGTTGGATTTTCTTTTTGGGAGCGAATAGAGATGTCAATTATGTGGTCTTTCCCTTTTTCATTGCTGATTGCTATAATAGCTATCTTCTTTTGGCCTGATTTGATATGGACATTAATAGGGTTAGTCTGGTTGATATCATTTTTTATTTTTATTTTATTTCCACTTTTTACTAAACTCTTGAAAATTTCTGCTAAAGCAAAAGATTTTAATATTGTTACTGTGTTTTCCGATTTTATCTTTATTCCTTTTATCTTATGGCTATCCTTTATTATTTTTCCTGTCATTTACGGTTTAATCTCTTCAGGTAATGGTGGTGAGTTTGTTGCCAAATGGGGGATTTATACTTTTATTATAGTCTTTGTTATTAATCTAGAATTAAAAGGAAGTACGCCTGTCTATAAAAGCAGTACTCATGAAGATAGATTTCTGGATATCTATCTCGATAAGAGAAAATGCAAAGTTGCCGGATTTTGTGAAAAAGTCTGTCCCCGAAATTGTTTTAAAGTTAACAAAAAAGAAAGGATCACTACTCGGCCTAAAGCGGGCCAATGCGTTCATTGCGGCGCCTGTATTGTTCAGTGCCCCTTTGATGCCTTATATTTTAAGAATCCAAAGGGTAAAATAATAAAACCGGAAAAGGTTAGGAAATATAAGCTTAATTTGATGGGTAAAAGGCTAACTAATAACCGTGACATGTGAACTGTTTTATATGATGCCTGAAAAGATATTTATTCTCAAATAAGATAATAATCGGCTACATATTAATAAATAATTTTCACATGAATTTATATTTCAGAATAGTAAACTTGATTAGATAATAATCTGCTTCTAAAGTTTAAATGGAATTTTTAAATCATTTTTAAAGTTAAGAAATATATATCAAAAGGAAGATATGTTTTGGAAAGATAGAAGTAATATAAGGAAAAGAATAAATATATTTTTATCTATTTTTATATTGGTCTTTTTTATTAGCGGGTATGCCTATGCTCACCAGCCAAGAATAACATCTGATATATTTACAGAAATTAAAAACCCGGAAATCTCACAGGCATTTTATGGTGAATTGAAAGGCCAACCAGATACCTACTCGATTGAATCAGAAAAATCATTTCATTTATATGTTGGTATCCTTGTTCCGGATATAGAAGGAATTGAAAAGGATATATCAGCTGAAATTTATTTTGGTAATGAAAAAGGTAATGACAATTTTTTATATAAACTGGATGGTTTGAAATATAAGTGGACTAGCTATTATGAAGAATTTGGCGGCGATAATTATTATTTTGGTCCAGAATTTAAGGATGAAGCAAAGTCAAAGAAGAATGTTCCAAAGGGTATTAAGGTTGAGAAAGGATCTTATTTAATCAAAGTATTTAGTCCTGACAATAAAGGTAAATACGTACTTGTAGTAGGGGAAAAAGAGGAATTTCCTGTTAATGAAGCCATTAATGCCGTTAAAACAATGCCAAAGCTAAAGTCTGATTTTTTTAACAAATCGCCACTTACATCATACTTTAATATTATTGGGCTTTTTTTATTGATTTCTGTAGTAATTTTACTTGCAGTGTTATTAATGGTTTTTCTGATTGTAAAAAAGTTATTTTTTAAAAAAAGGTAGCTGCACTTAGGAAATTCAAAAGAATTATATAACATCTAATTTTATGTAAATCTAGAATAAACCTTTATATATTTTTTCTAATTTAATAAAAGATTTTTAGTCTGTTAGTAAATACTTAGGTAAAATTTAAAAATTTTATTTATTTTTATTAGCGTATCAATAAAAATTTCTATTATAATTTGATACGCATGGATATTTCTAGGATAAGGAATAACTACAAACTATTAGAAAAAGCCATTTGGATAATTGCACTGCCGTTTCTGCTTTTTATTTCAAGCTTAAGGCCTTTTGCTCTATTGTTTGTAATTATTTGGATGATTTTTCGCCCGGTTATTTCTGGGCAAAAATGGCGGAGAACATCGCTAGATATTCCAATTTTATTAATTTTCATAACGTCTTTGATTTCAATTTTCACATCAATTGATGTTATTTCAAGTGTATATAAATTTTTCCAACTTTTGATGTATATTGCCCTTTTTTATACTGTTGTCAATCATATTGAGAGAGAAAACGAGCTTCGTCAATTAGTTTCCCTAGCATTGCTTGTGGCTACATTGCTATCTTTGGTTGCAATTATTTCGTATATAGTTCCCTTTATAGGACCCTACCTGAAGTTTAAGCCCCTAAACCAGTTAGTTAATCTATTAATGAACTTAAGAATAAAGCTTCTTGACCCGGGTTTGGGTTACCAGAACTCTCTGGCTGGTTTTATTCTTTTTCTTCTACCCGTAGCTTTTACACTTTCTATCTGGGGCAAATGGAAGAAGCAGCATTTTGGGCGCTATGCTATTTTATTTGCTTTTTTTATAATGTTAACTATTCCTTTTATTACCAGTTCTCGAGGAGCAGTCTATGCTCTGTCTATGGCATTCCTTTCTATATTAATAATAAAAAAGCCAAAGATTGGATTATCATTATTGATATTTCTTGTATTCATATCCATATGGTTTTTACCGCAAATTCAAAATTATTTTTACTCTGATTTTACTTTCATTGCCAGAACCTATATCTGGAAAAGCTCTATAGAAATGATTCGTCAATTTCCTTTTACCGGAGTTGGGTATGGAGTATATGAAATTGCTTATAGCTATTTTTTGTTTCCAGGAAGTGCTCAATATACTCCTTTTTCTAGACATGCTCATAATATATTTCTTCAACCTGCTGCTGAAACAGGTATATTAACAATGTTTATTTTTATTTGGTTAATTTTTTTAATACTAAAGGAGTCTTTATTATTGATTAAAAGAACTGCTGGCTATCAACAAGCTTTATCTATAGGATTATTCTGTAGTTTTATAGCCTTTATTTTTCAAGGGCTAATTGATTCTGTGAATTCTGGAGTTCGCCTAGGGATGCTTTTCTGGTTAATGATATCAATAGTATTTTCATTAAGCAGAGTGAATAAGGGCGATTATTTTAAAAGCGAACATAATCAACAGAGATTAATAAAAAAAGTCTTTGGACTAAGAACGAAGAAAGCTTATTTATTGCCGATTATATTATTTACTGTAATATTTGGCTATAATTTTTATTCTTTCGGTAGCCTGTTATTTAATAATGTTGGAAATATCTTTTTATATAGGTCTCTGAATAGTGAAATTATTGATAAAAGAAAAATTGATCTTAAAAATAGGGCTGTTATCTATTACCAAAAAGCGATAGATTTACCAAGAAGTAATTATCAGCCGCATAAAAATTTAGCTAAAACTTATTTAGATTTAGGTCAGACCGGTAAAGCTTTTTCTGAACTCCAGCAGGCACAAAAGATTAAATCAAACGATACATTTATTCATTTGTACCTTGCGAATGTTTATGAATATCAAGGTAAAAAGAGACTAGCTAAAAAAGAAATGAGAAAATCTAAAGAAATTGCTGCTGGGACTTTTGCTGGTCGAGATAAACCCAGGATAAGATGGGGTATTATAAATTGACTTATTAATCTCTTCGCAGATTATGATTAGACTTTTTAACTATAATTATTTCCTGGCCCACTTGAATATTTCGTGGATTCTCAATTTGAGGATTATTTTCTAAAATTTCATTTATTGAGACGCCGTGCATTTGGGCAATTGAGGAAATGTTATCACCTTTCTCTACTATGTAAACCTTTTTATAATAATATTTTTTTTCTGATGTTGAATCACTAGATTCTTCTTTTCCCTCTTCCTCAATTTTAATGGGGACTGTTGCTGTTTCTTCCTTATCTAAGTCTAAGTTGAAGATATCCTCAATTAGCGGGTCACCTAATTCGTGGTCGACTATCCAATAGCTCAACTTTTTTTTAGCCCATTTATCATAAATCATCTCAGGTTGGCCGGGCATCATCTCAGTTTCAACTTCATCAATGTTTATGTTCCATAAAAATCTGGCCCAGGTCAGCATTTCGCTAATTGTCATATCAGATCTAATATATTTTGCTAAACGGTTTATCAAACGTGGTAAATCAATAATGTTATTTGTCGATTTTATCTGGCTGCTAATAACTTTAATGAATTTTTGCTGGCGTTCAATTCGTCCAATATCTCCTTTTTTATCAAATCTAAAATGGACATAAGCAAGTGCTTCTTTTGCATTTAGGTGTTGTTTACCTGCTGGAATAGTAAAGGGGTCAAAATCCCAGAACTTAGGACTTCTAATTGGTTTTTCGATTTCCATATCTACACCGCCAATAAAATCCACGATTTCATAGAATCCTTTAAAATTAATTTCAACACATCGGTCAATCGGTATTCCGAAATTTTTATATATCGTCTCCTTCATAAGTTGGGAGCCGCCATAAAAGTGAGCATGAGTTAGTTTTTGCAGACCATAATTTTCAATTTTTACCTGGCTATCCCGAGGTAGTGAGAAGATTGTTATCTGATCTTTTTTAGGGTTAACTCGAACAACCATTATTGTGTCTGATCTTGCATCATAATCCCAACTGGTTGCTTCAACTCCTAAGACAAGTACATTAATTGGTTGACCTGGTTTAATTTTTTTATGTTTCAAGCTAAGATTGTTTTTTGGATTTAGTTTTCCTGGTTGGCTTATTTTAGTTAGTCCATAAAAACCATATGCTATATAGGCAATGGCTAAGAAGACAAAAATCATCATTAATACAGCAAAGTATCTTCCTACTTTAAAGGCCAGGCTTATTTTGACAGGTTTTGTTTCACCAACTTTTAAACCTAATTTTTTCCTGGTTTTTATATACTTTTTTATTCCAGAAATTTTTATTTTCTCAAGAACATTTGTTGCCAGAGGATTGATTTTTGAACGAGTATGTTTTACTTGACAGCCCAATTTTCTCAATATTTTTAATGTTTTTTTAGGGGATAATCCTAAACGGAGAGCTAACTCCTCAACCATTAGTATTCTTTGTGGGGATGTAAGTAGATTAATAAGAGGTTCTTCAAGGACATAATAATCCCTATCAGGTTCATTATTTAAAACGCGTATCCAGGTAGTTATCTCTTCTTGTGGCAAACCTACTTTTGATGCAAAATCTTCGAGATTAAGAGCTCCGCCAGAATGATTATATAATACAGGCCTATAAGGTTTAATCTTATCCTCTGAGATTGTACTCAAATGGTTTTCAATCCGAAAACCATAATCTTCAAGCCTAATTATTAGATCTTCATTATTTAACCCCAATTCTTTTGCATATTCATAAACTCGCTTTTCTGACATTAATCTCCTCGGCTTAAAATTTTTTTAAATGTAATATAACATAAGTAATTTTAAAAATTATTTAATGATTTAAAATTATTGTCTGAGAAAATAGTTTATTTAATCTGTTGCTCAGCCATATTTCCGATTATGGGTAATTTATAGTATTCACCCTGATAAGCTTTTATCATTATGATAATCCAGGTAATAATAAAGCCGATGATAACTGCAAAAAATAATGGGAACGTAATGCAGAAAACTAAACCGTTTGTTAGAAAAAAAGACATAAAGTTAAAAACCCAGACGGCAATAGCAAATATAAAATAACAGACGAATAAAAAGATGGATTGAAGGGCATGAAATCTAATGAATTTATTTTCTTTTTCGAGAGAAAAAAAGAGGATACCTCCGATTAGTCCGAGCAGATAAGATAAAAAAGCCGCCATATTTGGTTCAAGGCCGATCGAACTATGTTCCTGATCATGTTTTTTGCTTTCTTCCAATTGCATTTCCCCATAAGTATTTTAAATTATTTATTAATAGATTATTATATCTTACATATTCTATTGGGCACTAAATCGGAATATATTATTAAATAGAAGGCTTTTATAGAAAAGGTGGAAAAATGAAAGTCGGAATCTTAACAGGCGGTGGCGACTGCCCCGGTTTAAATGCAGTAATTAGAGCTGTCACCAGAGTCTGTGTTAGTGATCATGGATGTGAAGTAATAGGCATTCGCAATGGCTGGAAAGGTATCTTAGAAGGGGATGTTCTTCCTTTAGGGCTAAAGGAAGTGAGCGGGATTCTTCATCTAGGAGGAACAATTCTTGGAACAAGCAGGACTAATCCGTTTAAGGATGAAGAAGGTCCAAAACGTATCTTACAAAACATTAATGATCATTCACTGGGAGCAATTGTAGCCATCGGTGGAGAAGATACTCTTGGCGTGGCAAATCGCCTTAATCAAGAGCATGGAATTAATATAGTTGGTGTTCCCAAGACAATAGATAATGATTTGAATGGCACTGATTATACATTTGGTTTTGATACCGCTGTCCATATAGCTACTGAAGCTATTGATCGTTTGCACACAACCGCTGAATCGCATAATCGGGTTATGGTTGTTGAAGTTATGGGCCGGCATACAGGGTGGATAGCTGTTATGTCAGGTATTGCTGGAGGAGCCGATGCAATTTTGATTCCTGAATTTCCACTAAGTGTTAATGAAACATGTGAGCTAGTAAAACAAAGAGTCAAAAGGGGCAAAAAGTATTCAATTATAGTTGTCAGTGAAGGTGCCAAGATGGTATGGGAATCAGGCAAAGAAGAAACTGTCCTGGCATCCGACAAAACAGATGCTTTCGGGCATGCTCGCCTTGGTGGTGTGGGCGATGCTCTGGGTAAAGCAATTGAGAAATTAACTGGAATTGAAACTCGGGTGACTATTCTAGGCCATGTTCAGAGGGGAGGAACCCCTACGTCGCACGATCGAGTTCTTGCAACCCGTTATGGAGTAAAAGCAGCCGAGATGGTCCAATCTTCTGAATGGGGCATGATGGCTGCTCTTCAGGGTAATAAGATTATTGCTGTTTCATTAGAAGAAGCAGTAAAAGAAACAAAGACTGTTAACCGAGAATTATACGATTTAGCCAAAATTTTCTTTGGTTAAGGAGGGAAAATGCTAGTAACGATGAAAGAGCAGTTAATTACTGCCGAAAGTGAAAAATATGCTGTTGGAATGTTTAATGTAATTACTGTTGAGATGCTTCAAGCCGTAATTGATGCCGCTGAGGAAAGCCGCTCACCGGTTATAGTAGGAACCTCGGAAGGTATGGCCAAATATATTGGTTATGAGAACATTGCAGCCATGGCTACTATAGCTGCTGATAATACTGATATTCCAATCTCTATTCATTTAGACCATGCTACTAAACTGGAGAATATTGTAAAAGCAATTAATGCCGGTTATACATCAGTAATGATAGATGGTTCAAAGCACCCTTTCGATGAAAATATAAATATTACCAGAGAAGGTGTTAACTTAGCTAAAGAAAAAGGGATAACAGTTGAGGGAGAGCTAGGACATATTGGCGGAACAGAGGACATCGTGGTAACTGACCGGGAAGCTACCATGACTAACCCAAAAGAAGCAGCTCGTTTTGCCGCTGAGAGCGGTATTGACTGTCTGGCAGTTTCAATAGGTAATGCTCATGGTTTGTATAAGGGAGATCCAGAACTTGATTTTGAACGCCTTAGAGAAATCAAGGCAAATGTAGATATTCCAATAGTTTTGCATGGTGCTTCTGGTATTCCTGATGAAGCCGTTCAGGAGGCAATATCCATTGGTATCAGAAAGATAAATATTGCCACTGATTTACAGGTTGCTTTTATGGCCAAAGTAAGAAAGATTTTAAGTGAAGACCCGAAAGTTTATGATCCCCGGAAGATACTTGGCCCGGCTAAGGAAGATATCAAAGAAGTAGTCAAAGAAAAGATGAAACTTTTTATGTCAGCCGGCAAAGCATAAAAACCCCTCTTTTTAGTTTCCTGTACATAAGAATCAATTAGAAAGCAGTTTGAGCGTAAATCTAATTTGTAGATTGCGATTCATAAGATAGTATTGTCTCAATCTTTTTATTTAGATTTTGAATATCCGGGAAGATATAGTCAGTGTGATGTTGATTAAATTGTTTTTTAGATGTATAGCCTGTTAAGACACCGATTGTTGTTACTCCGGCTTGTTTGCCAGATTCGATATCATGGACGGCATCTCCTACCATTAGAGCTTCTTCTGGTTTGATTTTAAGTTTATTTAGAATGATTTGGATTGTCTGAGGATCGGGTTTTGATTTTTTTACTTCATCGGCACTAACTGTTATATCAACACTATCTTTAATTTTTAAAGTTTTAAAATAGAGATTAAGTTCGTCACGTTTTGCAGAAGTTGCCAAGGCTATCTTGATTTTTTTCTTTTGAAGATAAGCAATTAGCCTATATGTTCCCGGGAAAACTTTAATGCTTTTAAAATTTTTCCAAAAAAAATCTCTTTTAAGTTCAATAATCTTTTTCCCGTCAGTTGACCATTTTTCAGGTGGCAGGAATTTTTCTATCGTTTCTTTTTTTCGGCGGCCGAATTGACCTTGAATATCAAGGACAGGTATGTCATAACCAAGCATACTAAAAGCTTCTTTCCAAGCTTTGACATGGTTTTCTTTGGAATCTATTAATGTTCCGTCGACGTCAAAGATTACAGCTTTGATCATAAGAATCCTTTAAGCTTGACAACAGATTAATCTTTTCCGGAGATTTTATCCGCCTTCTTCAATTTATATGACCGAATTACGGAGATGGCTCAGCCTCTTTTTCTGTTTGTCATAATATGCTTAATAATAATCAACTCTCTGCTTGCTGTTATCCCTAAGTTGATAATACATTAGTATTATATATGCTAGGTGCTCTTATTATAGTTTTTTGCTGTTTAAATTGAATAATAAAATCAATAAAATTTGCCTTGAATGATTATAATGACATTGCTATTATTACTCAAGCAGTATATTTGCTGCAGGCGAGATAGCTCAGTCGGTAGAGCAGTGGACTGAAAATCCGCGTGTCGGCAGTTCGATTCTGCCTCTCGCCACTGAGAAAAGCTATTACCGGTTATATTTTCTTTTTTATCAAACAGCCAAGAATTACTAATTCTCCTCTTTTGCAAGCAGAGGCAATCTTTTCGCCTCTCTCCTAAGAATTTTTATAATCTTATCTATATCTGGTTTCTAAAGAATACAAAATAGTCATCTGGAATAGAAATAGCTGATTATAAATATTATTTTTTAAAATAATGAAAGTCTGCCTTTAGGCAATTTGGGCAACCATCTTAAATAACATATTTTAATTAAAAATTGCAATGATAAAAAAACTTTGGTGTTTTATGTTTTATGAAAGAATAATATTGAGGTTACACTCCTAAGTTAAACCTCAAATTTTATAATTAAGAAAGGGAAAATAATTAAATTTGCTTTTAAGTAATATTTTTGTTAACTTATAATCGGTTTGGACTGAGTTATAAATTGATTCTGAAGAAAGTAGCACTAATATTTAGGCCAGCAGCCAAAAAGAGCTTAGTAATCTTTTTTTCCATAGTATTTACGACTCTATTTCTTACTACTTTTTTTCCATCTGACGTCTTTGCAAATGGCAAGACTTATTTTGGCATGCATCTTGACGGTATTCCTGAAGATATGTCAAAGATAAGTAAATATGAAGCAGCGTTTGGGCATAAAATTGAAGTTATTCACTATTTTCAAGACTGGACAATCAGTTTAGTAAATCAGAATTTATATAATATTAAAAATCACGGTTCAATTCCACTTATATCTTGGATTCCAGCTGAATATGGGAAAGGCGTCAATCAAACTAAGTATCGATTAGATAATATAACTAATGGAAACTTTGATAGTTATATCAGAGCTTCTGCTAGAGCTGCCAGGGATACCGGAGTAACAATTTGGTTGAGGCCATTCCATGAGATGAATGGTAACTGGGTATCTTATGGTGGTACTGTTAATGGAAATGAACCAGGCGATTTTGTACCTGCCTGGCGTCATGTGGTAAATATCTTTAAGCAAGAGGGAGCCAACAATGTTAAATTCGTTTGGTCGCCTAATGCAAATTCAATTCCTAATACTCCCGAGAACGCTATAAGTAAATATTTCCCTGGAGATTATTATGTAGATATTATTGGCATAGACGGATATAACTGGGGGACAGTGGCTCCAAGTTGGAACTCTAAATGGTATTATCCTACTGAAATTTTTACTCCTTCTATCAATGAAATAAGAAAATTAAGCCAAAAACCAATTATATTTGCTGAGACCTCGTCAGTGGAAGACGGTGGAAGTAAAGATGATTGGATTGAAGAGATATTTGATTATAAAAGATTGAATGAATTGTATTCAAATTTTATGGGTGTAATTTGGTATAACAAAATAGAACCTGGTAGAGACGGTAGAAAGCTTGACTTCAGGTTAAATTCAAACGAGATTTCTGTAAAAACTGTTCGTAGGATGCTAGGCGTTGAAAATAATTACTATTATTACATTCCAAATTATACTAAAAGATATTACGGATGGTCATTACATACTGTAATCCAAAACGTATCAAATTTTACGGTTAAATATTCTATAAAATTCTATTCATCAAGTGGAAAGTTAATATATACTTTGTATAATCAATCATTGTCTCAAAATCAATCTGTAATTATCAATCCTTCAAATATACCTTTGCCATATAAATGGAAGGGTCATGCAGTTATTGAGGCTAACGGTCAATTAAGTATAATTGGTAACCAATATACTAGCAGGCAAGGTAGTACCTATAGATCTTCCCAGCACTTATCAACACTGATGTATTTTCCAAATCTAGGCCGTGACTATTATGGATGGAGTAGTTCTGTAATTATTCAAAATCCTAATAATTATTCATCAAAACTATATTTTCATTTTTATAATCCGAACGGTTCGAAGCGATATGTTTGGTCAAAAACTGTTCCGGCTAATGGTGGCATTGGACTAAACCTTATGAGATTAGGTGCTCTGGGAAAATGGAAAGGTAGCTTATGGGTTGAGTCAAGTCGTCCGGTAATGGGCGTTGTTAACAATCATACAAGCAGTGAAATATTATCCTATTCACCAATTTATAGGCCCGAGAGAGAACAATGGGTATCAAACTTCACAAACAATTTTTTTGGCTGGAATTCAATATTGATTGCTCAAAATTTAGATAGCAAATATTCAGCAAATGTAAGAATATATGTAAAAGATCTATCAGGTAATACTGTTAAATATAAATATTCTCGTGTATACCCAAATAATATTGCTTATTATAGTTTAGCTAGTTTGTTGGGTAATACGAATCCTTTTCGTGGACAGATATATGTAGATTCAGACGGTAAATTAGCTACAATTGTCCAAGAAAACCAGGATATTCATGGCGCATATGTGGTATCAAAACCGCAAAATAAATATTATATGCCTTATATTATTAATCGTTCACGTTCATGGAAGACAGCTCTCTTTGTTATAAATTCAGATAATAATTCTACAAATAATATTAAAATTAGTTACTATAAACAATCAGGCCAATTGGTTAAAACTCAATATTTTAATTTGAGTGGTGGAGCATCTAAAATTATTGCCATAAATAGATATCTACCTGATGGTTTTGTTGGCACAGCTGTTGTTGAAGGAAGCAATGAATTAGTAGCAACTGTTAAAGTGGAAGATAATTATAGAGTTTTAATGTATAGTAATTAATCCTAAAAATAAGTTCTTCCCGATAATCTGTTTAAATATTTTATTTCCTTTTTTGTCAGAGGTTTTCTTGATTTTAAGATTGATGGCATTTTTGTAATAGATGATGTAACACCTTTTACATAGTATAAGAAATGCATCATTAAGATTGATTCAAATGACATATAAATCAACCAGAAAGAGACGTGGGAAAAAACATAACGCCAAGGAAGGAACTTAATTGCAATCCAGATTCTGTTTCTAATTAAATAAAAATACCTTTGCCCAGGGTACCTGCCAAATGGGCTATTTTTATGGATAATTTGCAGATTCGGGTTATAAACCATTTTCATTCTATATTTAGACATACGAAAGGATAGATCTAATTCTTCCCCCGAATAAAAGTAATTTTCATCAAATAATCCAACCTTATCAAATACCTCTTTTTTTATGGCAAAACCACCCCCCATAAAATATGAACAAAGATAGGAATGGTCTTTATCTTTTTTATCACGTCGTGGGATTGTTTGTCTTAATACTCTTCTGCTTTTCTCGTCAATTATTTTGAAACATAGTAGTTTCAATTTTTTATCATCTCTAAAATATTGGTCTATTTTTCTGACTAACTTTTGATCTTCTACTCTGGAATCGTCATCAATAAAAATCAATATATTGCCAGTGGATCTTTCGATCCCATAATTTCTGCCTGCACCTACCCCAAGATTTTTATCTAGATAGTATGTTTTAATATTAGGAAAACTTTTTTTTAACTGTTTAAGAGAAGGATTCTGTGAAGCATTATCAATAACTATTATCTCCTTATTTGCAAAGTCTTGCTTGTATAAATCTTTTATGGCTAATGAGAGTTCTTCTGGTCTATCAATAGTAATAATTATAATGCTAATCTTATTTTCACTTTTCATTTCTTTTTCTTAATCTTAAAGGATTTAATCTTTTAATGAGATTGAAGAAGGTAAAGTAATAACCAGAAATCTTTAATTTAAAAATTAATAGATTGTCTCTTTTGAATATTGGAATTCTGCGGATCTCGAATATATCTTTGTTTCCATGCTGTACTGAGAATCCGGCTATAAATCCCGCTTCCTTAACTTCATTTTTTATTTCTTCATTGAACCATCCAAATGGATATGAGAAATAATGCAGTTTCAAATTTGGCAATCCTTCAGGGTGACGTGAAGATATAACTTCTTTGGCTAGGTCTTTCGGATCAAGTGACTTAAGGTCTTTGTGTTGGTTGCTATGAGCTCCTAGCTCAACTCCTTCTTCCCAAAGCGTAGTAATCTCTTTCATGTCGAGTAAAGGTTTATATATTCTTGGTTCCCAGTCATTATATAAACCTATTTTTCCGGTCACTAAAAAAACAGCTACCGGAAACTTGTTATTTTTAAGAATTGGCCAAGCTCTATGGAGAAAGCTTTTAAACCCATCATCAAAAGTTATTATAATTGTTTTTGGTGGAACACTTATATTTTGACGAAGAAGTTTTAAATAATGATCGATGCTGATAACATGATAGTGTTTTTTCTTTAAATACTTAATTTGACGGTAGAAATTTTTCTCAGTGATGGAAAATTTATCTCCTTTTTCACCACTGGATAAAATATGATGATAAACGATTATTGGTATCTCTTTTTTAAAAATTATTTTATTATACCCCCAAATTTAGATTGATAATTATAAAAGTTTAACATAAATTATTATTAATTGATTATCAGTTTATTTTACAGATTTATATTAAATGATTTTTTGTACTTTTTTAAAATAATCAAGTCGAAATATATTAGTATTCGCTTGGATGTTTTTTCTTCAGTTTAGATTAGTAGTAAAGTATTTATTAAAAGAAGTGAGCTAAGTTTACAAAGATAATATTTTAGGTAAAATTATAATATTCATTTTTCCTGTCTAATTTTTTAGGGTTTAATTTGAAAGGTAGAGATTATATTGCCCAAGCGGAAAAAAAGAGGGAAGATAATAAAGGTTAAACCTGAAGACAAGTTGGTTTCGGCCAAAGTTGATAGGTTAAGGCCTAATCTATATAGAAAGTATTTTTCCTATAAAGAAATACCTCGTATTGGTTTTGATGATAAATATATTTCTATAAGTCCTGCTGAACAATTCTTTATATCGGATACAACTTTTAGAGATGGTCAACAAGCCAGGCCTCCTTATACAGTTGAGCAGATTGTCAATATCTATAAACTAATTTCCCGCCTTAGTGGGCCTAAGGGTACTATTAGGTATTCTGAGTTTTTTCTTTATACTGAAAAAGACCAAAAAGCAGTTGTAGAGTGCCAAAAGCTAAAAAGAAAATATCCCAAGATAACTGGTTGGATAAGGGCAAAGAAAGAAGACTTTAAATTAGTCAAAAAGATGGGTTTAAAAGAGACTGGAATCTTAACTTCAGCTTCTGATTATCATATTTTTCTTAAATTAAAGCTTGACCGGAAAAAGGCTATAAAAAAATATTTAGATATAGTAATCAAAGCTATAGAAGAAGGTATAGTACCACGTTGTCATTTTGAAGATGCTACAAGGGCTGATATTTATGGTTTTTGTGTCCCATTTGCACAAGAACTGATGAAACTGAGAGAACAGAGTGGCCTAGATGTAAAAATAAGAATATGTGACACTATGGGTGTGGGAGTACCTTTTCCCGAGGCTAGCTTGCCTCGCTCTGTCCCTAAATTGATTAGAGCTTTTACCAAGGATGCAAATGTTCCTAGCCATTTATTAGAATGGCACGGTCATAATGATTTTCATAAAGTATTGGTAAATGCAACAACAGCTTGGCTTTACGGCTGTGGAACAATAAATTGTGCTTTACTTGGTTTTGGCGAGCGAACAGGTAATACTCCTCTTGAAGCAATGGTAATTGAATACATATCTTTGACTGGTGATAGTGAAGGAATGGATACAACTGCTATTACAGATATTGCCAAATATATTGAAAAAGAGACTGATACTGTTATACCTGGAAATTTTCCACTAGCCGGGGAAAGATTTAATGCAACAGCTGCTGGCATACATTATGACGGTATATTAAAGAATGAAGAAGTATACAATATTTTTGATACAAAAAAAATATTGAATCGCCCTCCATCTATAATAATTAATGATAAATCAGGCGCTGCCGGTATAACATATTGGGTTAACTCTTATTTGCAAAGATACGGAAAGGGTAAGATTGATAAACGTCATTCTGGTGTGACAAAAATTAAAACCTGGATTGATGAAGAGTATAAGAGGGGGCGGATAACAAATATTTCCGATGAAGAGATGGAGTTAGAGGTCAAGAAGTTCTTTCCTGAATTTTTCGTTTCAGAATTTGAAAGACTTACTAAAAAGGCCAAAGAACTTGCTCACGAACTAATAGATGAAATTGCTGAAGATCCGGATATCAAATCATTAGATCCTAAAAGAATGGCAAATGTACTGAGAAGAGAGTTAAAACTAAACCCCTTTATCAAGTTCGCTTATGTAGTTGACGTAAATGGAACGCAATTGACCCCAAATGTTTTTCAGAGAGGCGATGCCAGTAAATACAAGAAGAGTTTTGGAATCGGTACTGATTTTAGTGACCGTGAATGGTTTAACAAAGCATTAAGAGCTGGAGATATTTACTATTCTGATTTTTTTATATCTCGATTTACAAATCTTCTTTGTATAACTGTCTCCTCGCCAATTAAAAATTCTAAGGGAGAAATAATTGCAATCGTTGGTATTGATTTAGCCTATGAATATCTGGCAAAAATTTCGCCTAATCCAGTTTAATAATCAGAAATGTATAATCGAATTATTGGGTGAATAAATGATTGAAATAAATATACCAGGCCATAATTCGTTGAATATTGAGAATATAATCTTTGACCTAAATGGAACTTTAGCTGTTGACGGAAAGATTTCTGACGAAATAATTAACTTATTAAGTAGGTTAAAAAAGCATGTTAACATATATGTAGTTACTGCTGGAACCCATGGTGGCCTTGAAAAAATCAAAGAAGAAACAGGTCTGGATATCGTAAAAATAGAATCTGGCCGAGAGGCCGAGCAGAAATTAGATTTTATCAAAAAAATAGATCCCAAAAAGTCAGTCGCTGCTGGTAACGGAAAAAACGATATAATGATGTTGAAAGAAGCAGTATTATCAATTTCAGTAATTGAAGGAGAAGGCTGTACAACTGAGGCAATTCTGTCATCAGATATTTCTGTTCGAAGCGCTCGAGATTTGCTTGAACTTCTCTTAAAGCCAACAAGAATCATGGCGACTCTCAGGAGTTAATAGAATATGAAGCATTTGGTTCTTGATAGAATTCTTATAACTTTTATCAGGTTTATCGTTTACTTTATAATCTTTGTAATTATTTATGGCATATATCAAAACTTTCTGAGAGAATTATTTATAAATAGATTTAGATCAGAAACTATTAGTTTAATTCTTACAATATCTATACTTGCCTTTGGGCTGGCAGTATTGTCAGACTTCCTTCTCTATATTGAAAATAGCATCTCTTCTATTTTAAGAATCAAAAAAGAGAGAGATTCACGTTTTAAAATTATTGATAATATCAATAAGAAAGAGTTGTTATGCAGTAAATGCCACCATTACTTTTATAAAGTGGTCATTCCTGTTGAATTAGAAGAATCTGAAAGAGGCAGAGTCTATTGCCCTGATTGCGCAAAAAAGAATAGTATTGAGGGTCAGTCTGTTGATGATATAGGTTATTTAAAATTCCACATTAGCTTAGCATCAAACCAGCGGGATACAATACTTTCTGATATGGCTAGAATAGATGAGCGGGAGAAGCAATATAAAAAATATAACATATCTTATATTGGAAGTTTTAATCGTGAAAGACAGACATTAAGCGAAAGACTTAATAATATTGATGAAAAAATAATGCGTTTGAATAAATTGATGAATAATTAAATATAGCTATGAATGCAAGGAGGTTTACTATATGCATGAAACGTCAAATGAAAAAATTCTGAAACTTCTTGAGGAACTTGTTTTTCTGCAGGGATTGATTGCAACTGAGTTAATCCAGATTACAGAAAATACTAGTGCTGCCTTAAGAGATGGGAAGATACCTGAAAAATGCAAAAAGAGTCATAGGTTGTTAAGAGAAAGTACTATTAAATTAGTTGAAAAATATCTTCCTGAAAATGGTTCTGAGCTAAGGGAACATGTTTTAAAGCATTAGCTCATTTAAAATATTTAATACAAAAAGTGTATAATAATAACTGTAATAGATTTGATAAAATACCTATTAATAGAGCAATCTTTTTTGTATAAACATGGCTGAAAATTAAAATATATTCAATTTTTAATTTGATAATCTTATATACAAGATTAATTCTTAGATAGCATTTTTAAAAGAAATTATAGATAAATGATCATATAAAAATGATTCTTTGGGGGCTAATATTTTGGGAGTCATAAGCTGGGAAGCTTACGATAATGAGTTAGAAGAGTTCGTGGAAAAAAATATAACTTCTCTTATAACATGGGGGCTTTTTATATTACTCTATCATAATCCAGGGATTAGAGATTCATTGGAAGGATTCGCCAGAAGATTAGGCCGAAAAGCTTCCGATCTAGATCCTTACATTCAACAATTGGTGAGAAAGAAAATAATTCAGAAAATAACCGATGGTCAACAGGAATATTATATCTATGACCCCCCATTAGAAATTGAGAAAGAAATCGGCAGGTTTGTGCAAGCAATAGAAAATAGAGATACCCGCCTTCACATATTGACTAAAGTATTAAAGAGTCAAGAATAATCTGTACTATTTGTACAAATTTACTCCTTCCTTTACTAATAGCTCTTGATATTTACAAATAGTGTACATACGATTAAAAATGATTAAAGTATTGCACAATTAGTGACGATAATATACACAAAGAGTGTAGAAAAGGAAGGAGGAAAGGGCCATGTTAGTCCAAATACATCAAGCGCTTGCCGGTTTATTTTCAGATGAAAAAGGAGCTAGTGCTGTTGAATATGGTATTATGGTAGCTTTGATTGCTGTTGTAATTATAGCTACAGTTACACTTTTAGGGCAGCAGTTGGTTACCGTCTTCAATAACGTCGTTTCTGCCTTAACCGGCGTATAGAGCGGTGAGCCACCCAGAAAGTTCGGGGGCTCTGCTCTAAATCTAGTAGGGCCCCGGCTTATCTTTTAATAATGGCCAAAACCAATGACCACTTCACTCATGATTATTCGAGAAGAGAAAGGTGCCAGCAGCCTTGAATTTGCTTTAGTCATGCCTTTATTGGTACTTATTATTTTTGGAATTATTCAATTTGGAATTGTATATAATCATTATCTGGCAATAACTCATGCAGCTCGTGAGGGAGCACGCTTAGCAGCTGTCGGAAAATTTTCAGAAGAGGCAGTTACTGACAGGGCATATCCAGTTGACTCGGTAAATGTCGAAATAAGTTATCCAAACGGTGAAAGTCACGGGGAACCTGTTGAAGTGAAAGTATCATCAAATTATCTGCTTTCGATTCCACTTTATGGTCAATTTAATATTCCGTTGATCAGCAAAGCAGAGATGAGGATAGAATATTAATGTTAAATATTAAAGGACTAATTAGTAAGTCAATATTAGATGAAAAAGGAGCAGTTTTAGTTCTGGTTGGCTGCTTGCTGGGATTGTTCCTTATTATTTTGGCTCTAGTGGTAGATGTTGGGATTGCCTATCAAGAACGGAGGCAACTTCAAACCTCTGTGGATTCAGCTTCATTGGCCGCTGCGCAGGATCTTGCAGAGGGCAAAGGTAAGGAGATTGCAAAGTCTACAGCTTGGGATTATGTTAAGAAAAATGCCCAAGTAGATCCCGACTTAATAAATGTACATTTCCCTGGGCCGCGCACAGTTGAAGTCAAGGCTAAAACAACCCGTAATTTATTCATTGCCAGAGTTTTTGGAGAAAAGGAAACTCAAGTTGAAGCTAAGGCAACAGCTAAATATGGCCCAGCTACTAGTGTTTCAAACCTGGTTCCTTTTATAGTTCCATATCAATTAGTCCAACCTCACATCGGTCCTGAAAATGCTTTTGATTATGTGCTTGGAGAGGACCGGCCTTTAGATCCTTTTTATAAAGAACATATGCAGAATGGAGATTTGGTAAGATATTCAATTACTTACATTAATACTAATTCAACTAATGAAAGTGTAAAGTTAGTAGACACTCTTCCTGATAATTTAGTTTATATTGAAGGTTCTGCATCTGCTGAAGGAAATTATAATCCTTATGGGAGAAGGATCGAATGGCTTTTTCCTGAAGTTGGTCCCGGAAGCGGAGTAACAGTTACTTTTGATGTTTCCCCTATCGAAAAGCTGCCTACAAATACAGCATATGCATATATAAATGGAGGAGAAAAAATTCTATCTGCTAAGGATAACGGCCATTCTGCACAAAAAGGTTTTTTCTGGTTATGTGACTTTGATGATAATAGTGGTGGAACACCTGATTATTTTAAATGGATTATAGACGGTTATGGGGAAGAAGTATGGATTGGAAAAACTCCTAACGGAGAGGGAATTAAATCTGCTTTGAAATCAGCATTAGAGTTAAGAATTGAGACCGATCCGAAAGTTGTTCTTCCATTGTATGACTATACAGAAAGTGGAGGCAGTATCGGTCGATATAATGTCGTTGGCTTTGCTGAATTTGTCATTACAGGATTAAGTTTCGAGGGAAATCCTAAGACAATTTCTGGTTATTTTACAGAAGGTACAATTACCACTGGTGTAGGTGGTGAAATTCCGCCGGACTATTATTTTGGTGTTGATGTTGTCTGGCTTGAAAGTTAGGAGGGAAAAATGAAATCTAAATTTGCGACATTAATAATTGCAATTATATTGGGTTTAATTGCGACGGGCAGTACAGCTCTTTATATTAAAAAAATTAATCAGTCAGCTTTAGCTGGTGAACAATTAAAGAAGATCTATATAGCCAAGAAAGCTATTCCTAAAGGGGAAAAATTAATTGATCTAATATCCAGGAAGGAGATTAAACTCGAATCAATACCTGCAAGGTATGCAGCTGAAAATACTTTAAGTTCAAAGGATGAATTTGATGGTTTAGTTCTAACAAGTGATCTATCGAAAGGTGAACAGATAACGTCTTCTATTGTAGATAAGCCGAGCCAGGCAGAGTTAGCTTTCCAAATACCAAAGGATAAAATTGCTATTTCAATACCTGTAGATGAGGTTGTCGGTGTTTCAGGGAATCTTAAAAAAGGAGACCGGGTCAATGTTATTGCTACGTTTTCTCCTGGTGAAGGAGGAAAAGATATAACTAGAACTCTTTTAAGAAATATTCTGGTTCTATCTAGTTCCGAAGAGGTTGCTAAAAAAAATCAAATAAAATCTTCTGCTCAGAAAGGTTCTAAGTCTAATAATACAGTAAATCTAGCAGTATCCCAGGTTGAATCAGAAAAACTCATTTTTGCTGAAGAAAAAGGTCATGTTTGGTTGGCATTACTACCTGTAGGGTATAAGGATAATGGTATTAATACTGTTGGAAGGACAGTTGATTCAGTCTTTAAATAGGTGATAGAAATGATAAAAGTATTAATTATTGATCAGGATAAAAGTTTTTATAAGGAGATTAAGTGGGCATTATCTGATCAATACCAATATGAACTTGTTGGTATAGCTGATCAAATAGAATTGGTCAACATGGTCTTAAATGAAAAAAAACCAACTTTGGTAATTGTTGGACCGAGCTGGAATAAGAATCATTTAACTAAAATGAGAAAAAATCTTATTGATAGAGATAAATTTAACTTGTTATTAATATCACCAAATGTTACTTCAGATTTGATACAAACAGCTATTGAAATTAAAGCAACAGATGTTCTATCATTACCACTTCAAAAAAGACAGTTGATGAATTCGCTTGAGCGAGCTCAAAATCTTTTTGAAGCTAAAGTTCAGACTCATGAAAAACAAGACCAAAAGGCGGAAGTAATAACAGTCTTTGGTCCCAAGGGCGGTGTAGGCAAGTCAGTTATAGCCACCAATTTAGCTACTCTTTTATCCAGAAGAGAAGAAAAAAGAACTGTGATAATGGATGCTGACTTACAATTTGGTGACGTTGGTGTTATGTTAAGAATGGAACCTGAAAAAAATATTTTTCAAGCTGTTTGCGACCCCAAATTGACCATTGAGAAGTTCAAAGATTTTCTTATAGAACATTCTTCTGGGTTTAAGGCTCTCCTTGCGCCGGTTGAGCCAGAAATGTCAGATTTAGTCAAACCAGTTGAAATAGAGCAGACTATTAAATTTCTTAAAAGGTTAGCTGATTTTATAGTCATCGATACACCACCTGTAATTAGTGATAATGTTTTATCAATTTTGGATAATAGTGACTGGTTATTATTGGTTATCGCAATGGATGTACCTTCTTTGAAGAATGCTAAATTGACAATAGAAACTTTGGAGATGCTTAAATATGATCTCAAGAAAGTCAGACTCATTATCAACAGGAAGAGCGACAGCCTGGGAGCAACTACTGAAGAATTAGAAAAAGCTTTAGGTTTTAAGATAGATTTCTTTATTCCTGAAGATCGTGAAGTTATTAAATCTGTTAATGAGGGAGAACCAATAGTCTTATATAATCCAAAATCGATTGTAGCCAGAAAGATGGAAGAGATTGCCAATATGCTTTTAAAAGATATTAGTATCTCTGAGATAAATATTAGCAAATCAAGACAGACTGCTTAAAGGAGAACTGTCATGAATCTACATGAAAGACTCATTGAAATAAATAATTATAATAAAAATTCGAAGACAGAGAGTCATACCAATGTCAATATTCCTGAAGAGCTTATTGAAGGATTAAGTCAGAGGATTCACAGTCAGTTGATTGCAGAACTCGGTCCTGAACTTTATTTTCATGTGGAAGATCCAGAAAAACTTAAAGATAAGGTGCAGCATAAGCTAGTGGAATTGATAAACAAGGAACCAATTGCGCTAAATGCTTCAGAAAAAGCAGGTCTAATAGAGATTATTTTAAATGACATTATAGGTTATGGACCATTAGAGGACTTATTGAATGACCCGGAGATAACAGAAATAATGGTAAACGGCGCACACTCGGTCTATATTGAAAAGAATGGAAAGATATACTCTACTCAGAAGAAGTTTATAGATGATGATCACCTGAGAAGGATCATAGAGAAGATTGTTGCTCAAGTTGGTAGGAGAATTGATGAAAGTGTACCTATGGTTGATGCTCGCCTTCCTGATGGTTCAAGAGTTAATGCTGTTATTCCTCCTATATCACTGACCGGGCCAAAACTTACAATTAGGAAGTTTGCAGCTGATCCTTATAAGGTTAATAACTTAATTAATTTCAAAACTATGTCTCAAAAAGTAGCCGATTTTTTAGAGGTCTGTGTCAAAGGGCGATTGAATATATTGGTCTCAGGTGGTACTGGTTCAGGAAAGACTACAACCTTGAATGTATTATCTGATTATCTACCTATTGATGAAAGAATAATCACTATTGAGGATGCTGTTGAACTACAGCTTCATCAAGAACATGTTATTCAGCTTGAATCAAGACCGGCCAATATTGAAAAACAAGGAGAGGTAACTATCAGAGATCTGGTAAGAAATGCTTTGAGGATGAGGCCTGATAGGATTGTAGTAGGAGAAGTTCGAGGTGGCGAAGCTTTGGATATGCTCCAGGCAATGAATACAGGTCATGATGGTTCATTGTCAACAATTCATGCCAACTCTCCTCGTGACGTGTTATCTAGATTAGAAACTATGGTATTGATGTCGGGGATGGATTTGCCGGTAAGAGCTATAAGGGAACAAGTCTCTTCAGCTATAGACTTAATAGTTCATCAGAGTCGTCTAAGAGATGGGAGCAGAAAAATTACTCATATTACTGAAGTGCAAGGAATGGAAGGTGACATAATTACCCTTCAAGACATTTTTCTTTTTGATTTTTCTCAGGGACTTGATGAAAAAGGAAATTTTAAAGGGGAAATAAAACCCACCGGCATTAGGCCAAAATTCATGAAACAGTTGGAAGACCAAGGATATTCTTTAGATGCTGAAATTTTTCAGCTGGAGGGGAATCAGCAATGATAGTTCATTCTCTTTTAATTCAAGCTTTTGGTGTCTCATGGATTAATATTAGTGAAATATTCATATATCTTTTGTTTTTTTCATTTTTTTCTTTACTGATTTGGACTATTCTTTCTATATTCTTTCCCTCAGAAGTCAACCTTAAAAAAAGGCTTAAAGGATATTCACGCCAAAAGATTAAGGTTGAAAAATCTGAAGAAAGAGTTGAAGGGTTGTTAAGTAACCCAATACTTTTAAAAGGAAAGAATATAATTGCCAAAGCAACAGAGAATAAGAGAATAACCCTTGGACTTGATGCACTTCTCCAAAAAGCTGGACTGCCTATCAAAACTTCTGAGTTTATTTTTATTCATTTTCTGGTAATGTTAGTGTCAATCCTCTTTGGCCTTATTATTGCCAAGGGCAGCTTCGTAATAACCGCCTTATTTGCTTTATTTGGAGCATTCTTACCAATTGGATACTTATATTTAAGAAAAAATCAATATATAAAGAAGATTCACCAGCAATTGCCAGATACATTAGATCTGATTGCTGGATCTTTAAAAGCGGGTTATAGCTTTTTACAAAGTTTAAAAATGGTTGTTGAAGAAACTTCGCCTCCGATTCAAGAACAGTTTCAAAAAGTGATTCTTGAAGCAAGGTTGGGTCTTCCTCTGGATAAAGCACTTGATAACTTAACTATGAGGGTTGATTCAGAAAATCTTGAGTGGACAATAATGGCAGTCAAGATTCAAAAAGAAGTAGGAGGAAATCTGGCTGAAGTCTTAGAGACACTTGCCAGTACAATAAGGGAACGTGACAGAATATCCAGGCAAGTTAAAGTATTAACAGCTGAAGGAAGGCTCTCTGCAATCATACTATTCTTGCTTCCGTTTCTTTTAGCCGGAATATTGGCTATCATCAATCCGGGTTACCTTTCGAATCTATTTAAAAATACTATCGGATATGTCATTGTAAGCGGATCATTATTGTTAATGTTATTCGGGGGTCTTTGGTTAAGAAAAATAGTCTCGATTGAGGTATAAAAAATGGAACAAATCTTAATGCTCTTGATATATATATCTGCTTTTACTGGTGTATTTTTACTAACGGTTACATTTCTTAATGTTTTATCATCTAGGTTGGTACTAGAAAATATGGGTAATCAAAAGATTGATGCTAGAAATATTGAATTGAAAGAAACTTTAAGGAAAAGGATGTTTGGTGATTTATGGGGGACATTAAGCAATATTGGAAGACGGTTATCTCCACATAAACGACTTAAAAGAATTGAAAAAAATCTAATAATTGCTGGCTCTCCTAGAAAACTTAACCTCGATAAATTTCTTGCATTAAAAGTAATTACTTCTTTAATTTTTTCTTCGACTTTTCTATTATTATTAACCTTATTTCACTTAAGTTTTTCATTAATATTTTTATTTACTTTGGTTACTTTAGCTGGTGGGTACTATTTGCCTGATCTATATATTTATAGATTAATAAATTTACGTAAACATTCTATTAGAAGGTCTCTTCCAGATACATTAGATTTACTTACAATCAGTGTTGAGGCAGGCCTAGGTTTTGATGCTGCTTTAAAGAAAGTTGTTAAAAAAACAAATGGTCCATTACCAGAGGAGTTTAGAAGAATGTTAAAAGAGATACAGCTAGGCTCTAGTCGCCGTGAAGCTTTTCAGAATTTAGCTAAAAGAACAGAAGTGAACGAACTAGACTCATTTATTCTAGCCATGCTGCAGGCAGATGTTTTTGGAATCAGAATTGGAAAGGTTTTAAGAGTTCAGGCCTCTGAAATGAGGACAAAAAGAAGACAAGAAGCTGAAGAAATTGCGATGAAAGCACCGGTAAAAATAGTATTCCCTTTAGTTTTTTGTATCTTTCCAGCTTTATTAGCTGTTGTATTGGGGCCTGCTGCAATAAGTATATATGAAGCCATGATTATGAATCTATAAGGAGGTGTAAAAAATGGCTTTTGAGGGAAGAATTGGTGGTTTTAGCTTAATTGATTTATTTAATTTAATCGGGAATGGAAAGAAGACTGGAGTACTCAGCGTGAGGCACTCAGAGGGCGATGGAATTATATACTTCCGCAACGGAAAGATATATTTTGCTTTAACAACTGAAAATAGAGTACCACTTGGGGTCAGGTTAATGGACGCTGAAATAATTAATAAGGATCAGCTTAAGAAAGCAGTGGAGAAACAGGAAAAAGAAGGTAAAAAGCGCCGGCTTGGTGAGATTCTAGTTGAAGAAAGTTGGATTAAATACAAGGACCTTGTTGAATTTGTCCAGGAGCAAATATTGGATGCTTTATTTGAAATTATTAGTTGGGATGATGGTGAGTTTTATTTTGAAGCAGAAGCAGTCGATGAAGAGGAAGATATTGGAATTTATATGACAGTAAATGAAGCTCTTGAAGAAGCTAATAAAAGATTAGATGACTGGGAGAAAATCAGGCAGACTATTCCTTCAACAGATTCATTTATTAAGCTATCATTAGGCCCCTCTTCACAAAATGAAAAGATTTTTCTTCGTCCTGAGGAATGGCGCGTTATATATTTTCTTGGGCGCGGTAAAACCATAGAGGATTTAAAGAAAAATATCCATTTGACAACTTTATCACTGTGTCAAATAATTGTTCGTTTAATAAATCGTGGATTGATAAATGTGGATAAAAATGAGGTTAAAATTGAGCCATCCCAAGAAATTGAAATATCTAATGAAAATGTTACTAGAATGCCACTAAGATATTTTAATGATGGTACACAAACATTACCGCCCGAAGCGGCTATGCCAGCAGAGTGGATAAATTATTATAAAAGACTTAATCAAGGCTTAAAAAAGATAAAGTCTAATAATGAAAAATAAATCTTTGAATAGATTTTGAAGATGGGATTTTAAGTAATTTAAAAAGATGTTTGAAATATCTGATCAAATGATTCTAAAAGTTAGAGCCGGAATATTCCCAGTTATGACGGCCTTCGGGAATAAGCTTTAATTCTTCTAATTTTCTTACCATTGCGACTTCGCTTACACCAAATAGTTTAGCTAAGTATTTGTGATCATTGAACCAGTTTCTTGCCTCTTTACGCACTAATTCAGAAGGCATACATAATTCTGCAGCAAAGACATCAGCTTCAGTATGGAAGTAGGGGCGTTTTGTATTCTTCATATAAGCTATTTTGTCATTATGAATTTGGTGGTGGGCAATTTCATGGGCTAGAGTAAAAATCTTTCTTGATTCTGGCATCATCTTATTGAGGATTATGTAGAAGTCATTTTTTACTTCCATTAAGACACCAAAAAACCAGTTCGGCATAGTCATTTCAATTATTTCAATATTAAGCTCATCGGCAATTTTGTAAATATCGATAGGTGGCTCAAGTATATTAAACTTTTTAAGCAATTGATTTGCTTGTTCTTTTATGTATTTGTGAGAATAAAGTGTCAATTTACTCTCTTCCCTCCGCTTTACGTTTGGCATTAATAATATTAATAACATGGAATAATAGATCTTTTTCATCTTCTGAGTATGATTCATCCGATTTCAAAATAGCTTCAAGGCTTTTTGGTTGAGCATCATTAAACATATTGGGATTTTCGCCAAGTAGGAAAGATAAAGTAACAGAATAAAAATCTGAGAGTTCTTTTAAACGAGGAGTTGGTATTCTTCTTCTTCCATTTTCATACATAGCTAATATAGATTCTTTTATTTGTCCATTTGTCATGATTTGGACATCATGGCGGCTCAGATTTCTTGATTCTCTTAAGTTTCTCAGCCTTATACCAACTTCGGTTTGAAATGACATAATTTACCTACCTCTATATTCTGCACTCTTAGTATAAATATCGGCTTTTTTTGAAAAAAACTTTAATTATTTTGACAAATAGTAAAGAAAATTAATTCTTTAAGTTAAAAAATATTCTTTTAGTTTAAAATTGAGCTTTTATTAAACTGTAATCAAGAGGTTCAATAGCTTTAAAACTTATGCTTAATGAGGCTTTATATCACCATATGTATATCAAGAACTACAAAATTAGATATTTTTTTAAAATTTCTATAAAATAACTCTAAAAGGTTATTAAAAAAGGTTATATTAGAATGCTCTTAAATTTACCTTTATTTAGTTTACTTTTTCTAATTGGTTTTGCTTTCTCTTTTTGGATAGGCTATTTAGTATTTCGTTTTGGCCCAAAAAATAGGACAAATATTTTTTTTATGGCCACCATGATTTCAATTTCAATATACATGTTTTCAGCTTTTATTGTCTATAATCTACCTCTTGGTTCATTAGCGATGTTATTTGAAAAAATTGGTTTTATCGGAGCTATCATGGTGCCGGCTTTCTTTTTTCATTTTATAGTTTACTTTCCTGATAGGATGGAAATAAGTAGATTTTGGAAGTTTCTAATATCTCTAATTTATATATATATGGTAGTTTTATTTATACTTGTCCCAGGCAAAATGATGCTTACTGACATAAAAGAGATTAACTATATTCGTTTTAGTAAAACAGGAGATTTATATTTTTTATACTTAATTTACTTTGTTTCAGTTGATCTGGGAGCTATATTTATTGCTTTTTGGAAATTATTTAATTTAAAAGAAATTAGAAAAAAACAAGTTGGTTTTGTGTTGATTGGTTCAACAATAGCAGTAGTTGGAGCTATTTTAGAAACTCGTCCGTTAGTTGGGGAACTATTTATTCCTATTTCAAGTATTACAACTTCGATAATGGGAGTATTAGTTGGATACGCCATATTAAGGTACGGTGCTTTTGATGTTGAAAAACTGGTCAAGGAAGGTTTTTTCATATCAATTGCTACTAGTCTGGCCACTATATTTTATTTTGTGTTTATCTATATAATTTTTCAAAATATTATAAGAAATATTATGTCTTCAACTTTTATGATTCATCTGATCTTTTTAGTATTAATTATTATTGGCTTTCAACCATTGAAAGAAACTCTGGATAAATTTATTCAAAGCAAGTTTTTTGGAGATTTTTACTATTATAGGGGTATTATAGAGAATTTTAGCCAGACTTTACCCCATAATCTAGATTTTGGTCAATTAAGTGAAAGTATTATTAATATATTAATGAAAAGTATAAGTTTAAATTTGGTTATTATTTCATTATTTGATCCAAAAGATAAAAGTTATTCAATAATCTCATCAGATAAAGATAAATATAAAAACAACATATTTTATCTTATAAATGGAAAATATCTTTCAGAATCACCGAATGAAGATGGATGGATTGAATGGAAGCTTGGGAATGGTAAAGAGAAATCATTTAAAGAATATTTTTATTCTAACTTCGATGGCCATCAGTTATTGACCTTTCCTCTTATAGCTAAACAAAAACATTTAGGTTTTCTGGGACTTGGTACAAAAAAAAATGGTCAAAAATATTCTCAGGCAGACTGCAAACTGCTAAAAGCTCTTTCAGTACAGACTGCTTATTCTATAGAAAATGCTCAGTTATATGAAACTGTTGTCGCTCAAAAGAATAAGTTAAATAGCTTGAACAGGCAATTAGAGTCTGCTTATGATGTAGAAAGGGAAAGAATTTCTAGAGAGCTTCATGATCGTGTTGCTCAGAGTTTAGCCGGGGCAATTCTATCAATCGATTTTTTGAAAAGACAATGTTCCAATAAGAACAATAAATGTAAAAATGAGATTAATATAATACATGAAGAAGTTAGAGAAGCAATTGTTCAAATGAGGGAAATAGTTTACCAATTAAGGGAAAAATTAAAGAGCGAGTATAGTATGATAGAAGAAATTCAAAAATTTACAAAATCTTTTTGCGAAAATAATAATTTAAATTTAGTAATATCAATTGATGATTTTCATGATTCAATAAGTGATTCTCAGGCTAAAGTTATTCTTAGAATTATTAAAGAACTATTTTTCAATATAAAAAAACATGCTCAGGCAAGTAATATTAATTTTAAACTGTTTTCTCAAGAAAGTAAGCTAAAGATGATTATAGAAGATGATGGTGTTGGTTTTTTGGTTCAAAAAGTATTCAAGAATTTTCAAAAAATGAGAACTTTTGGTCTGGTCAGTATTAGAGAGAATATAAACGAACTAAATGGTAATCTTAAAATTATTAGTGAAATTGGAAAAGGTACTAAGGTTGAAATAATAATCGATGAGTTAGAGCTCATTTATTAATTAAAAAATATGGATAAAATAAAAGTAGTTATTGCTGAAGATCATAAAATTGTTAGAAGTGGTTTGCGAAGAATATTAGAAGAAAACCAAATTGATGTTGTTGGAGAAGTGAAAAATGGAAATGAAGCTATTGAGTTATCTTGTCGCCTTAAACCTGATGTTGTTTTAATGGATATTGGCATGCCGGAAGAGGATGGAATTAGTGCAACTAAGATTATCAAGAAGAAATGTCCTGAAATAAAAATAGTTGTCCTGACGATGTATAAGGATGAAGAAATTCTTATGCGAGCGATTAAAGCTGGAGCAATAGGTTATGTTCTCAAGGAACGTACGCCTGATGAATTAGTTCACTCAATCAAATCAGCCTATAGGGGCGAATCAGTTATCTCACCTTTATTGGCAAATAGATTGCTTCAAGAATTCTATCATGAGTTTGAAACTGAAGATGCAAGCAAACTTAGAATTGAAAAACTCACCATTCGAGAAAAAGAGGTCTTAGTACTTATCTCGAAAGGGAAAACCAACAGAGAGATTGCTAGCGAACTTTGTATTTCAGAAAACACAGTAAAAAACCATTTAAGTCATATTTTTAAAAAGCTTCATGCTACTGATAGAACAAAAGCAGCTATTATTGCTTTAAAAAAAGGTCTAAACCTCTAAGATTTAATTTTTCGTTTTTAGTTTAATAATTGCCGCTAATCTAAATAGGAAAAAAGTACTATATGAAAATTCTTATCAGCTTGGTAAAATTATTGTCTATAAGGAATGATTTTTATGGTGCAGGTATTAGTGGTAGATGATAATCCACTTTTTAGGGCAAAAATAGCAAGAATTCTTGATAATGAAGAATTAATTGAGATAATAGGTTATGCTTCTAATGGTCAAGAAGCAGTTACTTTGTCAAAAGTATTAAAACCTGACGTTGTTTTGATGGATCTTGATATGCCTGTTATGGATGGTAAAAGAGCTACAACTAAAATTAAAAATATTAATTCGGAGATAAAAGTTATCATTCTTTCAATGTTTGGAAAATCTGATGAACTCAATAATTGTCTTAAAGCTGGCGCTTCAGATTATGTACTTAAAGAAGAAAGTTCTTTAATTCCTGAAAAAATTTTAGCTAATCATATGTTATAAAATATCTTATATTTTGGGTGTTAAAAGGATGATCAAAGATAATTATTTCATATATAATTCTGATCAAAGGAAAGCATTCCTTGTAAAAAAAATTCAAAACGATCATTTATATTTTTCTTTAATTAAGTATTTTTATTATAATCCAGGAACTTATGATAGTTTAAAAGGTATCTCACTTAGACTCGGCTTAAATCAAGAAATTATTAAAGATAAGATTGATGATCTTTTAAAAGTAGGTATTTTGCAATCAAACAGATCGAGTGAAGGGGAGGTATATTTACTTAAAAAACAAAAAAGTGTTTTAAATGATTTTAGAAAAGCTCTTTCAGTAATAGAGGGAAAAAACCAGTTAGACTAGTTATTGCAATGTTTTATTTATTCTTTTTGAGTTATGGTGAATAAGTCTATAAAGTTTGAATCAAATGGAAAAATTCTCCAATATTTATTTAGAATCACTTCATTATTTTTTGGATTTGCGATTTTAATAATAAATTTTGAAATCCCTACTCTTTTAAACCGTCAAATATTCATTTTTTCTTTAGTTATCTTTATTTTATATAATATTTTATTTTTAAAATTCTTTGACTCAGTAGTTGAAAAGACAATAGAAAAAAGATTTTACTTTATAATTCTATTAGATTTGATTATTGCTGTTGCAGCAATATTAATTACCGGTGGATTAAAATCACCTTTTATATATTATTCATTAAGCCCAGTTATTTTAGCGGGATACTATGGCGGATACATATCTGTTTCGGTAACTTCTTTTTTAATGACGATATGTTTATACTTAGTTAACTATTTTAGTAGTGGAATTTCTTTATTTCAAATCTCAAGTCAAACAATTAGAGAACTTTTTCAAACTTCATTCTATTATTTTTTATCTGGCTATCTGATCACTTTTTTGGCAAAGATATATATGGCATCTGAGAAGACTACTGAGCGGTATAAAAATGCCAAGTCTCAGTTAGAAAAAATCAGTTTAAAAAACGAAAGCATTAATAAAAAATTCCTTATTCTTTTGGGAATTTATGAAGAATTTCAGAAGTGCCATAGGCTAAATCAACTACTTGAAAAAATACTTACTGGCAGTATTGTTTTGGGGTATAGTAATGCAATTCTAGGAGTGGCTTCTGATGGAAATTCTTATAGATCTTGGATAAGACTCAGTGAAAATGGAGAATTTCAGAGATTCTTGTATGAAAAAGTTATTGATATTGATAAAGTATATACAGAGTATGGTAAAGAATTTAAATCTCCACTCGGCTGTCCAAAGATAATGCTTTTCCGAAACTTGTCGGAGATAGGATTAGATAACTTTAACATTGGGCTTGATAATGATAAACAAATTATTATTTCTATATCAGGAAAGCATAATACAAAATGCATTCTGATTTTATTTACAAAGAGGGAAATTGATTTCAAACAGGAACTGATTATTTTATCTTCGTATATAACTGAAGTAAACTTGGCTCTAGATAGCCTTGAAAAACATGAGGTTTTAGTTAAGCAGATTCAAATGCTTGAGTCATTAAATGATGTTGCTACGGCTGTCAGTAGCAAATTAACCTTAGAAAGTATATTGAATACAGTTGTAGAAAAAGCTAAGGAGATTATTAATGCTGAAAAAGTAGTTCTTTCACTGATGGACATATCAGGACAGCAAGAACAGCTGGATCCTAAGTATTTTACTGTCCGGGGTAAAAAAGATCAGTATCCTGAAGAATGGTGGCGTCATGAAATGGAAGTTCTAGCGATCGATGTTATTAAAACTGGAAAGTCGAGAATTATTTCGATAAGGACGGATAAAAAGTCGGAAGATAGAGCATGGTTGTTATGTGTACCAATTAAAGTTAAGGATAAATCACTAGGTGTAATCTCAGTATTAAGTTCAAGCTCTGATTATTTCGAAATTATCGATGTGTTAACCATTGAGACATTAGGCAAGTTTGCTGCCGTGGCTGTTGAGAATGTAAACTTAGTTCAAAAAAGTTTGGAATCGGTAATTTCGGAAGAACGTGGAAGAATAGCTAGGGATATGCATGATGGTTTAGCTCAAGCACTCTTCAGTATTATCTTAAATCTTCAAATTTTAGAAAGCATGATAAAAAAGGATTCTTCTACAGTAAACTTGAAGCTCAAGGAGATTAAAAGTTTTACTCAACAAAATTTAACTCAATTAAGAAATTACATCTATAATCTTCAACCACCTGATGTTAATCGCTACGGTTTGACAAAAGCATTGCAGATGTACTTAGATCAAACTTCAAAGATCAGTGATATAGACATTTCATTTAATGTAGAAGGCAATGTAGTAAATTTGGCTTCGAGAACAGAGATTTCTATCTATAGAATGATTCAAGAAGCAACATCCAATGTTATACGGCATTCTGATGCAAGTTTACTAAAGGTCAATTTACTATATGAAAAAAATTATTTATTATTTATATTAGAAGATAATGGCAAGGGATTTGAACCTAAAGAGCTGTCAGAAAGTGGAGAAGACTATAATGGAATGGGTTTAAGTAATATAAGAAAAAGAATTGAAAATTTTGGGGGCAGTTTAGTAATCGATAGTAAGCCTGGAAAGGGAACGAGAATTTATACAGAGATTCCTATTTGAGAGAAAGATTAAAAATGGTAAAGATTAAAGTAGTAATTGCTGATGATCATCAATTAGTTCGTGAGGGATTGAAAACTGTTCTGGAAAATGAAAAAGATATCGAGGTAGTAGGATCTGCTTCAACTGGCAAAGAAGTATTGGAATATTCTTCAAAGCTAAATCCAGATGTTGTAATTTTAGATCTTCGTATGCCTGAGATGGATGGTGTGGAAGCCTGTCAGCGTTTATCGATTGAGAATCCTGATATTAAGATTATCATTCTGACTTGTTTTGATGCTGATGATGATATTTTCTCAGCTCTTAATGCTGGAGCAAATAGTTATTTATTAAAGGATATTGCCCCTATTGATTTAATCAATGCTATTCGAAGTGTTACAAGAGGGCAATCATCACTTCATCCAAATGTGGCCAAGAAAGTAATTAGGCCAAGAAGAACTCAAAAGGCAATCAATGATGATTATCCGATTGAACCGTTGACCGATAGAGAAAAAGAAGTTTTAGAATTTATGGCCAAAGGCTATAAAAACAAAGAAATAGCTGAAAAACTATGGGTTGCCGAAAATACAGTAAAAACTCACGTCAGGCATATTCTACAGAAGCTGAATAAAAGTGATAGAGCAAGTGTAGTACTCTATGCCATACGCCGGGGAATAATTGATTTGCCTATAGAATAATTATTATATGTAAAACCGATTAATCCTAAAGTATTACTTTTGCTTAATAATAAATACGCCTTTTGATGGATATTTGTCTTTCTATCATAAGTTATAATTTTACAAAGCAAGTATGTAGAATAAAATCTTATAGCATTTTTAGATTAAAATTAATAGATTTTAATTATTATTAAAATTAAAAAGTTGAGCAAAATTCAGTAAAAATGGTAAAAAAGAATATTAGGATTATAATTGTTGATGACCATGAATTAGTACGCAAAGGCTTATTGTCAATTTTTGAGCATGTAGAAGACTTCGACGTAGTTAAGGAAACTGACAGTGGGTTTGAAGCTGTTAATGAAACGATAAAGTTAAAACCTGATATTCTTCTTCTGGATTTACGATTACCTGATATTAATGGAATTAAAGTAACTGAGCTTGTCAAAGAAAAATTTCCTGCGTGCAAAATAATAATCTTGAGTACCTACAATTTGGAAGAAGAAGTTCTACAATCGATAAAAGCAGGTATATCTGGTTATGTTCTCAAAGGTATAGAACCTAATGAGTTGATTGAAATAATAAGAACTGTTGCCAAAGGTGGATCATATCTTAATCCTGAAGCTACTACTCAGGTAATGAACGAAGTTCTTAATAATGCAGAAGAAGATCATAATGAGATTTCTAACTTAACCAAGAGGGAGAAAGAAGTATTAAATCATGTTGCTATTGGCTTACGCAATAAAGAAATTGCTGATAGATTATATATCAGCGAAAAAACTGTAAAAACACACGTAAGTAATATTTTGACCAAATTGAAGAAGACTGATCGTACATCAGCTGTAATATATGCCATGCAAGAAGGAATTATTACACTTGAAAACCAGCAAGAAATGAATATTTAGGAGATTTGTATTATTTCGGTTTAGAAAAAATGATTATTATTTTCTAGCTAAAAAGATATGAAAAGTAAAAAAGATAAAATAAAAATATTCTTAGCTGAGGACCATTTAGCGGTTTTAAATGCTTTAAAGACTATTCTTGATTCTGAAGATGATTTTGAGGTAGTAGATGTAGCTACTGACGGCAAGGCTGCTTTAGAAAAGATTGAGGAAACAAATCCAGATGTTGCAGTTGTAGCTATAAAAATGCCATTAATAAACGGCCTTAAGGTCACAGAAAGAGTTAAGAAGTATAATCCTTATATAGAAGTTATACTTATCAGTATGTTTGATGAGTATAAAGACCAAATAGAAAAAGTTGGTGCTCATTCCTTCATCCAAAAGGGAGAACCAGTAAAGAATCTTATTAAAAATATCAGGCTTGCTTATCTTAAGAAAAGTCAACAATAAATAGATTTAAGTTTACCAATCGATCCAAAATAAATATCAATTATTAAATTTCGTTTATTATAAAATCAATTTCCTGGTATTATTATGAGTAATTGATTCTAATGAACTTTATAATTTAAAACTGAGAGGTGTTAATATGGAAGATTTGAGGAAAAAGACAAATAAGGTTGAGGTTGAAATTTTTACTAGTAATTTTAAAATTATTGGCTTTGCACACATTAAACCTGAATCCTATAGAGGTAGGCTAACAGATCTATTAAATGAACAGAATCTAAATTTTTTACCTATTACTAAGGCCAAGGCTTTTGATTACCAAAAAAATGAATTAGTCTATAAGTCAGAATGCATTGCGATAAATAAAGACCTTATCGAAGCTGTTATACCAATAGATGAAGGTTCTTCAGAATAAATAAATGAAGGCAAAAAAAGCTGTAATTGCAGCACTGATAGGAAATGGATTAATTTGCCTGATTAAATTTATAACTTCATTTTTAAGTAAGTCTGCCAGTATGACCGCGGAATCATTACATTCTTTAGCCGATACTTTTAACCAGATATTTCTTTTAATTGGCATAAAGTTGCAGAAAAAACCGCCTGATGCTGAACATCCTTTTGGGTATGGGAAGGAAAGATATTTTTGGACTTTTATTACAGCAGTCATGATTTTTGCTATGGGAGGATTGCTCTCTTTTTATGAAGGGATTAATAAAATAGTTAATCCTCACCCCATCAGATATTTTAATCTTTCGCTAATAGTTATTAGCTTAGCTTTAATATTTGAAATTGTTTCTTTCACTATTGCTATACAGGAAGTATTAAAAGGAGCGAAAGCTAGCCAAATGTCTTTTATAAGATTTTTACGTAAAACAAGCGATACAACAATTAAGACTGTTGTCTTTGAAGATTTTGCTGCAATACTTGGATTGTTAATAGCGGGTATAGGACTTTTTTTATCCCAAAAGACTGGACTTTTGTATTATGATGGTTTTTCATCAATTCTTATTGGAATAGTATTGATTGTAATGGCCTATTTTTTAGGTTCTGAAAGTAGACAATTATTATTGGGGAAAGCAGCTTCTATTGAAATCAGACAAGAGATTATAGATTTAATCAAATCAAGAGAAATTATATTAGAAATTAAGGAACTTCTTACAATGCAACTTTCTCCAGAAGAAATATTAGTTACAGGGCATATTTTATTAAAGCCCAATATGACAAGCAAGAAAATTGCTGTTGAAATAGATAACCTGGAAAAGGAAATAAAAAAAAGAGTACCTAGTGTTTCTAAGATTTTTTTTGAAGCTGATAAGAAGGGTTTATTTTAAGGTAAATGGTCGGTGATTACTCGCCCAATTAGTTTTTTTGCAACTTTTTCGGACGATACATTATATTTTTTCTTTAATATTGCTTTATTTAAATCTTTGACTTTAGATTGCCTAACCTCAGGTATTTCTTCGAGGAGTTTCTTTAACTTTTCTATATTTTTCTTTGTTATATCAGGTTTAGATGGTTTATCTTGAATAGATAAATGCTTTTTAAATTCATTTATTGAAAGCATGATTTGTTTTTCTGATACTTTCAATTATAAATGCACCTCTCTTGTTTATATTTATCGGCAGGTTATTATGATTTATAAAAAATTTATAGAATAAATGATAATTTCCGATATATTATTTAATACATAAGGAGGGAAATAATGGTTATTCATGAAAAAGAGGATAGAAGGAAAAATCATTTTTTAAAAAGATATAAAAACCCTCCTACATTTTTAGGAGATGCAACAACTAAGAATATATATACTGGGTTTAGCGAGAAAGTTGTTGGTTTTACACTTTACGATATAGAAGCAATCGCTGAGAATATTCATAATTCACATATAGAAATATGGGAGGCTTTTAAAAATCTAGAAAAAAAAGGTATTATTAAGCATGGGGAACGTCCAACTGATACCAATATATTCTTAATCTTTAAGCAAGATAAATCACCTGAAGATCCTTTGGAAAGAAAGATATACCAAATTTTACTTGATTTATAGATTATCAAGTATAATTATGTGATTTTATTTCGCTAAGAGAAAGAATCTCTGTTCGTAGTTTAGGAAAAGGACTTTCGGGGTAGGCAAAAAGATAGCCCTGACCATATCTTGCACCAAGCTGAAGTATTTTGCTATATTCTTCCATGTTTTCGATACCCTCGACAATTACTTTTACATCCATTTTTCTTGAAAACTTTATGATTGTTTCAACTAGATTTTGTTTAACACTCTTTTTGTGTATATTTCTTATTAATGACATATCAATTTTTATGAAATCTGGTTTTACTTCTGCTATAGATTGGAGTCCTGCATAACCTGAACCTACATCATCGACAGCGACTTGAAAACCATATGCTTTAAATAGTTCAAGTGATTGCCTGAAAAGGGTATAATCTTTTATGGCTGTTCTTTCAGTTATTTCAAAAACTATTCTTTCCGGAGCCAAGCCAATATTTTCCAGAAATTTTGTTGTCTCTTTGCTTCTAAACTGAGGATCATTCATTGCATCAGGGTCAATGTTTAGAAAAAATAGTTGATCCTTATTCAATTTACAAGCTTCCATTAAGGCTTTTTCTCGGCAGACTCTTTCTAATCGCCAAACTAAGTCAGCTTCATATGCTACTTTAAAGAGTTTGTCAGGATGTTCGAATTCACCTTTTGGCCCTCGGCTTAAAGCTTCGTAACCTATTACTTTCTTATTATCAAAATCAATAATTGGTTGAAAGACTGTAGAGATTTTTTTACTGCGTATTATATCTCTTAATCTGCGTTTTCTGTTTTCATAATCTCTTGTTTCCTGAAGAGTAGAGTCTTGTAAAGCTTCTTCTAGTGCTCTATAGATTAATCGTTCGAGCCTTACAGAGATATCGTAATCAATAATTGAACAGCCGATGAAACAACCAAATTTTTGAAAAAGTGAATCTTCGACTCTTTCTTTTAGATATTTCTTTAATTGATTTGCTATCCTTAATCGAACCTTATCCAAGTCTTCAAACTCATACCAATCTTTTGTGCGGGGTGGTGAAAGAAGTAAAACAAAAGCATTTCCACTTACCATTAATTCGGAAACGATATCTTTTTCACGAAGATAGTTTTGCTTTATATCAGTTAAACATTCCGAAACAATAATAAGAAGATCATCAAAAGCTTTCCAGCCATATATCTCTTCGATTGAGCTATACTTTATAATATTGATATATAGAATTCCTAATTGTCCATAATCAACTAAAGTGTTCTGAATTTCTTTGAAAAGCACTGGTACTGTTGGTAGATCGGTAACACTGTCAAATAATAGCTCTGCCAATCTATCATTAACTGATGTTGAAGCTGAAATATCTAGCCAGCTTTTTATCATTTGTGTTTTTTTATTCAGTCTTTTTTTGCTAGTCATACTAACCCATTCAACCAAGTGGTATCTTATATAATATCGGCATATGGGCAAATCCTCTTTAATAAAATTTACATTGCTGAATGTTTTTTATATTATTCAATCAGATACTTACAAGCTAAGACTAAAGGATTTAAAGTGAGGTTATTTAGAAAGAAAGACCGCGGTCCGGAAATTTTAGATATTCAGACAAAGCTGGTTGCTTTAGGTTACAAAATTGGCTCAAGTGGCCCTGATGGTGTTTTTGGACAAAAGACTGAGGAAGCAATAAGGAAATTTCAGAAAGATAGAAATATCAACGTAGACGGAATTGTCGGCCCAGACACTTGGCAGAAACTAGTCGAAGCCTCCTATCATCTTGGGGATAGAACATTATATCTACATTCTCCATTTCTTCGCGGTGATGATATTCATAAATTGCAAACAATCTTAAACTCGATGGGATTTAATTGTGGAATGATTGATGGCATATTCGGTCCAAAGACTGAAGAATCAGTTCGTGAATTTCAGAAAAGCACCGGTATTCAATCTGATGGAATTGTCGGTACTTCAACTATTCAAGCACTAAAGAATCTCAGGAGATTACATGAAAAGGAAATAGTTACGGAACACCCCGGTATTAAAAATGATAAGCAAGTAGCTGCTTTTAAGATATTTGAAGGCCGTAGAATAGTAATCGACTATTTAATTGAACCTGGAGATATTGTTACTACTTTTGATGATAAGCTAGCTAAAAAATTTATAGAGGAAATCGCTCTTCGTGTAGGTAATCTCATTAATCTTATTGGTGGTGAAGCAAAATTGTTTTTCCGGCCAGGCCGATATGGTTCATTGATTAGAAGAATTAGAAAGATAAACCGTACTAGGCCTGATGTCATAATTGTAGTTAGCCTATTTCAGAATAATGATAAAGATATTTCATGCCAGATTAATTACTTTCAAGAAGGAAATTATGTTTCAAAAAATGGATTTCGGCTCGCTGAATGTGTAGAAGAAAACTTAAATGAATTGAAGAATAAGAATAGAGGGATTTTACTGGGAGATAGTTCAAATATACTTAAAAAAACTTTAGCCCCGGCCATTATAGCCAGAATTATTAATTTAGCAGATCAAGATGAGATTAGTTTAGTTGATGATGAAATCTATCGTCAGAAAATAGCAGTTGCACTTTTTGATGGTTTAAAATTATATTTTTCCGAAGAATAAAAAATGATTGAGGAATATTCAATATCTATAAAAACCAATAATAATATTGAGTTAATTGATATAACTTCAAAAATTAAAGAAGTAGTCTCCTCAAGTAAGATAAGAAATGGCTTAATAAATGTTTTTTCGCCTCATACGACTACAGCAATCTTTATAAATGAATCTGAATCAAGATTGATTAATGATCTTGAGGATGGCTTATATCAATTGATAGATTGGAAAAAAGATTATCAACACAACCAGATTGACCGTAATGCACCGGCTCACCTATTATCAGCTTATATAGGGTGCCAAAAGACCATAAATATCAGTGCTAATAAGCTTCGTTTAGGAACCTGGCAAGCGATATTTTTTATCGAACTTGATGGCCCCAGGCATAGATTGGTTGACCTTCAAATATTGGGAGAATGATGCAGAATAAATTGGCAATTATCTCTGATGAAAGATTTTTAAATCATATACCGGCCTCTTATCATCCCGAAAACCCCGAAAGGCTGAAGGCAATAATTAATAAGTTGAATAAAACTGAACTCTGGGATAAGTTTGTTTTTATTGAGCCTCGCCAAGCGACAATTGAAGAGATTAGCCTAGTTCATACAGAAGACCATTTTTATACAGTGCAAAAAGCTTGTCAAAGTGGAATGAATCTGGATCTCGATACTTATACATCAAGTGGAAGCTGGGAAGCGGCATTACTTGCAGTCGGGAGCCACTTAAATGCAGTAGACGAAATTATCAATAGAAAAGTGGAAACTGTTTATGCTTTGACCCGTCCTCCCGGTCATCATGCAAGAACAAATCAAGCTATGGGTTTTTGTCTTTTTAATAATATTGCTATAGCTGCAAGATATTCAATAAAAAAAGGCCTTAAACGAATAGTGATTATTGACTGGGATGCTCATCATGGGAATGGAACGCAAGAGATCTTCTATAGCAATCAAGAGATTTTATATATATCCTTTCATCAATTTCCCCATTTTCCGGGAAGTGGAACGATTGAAGAATCCGGCCGAGGGAATGGTTTGGGATATAATATTAATTTTCCTTTTCCTCCAAATACAAATGGTATAGCTTATAGGAAGGCGATAAAGAAAGTTGTTGAACCAGTATTAATTCAGTTTAAACCAGAGCTTATAATGGTTTCTGCTGGTTATGATGGCCATTTTCAGGATCCTTTGAGCTCATTAATGTTAAGGGAAGAAGATTTTAGTTGGTTCGGAAGCTGGTTAAAGAATTATCAAGAAAAAAGTGAAAGTATTGGAATTCTCATGACTCTTGAAGGAGGCTATCAGTTACAAGCACTGGCTAACAGCCTCTACCAAACAATTAATTCTTTGATAGATCAAGATGGATACTATGACTTGGGAAACAAACAAAAAATCCAAGAAAATTCCTTAGAAATAATAACTAAGGTTATTAAACAGTTTTGCCGATATTGGAGTTTGTAAAAAGTAAAATAGTATATATATATAACGGAGATTATTTATAAAATGGATCTCGATGCTTTATTAAAAGCGATGGTTGAAAAAGATGCTTCTGACTTGCATTTAAAAGTTGGTAGCCCTCCTTGTATGCGTATTCATGGTGAACTTTATTTAACAAAACTTCCAAGGATAGATGCCGTTCAAAATGAAAAGATAGCAATGGATATAATGACTGAGACTTTGAAAGAAAGATTCAGAGAAAAGAACGAAGTCGACTTCGCATACAGCTTATCGGGAGTTGGAAGATTTAGGGTTAATATATTCAAACAAAGGGGAAGCATAGGAATGACCCTAAGACGGGTTACTATAGTAAGGCCAACAATTGAAGAATTGGGATTGCCTGATATTGTCAGCAAATTATCCGAAGAATCACGGGGTTTAATATTAGTGACCGGCACAGCAGGTAGCGGAAAGACGACCACGCTTGCTGCAATGATAGACCATATTAATCATACCAATAGAGCTCATATTGTTACGATTGAAGATCCAATTGAAGTATTGCATCGTGATGATAAAAGTATAATTAACCAGAGAGAGATTGGTATAGATACAGATTCATATGAAGATGCTTTAAAACATGTCGTGCGGCAAGATCCTGATGTTATATTAATTGGTGAAATGAGAGATAAAGAAACTGTTAGGGCAGCTTTAAGTGCAGCTGAGACTGGACATCTTGTATTAAGCTCTTTACATACAATTGATTCAACAGAAACAATAAACAGAATAATCGATTTTTTCCCTCCTTACCAGCAAAAACAAGTCAGATTAATGATGGCCTCTACGATAAGGGGCATAATTTCATTAAGGCTTTTATCTAAAGTCGGAGGTGGCAGAATCCCTGCAGTTGAAGTGATGGTTTCTACTGGCACAATCAGAGAATATATTGTTAATGAAGAAGAAACCAGCTTGATAATTGATGCTATTGAACAAGGGGAGTATTATGGCATGCAAACTTTTGATCAAAGCCTGATAGATTTATATGAGAATAAGCTTATTGTCTTAGATGAGGCTGTAAATAATGCCTCAAATCCACATAATTTTAAACTGAAACTGAATCAATTAGAAATAAAAGATACTGATAGTTTTGAAGAAGAGGAAATAGACAAAGAAAATGATAGTGCACCGCAACCTGCTGAGAGAGGGACCGGCGATAGTTTCTTTCCATAATTTTTAATTTAATCTATCTTTTATTTTATCCTCGCCTTATTAATTATTAAATTTAATTTCTCAGGAAATAATTCCAAATAGACCTATAATTTTTCTTACTTTTTTTTAAATTTCAAACATAGATTAAAAACAGATTCAATTGACAATTTTAAGGATTTATAATAATATATTAATACCCTAAGGGGTATATTAAAGGATATCTGAAAGGAATATAAATTATATGCCAACTTATGAATTTTTTTGTCATGCATGTATGAGAAGATTTGAAATGTTTTTGCCAAGAGTCATAAAAGAAGAGGAAAAAGTTTGCCCTAATTGCCAAAGTAAAGAAGTAAAGCAAATTTTCAGTAATGAAATTCAAGCAAATCTTAATAAATTATTTGGATCCGATGGTGGATGCGGTCCAAGTTTTGGAGGGTTTGGTTGAGGTTAATTTTCGGTTAGTTTAACCGAAATAATTTGATAAAAATGAAAGATAATAATTATTTGTATTGTAGAGAATCAGAATATAGATTTAACGAAGCAATTGAAATAATATTAAGTAAAGTTGAGGAATTTGGATTTAGCCTACAATATATTCATGATGTTAAAAAATCTTTGGCCGATAAGGGAAAAGAGATAGATTCACTAAAAATCATTGAAGTCTGTAATGTGAAATATGCTAGTCAGGCTCTTAACCAAGATAAGTTAATAAGTCTGATGATGCCTTGAAAGATTAATGTTATTAAAAACAAAGATAATATTAAAGTTTGTACCTTAAAAGCTTCTTCTTTAGTTAGATTCTTTCCTCAAAGTGACCTCAAAAGCATAGCTAATGAGATAGACCAGAAACTCATGGCAATAGTTGACAGTTCTTCTGACAAGAAGCTTTAAGCTAGGTCATGGTTTACCGGATATTTCTATTCTCTATTATAGGTGGATTTATTGGTTTTTGTTTTATTATTATTTCAAGAAAGTTAGGTTTTATGAGGCCTAACCTGCAATTCCTGGTTCGGTTTAATATACGGATTTTTGCTCGGATTAATAATTGCTCTAGGTTAATCTATACTTTTATGGAGTGAAAAAAGGTATATATAAGCTTACTAAACTAAATGAGAGATTGGAAGATCTTCTAGAAGAACGTGATTTTGTTTTAAGTCCATCTGTAGTTCATCTGTCAGCTGGGATTGTTAAAAAATATGAATGGGAAATACATAACCTTGAGGAAAAAATTATAGCGTTAGAAGAATTTAATAGTAAGATAATATAAAAATCAATATTTTACTATAAGGTATTTGCCCTTTTATTCCGATAATTATTTATAATAACAATTTTGGATAAAGGGTTTTATTTTATGGAAGAAGTCTTAAAAGAAGAGTATTATTCGCCTGACCAGAATAAAAATGACGAAGCTCCAGCTGAATCAGAGGGAGCTTTTAATAATGGAAAAACTGAAATCGTCCTTGATGATTTACTAAAAGAAATGGTTGATAAAAGTGGTTCAGATCTTCACATCAAGGTCGGACAACCTCCTGTAGTTAGAATTCATGGAATGTTAAAAAGATTAGAGAATTATTGTGAATTTACTAATTCATTAGCTGAAGAACTGATTTTCAGTATTTTAAATGATGAAAGAAAAGAGATTTTATCGAAAGAAAAAGAATTAGATCTTGCTTATTCTATTTCAGGAGTTGCTAGGTTTAGAGTAAACATTTTCTTTCAGAAGGAAAATATTGGTGCCGTATTTAGAGTAATACCTTTTGATATAAAAAGTTTTGATGATTTAGGTATTCCGGAAATAGCAAAAGAATTATGCGAATATTCAAACGGTTTAATATTAGTGACCGGGCCAACTGGTAGTGGTAAGTCCACAACATTAGCGGCTATGATTGATTATATTAACAGTAATAATAAAAAACATATTGTAACTATAGAAGACCCAATTGAGTTTCTCCATCGTGATAAAAAGAGTGCAGTAAATCAAAGGGAAATTGGAGTTGATACGCATTCTTTTGCCTCTGCACTAAAGCATATTCTGCGGCAAAGTCCTGATGTTATTCTGGTTGGAGAATTAAGGGATTTAGAAACAATTTCACTGGCAATTACTGCAGCTGAGACAGGACACTTAGTATTTGCTACTCTGCACACTACTGATGCAGCTCAAACAATTGACAGAATAATAGATGTTTTTTCTCCAGAAGAACAGCAACAAGTACGCTTACAGTTATCGTACACATTGAGAGGAGTCTTATCACAAACCTTGCTTGCCAGAAAGGATGGAAATGGCCGAGTTGCCGCTTTTGAAATTCTGATCTGCCATTCAGGAATTAGAAATATGATCAGGGAAGGTAAAACACATCAAATAAATAATCTAATTCAAACTGGTGGAGAGTTTGGAATGATGTTATTAGATAAAAGCTTGAAAGAATTACTACAACAGAATTTAATAGATTTTGAAGATGCTCTTGCTAAGTGTTCTAACCCTAAAGACTTTGAAATGTTTCGAATGCAGTTTGGTAATAAGGAAAGATTAAATGCCCGTTGATAATATAATTAAATTTTTAAAAACAATGGATGAAAACGAAGCTTCTGATCTTATTTTAAAAGTTGGCACCCCCCCGCTTTTACGAATTGACGGTGAATTAGTTGCTATGGATCACTCTAAATTAATGCCGGAAGATACTGAAATATTAGTATCACAAGTATTAAATGATGAAAGAAAGTTAATCTTCGAAGATAAATTGGAATTTGATTTTGCACATTCGGTTCCAGGATTGTGTAGATTTAGAGTAAATGTGATGCAGCAAAGAAATTCAAAGGGCCTTGTCTTTAGAAGGATTCCCAATGCGATTCCCGATATTAATGAGTTGATGCTGCCAGATGTAGTTAAAGAGCTTTCCATGCGACCCAGAGGCCTTGTTCTGGTAACTGGACCTGCTGGAAGTGGAAAGTCCACAACATTAGCGGCCATGATAAATTATCGTAGTGAAAATGAAGAATGTCATATTATTACTATTGAGGATCCTATTGAATTTATATATGAGGACAAGAAAGCAATAATAAATCAACGGCAAGTTGGCGATGATACGTTATCTTTTAACAATGCTTTGAAATATGTTCTAAGACAGGACCCTGACGTTATTCTTATCGGTGAGATGAGAGATCTTGAAACAATATCATTGGCAATAACAGCGGCTGAAACAGGCCACCTTGTTTTAGGCACCCTGCATACTTTGAATGCCTCACAAACTGTAGATAGAGTTATCGATGTTTTCCCTGTTCACCAACAGCAACAGATAAGAATGCAAATGTCTGTAAATTTAATCAGCGTAATTTCTCAGACTCTAGTTAAGAAAAAAGAAGGCAAAGGCAGATTGGCTGCTTTTGAAATAATGTTGGCCACAACAGCTATAAAAAATTCAATTCGTGAAGGAAAAACTCATCAGATTGAACAATTAATTCAAACTGGCACCAAACAGGGTTTAATTTCCATGAACCGGTCTCTAGCAGAGATGGTTAAAAAGGATTTATTAAGTAAAGAAGATGCTCTTTTGAAGTCAACTAATCCCGATGATTTAAATGATATATTAGGCCATATAAATGCAACAGTTAAATCTCAGCCAGAGTTTTAATTAACTGCAGTTATTTCATCTTTAAGTACTTCTAAATTATTCTTAAATAAAATTCATTATATACCTGGAATATATTTGTATATGAATTACTTATTAAGACAGGAATGAATTTGAATGATAAAATAGCAATAATAATGGTGAACTTGATGAAGAAAGGATTTGGAAATTTAAAGTTCTTTTTCTTAATCCTAATTTTCTTGGTTTTGATTTCCAATATAGCTTGTGAAACTCCAGAGACAAAAGAACCCACAAAGAAAGAAGCGATTGATGAAACTCAGGAAACAGGAAAAGTATTCGAATCTAGAAATTTTGCAATTCCTGAAGTATGTGGATCATGTCATGATGAAATATACAATCAATGGCAAGGTTCGATTCACAACAAAGCTTATGAAGATGAAATCTATTTAAAAATCTTTGAAATAGGCAGTAAAGAAACTAAAGGAAAAATAGATGAATTTTGTATTGCCTGTCATTCTCCCATTGCTTTTATTACAAAAGAAATTCCGCCGTTTATTGGAAGAAATATAAGTGAAATCTCAAAGAAGGGTATTCAGTGTGATTTTTGCCATACTGTAGATAAAGCCTTGGGCATTGGAAATTACCAGTACCATTCAATGCCTGGAAAAATTAAGAGAGGCCCTTTTAAGGATTCTGTTACTCCAATTCATGAAACAGCATATTCAGAGCTTCACACAAAATCAGAATTTTGCGGTATGTGTCACGATGTTAATCATCCTGAGAATGGGTTACCTCTTGAAGCTACTTATTCCGAATGGAAAAAGGGTCCTTATTCGAAAGAAGGTGTTCAATGCCAGGATTGTCATATGACTCCGGGCCCAGGAGTAACTAAACCAAATCCTGGAAAAGCTGCCTGGAATGGTCCTGACCGGGAACATATTTTTACCCACTATTTTGTAGGCGGAAACGCCGTCTTGGCAAAAAGATATGGTTCAGATCTTCATAGCCAAAAAGCAATAGAACGCTTGAAACATGCAGCTTCGATTAAAGTATCACCTACCGGGCCTTTAGCAATTGGCCAGGCTAATATAGTTGAGGTCAGAATAACCAATAAAGGAGCTGGCCATTATATACCAACTGGAATTACAGAGCTACGGGAAATGTGGATTGAGTTGATTGTTACAGATGGTAACGGCAAAGAAATATATCATGAAGGAGCTATTGATATAAACGGAGATATAGATTCCAAGGCTGTCGTCTTTAATACAAAAATTGCTGATAAGAAAGGAAAAGAGACACATAAAGTTTGGGAAGCGGAGAAAATAATATATGACAAAAGAATTCCACCTAAAGAAACTGTAACCGAAAAAAGGACTTTTAATATTCCAGCGGGGAGTGCAAAACCCATAAAAGTAACGGCTTTTCTTAAATATAGATCTATTAACCAGCATTTTGTTGACGAACTTTTAGGCAAAGGCAAAATCGATATCCCAGAGATCGTGATGACAAAACACTCAACCTTATTAAAATAATAGGTTATAATGAGCTTTCAAATTAATCTAAAATTATTTTAGTTATTTTCGGAGGTGAATATAGATGGCTATAAAAGAGAAAGTGAAATTAGCATTAAATAAAATTAGACCTATGCTTCAAGCAGATGGTGGAGATATAGAACTTTTAGATATTTCTGATGGTATTGTCAAGGTTCGTCTAACAGGTGCTTGCATAGGTTGTCCAATGTCTCAGATGACGCTTAAAAATGGAGTTGAAAGAATTTTAAAAGAAGAAGTTCCAGAGGTAAAAGAAGTTGTTGCCGAATAAATAGGGGGAATGGTAATGACCATGGACAAAATTCAGCAAATTATCGAGTTTGCTATAACTAAAGAAAGAGAGACAGCTGCCTTTTATCGTGAAAGCGCAGAACTTGTTCAAAGTTTTACTGGAAAAGAGCTTTTTTTTGAAATGGCTGAACAGGAAGACGAGCATCAACTAAAGATTAACAATTTAGATTTAGAAGATTTACATTTTGATTTAAGAGAAGATGTTCCGGATTTAAAGATTGCTGAAAATTTGCCCAACTTAAAGATAAGTGCTGATATGGACTATCAGCAAATACTAACTGTAGCTATAAAAAATGAAGAATACTCCCATTCTTTATATAATGGTTTAGCCAAACATAACCAAGATCCTCTAATAAAAGATTTATTCATCTGGCTGGCGAGAGAAGAAGCTAAGCACAAACTTAATCTTGAAGAATTATATGAGCGCGAGATTATGACGGAAAATTAGATTATAATAATTTATTATGTTGAAAATCTCTTTATTTGTAAGAGTAAAAGAACTGCTATAGAAGAAAGAAATGCTCCAAACAGAAAAGCATATGTTGGATTGAAATAATTCCAAATGAAGCCAAATATTAAACTGGCTGGGAAAATTGTAATACCCACAGTAAAATGATATAGACCAAAAGCAGTTCCCCGGTGTTCAACTTTCACAAGGTCGGAAACCAAGGCCTTTTCAGTTCCTTCAGTTAATGAAAAATATATACCATAAACAGCAAAGAGTACCCAAACCTGGTAGCTAAAATTGGCAAAGGCTAATCCAAAATAAACAAAAGAGTAGATTACAAATCCAGCTATTAATATTTTTAACCTACCGTATCGGTCTGATAGCATTCCACCTGGAGTTGAAAGAATTGACTTGACCAAATGTAGGATTATCCAAAGAAGAGGAATCAAAGTTGTTGTAACACCCAGGTTATTTGCTCTTAATATTAAAAAAGCATCGCTTGAATTAGAAAGAGTAAATATAAAGAGTACTAATAAATAAAAGCGGAAGCGTGCACCAAAGGGTTTTAAGCTAAGCTTTATGTATTTTTCTTTCCTATCTTGAGATTGTTTTTTTTCTTTGACAAACAGAAATAAAATAAGCAAACAGATTAAAGCTGGAATTGATGAAAGAAAAAACATCAAGCGGAGATTTTGATTTAGTAATGGCAATAATATCAGAGCAATTATAGGACCGACTACTGCTCCAAGGTGATCCATAGCTCTATGAAATCCGAAAGCAGTGCCTCTATAACTTTGAACAGTGGAGTCGGCAATCAATGCATCGCGTGGAGAGGTTCGTATACCCTTGCCTATCCTGTCTGCCATTCTGATAAATAATACTTGCCAAGCAGAACCTGTCAAAGATATTAGAGGTCTAGCCAGAGAAGAAAGGCTGTATCCGATATTAACAAGGGCTTTTCTCTTTCTGACTCGGTCTGAATAATAACCTGAGATTAGTTTCCAAAGGCTGGAAATACTTTCAGCAAGTCCTTCAATTAACCCAATCAGAATAGTGCTGGCACCTAAAACAGTGGCAAGGAATATTGGAATTAATGGATAAATCATCTCAGAAGATACATCATTGAAAAAGCTGACAAATCCTAAAGCCAGAACATTTTTATTTATTTTTTGTTTAGTTTTTTTTCTTTCTGTCATTATGAATTTGCATGGCCATATTAAAAAGAGGTTATCATATATTTAATAGACTGATAAAGATATAATTTGATTTGATATATATTGGATATAATTAGGTAATTATATTAGTTATTGATAATCGACTATTATTTATAGTATTTGATGGATACTCTTCTGTGCTCACTAGCCTTTGGCTTTTCATTTGGGTAACCTACAGCTATGCCGGTTAATATTTCTCTGTCCTTAATATCCAAGAATTCGCATATGTCTTTTTCAACTTCTGGAGGCAAAGTAATCCCGCATGCTCCCAAACCTGCTTCGTATATAGATAGAAGAAGGTTCTGTAGTTCTGTTGATGAAAATATAATAAGATATTTCTTATCCCAATCTGTTCTAAGTTTCTTTGGTATGGTAATTAATATTATTACGGGAGCATTTCCAAGAGTATTGTAATAGTTAAAAGTGTTTTTTTGAATTTTTGGTGGGTAAGCTTGATATATCAAATCTCTCAGGAGTTCGGTATTTTTGCAGATAAATTCAGCAACTTGATCTCTTTTTTCCTCTTGTAAAACTAGATATTCCCAGTGACGAAAGACTCCGGATACAGGTGACCATTTTGCATTTTCAAATATTTTTTCTAAAGTTTTTTTTGAAATTTTATCTTTTTTAAACCTTCTAATAGCTCTTCTATTTTTAATACCATCGATTAAATCCAAGACATCCTCCATTTATTTATCTAGTTTATCGACTATTTAGGATAATTTCTTAATATGAATATCGGAATAGTTGCCTATTTTCCAGGTTATATTTTAGTAAAGATTTGTTTATAAAGGCGGTGTTCATTATCACAATTAAGGGTAAAAAAATTGCAGTCTTAATTGGTAAGCAATTTCAAGATGAAGAAGCTACTGAACCAGTGAAATTTTTACAAAATGAAGGTGCAATCTTAGAATATATAGGTTTAGAGGAAGAAAGACTGATGGGATTATATGGCCGTGAATATATTGATGTGGAAAAGACATTTGATCAAGCTAATCCGGATGAATATGATGCTCTTTTAATACCTGGTGGAAGGTCTCCGGCAAATCTACGAAAAGATAATAGGCCAGTTGAGTTTGTTAAAAGATTTGCTAACTCTGGAAGGCCTATTGCTGCCATATGCCATGGCCCTCAACTCTTGGAAACAGCAGGTCTATTGGCTAATCGAAAAATAACAAGCTATGAAAAGATTCAAAAAGAACTATCTGAAAATACAGGGGCAAGTGTTATCAATGAACCGGTTGTGGTGGATAAAAATTTCATAACTTCAAGAAAACCTGAGGATATTAAACTATTTAATCAAGCTATCAGAAATGCTCTAGAGTAAATTTTTGTATCATTAATTAAGCAGGTTTAGTTATTCAAATTCATATTTATATTTTTAATAATCTAAGACTAGTAAAAATGAATTTTGAAGAGATATTAAAAGAATCTTTTAGAATAGCCTCTATAATAATAGAGGTTTTTGGTGGATTAATTATTGTCCTTGCAACATTAAGGGCGATTATCAATTATTTTGCCAGGTTTTTTATTAATATATATGAAATAAAAAATTTAGATATCATCAGAGTTAAACTTGGAAAGTCCCTAAGTCTTGGCTTAGAATTTTTGATTGCTGCTGATATTTTGATAACCTTGGTATCGCCAACACTTAAAGAAATTGCTGTTCTGGCATCAATTGTTGGGATACGTTCGGTCTTAAATTTGTTTCTTGAAAGAGAGATTGCAGTACTTTCCAAAGGAATAAACAAAATTCAGGCTTGAGTTGTCTAATTTAAACTTTCAATGTTTTTTCCTTATAGATTAATGTTCGAGGAGAAATATTTATTTCTAAATACAAAAGCAAGATTAACTAGGCTTATCATTACGGGAACTTCAATTAGAGGCCCAATAACCGCAGCAAAAGCTTGTCCTGAATTTATTCCAAAAACACCAATAGCAACAGCTATAGCCAGCTCGAAATTATTGCTGGCTGCCGTGAAGGCGATAGTTGTTGATTGAGAATAATTAGCTTTAAGTGTTTTGCCCATAAAAAAAGATAAAATAAACATAGTAACAAAATAGATTAAAAGAGGAATCGCTATTTTAATAACATCAAATGGAAGCTTGACAATATATTCACCTTTTAAAGAAAACATAACTATGATAGTGAACAAAAGAGCTATTAAGGTCACGGGGCTGATAATAGGTATAAATGAATTATCATACCAGTTACTTCCTTTTAGTTTTAATAAAGAGAATCTGGTTACTATCCCGCCTATAAAAGGAATACCTAAGTATATAAATACACTTTGGGCTATTTCTCCCACGGTAATATTAATTACTGAGCTTGAAAGACCGAGGACTCTGGGTAAAAAGGTTATGAAAATATAAGCATAGATAGAGTAAAAAAATACTTGAAAAAGTGAATTGAAGGCTACAAGACCTGCAGCATATTCTCTATCTCCAAAAGCTAGGTCATTCCAGACAATAACCATAGCGATGCATCTGGCCAGGCCGATCATAATCAATCCAACAAAATATTCTGGGTAGTTTTTTAAAAAAATTGCGGCCAGGGCAAACATCAGAATTGGACCAATTATCCAATTTTGAATAAGAGAGAGTGATATAAGTTTGAAATCTTTGAATATTCTGCCCATTTCTTCATAATGGACTTTTGCCAGAGGGGGATACATCATTAAGATTAATCCAAGGGCTATGGGTATTGAAGTAGTGCCTACTTGAAAATAATTTATGATCTTAAGGACTGAAGGGAATAAGAATCCAAGGCCAATTCCTAAAGCCATTGCAAGAAAAATCCATATGGTTAGGAAACTATCTAGCAATGCCAGGCTTCTATTATTTTCCATGTAAATATAATATCCATTACTTAAGAGTTATTTAAATTATTATTCTAACGTAAGATCAAATATATCCACAAGAGACTTATATAGCTGATCCCGAGTTTTTATGAAAAAAATGAGTTTTTCCTGTTCTGTTCCTAGTGCTTGAGCAGGATCTTTAAATGTAAGGTGAATAGTTTTTTCTGCTCTAGGGAAGACAGGGCATGATTCCCGAGCTTCTTCGCATAAGGTCAGGACAATATCAAACTTCTTATTTTTAAAGGTGTCCAAACTCTTTGAATAGTGACTTGATATATCGATACCAATCTGAGCCATTGCTTTTATGGCTAGTGGATTTACTTGAGTCGGATTAGATCCTGCTGAGAAAGCAATTGCCCGATCTTTGAAGAAATGATTTACTAAACCTTCGGCCATCTGGCTCCTACTAGAATTTTCTGTACAGATAAATAGTACTTCGATCTTTTTCATAATATATCCAAAAGTTGATCTTTGATATGTCGGGATGGCCGGATTTGAACCGGCGACCTCCACGTCCCGAACGTGGCGCGCTGACCAAACTGCGCTACATCCCGTAAATCAATTATCTAATTATATCTGAGAATTATTTTTTTACTAATTTATAAGAATTTGGACATGCATAAACTTAAATTTCAAGAATTCTTAAAATTCAATAACATTTATTTTCTTGAGATGATTGTCAAAATCAATCCACCCAATGACTTTTTTGTTTTAATAATTTTGAAGCCAGATCTTTTGACTAATATAGGAAGAATTCCGAGGATGTTACTGCGAAAATATTTTGAAAATCTTAATGGCCAGACAAGAATTCTTAAAATGATATTATCAGGATGGCTAAAGTCATTTAAAAGAAATATGCCATTTGGTTTTAGTAGACGAAATATTTCATTTAAAGCTTGATTTTTTACAATGTCAGGCAGGTGGTGGAATACTTCAAAAGAATATATTAAATCAAATTTATGGTCATTAAATGGTAGTTTCTCAGCCAGGGCAATAATAAAATCTATATTGCTTTCCGACATATAAATCTTTTTTTCAGCAATGGCAATCATCTGGGGTGAAGCATCAATACCAATTATCTTAGCATTTGGATAAAGTTCTGAAACGATAATTGCTACTGTTCCGGTTCCACAACCAAGGTCAAGGATATTTTTATCTTTTTCTATATTTATTGTCTCAAATGTCTGGCGGTAAAAATTTGATAAATTTGGAATTAAACTTAATGATGAATCATAATATTTAGAAAAACGTATTATCTTTCTGCCTTTTGTTTTCATGTACTGTTTTAATCAACCCTTTTCTGAGGAAAAAATATTTTATTGACAAGTGCTCCAAACAGCAAGATCTGAGATGAAGTAAAAATCCAGATTAATAGGACTATTAAGATCCATAATGAGCCATAAAGTTTTTCTAAAACTGTGAAATTATCCAGGTACCATAAGAATATATACTTTGTTGACTCCCATATAAATCCAGCGATAATTGCACCAGAAATAACATTTTTAAATTTCATTTTTTTATTTGGCACAAGGTAGTAAATAAGTAGAAAGATAGAGACTGTCAGAAATAAAGCTAATAAATATGTAAATACTTTATTTGTAAAAAGGATTAATGACTGACTAATAGAAGGGAAAAAATTTATAAGGTTGCTGATATTTGTAATATATAAGGACAAAGAAAAAGAAGAGATAAATAAGACAGCAAAGATAATGATTATAAGAAAAGCAGTAAGTTTATGTATTATAAAATGTTTAGGTTGTTTAATGTGATAGATATTGTTTAATGCAAATTCTATTGCCGAAAATATACTGGTGCTTACCCATAAAAGTGCAGCCAGCCCTAGGATACCTATACTCTGGCGTCCGGCAATTACAGCTTTGATATTTGATTCGGCGAAATTATAAATCAATGGTATCTGGTTTTTAACAAAAATTAATACGTTTTTTTGAATTTCTTCGGACTGCAAGATAAAACCCAAAAAAGAAAAACCAAATAAAGTCAAAGGAAGAATGGTAAGCATTGCATAGAATGATATGGCTGCTGCTAAAAAAGGAATCTTATGTTCATAATATTCTCTGTATATTTTAAGAATTATTTCTTTTCCCACGGTAAAAATAATTTTTATGATATTAATTGCTTATCTTATCAGATGTCGTTATTTCAAGTATTTTAGAATTAAAAAGAATGTTATATTAAACCAGTAAAAATATTTAGCTTGACAATATTAAATTATTAGGTTAGACTAAATTAATTATTGTATTAGGAGTTGTTATTATGGTTTCAGGTCTATTAATTACATTAAGAGAAGGAATTGAAGCTGCATTAATAATAAGTATTGTTTTAGCTTATCTGGTTAAGACTAAAAATTTAAAATTAAAAAAGTATATTTGGAACGGAGCTTATTCTGCCATAGTTTTAAGTATTTTATTGGGTCTGATTATATCTTTTTCCTTTTCTGGGTTGAAAGGAAGATCTGAAGAGATTTTTGAGGGCTTGGTTATGCTTACGGCTACTATGGTCTTGACTTATATGATTATATGGATGAAGAAACAGAGTAAAACTATTAAAAAGAATCTTGAAAGAAAAGTTAGTAAAGCATTAGTTCTTAGCTCGGGAACTGCTCTTTTTCTCTTGTCATTTACTGCAATTTTTAGGGAGGGAATCGAGACAGTTCTATTTTTAATTTCAGCAATGAGTACTTCATCTGCAGGTAGTGTATTGATCGGAAGCTTAATTGGTTTTTCCATTGCTATTATAATTGGTGTTTTTATATACAAGGGCAGCAGAAGAATAAATTTAAAGGTATTCTTTAATGTTACGGGTTTAGCTTTGATACTTTTTGCAGCTGGGCTTCTGGCAAATGGTATTCATGAATTGCAGGAGGCATCGATTATCCCAATATATATTAATCATGTATGGGATATTAATGGTTTTATTAATGAAAAAGGCTTCTTTGGCAGTATACTTAAGTCTATATTCGGATATAACGGCAATCCATCACTTCTAGAGGTAGTTACTTACTTTCTTTATTTACCCACGGCTATTTTCTATTTTTTTAAGAGTTCTCAGGGAAAGAAAGATTTTTTTGGTAAATACAAAGAAATACCCCAAAAAGTATAATTGTTTTATTTTTTCTTGTTGAAAAGTTTTCCCCGGCGAAGCCTCGTTTTCGAGGCTTTCTTCTTTTTCTTGCCTATTCTAACGAAAATATCTTTAGCAATTTCACGATCTACTGCAATTTGGGTTTCACCAACTTGAAAAACATATGATGGAAACTTTTGGATTAGTTGAATATCCATTCCGGGGAGTACACCTGTTGCCATAAGTTTCTGGAGATTGCTTGAGTTTTGAGTAAGGACGTAAGCTATTTCACCAACCTGGTTTGTATCAAGTTCGGTCAAAGAAATAACCACTGGCCCAGCTTTTGCACTGTATTCCCGGCAACAATCACCTGGCGGAATTGGTTTTCCATGTGGGCAAACTTTTGGATGGCCTAATAATATACAAATGTTATCATCTATTCCTTCATGCAGGAAATGCTCAAAATGACAAGCCCGGTCTTCAATGATTTCATGATCTGTATCCAGGACATCAGTCATTAACCGCTCAGCAAGACGGTGGCGCCGGACAATATTTTTAGCTTCATTCCTTCCTAGGTTTGTTAAGGATAATCGTTTTTCATGTACTGATATCAAATTGGAATCGAGCATCTCATTTATTACTTCATCAGCGTTATCAATATTAAATGATTCAATCGATAATGATCTTTTTTCACCCTCTTCAGTATTAAGCCATAGTAATTCTAAGACTTCTTCTGCACTTTCACTTATTTTCATTAGTAGCCATCCTTTTTTCTTTCAATTTTTTTAATATTTCAGGAGTCGGAAAATTATCATATCCACAATTAGGGCAGCGGACCAAATGACATCCTTTATGGAGAGGGCAACCCTCACAGGCGGGTATAGATTCATCTAATTTAAATTTATGTCCGCATAGAGAACATTTTAAATAATGCATTATAAAGTCACGCCAATCGAACTAAAGATTAGATTTATTATATATCCAACTAGAAAAGCAAAAGGAAGGATAAAAGAGACTATTCCTAAAGCTGTTTTCAAGCCTCTTTCTTTTACAGTAACTAGAAATTGAGCAATACATGGGACAAATAGTGTAATTGTTACCGAGGCCACAAGAAGCTGTAGGCCATTCAAAATACCAGCTTCATTAAGCTGGTAAAGACCAGCGGCTCCAAAATCTCTTCTAAAGAATCCAAATATAAATGCAAAGGCTGCATCATTCGGAAGGCCAATAAACCTGACTAAAGGTTTCACCAGATTGAGTAGAAGCTGAAATAAACCTGTCAGTTGGCCGATCCAGATAATAACGCTGGCGATTAAAAAAATTGGAAAGATTTCAAAAAAATACCATTTTATTCTGGTATAAGTTTTAGCCATAACATTTGATACTTTTGGAATTCTCAACGGGGGGATCTCTATATAGAAACTGGCTTTTTGGCCGGGGATTATCTTTGAAGCTAGAAAACCTACCAGAAGTAAAACTAATATCACAGATAATGCCCATAAATAGAGGACAACAGGTTTTACTGAGAGTATCCCGAAGATTACTCCAAGTTGAGCAGAGCAGGGAATTGCCAAGGCCAGAAGTAGAGTTGAAATCAATCTCTCCCTTTTAGTCTCAAGAGTTCTGGTTACTAGAGTAGCCATAGTATCGCACCCGAAACCAAGTACCATTGGAATTACAGCTCTTCCACTTAGTCCAATCCTTTTAAATATTCGATCGATTAATAAGGCTAACCTTGGAAGATAACCACTATCTTCGATTATTGCAAAGACTAGGGAAAATGTTCCGACGATAGGCAGGATGATGGCTACAGCATATCCAATACCAAGTGGTATAAGACCATACTCACCAATTATAAGATCTTGAAAAATTTTATAAGGAATTAAATACTTTATTAACGGTGTGATAGTGGGAATTATATATTCTCCAAAAATTTTACTTTCAAGAAAGTCAACCAATGTGCCAGCTCCAAACACACCAACAAATTGATACAAACCTAAGTAAAGAATAGCCAACAGTATTGGGATTCCTGTGATTGGATTTATCATCAAACGGCTAATTATTTCAGCTAGGCTATCTTTGGTTGTCGGTGATTGTTTTACTGTCTTGCTAAATATTTCAGATGCCTTTTTTTGTCTTTTAATAGTAATCATATAATTTATTGGATGGGTGAACTCTGACTGTACTTTTTTAATCAATTTATCGATCTCTTCAATTGTGCCAGGTTTCTCTTCATTTTTGACTTGGTCTCTAATCTCACCGTCATTTTGCATAAGGAGCAGGCCTATGGCTCTTTTGGAGACAGAATATTTGTTAGTCAAAACAAGTTCTATCCGAGCAAGTGTTTCTTCTATAGTTTTTCCATAATTTACTTGCATAAAGTTGTCTGTTGGCATTTTTCTATTATTTTTTTCTTTAATTCCTCTAACCCTTCACCTGTAGTTGATACTGTTCCAACAACTGGCACTCCAAGTTGGCTGCTTATCTTGGTCAAGTTGATCTGCATGCCTCTATCTCGAGCTTCATCCATGATATTTAACTGAAGAATTAGTGGTAAACCTGCTTCTATCAGCTGGAAGGTTAATAGAAGCATTCTTTGCATATTTTTAGCATCAATTACATGGATTACAATATCCGGTTTATCATTAAAAATAATTCTTCTGGCAACTCTTTCTTCCTCTGTTATGGCCTTAAGAGAATACATGCCTGGAGTGTCAATTATTTCGAAATTAATATTCTCTATCTGTGCCTTACCTTTAAAAACACTTACAGTTGTTCCTGGATAATTGGAGACAGTAGCATAAGTACCGGTGAAATAGTTAAATAGTACACTTTTTCCGACATTTGGATTACCGACAAGAACAATTTTTGGCAGGGCGGGATCTGATATGATAGTTTTCTGCCCATGACAGTCAGATCTGACTTTATTTTTTGGTTTAGATTTGCTTATCATTATTAAAATATATACCAAATAATATTTTTAGACATACCTAAACATACCATATTAGATCTATGATGTCAAAAAGTTGATAAAGAATAATGCAAATACTTTTTATGTGCATTGTTAGAGAAGAAAAAGTTATGGTGGGGATTTATTTTTTGAGTCGATTTTTTATTTGTATTTCAAGCTTATTCTATTTAGGATTGCCATCTTTAAAAGCATGAAGGAGCTAACCTTCTTATTTTAGTTTAACTTTTATAATAAGAATTTGGTTTATGAATTAAACAAACTGAATTTGAACTTTTTAGTGTCAGATTATAGGTTGAAAAAGTCTGTGCATTTTTATAGATGAATTATAAATCTATGATTTTTTTTGGTTTTTCTTTTAAGTTTATGTATTATTAATAGTGATTCTCCAGGAGGAATAAAAATGTACACAGAAAAACAATCGATGAGAGTAATGATATGCACTAGTCTATATAGATTAGAAGGTGATTTTCATGTCTTGCCTGGCAGTAGGCTTACTGACGTGGTTAATGTTAAAACCAAAGACTTTATTCCTCTGACTAATGTTCGTGTCTTATCGCCAATTGAGGATAAGGTATTAGGGGAAGTTTCTTATACTGCCATAAATAGAGAATCTATAATATTAATCTATCCTGTTGAAAATGTTGACATTGAAGAAGAGCTTGAGTGAGAATTTGGATAAGAATTATATAAATTGAACTGATTATAAATCATGATATTAGCAGTTACCCTAAATCCATCGATTGATGTCATTTATGTTTCACCCACTTTGAAAATCCGCAGAGTTAATAGAGTAAAAACTTTTGTGCGAAATGCAGGGGGAAAAGGAATAAATTCAGCTTTGGCCCTGAATGCATTAGGGGTTGAGGTTATTGCAATGGGTTTTATTGGTGGGGTAAATGGACGTTATGTTGAAGAATATTTAAGAGATAGAGAAGTTACTACTAATTTTGTTTATGTAGATGATGAAACACGTGTCAATCACGTTATTATAAATAGGAATAACAGATTCCAAACACAGATTCTCGAAGATGGGCCAATTGTAAATGATCAAAATCTTAAGGACTTTATCGATAGGTATGAACGTACTTTGACTCATTCTGAAATAGTCATAATTGGAGGAAGTGTTCCCCGTAATGTTAATGTCAACATATATAGACAATTGGTGGAAATTGCTCAGAAACATGATGTAAAGACAGTTATATATGCTTCAGGAGAAGCTTTTGAGGAAGCAGTTAAACAAGGGCCAAACTTTGTAATGCCAGACTTACAAGCAGTAGAAAAAATTCTTGGTAAGAAAATAAATACAGAAAATCGAAAAATTTCTGTGGCCCAAAATATCTTCAAATATGGAGTTGAGGCAGTATTTTATGGTCCAGAGAATTTAGATTATCTTATAGTCAAGCCAGACTGCATCTGGAAAGTAAATGCACCTTCTATTGAAACAGTGAGTACGGTTGGAACAGGTGACGCTTTCATTGGGTATCTAGTTGATAAACTTTACAGAAATGAAACTCTTAAGCAGGCTGTTCGCTCTGGAGTAGCTGCCTCTACTTCTTGCGCCACTAAAATTGAAAAGGAAATGGTTGACCCAAAAGAAGTTGATAAATATATATCTGAAGTATTAATCAAAGAGGTTGAATAGTGAAAGTTAAAAAACTTATGACTCGTGACCTTACTTCGGTTACTGAGGAAACAAGCCTGAAAGATGCAGCAAGAATTTTAGCCAGCCATACACTTAGTGGTCTTCCAGTCGTTGACAATCAACATAAATTGGTAGGATTTATTTCTGAAAGAGACATTATTAAATCAGCCTTTCCGGGCATGTTCGGATCGCGAGATGAATTTATAGTACATAATTTTGCTCAATTATATAATCAATTGTCTTCGATAGGAGAAAAATTAGTCAGAGACTTCATGACTAGAGATGTTCAAAGTGTTACAGAAGAAATGACTGCCGAGGAAGTCGCAGAATTAATGCTGAATCAAAACTATAAAATAATACCGGTTGTTCGTGATAACCGACTAGTTGGAGTAATAAACAGAGCACAGCTATGTAGATTTTTGATGGAAAAACCTGAAGAAGAGGACTAAATATTAAAAGATGAACTTTTTTTTATTAATAGGATTGGCTCTTTTTGTCGGTTTTCAGGCGGCAAAATCTAGTCAGAGAGTTAAGGTACCTCAAGTTGTGGGTTATATCTTAGCGGGAGTAATTCTGGGCAACTCTTTCTTAAACATTATTTCAATTGAAACAACCGAAAGATTACAAATAATTAGTAATTTAGCTTTATCTCTTATCGGGTTTATAATAGGCGGCGAATTAAGCAGGCATAATCTAAAAGGTCTCAAACGGAATATTCTAGTTATATCTATACTTGAAGCATCCGGTGCCTTTATTCTAGTCTTCCTCTCAATTTATTTGTTTACGAATTCTTTGCCAATTGCTTTGATATTTGGGGCACTAGCTTCGGCAACAGCTCCTGCAGCTACGGTCGATGTTCTATGGGAATATAATGCTAAAGGCCCTTTAACGACAACTTTGTTTGCTGTTGTTGGAGTTGATGATGCTATTGCTATTATCATATTTGGTTTTGCTTCTTCGATAACAAGGGTCTTATTAATAGGAAAAGCATCTCTTACTTTTTCTGATGTGCTGGTAGGGCCGACTGCTGAGATTCTTAGTGCTCTTATAACTGGAATTATTATGGCTTTAATACTTAATTTTTTTCTTAAGCGGTTATCTAATCCATCAGAGATATTAATCTTAACTTTAGGATTGATCTTACTTGGTACTGGTATTGCCAGTAGATATAATTTCTCATTAATTTTAACTAATATGTTTCTTGGAATTACTTTGATTAATATTACTGAAAGAAACCGAATGGTCTTCGAGAATATTAGCCGAATTACACCTCCTATATATCTTATATTCTTTATTCTTGTGGGAACAAGGTTACAACTGAGTTATTTATTAACTTTAGGAATCCTAGGATTGATCTATGTTCTAATGAGAATTGCTGGCAAAAGCATTGGTGCTTATTTTGGAGCATATTTTTCTAAAGCTCCTGGTGTTGTTCGGAAGTATCTTGGCATATGTTTACTTTCTCAAGCTGGAGTAGCCATTGGGTTAGCAATAGAGGCTTTACATTCTTTTTCATCTATCAGTAATCAAGGAGCTATTTTAGGGCTCATGGCAATTAATATAATTGCCGGTTCAACTTTCATCTTTCAAGTTTTAGGGCCGCCTTTAACCAAGATGGCAATTTTTAAGGCAGGAGAAGCAGAATCCCAAAGACCTGCCTAAAAAGCATCATTAAGACACCTTTTAAGATAATAATTTGAGTTTACAGAAATTGTAATCCATGTTATTATGTAAGCGAACATACGTTTGGAGGGGTTTTTATGACTGACGCTTCGCCTAAGCCAGAAATAAAACAACTTAAACTAGTTTTAGAACATAATATAATAAAAAAAGAGTATAATAGGCTTCTTCAAGAAAATAAGTTTCCAAAACCATTGATTGAGAAGTCATATAAGATTACTGTCCGCAGGCTTGAGTCTGGCTATAAATCTGCTTTGAAAAAACCAGTAGCTTATTTTAGAGAAGTATTATTTAGAATGCTATTTGAAAACTCGTCCCAAGAAGAAGAATTTAAAAATAACAGGATGTTGATTAAAGAGAGAATACTGCTTAAATCTTTTATTAATGATCTTCATGAAGCCGGTTACTCTCGCCTTGAAATTTATAGCCGATTGTTAGATATTTACGGTGAAAGAATTTCTAATCCGGTTCTTGATGAATTTGAGAAGATTCTACTTAGTTCCAAATGCAAACTGGCCTAGTTCTATGCTTAAATCTACAAAAAATTAATTTAACATGTTATTCTTAAAATCGATTAATATGCTCGATGATTATTTTTCAATTTTAGCTGGGAAAAAAGAAGCTAAATATTTAAAGACAAAAAAAATATCAATAAAAATTAACGATTATAATAATTTTTCTATCTCTGAGCTTTGGAATATTCATGAAAATATAAATATAGAAGAGAATAGATCAGCACAGATATCTGAAAATAGAATAAGTTTATTAGAATTAAAAACTTTTTTGGCAAAGCGCATATTGGATTCATGTTGTTTTTGTGAGAGAAGATGTGGGAAAAACCGCTCTCAAGGAGAATTAGGCACATGTGGAGTTGGCATAAAATCAAGGTGTTCCTCTGAATTTCTTCATATGGGTGAGGAAATGGAACTTGTTCCTTCCCATACAATATTCTTTTCGGGTTGTACATTTAAGTGTTGTTATTGTCAAAATTGGGATATAGCAATGTACCCTAAGTCCGGAGCGATTGTTGAACCAGAGAAACTAGTCAAGTCAATTAAAAATAAACATAAGCAAGGATCCAGAAATGTTAATTTTGTTGGAGGAAATCCAGACCCTCATTTGTATACTATTCTCCAAATCTTAAAGCAACTTGATTTAAATATTCCAATTGTCTGGAATTCAAATATGTATGCTTCTATAGAGACAATGAAAATATTAAACGGTTTGGTAGATGTCTTTCTGGGGGATTTCAGATACGGTAATGACAAGTGCGCACAAAAATATTCGAAAATAACAAATTATACTGATATAGTCCAAAGAAATTTTAGCTTAGCTATAATACAAGCTGAAGTCATGTTAAGACATTTAGTCTTGCCTGGCCATCTTGATTGCTGTACTGAACCGATTATTAAATGGGTAAGTAAAAATATGCCAGATGTCTATTTTAATTTAATGTTCCAATATAGACCTTGTTATCAAGCATCTGAATATCCAGAAATAAACAGAATTCTTTCAGAAGAAGAGAGAAAGAAAGCTATAGATTTAGCGGAAGCTTATCAAATTAATTTCCGATGATATTTCCGCTTGAAGTAGCAAGCAACAACATGCCGTCACGTATTCTTACAATCCAAATTTTAGCCTGGTTAAGTTTCCCCCCTGGTCTACCAGCTACTTGGACTATTATTAATGAATCTTGATTTTCATATTTAGCTTTTTCTACATAAACAGGCACCATATATATTTTATCTGTTTCAGGATTTACATAATATAAAAATTCAATAAATCTTTCTTTGGGGATTTCAATTTTTTTATTCATGTTTCCTAAAAATTCTGTGGCGTCTTCTTTTAAATTGGATCTTTTGTCAGCTTTGTATTCTTTGGCAAAACTCTGGACAATCTCTTTTTTATAAAATTTTGAAAGATCATGTTTTTGATAATCTTTATTGCTAATGGATAACTGGGGAGACGGTTTTAAACGTAAGCGCCAGAGCAGCTTATTATTTGAGGATACATAAAAATAAACGAGCCCTAATATTATTAAAAGAGTTAAAATAATTATTAATAAAAAAATAGCTCGTCTCATTTTAATTTCTGGGTATTAATTTATATTGACTATAATAATAACATTATTTATTGGATTTTTTTGAAAGAAAAAACAGAGGACCTGTGATGAATTGGACAAATATTGACTTGCATACACATTCACCGGAAGTCGATGATTACCGGGGTAATATTAATACATCTCCTAAACAGATATTAACAAAATCAATAGAAAAAAACCTTGATATTATTGCAATTACTGATCACTCAGTAGCTAGTTACATAAAAAAAGTGGAAGCTACCCTGGAAGAGAATCAAGATTTTAAAGATAGAATATACATAATCCATGGAACCGAAATAAAGATAAATTACCAAGATGAGCAGATTCATCTACTCATCTATTTTCCGCCAGAAATTGCCGAAGAATCTTTTGTTGAATTATTTAATTTTTCTGGAGTAACTGAATCGAATAAACAAGGGCTAAATCCGGAAAATATTATACTTCCGGTTAACCCATATCAGATTTTAGAGAAAGTCCAATCCTATAATGGATTTGTAGTCATTGCCCATGCAGATAGAAAGCTAATTAAACTTAGAAATATAGATGGGAAACTTTTATATAATCTATCTAAGAGTCAAACAGTTTTGGCTGTTGAGATAGAAAAGTTAGAATCAAAAAAAATTATTAATGGTAGAATAAAAAACTTAGTATTTTGTTCTGACTCCCATGCCCTTAAAGAAATAGGAAGAAGGTATAGTCAGATTCTTCTGCCTGAAATTTCATTTAAAGGTTTAAAAGAAGGCCTTCTTTTTCACAAAAATGACTCTCAAGATATCTTGCTAATCTAAGTTATCAAGTGAAAAAGGAACAAGTTTCTCAGGCCTAACCAAAGATTCTTCAGCAGTTGGTTTAAGGCTTTGCAGCTTAGCCCGCCCAGAAAAATTTAAGGCTATAGGCATAAGGTCCCTTCCTTTTATTAGCCCTAAGCCGCCCTGAGCGCAATCTATCTCATTATAATTTTGTACTTTATCCCGGCTGACGTACTTTCCTTTAATAGCTATTGGAACATTTTCACCGGAGTGAATCTTTTGGCCCCAACAGGGGGTTGCATGATCAGATGTAATAATAATTATATATTTATCATCATCGAACTTATCTGAGAGATCGATGAGGGCTTGATCAAAACCTTCAATCACACTGACTTTAAGTTCGGGGTCCATTTTATGGGAAGCTTCATCTGCCAGTTTTGAATGAATATGAAAAAAATCAAAATCATTTGAGATTTCAAAAGCTTTAATTATTTTATTTTTCAGGTCTTTTCTTGAGTTCATATGCTGATTAATTTTTACATAGTTAATATCAATCTCTTTGGCTAATCCTTTAAGGACAGCAGAGGAGGCAATGGATGCACCTTTTAATCCATATTTATCATTAAACTTTTTTAAATTTGTTTTTTGACCAGCCCACTTGGTAAGAAGAAAAGGTAGATTCTTTTGAGGCAGATTAAGATTATTTTCTTCTAAATAATCTACTGCTTGAAGATGAAAAGATCTGAGAAATTGATTAATCGCTTGGGATGTTTTTATGGCAAACTCTGGCTGATTTGCACTTTTCAGAGCTTGAACTTTTATAACTGGGAGATTCACTTGAAAAGGATCAGAGTCTGTTATATCAGAGCTGACATCTCCTTTAAGCTTTATGATTCCTTGGTTTTTATCGGTATAGGTTATATCTATAAAAATGTTATTCGATTCAAATCTTTCAATGCTTTCAAACAATTGACGGCAATTATCTTCAGGGATTAAAGGCTCTCTGTCTATTACAGTCAACTGTTCAGTTTCTTTTTTAACTTGGACCAGGTTGACCCGGCAAGCGACATCACCGATTTCGAGATCAATATCTTCCCCTGCAGCTTCGAATACTCCTCTGTTTGGAAATTCAGGTAATCTATAACCAAATAGTAAAAAATGAGCTAACTCACTACTGAGAGCCAAACCTGGGGTTAGTGGGGACATAATCCCACAGATACTTAGATCAGCAAATCTATTTAAAACAGGAGTTTTTGCATACTGTAGAGGGGTTAAGTTATTAAGCTGGGGATAAGCACAGTCAGCTATTCCGTCTAATATAAATAGAATAATTTTATATTCTTTATCATTTGACATTATATTTTACGACCTCATTGACAATATCAAATGGATCGAAAGTTTCTTCTTTGACAACAGCTTCTAAGAGTTTCGCTCCAACCGGAATTAAGAATTTTTCCAGATAAGGATGAAGCTCATTTATCTTAATGTTGTTTTGACCGGCTGAGTCTAGATAATTTCCGCTGAATACACAATAAAATTGTTTATCTTCTGCCTCCCACTTAATCTTAAGTATATTTTCTATTTCAGAATTATTTGAAATATTTCTAATTGGTAATTGAAGATATAGGCCATATTCAAGAAATAATTTAATGTAGGCGCTTAAAACTTCATCAACCTGATTGATTTTAATTTTTCCTTCATGGTCAGATCTTTCTCCGGTAATAATTATTTTAGTATCAGTGTGTAGTGCTAAAGGTGCTCTTAAAAGATGCAGATAAAGATGGCAACCAAGGCATGGTGTATAAAAACCAAAATTCTTAATCAGTTCAGAACTAAAGCGACCGCAGAGAGCAGCCCAGGTGAGCCTTGAGCCAATAGCTATTGGCTCTAGAAGCTCAATATTATAACGTTTGTCCAATTCTTCCTTTAAATATATATGGTTTTGATAAATATCATTCCAATTACCGCTCTCAGTTGGAAGAATTCCTATAGTAGGTAAGATTTTCTGGAACGAATTTTCCTGGGCAGCTTTAAATATTGCTGCAAAGCTATCTCTGCCTGCTATTTCGCCAATTGCAATTTGGGAATAACTCTTCAAAGCATTCTTTATTTCTCCAAATTGATTGGGGTTAAAAGGATCAATATATTTTTGATTAGAAAAATCTTTCATGTTGATGCTTTAAGGTTAAGACTTAAATCTCTTTTTGCCAATGTAAAGAGTTATAAAAATTTTGTCAAATATTCTTGACTGGGGTGATTGGTTTTCACTGATAGAGTATAATCAAAAACAAAAATAAATGGGGAGAAATTAATTGAAGGCATGTCCTAAATGTGGGTTTGAAATTAAAGATAAAAAACTTGAATATTGCCCAAATTGCCAGATATCATTTGAAGGATACCAACTTAAAGAGATTAAAGAAAAACTATCATCAGATAAAGAAAAAAAGAAGAAAAAAGTAAGTTTTTTTAATAGAAAGATAATTATTTATTTAGCTGCTATTTTGGTTTTTGCCTTAATTCTGCTAACCCCTATTCTTATTTACCAAATCTATAAGTATAGAAATATTACCAAAAAAAAGGAGATAGGCCTCAATATTAGTGAACCGCTAAATCAAAGGCCTCAATCAAATGGAACAACAGATACCCAAACAGAACAACCAAAAATTAATATTGAGGAGTATATGTCTACCGGAAAACAAATTGAATCAGATATAGACCAAGTTATTAATCAGAATGAAGATGAATTGGATCCTCAGATAATGGAAAGACTTATTAACTGGGATTTAAAATTGTTAGATGCTATACAAAAAAACCCAGGGGTCGAAGATGGCGACAAAGCACTATTCTATTTATATGATATTAATTTAAAAACTTATAAGCAGTGGCAAATAGGGTATGAGAACGCAAAAACCGCTCTTGAGATGGTGGAGAAGTATTATGATGAACCAATCAATAGAGTTGAAGTCAATAATAAATTGGAAGAACTAGAAGAGCTTAAAAATCAAACTGAATAATTTAACCCGGTTAATCTAAAAGATATTCTTTTAATCTAGTCACAGCTTGCTTGATATTATCTAATGAGTTGGCATATGAGAAACGTATATAACCTTCTCCGTTTGTACCGAAATCAACCCCCGGAGTAACAGCAACTCCAGGTTTATTTAGCAGCTCTAGGGCAAACTTATATGAATCTCTGGAGAAATCTTTAGCATTGACTAAGATATAGAATGCGCCGGTAGGATTGGCTTTCAGGCCAAACCCAATTTTTTTTAATTCAGGTATAAGAAATTTACGGCGTTCATCAAAGGCTTCAACCATTGATTTAACATATTCCCAGGCATCTCTGAGGGCAGCAATTCCGGCCCACTGGACAAAGTTATTTGCACTAATGAAGAAATTTTGCTGTATCTTTTGCATTGGCCGGATAAATTTTTCTGGAGCAATAACATAACCTAAGCGCCAGCCAGTCATCGAGAATAGTTTTGAGAAACCATTAAGCACAAATGCATTATCTGTAAACTCCAATATTGAATGAGCCTTTCCCTTGTAAACCATACCATGATATATTTCATCAGAGATTATGATTGGCCCGAGATTTGAGATTTGCTCCATCTTTTGTCTTGATAAAACAGTCCCAGTTGGGTTTGAAGGTGAATTAATCAATATTGCCTTTGTCCGAGAATTAATTGCTGACTTAATTTCATCGGGTTCAAACTGGAAATCATTTTCTTCATTTATGTTGACAAAGGAAGGCAGGCCATCGACAAACCTTATGAAATTTGGATAGCAAGCATAGCCAGGATTTGGGAGAATTACTTGCTCATCTGGATCAAGAATGGTTGCCATTATCAATAGCATTGCCGGAGAAGTACCAGATGTTATAATTACTTGCTCTGGTTTTATACCAACTTTATATTCATTATGAAAATGACGACATATCTCTTCCCTGAGCTCATAAAGTCCCTGGCTGTGTGTATAACAAGTCTTTCCTTCTTTTAGGGCTCGACAAGCTGCTTCAACTATAACTGGAGGGGTAGGAAAATCAGGTTCGCCTATTTCAAGGTGTATTATGTTTTTTCCCTGCTTCTCAAGCTCCTGAGCTTTTTCAAGTATCTCCATCACAATAAATGGAGGGAAGTCTATCGATTTTTTAGAAATCATAAATACCATTCCTAGAAACTTAATCGAATTTTAACATAATTTATTTAGATTTATAGTTAATTTAAAATTATGTTCTTATATAACTAAATACAAATTGATAGAATGATTTATGTAAATTATAAGATATATAACATAAATTATCTTTTCCAGGTGGTTAACTGTTAATAAATTGAAAAAGAAAATTAATATTTAGATTAATAATGAGTTTTGCGGGCCATTGCTTATTTTAAGCCAGAAAATCCTTTCCTTCATAGTAAATACAAAAAGTAGCCCCGACTGACCTGGCACTTACTGCCACTGCCCGTCGGGGCATACAATGGTGTGAAGAAAGTAGCTGCATGATTAGTATCGGTATGTTTATATAAAAACTTTAGTCAATTTTTAATCATACTGTATAATAATTGTTAAATTAATCTTTTATCATAAAAATGAAAATCTATCTGGAATCATTTATATATGCTCTGCTGTTTATTTTTTTCTTTTTAAGCTCAATTAGTTGCATTATGACTAATGAAGAGGGTATAGACCAAGATACTGTAAAATCTTCTGATACTATTTATGCTCTTGGTGAAAAATTCTCATTAAATAATAATACTTTTATTATTGAAGAATCACGAAAAATGAAGTCAATTGAAAATCATAAACCTTTAGAGGGGAATCAATTTATTATGGTATATTTATCATTTGAGGGAGATATATCCAATCAGCCTGTAAATTTTGATCCTGCCGGCATAAAAGTTATGGATAGCAGAGCAACCTTATTTGATGCCTACGAACCGTCTGAAGAAATAGATATTTTAAGCAAGGAGAGTAAAAGAAAACCTTTGGGGCAATGCTTAATTAATTCAAGTGATAAAGTAAAAGCGGTTGAAATATTCGAGGTCCCGGATACGGCGGTTGATTTAAAGCTGGTATTTATCGGTTGGGAGAAAAACAAGCTGGAAAAGCAAGCAATGGTTGATCTAGAATTGGAATAATTATACTCCTTTTAATTTACATTCATCACAGTTAAAAAGGTTTGTACTTAAATAGCGATCTCCCCGGTCTGGAAATATTACTACTATGTTTCCTTTGTCAATCTTTTCAGTAACTCTTTTAACGCCGGCCATAGCTGCACCGGAAGAAATACCCACAAAGATACCTTCATTTATAACTAAGTTATTAGCCATTTCAAAAGCCTCATCGTCGCTTATATTTATTTTTTCATCCATTACATCAGGGTCAAAAATAGATGGTATATAACCTTCATCGAGGTTTTTTAATCCTTGAATTTTTGATTTTTGAAACGGTTCAATAGCGATAATTTTAACACCTGGTATTGATTCTTTTAATCTTCGCCCTGCTCCAACAATAGTTCCGGTTGTTCCCATACCGGCAATAAAATAATCAATATCTGGAACTTGTTTTAGGATTTCAGGGCCTGTACCTTCATAATGAGCTTTAACATTATTAAGGTTTTCAAATTGGTGAGGCATAAAATATTTTGGATCCTTAGCCATTTTTTCTGCTTTAGCAATAGCGCCGTTCATTCCTTCTTCGGCTGGAGTTAAAACAAGTTCAACTCCAAAAGCCATTAGCATTTGCCTTCTTTCCATGCTCATGCTTTCAGGCATAACAATTTTAATTCTAAATCCTTTTGCTACTGCCATCATGGCTAATCCAATTCCAGTATTGCCGCTGGTTGGTTCTAGTATTATTTTATCTTTTGTTAGATCGCCAGATTCTATGGCTGCCTCAATCATAAATTTTGCAATTCTATCCTTAACAGAACCTCCGGGATTATGGCCTTCTAATTTTGCAAATATTTTAATATCCGGTTTATTTATAATGCAATTAATTTGAACTACTGGAGTATTTCCAACAAGTGCTGAGATATCTCTACTCATATTTATCCTCCATTAATTTTTTATTGCTAATATAGGCTTTTAATTGTTTTTATGGCTACTGCTGTAATCCAATAATCATTTACAATTATATTACGTTGATTCTTTCTTTCCCAAAAACCGTTATTATTTTGACTTTCTATTAGTCTGTTAATTCCTCTTTTTATTCTAGAATCAGATATATTATAACCAAATTTACCGGCAATATTTAATATTTTTAAAACATCAATATAAGGTTGAGGATAGTCTAAGTTTTTCCAGTATTTAAGTTCCGGATGGCAGCATTTATTTTCATCTTCAAGCATTCTATCAAGAAGAAATTCCACTCCAGATTTAATCATAGAAATTTTTTTAGAGAATAATTGAGCTAAACCTAGGCATATATTAGCTGTAGTTAGATAACAGGAATGCTTAGAGGCTTTTTGTGACGGGTCAATTCTAATGTATCTACAAGACCAACTTCCATCTTGGTTTTGAGAAGAAATTAAATTCTCTAGAATATCTCTTCGTAAATTTTTTTTGGGTATTTTTATATTTGTAAAGTTATACAAAGCCAATCCGTAATACCATGCCCATAAAGAATATATTCTTGCCTGTTCATTCTCAATTTTAATTATTTCTTTCAATAAATCGGTTAGTATTCTTATTCTTTTATTTTTTGGGTATATTTGCCTTAGCTCAACCATTTGAAAGATATCAATAATTAATTTAATTTGTTGATCTTGATTAAGAGGTTTTTCGTTTTTATGAAAATTTCTTATTTTTTTATTAAAAACTCTACTTTTCTGTTGTTGAAAGTTATTTTTTAGTAAACCTTTGGACATTGCTTTTCTTTCTGAAATATTCAATATTTCTTGGCAAATATAACTCTTGACGGATGGAGAACCATTTTTAATGATTTCATCTATTTGATTTTCTGAAAAAAAATTGTTCAAGTTATATTGATTTTGGCTCATGGCTATATTAATAATTAATATAAGGGTTTATTAATTATATAGCTTGATAAGCATAGTATAAAGATTTCCAGTATAAAATTGATAATAAAATTGTTATATTAAATATATATATGGTGATTTGAAATATAATAAGATGAAAATTATCTGCTCAACACTAAAATCTGTTGAAAATATTGATAATCGAACGCTCGTTTGCTATATTGATTTGATAAGATTGAACTATCAATTCTAATTAGGAGTAAGGAAATTGCGCTTTATCCAGACAGCTGATCTTCATTTAGATGCTGCATTTAGTTATCTGCCTTCAATAAATAGAAAAAAAAGAAGAGAAGAACTGAGGAAAGCATTTCAAAAAATAGTTGAAATAACTATTAAAAAAGAAGTTGATGCGCTTTTGATATTAGGTGATCTCTTTGAATCTTATCGCCCACCTAAAGATACTGTCAATTTTGTTCTGTCAGAACTGGAAAAGATAGCAGAGGTTGGGAAAAACGTTCTTATTATACCTGGTAATCATGATTTTTTTAATTTAGATTCAGTATATAATGTTGCTAATTTTCCGGAAAATGTCCATATTTTTACCGAGGAAGAGTTTATTGACTTTCTAGATCCAAAGAGTGGGACAGTTTTTTACGGGATTGCCTGTAAAAGTTTCAAATCTGAGCAGAATGTACTTAAGAAACTCAGAGTTAAAAACCAAGATAAACTAAATATAGGTTTACTGCATGGTTCATTGGATTATGGTTTCTTTCATGGGGAGCAATGTTATCCATTTAAGGAGAATGAGTTAAAAGAGACTGGTTTGGATTATTTGGCTTTGGGCCATTATCATAATCTTAATTTTTCTCAAGACCAAGTTCCATATGCCTATTCGGGTTCACCGGCTTCCTTAAATTTTACAGAGCATGGAGAAAGAGTTGCACTTTTGATAGATGTGGAAAAAAATAAATTTGAAATAGAGAAATTAGCTATCGATGGCTGTAATTATCAAGTATTTAATCTTGATTGTACGAATTTCAACACCTCTGAAAAGATAAAAGAGGAGATAAGCAGGTTGGGAGACCTTAATACTTATCTGAGAGTTATTCTAAAAGGAGCACCCCCTCTCGAGCTAAATATTAATGTTGAAAGCCTGAGTAACGAACTTAATGATCGGTTTGCTTTTATGCAAATAATTGAAGATTTTACTTTTCCGGAACTTACCGGATACGAAAGATCAAAGACGATTAAGAGCATTTTCATTAAGACTATCCAGAAGAAAATTGAATCAGCTAGTAAAGAAGAGAAGAAGCTTTATGACTTGGCAGCTAGATTAGGAATTTCGGCTATTGAAGGGAATCTTGATTAATGTATATTGAGAAGGTTTATTTAAGAGGCTTCGGAAAATTTAATGAAATGACTAAGTTTCAATTTGAACCTGGACTAAATATTGTTATTGGCCCTAATGAATCAGGTAAAACTACTCTACTTATGGCTATTTTAGGAGTATTATACGGGCTTGATGACCGGTCAGAATCAAAAGATAAAAGCCGGCTAAATGGCTGGGAAGACGAAGAAGTATACAGGGCTTCATTGACTTATGTTTTAAATGATGACCGAAGATATAGGATAAGGCGCGATTTTATGGAAAATGAAGTAATAATGGAAGAGATTAACCAAGATGGGCAGTCGATAGAAATTGCTGCCAAACAGAAAAAGATTATTGCTTTACTCGATGAACATATTGGTCTTGGGCAAAGAAGCCTATTTGAAAACACGGTTTTTGTTAAAGCCGGGGAATTGAAAGCTCTGATTGATGAAAAGGCGCTAAAAGCAATAAGAGACCGTTTAGAAAATATTTTAACTGGAACTGAAAAAGTCCCTGCCTCAAAAGCTATCGAACGCCTGAATAAAAAATTAAAGGAAATTGCCGGGATAAAAAAAGATATGGGAGCCGGTGGAGTTATTGGCGACTTAATTAATAAGGGAAAAGAGATTGGTCGCCAGATCGAGACTTTTAAAGAAAATAGAGACAATTACAAGCAGCGATTAAATGAGAAAAATGAAATACAAAATATTTTAAAAGACAAAGAACAGGAATTAAAACTTACCAAGCAGATCATAGATGATAGAGAAGTTCGAGGGAAAAAAGAAAAAGAGATATCTGGATTAAAAAAAGAAGAGCGAGAATTAGCTGACGACATTGAACAGATAAAGTCAGCTCAAAAAGAAACAGCAACATTGGAGAAGAAGCTAACTGAAATGAAGGGATTTTCTGAACTTCCCGAAAATACTTTAGAAAAAGTGGCTATTCTCCAAGAAACAATTAAAGAAAAAGAAGAGATTATTGAGGATAAAAAATTAGCTGTCAAAGAAGAAGAGAAAAGGCTATCCAAACCAGTTTTTATCAGGCCCAGCCCTATTTTAGCTATATTTGGCTTACTTGGGATTTTTTTTGGTGTTGGCTTAGCTTTCTTTGCTATATTTTTTGGCTTAAAGGCTTCATTAGTTCTAGCAATCGGTTTAAGCTCATTGAGCTTTTTTTCTTTCCTAGCTGGAATTATCAGCTTGATTATTTATGTAATTAAGACAAAGCAGAGTCAGATTAAACCGGATACATCCCTATTTGAAAATCTTAAGGAAGAGATTGAAAAAAATCAAATAGAACTTAACAAAAAAATTGATTCTTTGAGTAATTTATTAGTAAAGGCTAAAGTCGAGAGTTTGGATGATTTTCAAGAGCAATATCTTAAGTTTGCTGAAATAAATAAGAACTTGCATGCTTCGAAAAAAGCTTTAAATGCCCTATTAAAAGGAAGTAAATTAGAAGATTTAAAAGCCGAAAAGGAAGATTTGATTACTGAAATTGCTAAAGTCAAGATTGAACTTGAGGAAATACCTGTCAATGAATTGTCTCCAGAAGAAGCCTTGGAAAGAAAAGAAAAAGTCAGCCAACTTGAAAAAGAGATTGAACTTTTAAAAAAACAACAAAATACACTCGAAGGCAGGTTACAGTCTCATTTAGAGACTGTCGAGAATACAATTGACTTGGAGGAAGAGGCTGAGTACTTAAAGAACAAATTGCAAGATTATTACCGGATGAGAGATGCCCTGACCATAGCTCGGGATATTATGTCTGAAGTTACCAGGGATGTTCAAGCTATTGCTGTGCCTGATATTGTAACCAATGCAGGTGATTTATTTTCAAGAATAACAAATGGTAGATATGTGGATTTAATAATGGATGAAGATTTAAATATTAGTTTAATAAGACGTACTGGACAAAAGAAAGTCGATTTAGCTGATTTAAGCAGTGGTACAGCTGACCAGTTATACTTTGCCCTTCGTTTGTCGACAGCGAAAATGGTATGCCAAGATAAGAACCCTCCAATAATTCTCGATGACTCTTTTGTCTATTTTGATGATAAACGTTTAGAAAGAGTAAAAGATATCCTTGATGAAATTAGTCTTTCTAATCAAATAATCTTACTCAGTCATGATCAAGCCTTTGCCGACTGGGGCGGGAATGTAACAAGTTTGAGTATTAAATAATAAATGAGTGAAGATTTTATATGAAATTAAACCCGGCCCAAAAAGAAGCAGTAGAATATTGTGACGGCCCGTTGTTGATTATCGCTGGTGCTGGTTCGGGCAAAACAAGAGTAATTACCCAAAAAATTGTTTTTCTAATCACCAAATTGCAAATTAAACCTGAAAAAATTTTAGCCCTTACTTTTACGAAAAAAGCTGCCAGTGAAATGAGGCAGAGAGTTGAAAAAGAAATCAAACCGGGTAATTCCAATGCCTGGATTGGCACTATCCATTCATTTTGCGCTGAAGTCTTGAGAGCAAACGCCTTAATAAGCGGGCTTAACCCCTTTTTTAATTTGACTAACGAAGCAGATCAACTGGTTTTAATTCTGAAAAACCTAGACAAACTCGAATTGAATTATCCAATGACATCTGGAAATACAAAATATGTATTAAGCAAAATACTTAAGACAATAAACAGAGCTAAAAATGAAAACATTTCTATTAAAGAATACAAGGAATTCATTAAGAAGAAGGATGAAGAAAGATTTACAAAAGAAGAGCAAAGGAATCAGGAGAATATCATTAAGGTATTTCATTTTTATCAAAAACTAATGACTGCTAATTACCTGCTGGACTTCGGGGATCTTGTCAATCTTACAATTGATCTTTTTAAAAAAAATCACGGCATTTTAAAGAGATACCAGAAACAATTTGATTATGTTTTGGTAGATGAATTTCAAGACACAAATTTTGCTCAGAATAAACTTATCTATTTACTTGCCGGTGATAAAGCTAAAGTTTGCGTTGTTGGTGATGATGATCAAAGCATTTATAGGTTTAGAGGCGCCTCAGCCAAGAACCTGATTGATTTTGAAGAAAAGTTCCCTAAAGCTAAAAAAATATATCTAGAAACAAATTACCGTTCTTTTCAACAGATTCTTGATGTTGCTCAACTTATTATCGGAAAAAATAAAATGCGGATGTTAAAAGTACTTAAATCTTACAATGATGTATCATCATTCAATTCAGTCCACTGGTATGAAGCAAAAGATGATAAAGAAGAAGCTGAATTTATCGCTAAAAAAATAATAGAGACTAAACAATCAAATCATGGTTCTTATTCAGACTTTGCTGTACTAGCCAGGAGTGTTAGGAATCATGCCGTGCATATAATTGATGCCTTAAAGAAATATGGAATTCCAGTGAGAGTATTTGGTTCGAGTGATTTTTTCCAGAAAAAAGAAGTAAAAGATATTTTAGCTTGGATTAAAATATTAGCAGACCCACTGGATAGTCCTTCTCTTTTTAGAATATTAGATTCGAAATTTATAGATATAAAACGGATTGATTTAGCTGAGCTTACAAATGGAGCCAATATATACCATCACAGGAAATTATATAGAGCACTTGAAAATAAAAATATTTTAAATAAGTTATCATCAGATGGATTGGACAAAGTGCGATTTTTTCTAAGTCTTTATAACCGTTTGTCTAAGATAACCAACGAAAAAGGGCTCCGCCATCTTATTGATGAACTAATATATTACAAACAATGGCTCCAGGAACTAGAAAATACTAATAATAAAGGAAAAACGGATTTATTCAATAATATAAGAATATTTACTGATATAATAGACGAATATATCCAAAAATTTCCAGAAGAAAATATATATGAATTTCTAAGATATCTTGAAATTTATATTGAAAACCATAATAAAAATATTGAGCAGGACGTATCTAGCAATGATGAGGCAGTTAATGTTTTAACGGTACATAATGCCAAAGGTTTGGAGTTTAATCATGTCTTTGTCATCAGCCTAACAGAAAATCGATTTCCTAAAAAATTTAACCGGGATAAATGGGACTTACCATATGAACTTGTTTCCGCCAAAGAAAATCTTCAAACCGGTGAAGCTAAAGAATTACATCAAGCTGAGGAAAGAAGGCTTTTTTATGTTGCTCTAACCAGAGCAAGAGAAAATATTTTCTTAACTTATGCTCAGAAATATGGTCAAAATAAAAAGGTTAGTAGAAAATCTCCTTTTTTAAATGAAATCATTAACGGGAAAAGTATAAAAAAAGCTGGCCTTCCGGATATTGAAAAAACCTGGCCGGTCAAGCAATTAAATTGCCCTGAAAATATAGACAAACTGATGGATAAAAAAATGATTCTTGAGAAACTGGCAAATGAATATATCAAAGGAGACAGAGAAAGAATTATAAAACTGTTAGGAAGTTATTTGGGGTTAGAACTGAGAATACTGGAACAGTATTTATCTGCAAGACTTAAAGAAAACCAAAAGGAAACTTCTAATTTTAATGAAAAATTCAGTCAGGATATAAATCTTGCCCTTGATGAAAAAGAATTTCTGAGAAAAAGAATAATGAAAAGAAAAATAAAAGAGGAAAAAGCAAAAGATTTAAAATTTAACCTAAAAGATTTTGCCTTGACTGTTTCAAGTTTAAATACTTATCAAAAATGCCCTCAGCAATTTAGATTTTCTGTAATTGATAAACTTCCATCCAAGGTGAATTTCCCTATGAGTCTAGGCACGGTAATCCACAGGGTTTTAGAAGCATTCCATGAAAATTTTAAAAAGGAAGAAGCTGAAGAAGAAAACATCATGCAACTTTTAGATCAAGCCTGGATATATTTGAAAAATAGCGATCCGGTCATTGAAAAAGAATATCGGCCTAAATGGGAGATAGCATTAAAGGAATATGTTAAGGTTTTTAAAGAAAGTGCTGGTAATCCTGTTAATTTTGAGAAGTCATTTGTTTGTGACTTTAATGGTTATAAAATTTCTGGCCGGATTGATAGAATTGACCAGATTGGAGATGAATATGAGTTAATTGATTATAAAACAGGCAAAAAGTTTGGAAAGAAGAAAGCCTATGATGAACTGCAGTTACCAGTTTATTTTTTAGGAGCCAAAGAAGCTTTAAACATAGAAGCAAGTCTTTTAAGTTATTATTTTGTAATGGATGGAGAAAAGCTAGCCGTTTCTGTTGATAAAGAAATTATTGAAAAATCAAAGGCATCTATTTTATCCATTATTGATGAGATTGAAAAAGGTATATTTGAGCCAAGAGAAGATTATTTAAATTGTAAAAGTTGTAGTTATGATATATTATGCCCGGCAAAGGAGAAAGATTTTTAATGACAAAGATTTATGTCAACCAGATAACAAAAGATAAATTGGTTGAGTCAATTTTTTTAGTTAACCGTAAAGAACTTAAGACTACTCGGAATGGAAAGCTTTATTTAAGTATTGAGTTAAGGGATAAAACAGGATTAATCACAGGAAAAATATGGAATGAAGCTGAAGATGTTAACCAAATATTTTCAGAGGAAGATTTTGTAAATGTTAAAGCTACCGTCAATGAATATCAAGGCCGTCTTGAACTTAATATAAGTCAAATCAGAACGGTTTTGGACGAAGAAGTTGACCAAGGCGAGTTTCTTCCTGTAACAAAACGCGATATTAAAGACTTAAAAGGTTATATAAAGTATTTTATTGATGAAGTCTATAACCCTTTTCTCAAAGGATTATTAAAGTCTTTTTTTGAAGACCCCGAATTTATAAAAAAATTTCAGAAAGCTCCAGCTGCAAAAAATTTACACCATGCTTATCTTGGTGGTTTGCTCGAGCATACAGTAACTGTGACCATAATCTGCGAGCATATCGGGCAGCAATATGATGATATTGACAAAGATCTTCTGATAACTGGAGCTTTACTTCATGATATTGGTAAAGTCGATGAGTTGGTATATGAAAAAAAGATTGACTATACAGAAGAAGGCAAGTTTTTAGGACATCTTTTAATCGGAGACAGTTTATTAATAAATAAAATAAGTAATGTTAAAAATTTTCCCAAAGAATATGAATTAAAGATTAGACACTGTCTCTTGAGCCACCACGGTGAACTTGAATGGGGTTCGCCAAAAAAACCAAGTTTACTGGAAGCAATAATCTTACATCACGTCGACAACCTAGATGCTAAGGTTATGGGTTTTAAAGAAATAATCTCTAAATATAAAGATTCAGATTTACAGTGGACTGATTTAAAGAATCTCTTTCGCCGGCCATTATATATACCTAAGGCAATTGATGAAGAAGACGTAATTGCTGAAGAAAAAGTTGATTATGAGTGATTCTTATCCAGGCGCAGATTTAATTGGGTGCTCAATATCTTCAGTTTTAAAAAGTGCAAGCTTTAAGGGCAATTGAAAGTCGGGGATAAGCATTAAAACTTCATTCATTTCCAATAAATTAAGCTCCTCGATTAAAATCTCCCCATAAAGATAAGGAACAGTAATTTCAGGTGGAAGTAACCAATATTTAAAATTAAAGAAGATGCTAAAATCTGTATTTTTCCAATAATCAGGACTGATATTATCTGGTTTGTCAGAAAGCCCAATTAAACCCAAATTATATTTCTTCCCATTAGTCAGAATTTCATTGAAAATATTTTGGCTGTGTATTCTATTCTTAGCTAAAAATTTATGAACCCCATCAAGGACGATTAATGTTTTTGGGTACTCGCCTGAGTAGTTTTGTTCTCTGTCTTCATATATTATTCGGCCGATAAGGGAAGAAACCATTAGTTTTTCCTGGTTTTGCATGCTACTTAGATCGAATATAATTGATTTTCTATTATTCAAGGAATTTAAAAATGATTGGCTTATTGATTTAGCAATATCTCCTTTGATTGAGATAAAAGAGTTGATTGACTGACCAATCTCTTTCAAATGCCCCATATTCTGACTGTTTATGTCTCCACCAATTTCTTTTAAAAGTTTTTGGGAGTCCTTAGTGCCTAACTGCATTAACCACTGTTTTCTGTATTTATGAAATATTATGAAGGCATCATCAATAAGATTTGAAGAAAGATTAAAAGAAAAACTGATATCATTTAGACCTACTTCCATTATGCTAAATTTTAAATTATTTTCTGTTGCTTCAATATTGTTAGCCCTATAAACTTTAAAGAGGTTTTCAGATATAGATTTTTTATAAAAGTCTTTATCCCTTTTTATTCTCTCCAGATATTTCCCGTCTAAATCTATGACCACTAGAGACAGATTATCCTGAAGAATCGATGCTTTGAAAAAAAGCGTCACCAGGTTACTGATTGGCTTTTCCTGATGGCCTATCACTGCTAAGTGCAGAGGTAAGTCGGCTGAATCAATAAAGAAAGACAGATTTGTTCTTTTATCTCCGTTTTTAAAGTCACCCAAGGGGATATTGCCTGTAAACTTAGGTAAAAAATTTAGTTGGCTTTCGTCAGGTGAGGATAAGGCTGTAAATTGAGCTGGCAGAAAGGAGCTGGCAACAAGTTTACTGTTTTTAATCTGTCCTATTAACAAGCACTCGAGAACTATAAAATTAGAGTTATCTTTATCAAACTTTTCTTTTTTTTCAACTGGAAGATCCTCTGATTCTATTAAAAAGTTGATGCAGCTTTGTATACTTTGTTCAGGTAAAGGAAGGTCTGATAAGTATGAAAAGCCGATTATCTTGAATAAGAAGTGATTCTTTTTATCGGGATTGGACCCAATCAGTAATTGTCCTTTGGTGAAATCTGAGCTAGATTTTGAGATTGCGTATACAAGTTCATTCTGAACTGAAATAATATAAGCTGTTGACATCTCTCCTCCTCGGTTATAATCCTGTTTAGAATTTATCTTATCAAAAATACAATAGATTTCTCTACAAGTTTTATTGCAAAATTTAAAGATATTATTTTTAATAAGTATTAAGCAGCAAGCTGACTATAAGATAGTAAAATGGTTAAATGTAAAATTTTAAATTAATTTTTTTTTAAGGTTGGCCTTTGATAAAATTACCAAATTAAAAGAAATATTTTTTTATAAGAAAGGAATAACTAATGACTATCGGATGGTTTGAAGTATTAATCAGGCTAGTTATAGCTTCAATTGCTGGAAGTTTTATAGGTTATCAGAGAGAATTAGCAGACAGACCAGCTGGATTGAGGACCCATACCCTTGTTGCTCTCGGAGCTTGCCTAATGACTATAATTTCTATTTATCCCTTTTTAAAAATTGAAGGAGCAGATCCATCTCGAATTGCTGCTCAGATAGTTGTCGGTATTGGTTTTCTAGGAGCAGGTACTATTATCAGGCAAGGCAGTATTGTTCGCGGTTTAACAACAGCTGCTACACTCTGGATTGTTGCTGGGATTGGTTTAGCTATTGGTGCAGGGGCGTATTTAGCCGGAATTCTTACTGCTATTTTAGTTTTAATAATTCTAATCGGGCTAAAACAATTTGAGCTGCGTATAATCGGCCTACACGAATTTCATACACTTCATATTAAATGCCCAGATGATTCGACACTGTTAAGTAGGATAAGCTCAGTCTTAACTGATCTTGGAGTTAATATTAAAAAAATTGAAATTGATCATGATGAATTAAGAGAGGAAATGAATATAAAATCTATTTTAGATGTACCTTCCTCTGTAAAACAGAACGATATCATAGAAGATGTTCTCCGTTTGGAAAATATTATTGAGTGCTATTTTGAGGGTAAGTCGAAATCAGCTTTTGACTCTGGGATCTTTAAAGGTAGAGAAGAAGATAAAGAGACTGAGCAAGAATGAGCCAAGCAACAGACATAAAGGCTGAAATAGGGATATTAGGAGGTACAGGTTTTTATTCTTTTGCAGAAAACATAGAAGAAATAGAATTTGAAACACCATACGGAAAGACAAGTGACAATATAAAGATTACTGAAATAAAGGGAAGAAGAGTTGCTTTTATTCCCCGCCATGGCAGTTCACATCAGCACCCTCCACATAAAATAAATTATCAGGCAAATCTCTTTGCTTTTAAAAAAATTGGCATAAGCCAGATAATTAGCCCTTTTGCCAGCGGAAGCTTGCAGCCCGGAATTGAACCAGGGGATATTGTCTTTGTTGACCAGTTTATTGATAGAACTTGCAACAGGAAAGATACATTTTACGATGGGCCCGCTTTGACACATGTCAGTTTAGCTGACCCTTATTGCCCTGAACTAAGAGAGATTGGGATTAAAGAAGCTGAAGTGATGAATATTTCATATAAGAAAATAGGAACGGTGGTAGTGGTAAATGGGCCAAGGTTTAGCACAAGAGCTGAAAGCAATTGGTACTCAAGGAATAAGTGGGAGATTATTAACATGACCCAGTATCCTGAAGTAGCTTTAGCTCGCGAGCTTGAAATGTGCTATCTCGGCATTGCTATAGTTACGGATTATGATGTAGGTTTAAAAGGCAGGCCAGATATTAAACCTGTATCTGTTGAATCGGCTATTAAGATTCTTAAACAAAATAATGAGAAGATTAAAGATTTAATATTAGGTATTATTCCTAAATTGCCAAATTCTGAAGAAAGGAATTGTATCTGTGCAAATGCCTTAAAAGAAGCTCAGCTCTGAATAGTTTATTTCGCGTATATTTTTAGTGTCATTTTGACTTGAATAAATTGAACTAAATTCAGTTTTAAAATAGATATATTTAAAATTTTGTTTAAAAAACATTCATATAGATTATTTTCTGTATCTTTTAGCAATACTGAAGGTTTAAATTTCAAAATATGTAATCTCTTTAAAATGTAAAAATCTTTCTTTTATGTCTTCTAAAGTAAGAGATTTTGTTCTTTCCATACTAAATCCTTCGACGTTAAAAGAAGCCATGGCACTGCCATAAATAACTGCTTTGCGTAGGTTCTGATGGCTAAAATCTTCAGTATTGGCTAGATATCCCAGGAATCCACCGGCGAAACTATCACCGGCTCCGGTTGGGTCTTTAATTTCTTCAAGCGGAAAGGCAGGGGCGGCAAAATGCCCTTTTTTTGTAAACATTAATGCGCCATGTTCACCTTTTTTTAATATGACAACCTCTGGTCCCCAGCTTAAGATTGTTCTGGCTGCTTCTACTAAATGGTAAGTCCCTACCAGCTCTCTGGCTTCAGAATCATTCATAAGAACAAAGTCAACCTGCCTGATGACTTTTTTAAGTGATTCTTTTTTATGTTCAATCCAGAAATTCATAGTATCGATTGCTTTTAATTTTGGTGAGTTAGTTTGCTCAAGTACAGATAATTGCAGTTCGGGATCTATATTTGCTAAAAAGACAACATCGGAGTCTTTATAATGATCAGGCAAGTGAGGCTTGAAAGTTTCAAAAACATTCAATTGTGTATCCAATGTATGGGCAGTATTTAGGTCATAATCGTAATATCCACTCCAACGGAAAGTCTTACCATCAACTTGTTGGAGACCATCAATATTGATATGCTTTTTTCTAAGAAACTCAAGATATTCCTCAGGAAAATCTGTACCTACTACTCCAACTATATTTACTTGGGAAAAATAGCTTGCAACACAAGAAAAATGAGTAGCTGAACCACCTAATGAATTCTTTACTTCACCAAATGGAGTTCGAATATTATCTAAAGCAATCGAACCAACCACTAGAATTTCCATTTTACCTCCTGGAATAAATATTGATTATGTCAGTTATTTTTAAAAGTATGTTAACATACAAATTACACTGATTGAATATTTAGGAGTTGTTTAAAGTATTTATTCGCGGATCCATAAAATTTGCACGTATATTCGACATTGACCTTGAAATTAATTATTCTTGGATAGTAATTTTTATATTGATTACTTCTGCCCTTACCTTTTCTTTCTTTCCATCCCAATATCGTAATATAAATTTATATCAGAGCCTAGTAGCTGGCATTTTTGCTTCCTTCTTATTCTTTGCTTCCCTGGTCTTTCATGAACTCTGCCATTCTCTGGTTGCAAAATATTACAAGATACCTATAAAAAAAATAACTCTTTTCATTTTTGGGGGAGTAGCCCAGATGGGAGATGAACCTGGATCACCGAGAGCAGAATTTTTAATGGCAGCTGCTGGCCCTTTTTCCAGTTTTATCCTGGCGGTTTTATTCTGGTCGATCTGGTTTTCATCGAGTATTTTTGAATTTCCTCTAGTTTTTACTGCTCCTTTTTATGCGCTAAGCTGGATAAATGTTTCACTTGCAATATTTAATCTCGTACCGGGTTATCCCTTAGATGGTGGAAGAATACTGCGCTCAATATTGTGGTTCTTTTTAGATGATATAGTAAAATCTACCAGAATTGCTTCCCTGTTCGGACAAGGTTATGCATATATACTCATATTGATTGGCATCTGGGCTTTCTTTTTTCAAGAAGATCCATCAGCTATTTGGCTGGTTCTTATTGGGTTATTTTTAAATTTTATTGCTAGGTCAAGTTATAAACAAGTGCTATATAAATCAGCTCTAGAGAAAATCTCTGTGTCTGAGCTTGTTAATCCTAATATAGCAACCGTTTCTCCAGACATTACCTTATCAGAATTTCTTAATAATTATTTATATAGCTATGATTATAATGATTATCCGGTAGTCGAAGGAGATATATTAATAGGTAAAATTAGGAAAAGCGATATAGAGAAAAGAAAACCGGAGGAAATGGTTTCAACGATGGTTAAACAGTTAGTGCAGCCGCTTTCCTTTGATGAAATAATTGAGGCAAAAGCAAAAGCTATAGAAGCATTAAGAAAAATGGCTGAAAAAAATAAAAACTATTTATTTGTAGTTGAAGACCATAAAATATCAGGTATTATCACAAAGAGTGACATAGTAGAATTATTGAGTGTTCGCATTGAGAAGAAAAATAACTGAATCTATTAAGTAATCACAAATTTACTACTTGTAGTTATTGAATTATATCTTTAAAAGAATTATATTAGATAAAACAGTAAGTAATTAGAGGGGATTTTTTATGAACTATAATTCAATTCCTTATAAATATCATTTGCGGGATAATCTGACCGGTGCTTTAAGTCGAAATACATTTTTAAAACTGCTGGAAAAGGAAGAGAAGAATGCTCGTAGAACCGGCAAGTCTTTTGCTGTTTTATGTTTTGAGTATGATAACCTTGATGAGTTTTTTGATATAAACTCAGTTGATGACTATAACAATATTATTGTAAATACAGTAGATTTTATTCATAGATCAATTAGACAGATTGATAGAGTAGGAATGTACAATAGACAAATAATTTTATTATTATTATCTGAGACAAACAGTCTCGGCGCTAAGAGTTTCGCCCCTCGATTTAGAAAAAATATAATTGAGCAAAAATTTATTAAAAATCCAAAATTAGCTGGTAGAAAACTTACATTAAGTATCGGTATTAGCATATTTCCTGATAATTATACAAAAAAAATGAGTATAATTGAGGGAGCTTTAAAAGCATTGAAGAAAGCTCATCAAATGGGAGGAGATAGGGAAATTTTCTCTATTATCAGAAAGATTAATGAATAGTTAGATTAAAATAGATGTCTGGTTTAGAAAAGAGTTTAGAAACATTCCTGAAAGGAATTATAGATATATTTCCCCAAATCATATTTGCCCTTATTATATTTATCTTTTTTTATATATTTGCCAGATTAATAAGATCTATAGCTCAGAAAACTTTAGCTAAGACTAGCACTGAAGGTCATGTGGATTTTATTGTGGCCAAGTTGGTCTACATTTCTTTATTATCTATCGGAGCGGTTATTTCTTTAAGTATTGCTGGTGTTAATTTAACTGCATTAGCTGCTGGTTTAGGCTTAGCCGGCTTTGCCTTTGGTTTTGCGCTAAAGGATGTTATTAGTAATTTTTTATCCGGGATTATTATTCTTTTTCAGAGGCCTTTTACTGTCGGAGATCAAATAATTATTGAGGGAGTTGAAGGTACAGTTGAAGACATACGGGTAAGGGATTCAATTATTAAGACATACGATGGTAGGATGGTTTTTATACCAAATAATACAGTTTTTAATAATATAATTATTAATAATACTATTGGCCATACAAGAAGAGTTGATATAATTGTCGGTGTTAGCTATGAAAGCGATCTGGGTAAAGTAATTAATATAAGCAAAAAGATTATGGATGGCGCGGAGATGGTTGAAGAAGAACCCTCGCCGATAGTTCTAGTTAGAGAATTTAGTGAGAGTGCTATCAGCATAGAACTCAGGTGCTGGACAGATACTGACAATTTTAGCTTTTTAAAGGTATCATCTGAATTAACTAGAAGAGTTAAGGAAGAATTTAATAAAAATGACATTAAGATTCCCTTTCCTATTAGAACAGTTCATATAAGGAAGGAATAATCATTGAAAAAATACAAAAAATTAAAGAAAAATAGAATTCCCCAGGGTGTAGTTGACAGGCTTCCTAATTATTTAAATTGCTTTGTTCAATTGCGTGAGGATGGCATGGAAACAGTTTCTTCTAAAAAACTTGGCGAGATAACAAACATCAACCCAGCTGAGATACGAAGAGATTTATCTTATTTTGGCTCATATGGGAAAAAGGGTGTTGGCTATAATATTGAAAAAATGATAAAAGAATTTTCCCATATTGTGGGATCCGACCGGCCACATAAAATCATTCTAGTAGGAGCAGGTAATTTAGGGACGGCTATAGCTTCGTATGAAGGTTTGAATAAACATGGTTTTTATGTAGCTGCCATATTTGATAATAATCCAAAAAAAGTTGGTAAAAAAATTGGCAAGTTGAAGATTAAATCAATTGATTCTTTGATTGAATATAACAAAAGAAAAAAAATAAAGATTGGAATAATTGCAGTACCAGAAAGTGCAGCTCAGAATACAGCCAATCTTTTAGTTCAAGCCGGGGTATCTATTATTTTAAATTATGCGCCTACCTTAATTTCTGTTCCTCAAAAAGTTCATTTACACAATACTGACCCGGTTAAGGAGCTTCTACATACCTTATATTATTTTAGAGAAAGAAAGCTTTAAGAAAGCATATTATAAATATGATTAATTAGATTTATACTTGTGGTTATAATTAATATGTTCTATTATTGATTAAATAATATTTTGTTTGCTCGTAATTCGAAAGCAGGGGAGAATGAGCATACAAAAGAATAAAAAATATAAAATGATGTGTCGCTTTGAAAAGCGGCACATTTTATTTATGTAAATATTTTTAAGGAGGTGAAAGAAGCCAGTAGTAAATAAAAGTAAGTTATTCAAACTTTTAAAGAAAGGGGATGTTTATGAAGCTTACGAGAAGGAGCTTCCTGAAATTAACAATCGCGAGCTTTAGTGCTGTAGGTTTATTCGGAGAAGGGTATGCTACGGAAGTACTCGCGGAAGCACCGGAAGTTCCACAAATACGTACCAAAGGAGGAAAAGAATTTCCAACAGTATGCTGCTATTGTTCTGTTGGTTGTGGCGCAATCTGTACAGTTGAGGATGATGAGCTTATAAATCTCGATGGAGATCCAGATCATCCGATAAATGAGGGGACCCTATGTGCTAAGGGCGCTGCTATGTTTAATATCCGCAACATTTATGGTGAAATAAGCGAATCTACTTCAGATATCAATAAAATATCTGATAATCCCTTTCGAATTACAAAACCATTATATAGAGCAAAAGGAGCAAAAGATTGGGAAGAAAAGACTTGGGATTGGGCATATAAAGAGATCGCAAAAAGAGTCAAGGAAACAAGAGATAAGTACTTTATTGAGAAAGATGGAGATGTAACGGTCAATCGAAATGAAGCCATTGCTTTCTTAGGAGGAGCTGCTCATGACAATGAAGAATGTCATTTAATTCAAAAAATGGCTCGTGCTTTAGGTGTTGTTTTTATTGAACACCAAGCTCGGATATGACACTCTTCAACTGTTGCCGGTCTCGGCAACACTTTTGGACGCGGAGCAATGACCAATCATTGGATTGACATTCGCAATTCGGATGTAATCTTATCAATTGGGGGAAATGCATCAGAAAATCACCCTATATCATTCAAATGGGTGACACAAGCCAAGCTAAATGGGGGAACATTAATTCATTGTGATCCTCGATTTACAAGGACAGCAGCTGTAGCTGACATTTTTGGACAACTGCGTTCAGGAACTGACGTTGCTTTCTTCGGGGGTATTATCAACCATGCATTAACTAATAATCTTTTTCATGAAGAATATGTCAAAAACTATACAACTGCCTCTTGGATGGTCAAAGATAGTTATGGTTTTGAAGATGGCTTATTTTCTGGATTTAATAAAACAGATAAGAAATATGATAGTACGATGTGGGATTATGAACCAGCCGAAGAGGCAGTCCCTATTGATCGTAATGCTCCCCCTGACAATTGGGCTTATGCGGTTAAAGAAGGAGTTCCGTTTTTTGAGATACCGGTCTCGCCTAAACCAAAAAAGGACCCATCTTTAAAAAATCAAAACACTGTCTTTCAATTGATGAAGAAACATTATTCAAGATATACCTCGGACATGGTATCAAAGATTACGGGAATTCCTAAAGATAGGTTTGAAGAGATTGCTAAAACTTACTGTAGTACAAGTGAACCCGGAAAGAGTGGGACTATTATGTATGCAATGGGATTGACTCAACATACAAACGGTTCACAAATTATACGTTCATTAGCAATTCTTCAACTTTTACTTGGTAATATCGGAGTTGCAGGTGGTGGAGTTAATGCACTTCGTGGTGAATCTAATGTCCAAGGGTCAACTGATATAGCCTTACTTTTCCATATTATACCAGCTTATATGCCTACTCCTAAAGCGGATAAAGATGCAACTCTAGCTGATTATTTAGCTAAAGAAACTCCAGCTGGAGGTTGGTGGGTTAACCGTCCTAAGTATTTTATCAGCTTATTGAAATCGATGTATGGGGATAATGCGACACTGGAAAACGATTTTGCCTATGACTTTATGCCTAAGCTGGAAGAAGGTAAGAATTATTCCCATATACCACTATTCGAAGCTATGGCTAAGGGAACAATAAAAGGGTTTTTCCTCTGGGGGCAAAACCCAGCGGTTAGTGGGCCAAATTGTAAATTAGAAAGAAAAGCATTGGAAAAACTTGAGTGGCTAGTTGTAGCTGATCTCTGGGAGACAGAATCTGCTCAATTCTGGAAAGCACCTGGGAAAAAACCGGAAGAGATTGATACCGAGGTGTTTTTACTTCCGGCTGCAGCACATTTTGAAAAGGAAGGATCAATTAGTAATAGTGGTCGATGGATTCAGTGGAGATGGAAAGCTGTAGAACCGCTTGGTGATGCAAAGTCAGATATAGTGATTTTAAATGAAATGTTTAAAGTTATCAGAGAAGAGTATAAGCAGGGTGGCAAAGTTGCGGGGGCTATAACAGATCTCCTGTGGGACTACTCTGATGATGAGAAAGAATTGATTAAAGAAGTAGCAAAAGAGATAAATGGATATACTGTTTCTGACGGTAAACCGGTAGAAAAGTTTACTCTTCTTCAGGCTGATGGCTCAACAGCATGTGGTAACTGGATATATTCTGGTTATTTTAACCAGGATGGCAAGGAACCAGCTGAGCAACCAGCTGGCCGCCGTGATAACACAGATGAAACAGGAATTGGCTCTTTTCTAAACTGGAGTTTTTCATGGCCTGTGAATAGAAGGATAATTTATAATAGAGGATCAGCCAATCCTAAAGGTGAAGCCTATGATAAAGATACTCCTGTTGCCCATTGGGATGGCAAGAAATGGGTAATGAATGATGTTCCGGATTTTAAAGCGGCAGATGCTGATGGAAATCCAGTGCCACCAGATGTTTCGGCTGGAAATGCTTTCATTATGCTTCCAGAAGGAGCAGGAAGAATATTTGCCAAGGGCTTAAAAGACGGGCCTTTACCAGAACACTATGAGCCTTATGAAAGTCCGGTAAAGAATCTTCTTTCAAATCAGCAAAACGATCCGGTAGTTATATTGTTTGAATCAGCTAAACTATCTTTGTACGGTAGTAAAGAAGCTGAGAAGTTTCCAATCGTTATGACAACTTTTCGTTTAACAGAACACTGGCAGACTGGCCAGATGACAAGGAACCTACCCTGGCTTGTTGAGATTATGCCAACAATGTTTGTCGAATTGAGTCCGGAGTTGGCAGAAGATAAAGAAATTGAAAGTGGCGATACAGTAGTTATTTTTAATAATAGAGGGTCAATCGAAGCGAAAGCAATGGTTACGGAAAGAATAAGGCCGTTTAAGATTGGGGATAAAACGGTTCATGAAATTGCTACACCCTGGCATTGGGGTTTTGCTGCCTGTACAGTTGGAGGAACTGCAAATGACCTTACGCCGAATGTTGGGGATGCCAATACATTGATCCCAGAGTATAAAGCCTTTCTGGTGGATATCAGAAAGGGGGAGATCTAAATGGCTGAATTTGCAATTCTTTTTGATTCAACTAAATGTATTGCCTGTAAAGGGTGTCAGGTTGCCTGTAAACAGTGGAATCAAAATCCTGCCCGCCACCGGGCTAAACATTGGGATGATCTGCCGGTTTCAGAAAAAGAATTTACAGGTTCGTATCAAAATCCCTTAGATCTTGAGCCAGAAACCTATGTGCTAATTGGTTTTGAAGAAAAAAAGAAAAAAGATGAAGATTTAGAGTGGTTCTTTGCTCGGAGAGCTTGCCTGCATTGTACAGATGCTGCTTGTGAAAAAGTATGCCCGGTCAAAGCAATATCTTATACAGACGAGGGATTTGTCGTAATTGACCAAGAGAAATGTATTGGTTGTCGTTATTGTAACTTTCATTGCCCTTTTGAAATTCCAAAGTGGAGTGAAGAAAATAACAAAACTTATAAATGCTGGTTCTGCCGAGATAGGATTAAAGACAATCTTAAACCCGCTTGTGTAACTACTTGTCCTACTTCTGCTCTTGAATTTGATGAACGCGAGGTTATTCTGAATAAAGCTAAGGAAAGGAAGAAAGTTCTTGGTGATGAAAAAATTCAGATATACGGAGAAGAAGAGTTAGAAGGTCTCCATGTAATTTATGTATTAAAAGACAAACCTGAAAATTATGGTTTACCGGGTGAACCAAGAATTCCAATAGCTAGCTATCTGTGGAAGGATATTTTAAAACCTGTCGGAATAATTGCCGGAGGAGCAACAGTGGTTGGATTAGCTGCTTCATTTCTAGCAAATATCGGTTATACAAAAGAACATGGAGAGGAGGGGGAATAAATGGAAAAAACAATCACTAGAAATAGCCCACAATCACGCTTAGTACATTGGCTACATACCATTTCAACTATTCTCTTATTCCTAACTGGTTTAGCTCTTTTTGTTCCTTCATTGAATTGGATGGCTACTATCTTTGGTGGATTCCCAATTTCTCGTTTGATACATAGGATTGCAGCGGTTGTCTTTATAGGTATACCAATCTTGGGTATTATCTTTGGCTTCAGCGGATTCCAACATTTTATGAAAGAGTTATTTGCCTCCTGGGATAATGATGATAAAGTATGGTTAAAAAAGTTCATTCCCTACCTCTTCAATGCTAAAACTAAGATGCCACCTTCGGGGGAATTAAAAGCAGGCCAGCGCTTTGCGGACTGGTTTATTCTTGGATTCTCCTTGTTAATTGCTATTTCGGGTGTCTTATTATGGGCACAGAAATTTCTGACTGCAGGATTGATTCAATGGATGCATTTGGTTCATGATATTTCAATGATCGGCCTCGGTGTTTTCTTGCTGGGTCATATATATCTTGGATTAGGAATTTTCCAACCATATCGTGGAACGCCTCGTTTGATGTTCGGTGACGGCCAGATTGAAGTTTCTGACGCTGAATATCACTGGAAGAAATGGGCGGACGAGAAATTAAAGAGCGAGGAATAGACAATTGTATAGAGAAAAATGGCGGCCTTAATGGCCGCCATTTTTATTCATTTTGATTTTCGATACTTTGATCGATAAATTTTTCTAGCGTCTCTTGTTTGGCTCCACCTATTAATCTATCAACTTCTGTATCACTCTTATCCAGAATTACAAAGGTTGGTGTTAGTGTGACGCCAAACTCTTCAACTTTTTCTCTTCCTCTATCAGTAGTTATGTTGATTATTTCAAATTCGCGTATTCTAGGTTCATATTTTGCTTTAACCCTATCTACGATAGGTTCCATCTTTTGGCAGGTTGGTCAACCTGGATCATAGAACTGGATGAATTTTATAGCACTTTTTTCAATATCTTTTTTTGAACAGCCGGCAACAAGTACTAAACCAGCAAATAAGATCAATATCAAAATGAACAATATGGATTTTTTAAATTTCCAAAGCTTAATTACTTTGTAACACCTCCACTTGTTTCATCATCTCATTAAAGTCTCTAGGTTCATTCAAGCTTGATTTTTGCATGAACCTTATTACACCATTTTTATCTATTAAAAAACTATTTCTATTTGCTACCATTTCTTTTTCGTTAAAAGAATCATATTTTTTAGAAATATCTCTATCCCAGTCAGATAATAAGTCGAACGGCAACTTTAAGTCTTCGATGAATCTTTTATTTGAGGCGTAGCTATCAACGCTTATACCGAAAACTTCGGTTTCTAGCTCCTGTAACCGTGCGTAGTTATCACGGTAGTCAGCCAGCTCACCACTTCAGACCGGAGTGAAATTAGCTGGATAAAAGACCAATATTATATTGGATTTATCTCTGAAACTTGATAATGAAACATTTAATTGTTCCTGATTTTTTAAAGTGAATTCAGGTGCTTTATCGCCTATTTTAATATCTTTTTTTACCTCTTTTATAGTTGTAGTGGTTTCTTTTTTTGATTTTTCTTGATTGCAGCCAGTGAATAATCCTAAAAGTAAAGTTATTAATATTGAGAAATAAATGATACGTTTAATCATCTTTGCCCCCTTTCATTATCTATATTATATACGTTTTTAATAGAGGTGGTAATTGCTAATCTTACAAAAACTTGCAGACAAGCCATAAGTCAGATTACAATTTAATTTGAGTCAATATGATTAGTAGAGACAGAGCAGAAAAAAATTTTCAAAAAGCAATTAAAGAGAATGTTGAATTAAATGAATTTTTACTTTTTTATAAATCATTAGTCCTGGAACAAATAAAAGCTTTTCAAGATCTAGAAGTAGTTTATTCTGATCTAAGCCAGGAATATCCAAGACCCAAAAAATTACCATTAATTCAAAGAATAAAACTGGATGATAGATATGATGAATTTTTAAATCATTTTCTGGTTTTGGTAGATATATTTAGAAAATACCATCCTGAACATGAAAAAAGCTTTGACTATGTATTAAAAAAGCCATTTCAGGACAGATTGGAGGATGAGTTCCCTTTAATAGTTGAAGATTCATCTGCTATCAACCGTTTCCTTGAAGATGATTCTGATTATCTTGATATTATCGAGCAAGTACTCGATTTTACCAGGAGTCTGTACTTTATAAAAGCAGCCGATCAAATAGTTAGTCAGGCTGACCTTTCGATTTGGAGGAAAGGATACTGTCCATTTTGCGGAACTCCGGCAGGTTATGGCCGTATAGACTTTGAAAAACAGAGTAGAATTTTATTTTGCCCTCTATGCTGGCAGGAGTGGACGTTTATGCGTGTAAAATGCGCACACTGTGAAAATAGTGATCCAAATTATTTAGAGTATATATATCTTGAAGAACTCCCTCAATTCCGGGCATATTTATGTAATAAATGTCATAGATATATTCGCGTAACTGACGAAAGGCACTCAAAAAACCCCTCTTGGTCCCTCTTGGATTATTTTGTTTCCATCAGATTGGAGACGGTTGTCCAAAAGAAGGGATATTTACCAAACGGAAAGAATTAGACTTAGGAAAGACTCCCTGAATTATTTTTTTTTATGGTAAGATATCAATACTATTATCACACGTGAGAATATGAAGGCGACTAAAAGATTACAGATTACAAGATGGAGAGATGGTTATAAAGAGATTACCAACAATGGCATTCCTGTTGAAAGAGCTACTTCCATTTATCTGAATGACAAAGAAATTGTTACTCTGATGTCAACTCCTTTGAAGATAAAAGAATTGGCAATAGGATTCTTAATCTCTGAAGGTTTTTTAAAGAAGTTTGAGGAATTAGAAAAAGTTTATTTGGATAATAAAAAAGGAATAGCCTATGTCGAAACAAAGAATAAAAAACCCGTGATGGAAAGCCTCCTCCACAAGAGATACTTAACATCTGGTTGTGGGAGGGGAGTAACTTTTTCCAATCTATCAGATGCTCTGGGTTTAAAACCGATTAAAGATAATATTAAATTCTCCCCTCAAATAATAAGTGCCTTAATGAAAAATATGCTTGAACAGGCAAAACTTTATAAGGAAGCAGGAGGTATTCATTGCTCTGCGCTAACTGATAAAAATGGATTAATATCTATTTCTGAAGATATCGCTCGCCATAATACTTTTGATAAGATATTTGGAGAATGTTTTCTTTCTAAGATTAAAACAGAAGGAAATATTATTATGACTACCGGTAGAATCTCTTCCGAGATGCTTTTTAAAGTTATTAAAGCAGGAATTCCTATAATTGCCTCCCGAACTTCACCAACAGATTTTTCTGTTGAGGTAGGTAAAAAACTGGGGATTACAATCATTGGTTATGTTCGTTCTAAAGGCATGAATATATATACTCATCCTGAAAGAATTAGTGTAAGTCAAAAATAAAGAAGGAATATAATTGGAAATCCCTATCTTCTCAATTGTTGGAAAATCCGATAGTGGTAAAACCACGTTTATAGAAAAGCTGATTCCCCAATTGAAGAAGTTGGGCTTAAAAGTCGGAACTATCAAACATCATATACACTCGTTTGAGGTTGATATTCCCGGGAAAGATTCCTGGAGGCATAGTCAGGCTGGTGCAGATAAGGTAATTATTTCATCACCTGAAAAATTTGCCCTTTATGGTCAAGTCGAGCGAGAACTATCCTTAGATGAAATTGCTGAAAAATATTTAAATGATGTAGATATCATAATTACTGAGGGTTATAAAAGTAGCAATAAAGAAAAGATTGAGGTATTTAGAACCGAAGTTAGCCAGGAACCATTAGCTTCTCAAGATGAACTAATTGCTATCATAACCAATGATCATATAGAAATGGATATAAATATTTTTGGATTGGAAGATGCAGATAAAGTTGCTAAGTTTATATATGAAAGAATAGAAAAAGAAGTATAATATATATGATTTGAAAATATAGATTTCTATGTTACAATTCAGAAAAATTTAGAAAGGAAATTGTTTATGACTGGTTTGATTGTGTCATCGTTAAAGCTCTTAGGTATTCTAGGCCTTGGAATTTGGGAGCTTGTAATAATATTAGTTATCATCTTGATAATATTTGGACCCCGCAAGCTACCTCAGATGGGTAGAGCTATAGGCCAAAGTGTTAGGGAACTAAGGAAAGCTTCAAAAGAATCGGATGATGAAGACTGGGAAGATGAAGAGGAGGAAGAGGAAGAAGAGGAGGAAGAGGAAGAACCTAAGCCAAAGAAGAAAAAGAAAGCGAAAAAAAAGAAGAAGAAATCCTAAGTTTCAAGTCGAGATGATTTTTTAAATGAATAAAGAAGAAATAACTAACATTTTGCTTAAAGAAGCTACCGATTACAAAATCTCTTGCCCACGGGCTAGAAAACTGGCCAAAGAATTCGGTATTACATCAGAAGAAATAGGTAAGATATGTAATAGATTAAAAATAAAAATCTATGCATGCGAATTAGGCTGTTTTAAATAATTTACAAAAAATAACAGCTATGTTAAGATGTTTTTCGTTGATAATTAATAGAGTATAAATCTCCGAGTCTGTCATCCTAAGACAATTGTTATGGTGATAGACCGTTAGGGTTTAGTTGGAAACGGCTATGCCTCCCGGTTGGAAAGGAGAAAAAAATGGACAATCTATTTCTGTCTTCACTTCCGGAAGGCAGATTTTTTTATCTCTGGAATGAAAGAAATCAATTTCATAGAGTACAATCTCAAAGGATTATGAGTTGTACTTTTTTATTATTGAAATCCCTATAAAAAAATGTCTACTGTACTTAAAGTTTTGAATAAAAAAGATAAAGGCAGCAAGAGATTTTATAATTCAGGCAATAAGAATTGACTGGGAACCAATTATGGATATTTACTGGCAAGGTTTTTTAAAAGCAATCCAATTGATTATTACTTTGGATCCAGAGGTATTAGAAGTTTTTTTACTTTCTCTCACTGTTTCTGGATTTGCAGTATTGATTGCTGTTATTATTGGCATTCCGGCCGGGGCTATTATAGCTTTATATAAAGTTCCAGGGAAAAGATTTCTTTTAGAATTGGTCCATACTTTAATGGGTCTTCCTCCGGTTGTTGTTGGCTTAATTGTTTTTCTAGCCCTTTCAAGAAACGGCCCCTTAGGACAGTTTCAACTTCTTTTTACCCCATTGGCTATGATAATTGCCCAGACATTAATTGCTACTCCGATAATTACTGGATTGGTACACGGTTCAATAGGTGATATAAATCCTAAGTTTAGATGGCAAGCACTATCATTAGGCTGTAACCAATTTCAGCTGATGAAAATTCTAATCAGTGAAGCGCGTTTCGGTTTAATGGCGGCAATAATTGCTGGATTTGGGAGGGTAATTGCTGAAGTTGGAGCTGTTTTAATGGTAGGAGGAAACATTAAAGGCATGACCAGGGTAATGACCACCTTTATTGTCGAAGAGACTAGAAAAGGTAATTGGTCGAAATCATTGGCATTGGGGATTATTCTTCTTGGTTTTGCTTTTATAATCAATTTTCTTCTTACCAGGTTTCAGCAAAGAAAGAGTTTTTATGGCTAAGAAAATGTTTGAAGTAGAGAACTTAAAAAAGAACTATAGCCAAAAAGAGATACTGAATATAACTGATCTTACTGTCAACGAAGGAGAAATTTTTTGCTTAGTTGGAAAGAGTGGAGCCGGGAAAAGCACTTTTTTACGTTTACTCAATCTGATTGAAACGCCGGATCACGGACGCCTTATTTTTTCCGGAGAAGATATAGATTTTACTGATAATAACTTAAAACTTCGGCGAGAAATGGCCATGGTTTTTCAGGAACCCTTACTTTTTAGGACCAATGTCTTTAATAATGTAGCTTTTGGTTTAAAAGTAAGAGGCTTGCCTAAAGAAAATATTAGGAAAAGCGTCATTAAAATATTAGAAAAAATTAACATGGCTGAATATATTGACACGCCAGCCTGGAAATTATCTGGAGGTGAAGCTCAACGTATTTCTGTAGCCAGGGCTCTTGTAATAAAACCAAAAGTACTTTTGCTTGACGAACCGTTTGGTTCATTGGATCCATTGACTAAAATGATGCTCCAGAATGAACTACGCTCTATTTTAAGAGATCTTGAGGTTACGGTAGTTTACGTGACTCATAATCAAAGCGAAGCCTTCGAAATGGCGGACCGGATAGCGGTCTTAGAAAATGGTAGAGTTCTTCAGATTGGGGAAGCAGAGGATATTCTATTTAGACCTAGTTCTATATTTGTTGCCAAATTTTTTGGTACAGAAAATATTTTTTCAGGTAGAATTCTTGAACAAAGTCAGGGCCTGGCTGTTATAGAAACTGGCAAGATGAGATTTGAAGCAATTTGCCAGAAGCCGATTGGAGCAAAAGTAAGTATTTGTTTGAGGCCGGAGGAGATACTTTTGGCACTTAAAGATGGAAAAATAAAAGATAGCGCCCGCAATCACTTCCAGGCCACCATTATTGACATTATACTTCAAGGGCCGGCTGTAAAAGTAAAGTTATTATATAAAGAACAGGAATTATATGCAGTTATCACCAGACGGAGCCTTGATGAAATGAATCTGTCAATTGGAGATAAAGTAATTGGCAGTTTTAAAGCGACAGCTGTTCATGTAATAGAAGAAAGGTAAAATTTGGTTTTGAAGATGAAAGATTTATTCACCACTCGTACATTTGAAGAAGCAGTTGAATTGTTATATAAGAATTATCAGCTGCCTGGCTTGGAAAGCCAGAGAATTAGAGTTAGGGATTCTTTAGACAGGGTTATCGCTGAAGGAATTGTCTCTCCGGAAGACTTGCCGCCTTTTACCCGTTCAACGATGGATGGTTATGCAGTCAAAGCTTTTGATACTCAAGGAGCCTCAGAGCAACAGCCTCTCTATTTAAATGTTATAGGCGAAGTAAAAATGGGGGAACAGTTTAACGGTGAATTAAAAGACAAAGAAGCAATTAGGATCTCGACCGGAGGAATGTTGCCAAATGGTGCTGATGCTGTTGTTATGGTTGAGTATACGGAGTTAGTTGATGATAGTACTGTAGAACTGGTCAAGGGTGTCGCCAGCGGAGAAAATCTTGTTGAAATGGGTGAAGATATAAGATTAGGAGATTTGGTAATTGATGAAGGCGTACGAATCAGGCCTCAAGATATTGGGGCAATGTTGGCTGTGGGGTTGGCTGAAATTAAAGTTTTTCAAAGGCCAAAACTGGGAATTATTTCTACTGGCGATGAACTAGTTGAGCCTGAAGAAAAACCAGAAATAGGCAAGATAAGAGATATTAATTCATATACATTGGAAGCAGCGGCTAAAAAGGCAGGAGCAGAAGTTAATTTGTATGGAATTGTGGTTGATGTATCTGATAAGTTAGAAGAATTATTAGCCGCATCAAATGACAAAAATGATGTAACTCTAATATCTGGCGGAAGTTCAGTTGGAACGAGAGATATGACTCTTGATGTATTAGAGAAGCTTGCTAAAAGAAAAGTTTTAGTACATGGATTATCGATAAAGCCGGGAAAACCTACCTTGATTACAATAATTAACGGCAAACCTGTCTTTGGTTTACCAGGCCATCCGACAGCAGCCTTAACTATCTATAATCAGCTTGTTAAACCATTAGTTTACAGATTGAGTGGTGAAAGAATAAGATTTTCGTTTATGAAAGAGAGAACAGTGAGAGCTTATATTGATCGCAAAGTAGCTTCAGTTCAAGGACGCCTTGACTTTATAAGGGTTAAATTAACAGAAGATAAGGGAAGAATTATTGCTACTCCAATATTTGGAAGTTCTGGATTAATCCAAACTCTAATCAAGGCTGACGGACAGGTAAGAATACCTTTGAACAAAGAAGGCCTAAATAAAAACGAACAGGTTTTAATCGAACTTTTTTAGGAGAGTTAATTTGAAAAGAAGAGTTTATTTAGAATATATAAAAGTTGAAGAAGCTTATCAGAGATTAAAACATAGATTGGTTGAAGTAGGATATTCATTTCCAATAGATATGGAGAAAGTGGATACCCAAAATAGCTTAAATCGCGTAACTTCAGAACCAGTTTTTGCCAAAATCTCATCACCTTCCTTTCATGCTTCTTCAATGGACGGTGTAGCAGTCAGAGCTGAGGAAACCATAGGAGCATTGGAAACAAGCCCAAAGAAATTAGAGCTGGAAGAACAAGCAATCTATGTGGACACTGGTGATCCAATACCTAATGAATTCGATGCTGTAATTATGGTTGAAGATATTAATAAGATTGACGACAAGACTATTGAAATTTATCGGGCTGCCAGGCCATGGCAGCATATCAGGCCTCTAGGTGAAGATATCGTTTCTTCGGAATTGGTGTTAACTAAAAATCATCTAATTAGGCCGGTAGATATAGGGTCTTTGTTGGCAGCTGGAGTCGAAAAGGTTAATGTCAGGCGGCAACCCAAAGTTGTTCTGATTCCGACAGGAACAGAGCTTTCAGAAAGAGTCGAAGAATTGGATTACGGTAAAGTAATGGAATCTAATTCTTCTGTTTTAAAAGCCTTAATTATCCAATGGGGTGGCCAGGTAATTCGATATAAATTAACTGTTGATGACTATAAGAATATAAAAGACCTTATAATCAAGGCTACTGGTGAAGGAGATATTATTATTGTTAACGCTGGCACATCCGCAGGGCGTGAAGATTTTACTGCCCCAATTTTGGAAGAGGAAGGAAAGTTACTTGCTCATGGTGTCAGCCTGAGACCAGGTAAAACTGTTGTCTTAGGGGAAGTCCAGGGTAAACCGGTTATGGGATTTTCAGGGTATCCGGTAGCGAATTATAATCATGCCCAGCATTTCTTAAAGAGATTGATTGAAGACCTACTGGTCCAAAAGATTGGTTCTTCACAGAAGATTAAAGCCTATTTAAGCAGAAAACTGGTCTCAACACTTGGTTTAGAAGAAAATGTTCAAGTTCGTTTAGGAAAAGTCGGTAGTAAAATGGTGGCTACTCCTATTTCACGTGGTTCTGGAGTAACAATGTCACTAGTGAGAAGTGATGGATCGATTATAATCCAAGAAAATTCCGAAGGATTCCATCAGAATCAAGAAGTCGAGGTTGATTTAAATATCCCCTTGGAGCAAACTGTGAATAATATACTAGCTGTAGGAAGTCATGATATAACTCTCGATCTTTTAGCCAACTTTCTCAGGGAAAAATATTCTGAGTTAAACTTAGCCTCAGCTAATGTTGGCAGCCTGGCAGGTATAATGGCTATTAAAAGAGGTCAAGCCCATCTGGCTGGCAGCCATCTATTAGATGAAAAATCTGGCCTTTATAATGTGGATTATTTAAAAAGATACTTGGCCGGCAAAAAAGTAGAATTAGTAACTTTATCTTATCGCCAGCAAGGTTTATTTGTAAAAAAGGGCAATCCCAAGAGTATAAAAAGTTTGAAAGATTTAACCAGAGCAGATGTGAAATTTATTAATCGTCAGATTGATTCCGGTACAAGAGTCTTACTTGACTACCTTCTTAAAAAAGAGGAGATTGATCCTGTTTCAATTAATGGCTATGCGAGAGAAGTCTTTACTCATACCTCCGTAGCTGCTGCTGTGAGCGGGAATTCTGCCGATGTTGGTTTGGGAATTATGGCTGCGGCTCAAGCTCTTGATGTGGACTTCATACCAGTATCTGAAGAGCGGTACGATTTGGTCTTTTTAAAGGATTTCTATGAATCGGATAAAGGTCAGGCGATTATGGAAATAATCAATTCTAAGGATTTTCAGAATGAAGTAAAAAAACTAGGCGGTTATGATTTAAGGGATACTGGAAAGGTGGTTAAGCTCTAAACAGATGACGGCAAAGAAAGGTATAACCGGCTTGATAATGGCTGGCGGGCAAAGCAAGAGAATGGGCCAGAATAAAGCTTTTCTTAAACTTAATGGAGAATTTTTAATCAAGCTAATTATTTCAAAGATAAAAAATATTTGCCAGGAAGTATTTATAGTTGTTAATGAAAAAGAAGAATATATGGACTTAGGGCTGCCAGTTTTACAAGATGAAATTCCTCTCTTGGGGCCTCTTGGCGGTCTTTTGACAGGTTTAAGAAATGCATCATATGATACTTGTTTGATGGTTGCTACCGATATGCCTTTTATTAATATTCCCCTTTTAAAAGAGATGGCTGATATGATAAACGGTTATGATGTAGTAATTCCTAAAAATGAAAGAGGGTTGGAACCGCTGCATGCGTGCTATAGTAAAAAATGCTTACCGCTTATTGAAAAATCTATACAGAGCGGCCAGAGGAGGATAATATCATTTTTTAACCAGGCCAGGGTAAAGACTTTAAAAGTTGAGGAATGGAAGAGCTTTGATCAGGAAGGCTTGTTTTTTTTCAATATTAACAATAAGGAGGATTTGAACTGGGCTGAAACTTTGATTAACAAAGCCCTGGATAAATAATAATGAATGAATTAATTGATAATTATAATCGCCGTATAGACTATTTAAGGATATCAGTCACTGATAAATGCAATCTGCGTTGTAAATATTGCATGTCTGAGGAAGGAGTAGAACATAAACCTCATTCAGAAATATTAACCTACGAAGAGATTATAAGATTCTCCAGGGTGGCGGTTAAAAACGGTATTTCTAAGATTAGGTTGACCGGGGGTGAACCTTTAATTAGAAAAAATATTCTCTATTTTATTAATCAACTTTCAGAAATTAAAGGTTTGGATGATATCTCGTTGACAACAAATGGAATTCTCTTGGCTGAAATGGCTGAAGATCTATTAAAAGCAGGGTTAAGAAGAGTTAATGTTAGCCTGGATACTCTGGATAGAGCTAAATTCAGGCAGCTAACTGGTAGTGATGATATTGATAAAGTTTTGAAAGGAATAGAGAAAGCTTTAGAAGTAGGTTTGGAACCGGTCAAGATTAATGTTGTAGCCATGAAGGGTTTTAATGATGATCCGGTTGAGTTTATTGATCTGATCTATAAATATCCAGTCCATATTCGATTTATCGAGTTGATGGAGGTTAATAATTGTTATTCTGATGATATCCGTTTTGTTTCTGAAGAAGAAATAAGGAATATCTTTAAAAGATTCGGGGAACTAGAAGAAGCCGAGCCTCCTTATGGAGCCGGACCGGCAGTATACTATAAGCTTAAAGGGGCAAAAGGCACAATTGGTTTTATTTGCCCTGAAAGCCGTCATCTTTGTAAAAAATGTAATCGCCTCCGGTTGACGGCAGATGGATTCTTAAGAGTCTGTCTTTTTTCAGAAAACATGATTGAAGTTAAATCGGTTTTAAGGTCAAAGGACTATTCGGACAAAAAACTAGACCAGCTTATTAAAGATGCTCTTAATCAAAAACCAAAAGATCGCTATACTATCGAGGACCAATACAAAAAAAGGTCGATGTGGCAAATAGGTGGATAATTAAGAAATCGGGTTTTTTAAAATAGCCTTTATTGTCTTGTAGTTTTAGATATGCCTGCTTGCCAAAAGAAAGAATTCATTAGTTATTGGCAGTCATAAGACTGCTTTTTACCTTCAGATGAAATAATTTTTAGGTTAAAGAGCCTTGAAGCGTTGTCAGAAGTAATTTGAGCGACCTCTTCCAAATTGAGACCAAATAGTTCAGCTAGTTTTTCAGCAATCAGTATAACGTTTGCTGGATAGTTCTGTTGTCCCCTAAGTGGATGGGGAGCGAGATATGGTGAGTCAGTCTCCAAGAGAATTCTTTCGAGTGGGATGTTCCTGGCAATTTCCCGGGTTTTCTCAGCGTTGAGAAAAGTTAATGGTCCGGCAAAAGAGATATAAAATCCTCTGTCAACCAGTTCAAAAGCCATTTTTAAATCTCCGGAAAAGCAATGTAGCACTCCTTGGCCTTTAAATTTTCTAAGTATCTTCATCGTCGTTTGGTGGGCCTCTCTATTATGAATGATTACCGGTAAATTTTGGACCAGCGCAAGTTCCAGGTGGAGCCTGAAGGCTTGCTCTTGCTGATTATGTGGTGAATGATTGCGATAGAAATCAAGCCCAGTTTCGCCCACTGCGATGACCTTTTTATGCTGACAAAATTCAGCTAATCTATTTAAAACTTTCCAGTTTAAATATTTTGCATTATGGGGGTGTACACCTACAGCTGTATATATGTTTTTGTATTTTTCAGCAAGGTAAATATTTCGTAGGCAGGAATCAAGGCCGTCTCCAACCGAAATTATTATATTGATTCCTTTAATGTTAGCTTCTTGAATAATTTGGTCTATTTTAAATTCATCTGAATAGAGGTCAAGATGAGCATGGGTATCAGTAAACAATCGGTTTACTCCTTAAGGTCTATTCGGGGGAAAAGAGGGGGAGCTTCATTAATTTTATTTCCAGGTTGAGTCATGCCCCACTCTAAACCTTCTGGTAAATTATATTCATCAAGTGATCCAGGTAGGTTAAGTTGTTGCCATATCTTGGTAGTAGTCTCTGGCATAAATGAATTAATCAGTAAAGTAATTATTCTTGCTATTTCTATTAAGGTGTACATAACAGTCGCCAGTTCATCATTCTTTCCATCTTTAGCCAGAGCCCAGGGAGCTGCCGAATCTATGTACTTGTTCGCTTTACGTACTAGACGCCAGATTTCTAATAAAGCTTCTCTTACCTGAATATCTTGCATCTTAGATATAAAATTAATTCCCACTTCTTTAGAAAGATTAATGATATCTTTTTCTATTTCACGGTATTCCGATGGATCAGGAATTATCAAATTAAAATATTTCTTCAACATAGGTACAGACCGGTGTAGGAGATTCCCCAAATCGTTGGCCAGGTCATAGTTGATTCTTTTAATTAAGGCTGTGTTACTGAACTCACCGTCAGAACCTATTGGGATCTCTCTCATAAAGAAGTACCGGACTGAATCAACTCCATAAATATCAATCAGTTCATTTGGATCAACGATTATTCCTTTTGACTTGGAGATTTTTTCTTCTCCTAAAGTCCAGAAACCAGTAGCCAGGATTGTTTTCGGTAAAGGTATGCCCAGGGCTAAAAGCATAGCCGGCCAGATTATAGCGTGAAATTTGAGAATATCTTTCCCGATAATATGAATATCAGCAGGCCAGTAGAGATTGTATTTTTCTTCATTAGATTGATAGCCGATACCGCTTAAATAATTAATCAAAGCATCGAACCAAACATAGACGATATGTCCTTTGGCAAAGGGAACAGGAACTCCCCATTTGAATGTGGTTCGGGAGACACAAATATCCTGAACTCCATTCTTCAGCAAAGAAACTACTTCGTTTAACCTAGTCTCCGGCTTGACAAAAACAGGATTTTTTTTGATATGCTCAAGTAGATGGTCTGTATATTTTGAAGTGCGAAAAAAATAACTTTCTTCAGTTAACCATTCTACTTCTCTTCCGCACTCAGGGCATTTTTGGTCAATAATCTGAGATTGAGGATAATAATTCTCTTCATGAATGCAATACCAACCTTCATATTCGCCAATGTATATATCACCTTGGTCATATAGTTTTTGAAATATGAATTGGACTACTTTTTCATGGCGTTTTTCAGTTGTTCTAATGAAATCATTATTTGATATTCCCAATCTTTTCCAAAGTTCTTTAAAAGGTATAACCATTTTATCAACATGGTCTTGAACTTCTCTATTCTGTTCTATGGCTGCTTTTTCCACCTTTTGTCCATGTTCGTCAGATCCGGTTAAGAAGAAGACATTTTCTCCAAGTTGACGATGGAAGCGTGCCAGAACATCGGCCACAATAGTAGCATAAGCATGACCGATATGTGGGATATCATTAACATAGTATATTGGTGTTGTTACATAAAACCCTTTTTTTGTCATATCTTTTGTCCCTAAAGAATTCGATAAAAACATTATAACTTGAATTTATCTGTGTCAACTTTTTATTTGACAAATAAGGGAAGTAGATGATTGGTATTAAATGGCAGTTTAAATAAGTATAAACCTTCATAACTAATCTCTTCACAAAAGAATAATTGTTGAATTAGATAGATAAATTTTTAATAAGTTAAATATATATCTTTACTCATGTGAATTAATAATATTATTTGAGATAAGCTTTCTTTCAACTACCCGCTAAAACTAATTTGTTATATAGTAGTGAGTTGTATATAATTTCCTGGATATGGGTCAGGTTAATCATGAGGAGGAATAAGCTTGAGAATCTTAATTACAGGAATTACCGGTTTCGCAGGTAGCCATCTGGCTGAGTATTGTCAAGATCGTGGAGATGTTGAGATATACGGCATGGTTCGATGGCGTAGCCGTACAGAAAATATCGATCATCTTAAAAAAGATTTAAATTTGATTGATTGTGACATCAGAGACGCATCTTCTGTAACTAAAACTCTTGGTGAAGTAAAACCTGATTATATTTTTCATCTAGCTGCTCAAAGTTTTGTGCCAACATCGTGGCATGCTCCAGCAGAAACATTAACTACTAATGTTATTGGCCAGGTTAATATATTTGAGGCTATTAGAGAATTAAACATTAATCCCAGAGTACAGCTTGCCTGTTCTTCTGAGGAGTATGGAATGGTTTATGAAGATGAAATACCAATTAGAGAGACTAATCCATTGAGGCCGCTAAGTCCTTACGCGGTCAGCAAAGTTGCTCAGGATTATCTTGGTTATCAATATTTTCAAAGTTATGGCATTGAAGCGGTTAGAACTCGGGCATTCAATCATTCAGGCCCAAGACGGGGCGATGTCTTTGTAGATTCGAATTTTGCTAAACAGATTGCTATGATTGAAAAAGGGCTACAGGAACCAATTATAAAAGTTGGAAATCTGGAAGCAAAAAGAGACTTTACCGATGTGCGAGATATTGTCAGAGGATACTGGCTATCTCTTGAAAAATGTGAAAGTGGTGAAGTCTACAATATTTGTAGCGGCAAATCAGTAATTATTCAAAAAGTACTGGATAAGCTTTTAGCGATGACTGAAACTGAGATTGAAATCTTGAAGGATCCAGCCAGAATGAGGCCATCAGACGTAATGATTCTGGAAGGTGATTACTCAAAGTTTAAAGAAGCTACGGGCTGGGAACCGACTATTGATTATCAGCAGACACTGGAAGACACTCTTAATTATTGGCGGGAAAAAGTCTGAGGAGGATAATTGAAGATACTGGTTACCGGTGGAGCAGGCTTCATAGGCTCAAATCTTGTTGAGCGACTGGTTGATGAAGGCCATCAAGTTTCTGTAATTGATGACCTTAGTAGCGGGAAAGAGCGCAACCTGCCTCTTGAAAAAATAAATTTCTATCAAATTGATATCAGAAGTTCCGAGATAGGTAATGTCTTTCAAAAAGAAAGGCCTGAAGTATTATTTCATCTTGCAGCACAAATTGATGTGCGTATCTCAGTAAAAGACCCGGTTCTTGATGCGGATATAAATATTCTTGGGACTTTAAATCTTTTACAAAACTGTGTTAAATATGATTTAAGAAAGTTTATTTTCGCTTCATCTGGCGGGTGTATTTACGGAGAAGCTAAAGAACTGCCTATATCTGAAAGTCATCCTCTGCAGCCAGACTCACCTTATGGTATAAGTAAAGTGATAATAAATGATTACCTTCGCTATTATCATCACCTTTTTGGTCTTGAATATACCATTTTGGCATTAGGAAATGTCTATGGTGAAAAACAAGATCCTTACGGTGAAGCAGGTGTCGTGGCCATTTTTGCGGGCCAACTACTGAAAAATGAAAAACCAACCATTTATGGAGACGGAAACCAACTTCGAGATTATATCTATGTTGGTGATGTAGTTGATGTTTTTACTATGGTCTTAAAGCAAGCAGATGAGAAAATTTATAATATAGGAACTGGCATAGGTTCATCTGTAAATAAATTATTTGAAGAGATGGCCGACATCATAAAATATAACGGAAAGCCAGAATACGCTCCTCCTAGAGTTGGAGAGATTGAAAAGACGTTTCTGGATATAAGTAAAGCTAAAAAAGAACTTGATTGGAGCCCAAAGTACGATTTATCAAGTGGACTCAATAAGACAATCGAGTGGTTTAAAAAGCAGACAGCTGTCGACAGGTAATCTAAAAAGCTTTTTAAAAAAAGTTAATATTTAAAATATTGAGCGGTCAGTTGATCTAATTAATATAAGAAATTTGGCAAAGGACTTCTGGTAATCGAAATTAAAAATCTATCATTTTTTCAGATATATTTTGCTTGGAAGAAATCCGAATGCCACGCCGAATATTATTTTTATTACCAACTTCCAAATTATCACCAAGAACTGATACTTCATCAATTTGGATATCTTGGCCTAATTTAACATTTTTACCAAGAATGCTATTCCGAATTGAAGTTCTAGGTCCTATTTTACAATCATCATAGATGACGGCACCTTCAATCCGGCATCCCTTTTTGATTAAGCAATTTTCTCCTATCGTAGTCCGTCCCAAGATAAGAACATTTTCTTCGATGATACATCCCGGACCGATGTTTGTTGGCCCAAAGATCATTGAAGTCTCTGCAATTTGTGTTTCCCCATGAACAAAAACCCTAGGGCTGATTTCTTTGCCCTCAAAGGTAAAATCCATTCGGCCGTCTAGAATGTCATGATGAGCCTGCAGGTAGCTGTTAGGTGTACCTACATCCAACCAGTAAGCACCTGAATCAAAACCATAAATAGGTTCACCAGATTCGATTAAATGAGGGAATAGTTCTCTTTCAAATGAGTAAAAAGTATCTTCTGGTACTTCTTCCATAGTACTTTTGTTTAAAATGTATGTTCCGGCATTTATTAGATGCGTAGTTACTTGTTCCCAGTTTGGTTTTTCAATAAAGTCTAATACGCTATTTGATTCATCCGTTGGCACAATTCCATATCTGGTAGGATCATCAACTGCAGTTAAGGCCAGAGTTACCATAGCTTTCTTTCTTTTATGATATTCAAGAAGATTTGTGACATTCAGGTTGGTTAAAATATCTCCGTTAAATACTAGAAAGGTATCATTTTTAATGAATTTTTCAGCATTTTTTACTGCTCCGCAGGTACCAAGTGGTCTTTCTTCAAAGGCGTATATTAAGTTCAGCCCCATTTTTGAACCGTTGTCAAAATAATTATTGAAAATCTCAGGTAGATAACCAGTACTTAGAATTACTTCTTCAATATTGTGTTTTTTTAATAAATTGAAAATGTATTCTAAAAAAGGTCTGTTAACCAAAGGAAGCATTGGTTTTGGAGTTGTTTCTGTCAAAGGGCGGAGCCTGGTTCCCTGTCCCCCCACTAATATTATAGCTTGCAAAATTATAACCTCCTTAAATCAATAATATAATCATGAAATTAGTTACATTTATTTACTATACACAAATTACTTCTATTTAGGCTAAAAAGCAATAGACATCTGGCTTTAGATAGGGTAAACAAGATATTGATTTAGGTTAAAGCATTGAAAATTAAAGTCATAGTAATTTGCTGAAAGGAAAGATAATATTAATATTGGTACTAAACTGCAGTTTATTTTACTAGTTGGATGAAAAATAAACCTGCCCGTTATATAATGTGTTAAAATTTTGGAAGGCACTTTAAATAAGGAGTGGATTTTTTGATTAATAAAGCAGTTATTCCGGCTGCAGGTCTTGGAACAAGGCTCTTACCTGCAACAAAAGCTCAACCGAAAGAGATGCTGCCAATTGTTGATAAACCAGCTATTCAATACGTTGTTGAAGAAGCAATATTATCGGGAATAGAAGACTTAATTATAATCACGGGTAGAGGAAAGAGAGCACTAGAAGACCACTTTGACACTTCTTATGAGCTTGAGTCTGTTTTGGAAAAGCAAGGCAAGGATAACATTTTACAAGAAATAAGAAAAATATCAAATATCGTTGATCTTCATTATATTCGCCAGGGTGAGCCTCTTGGTTTGGGCCACGCTATTAGCAGGGCAAAAAGGCATGTTGGCGGGGAACCTTTTGCCGTGATGTTGGGTGATGATATCTATACTTGCCAGACTCCTGCCTTAAAACAATTAATCCAGTTTTACCAGGAAAGGAAATGCACTCTTATTGCTGTGCAAGATGTTCCCAAGGAATCGATAAGCCATTACGGAGTTATAGAATTTGAAGAATACGAACAAAATATTTTTAAAGTGACAGATTTGATAGAAAAACCAGAACCTGAGGATGCCCCTTCTAGCCTGGCAATTATGGGCCGCTATATTCTCACTGATAAAATTTTTGACTGTATCGATCAGACCAAACCAGATATAAGGGGTGAAATTCAACTTACTGATGCCCTTAGAAAATTATTAAATTTTGAATCTATCTATGCGGTCAAGATTGAAGGTTGCCGTTATGATATAGGAAGTAAGCTCGATTATTTAGTCACAACTGTTAAATTAGCCTTGGCCAGAGATGATCTTGGCCCAAAATTTAAAAACAAACTTAAAGAGATTTTGGATAAATATACTTAAAACATTTAATGTCGAATTTTATTGATATCCACAGCCATATCCTTCCTGGTTTTGATGATGGTGTTTCCAGCTACGAGGAAGCCATAGAAGTTCTCAGGATTGCTTATCAGGATGGTGTATCTCACATAGTGGCAACGCCGCACCATGTAACTGGTATAATGTATCAGAATCCTGATGAAATTATTTCGGCTATTCAAAAACTTCAATTAAAAATCGACGATTTGGGTATCCCTATAAAAATATTTCCAGGCATGGAAATTAGAATATGTTCAGAGTTACCCGATTGGGTTGAGACAGAGGAAGTATTGAAGATAGATTGTTCAACAGATTATATACTTGTAGAATTCCCCTTTTTAGAATTACCAAGTTATGCTTCACAAATATGCTTTGATCTTCGATTAATGGGCTTAAAACCAGTTATTGCTCATCCCGAAAGGAATTCGGATATTATTAAGAATCCTTTATTGTTGGAGGAATTTGTCAATATGGATTGCCTTATTCAATTGACCTCCTCCAGCATTATTGGCAAAGAAGGAAGATCTGCTCAAAAGATATCATTTGATTTGATTAAAGCGGGACTAGCTCATATAGTTGCTTCAGATGCGCATGCACCGCATCATCGGGTTCCGAATTTTAGTCAAGCTTATAAGGAAGTAATAAAACAAGCAGGCCGAGAATATACTGATGAACTATTCTTTGTTAATCCAGCCAGAATTCTAAATCTTCTCTGACCTTCTACCCTATTCTCAATAAATTATTATAATTGCCGATATAAGATTATATGAAATTTAATACTGCAACTCTGCTGGCTAATGACATAATTAATAATATAGAAAAAGTAATAAAAGGGAAGAGAAGCGCAGTAACAATGGCTGTTGTTGCTCTGCTTGGCAGGGGACATCTCTTAATTGAAGATGTTCCTGGAGTTGGAAAGACTGTTTTAGCTAAGTCACTGGCTAAGACAGTTGAGGGTGAATTTAAAAGGATACAATTTACGCCGGATCTTTTGCCAAGCGATGTAACCGGATTAAACGTTTTTAATCAAAAAAAAGGTGATTTTGAGTTTAATCGAGGCCCGATTTTTGCCAATATAATTTTAGCTGATGAGATTAACAGGACTTCTCCAAGAACTCAGGCTAGTTTATTAGAAGCTATGGAAGAGCATCAGACAACTAGTGACGGAGTAACATATAAATTACCAGAACCATTTTTTGTGATTGCTACCCAGAACCCTCTTGAATATCATGGAACCTACCCTCTTCCGGAAAATCAATTAGACCGTTTTTTTATCTCGCTGAAAATAGGATATCCGGGAGCAATGATCGAAAGGGAGATATTACAATTGCATCTAAAAAATGATTCAATTGAAATGCTGCAGCCTGTTTTAAATACTGATGAACTGAATAAAATTATTGAACTTATTCAGACTATAAAAATAGAAAAAAGTCTTCAGGAATATGCAGTGGAAATTGTGAGACAAACTAGAAAGCATTCAAGTTTATTATTAGGAGCCAGTCCTAGAGGTACATTAGCTCTGGTTAGATGCTCTCAAGCTTTAGCTTTAATATATAGACGTGAATATATAATACCTGATGATATAAAAAAAGCTGCCAGGGCTGTTCTGCCTCATCGATTAATGATCAGAACCAATCTTAATGGTGACCATTCTGGTGTTTCTGAGATAATCGAGGAAATTCTTAGAAAAGTACCTGTTCCGGTGTAGTCATGTACAGGCGCCGAAAATTTATATTAATTCTACTTTTATCATTATCACTGTATATTATCGCTACCAATGTACAATCAGGATGGTTATATTTACTGACTGCTTTTCTTTTAAGCCTTTTAATATTCTCAGCCTTCAGACCAGTATTCTATTTGAGTAAGTATGAGGTTAAGCGTGAAGTGCCGCCCAAGGGAAGCGTTGGGGAACCTCTGACAGTAGACTTATTCATAAAAAAAATAAAGAGGACCGCACCTCTTGTAGAAGTAAGGGATAATTTTCTAAATTCTTGTTATCAAAGGCTTCTCTATAATGTTGGGCCAAAAATCCAGAAGATAAGTTATCAGATTACTCCTCAACATAGAGGTATTTATAATAATGGGAGTGTCGAACTTTCATTTTCTGCACCTTTCGGGTTTTTTAGGCATCGTAAAACGAAAGAACACAATTCAGAGGTAATTATTTACCCAAAGGTTATTCCTATAAAAAACTTGTATCTTTCTACTTCCACTTTTTTTTCAAGTAATGAGAGCAAAGTAAAAAAGAAGCACCGTTTTGGGCAGGAATATTATGGAGTAAGAGATTATCGCCCAAAGGATCCACTCCGTTTTGTACACTGGAAATCTACTGCAAAAAAAGGACAATTAATGATCAAAGAGTATGAAGATGAATATATATCTCACCTATCTATTGCAACCGATCTCAATTATATTGAAAGTAATGGTGTAGAAAGGAATCCAACCGAAGATTCTCTCAGCCTGGCAATTTCTTTGGCTAATTATGCTCAAAATCATGGATACCAGACAGATATATATTTCGGAAAAGACGGTTATCCATTGTATTTAAAAAATCCAGCTTGGTTAGAGATATTAAATTGGTCAGTAAGAATAAAAACAGAAAATGAATATTCGCTTACCAAACAACTGACTTTTATAGATGAAAAAAAGTTTAGGACATTAAACTTAGCTTTGATTACTTCAAGCAGAGATGATTTTCCCTGGAAGGAATTAAGGGGAATGCTAGACAGATTAAATCAATTATTGGTTTTTCTGATTAAACCTTCTAGCTATAAGCTGAAAAATAAATATTTTCTAAAAAAAGATGAAGAAAAAAGTATGGAAAATAAATTTACAGAAATGGGAGCTCATCTTTTTTTAATCTCTGGCCAAGAGGAGCTAGCTGAATGTTTGCAAAAGCCATTAAACTTTATAGCAAAATAAATCCTAAAAATAAACCGGAAGAATCTATTACTTCTTATTTACTAGTTTATATCTGTGTCCTAATTAGTTTTTTATCACTTTTCCTTAGTCAAATAGTCTCATTTTCCTGGGCATTGATTTCTATTATATTTTTATCGGGAGGTTATTATTACAGCTATAAATCAAGAAACAGTAGAAATTTGCTTGTTAAACTCATTCTTTCCCTGGCCCTAATGGTTAGTTTATTTTATTACTTTACGGATTTAGTCCGTCATATATATGACCCACGGATACCTTTAGCTAAGCTATTTATTATGGTTCAAGTATTGCATGCTTTTGATACACCTGCTCGCAAGGACTTGCTTTTCTCTATATTAAGTTCTTTTTTAATAATAAGTTTAGCTGGAGCAATGAGCTTGAACATGAGCTATGCTATTTTACTTGTTCTTTATATTTTCTTTGTTCTTTTCTCTTTATTTCAGGATTATCTAAGGGATCATAATACAGAATTACTAGCATTCTGGAGGCAATGTAATAAATATAGTCTGCTAAAGAACACAATTATTACAATTTTATCCTTACTGGCCCTGACGGCGATTGTTTTTATGTTGATGCCGCGTTTCCCTGGGTTGAAGTTTATGCCAAACCCTTATGCTCTGAACAAAATACTAAAAACCCATAATTCGGGTGACTTATTTAATCCTGCTTATCCTTCTTCATCTGACAGATTAAAAGGACCACAAAGAGTTGACCCTAATTCATACTATGGATTTAATTCATTTATAGATTTAAGAACAAGAGGAAAACTTTCAGACAGAATCGTCTTTAGGGTAAAAGCTAATTATCCAAATTACCATCGGGCGGTTGTCTTTGATAAATATAACAAACATGGTTGGGAAGTTAGCCAGAGTAAGCTGGAAAAAATCGATAGTTCATTGCCGCCTACTCAAATAAGTTGGAATCAATTTGAACGGTTTATTGGACCGGGGAGAAATATAATCCAGACTTATTATTTAGAGATGGATCAATCCAATGCTGTTTATACTTCATACATACCGGTAGAGATTTATTTTCCCTCTTCTGAGCTCTGGATGGGCCAGGCGGCTGACCTTAGAGCTCCTTTTATTCTAGGATCTGATTTAGTCTATACAGTAGTTTCTTACGTACCGGTGAGAAATGATCAATATTTAGCCAGGGCTAATGGAATATATCCCAAATCATTATTAGTAAAATATGGTTTTTTGGATGAAGATTTTAGTCCAAGAGTTAGAGAGCTGGCTGAAGAAATTTCCAGAGAATATGATACACCGTATTTAAAAGCATTAGCTATTCAGAATTATTTAGAAAAAAACTATAAATATGAACTTGATATTCCGCCTCAACTAAATGACAAAGATAGTGTTGAGTATTTCCTATTTAATGAAAAAAGAGGTTATTGTGAACATTTTGCTTCAGCCATGGCTGTTATGTTAAGAAGCCTTAGTGTTCCCAGTAGAGTTGTAACAGGTTATACTCCTGGCACCTACAATCCATTTACAGGTTATTATGAAGTGAAAGCTAATGATGCTCATGCCTGGGTAGAAACGTATATCCCGAATTATGGCTGGTACCATTTTGACCCAACACCAGGTTTTGCTTTGAATGAAAATAGATCTGATGAGTATTGGGTTGGTCAAAAATCGTTATCTTATTTTTCTCAAAGATTTAGTTCAGCAATAAAAAATGTATATTCTTTTCAGGCAAGTATAGCTGGTTTAATACCTCAAGATAAAAATTTTATAAGTATCTTGTTACCTTTAGGTATTACCCTCTTAATTTTTATGGTCATTCTTTTAAAAAACAATATCTTAAAGGGAAGATTGTTTAAGAGAAAAATGATATTAAATAAAATTTACAAGCATCCATATTATGAAGCTGAAGATATTTTTAAGCAAAGAAATTTAAATCGAATTCCCCATCAAACACCAGCGGAATATGCCAAATATATAGTTAAGATGATTAATATTAATGAATTTGAAAAAATTGAAGAGGATTTTGAAGAATTCCGGTATGGAAGTTATAAAAAAACAAGCTCATCAAAGAATAAGGTTTATTTAAAGAAATTAATGAACATATTAAAACAACATATAAAATACAGGTAATATAATAGGCTACCTGTAAAAAGCTTATTCCTGGAAGAATTGCAAAATAATTAATTTTATTAATAGATTTATTATAAAAATATACTCTCTTCGCCCGGTTAAATGATTTAAATCAATTGTGAGCAAAACTCTAAAATAGTTAATATATTTAAATTATTCTAATTTATATAAGTTGAAAGAAATTCTTACAAGGTTTACAATTTTCAAGAATAAAACATTAAATATTTTTTAATGGAGGTTTTTGTGAATAAGGGATTAGCTTTAACTGTAACAGTAATATTATTTATTCTCATAATCTTTTTAATTTTTCAGACTAATAATGTAGTTTTATTTTGGCCTTTATTTTTTATTCCGGTCTTGTTTGCGGCTTATTCTTTTGATATAACAGGAGCTTTGTTAGCCTCAATCATAGCTGTCTTTTTTCTTATCCCTTATGTTTATGTCAACCAAGATGTAATTATAGATAACTTCACATTTAACCAGCTATTATTTGAGATTATCATAGGTTTGCTGATAATGACGGTTTCAAGTGTATCTATTGGATGGTATAGCCAGCTATTAAAGAACCACAAGGAAACAGTATCCGACTTGTCTTTAATAGATGCTCAAACAGGTTTACATAATTATGGTTATTTCATAGATAGAATAAGCGAAGAGAAAAAAAGAGCAGATAGATTTGGAAGTAAACTGACATTTATCTTGATTGGTCTTGACTTTAAAGACAGAATTAGCAGAAGGGCTAACACCTCAGTCTATTCTGAAATGCTTAGAAAACTTGCTTTCCTATTTGAGAGAGAAGTTAGGGCAATTGATATCTTAGCTCGGTACAGTAAAGATGACTTTGCAATTTTGCTTCCAAACACTGGTTTAGTTGCAGGAAGTGAAATTGCGGAGAGAATACTGAAAGCTTTCGAAAAATTCTTAATCGATAAAAAAAATAGTTCAAACAAGATATCCTTATCAATGAATATTGGTATTGCTACATATCCTGAACATGCAAAAGATGAAATAAGCTTAGTTGATAAAGCTACGATTGCACTACTAGCTGCTAAAGATGAAGGTAATGAGAAGATTGCGGTTTACAGTAAAGAATTGGGAGCAAAGTTCTCTGAAAGTCCTGCCTAGTCAATATCAAATAAAATGGAGGAATACTTGATAGTATCTGTTGATATTGGCGGAACGAAAATATTATCGGCTCTTATCTCACCTGAAAACGAAATTATAATAGAAAAACGGATTAAGACACCTCTAAACAATCTCGATAAGCTTATTTTAGATGTTGATGATTTATTAAAGAGCCTTTTTAAGGAAACAGATACAGATTTTCAAAGTATCTTAGGTGTTGGAATCTCGATTGCTGGAACAGTCGATTATAATAGAGGCTATCTTTTTAGAGCTCCAAATATCGGTCTTTCTGATATCAATTTGGCTAAGATTATTTCAGAGAAGCTGGATTATCCTGTGTTTATTGATAATGATGCTAATTTGGCCTGCTTGGGAGAGTATTTATATGGTGCTGGCCAGGGAGCCGATAATTTGGTCTGCCTGACATTCGGTACGGGAATAGGCGGTGGGATAATTATTAATGGGCAGCTTTATCGAGGTAGCTGCGGGTCCGCTGGTGAGTTAGGGCATAGTGTCATTCAAATCGAGGGGCCGGAATGTAGCTGCAGGCGATTGGGTTGTTATGAGGAAATTGCATCTGGAAGAGCTCTTGGTAGGTTAGCTGCCGATATGGCTAAGGAAATTGATAAATCATTAGTTGAAGAGGTTCTTGCCGGTGGGACAAAAATCACCGGTGAAATGATAGGAAAAGCTGCTGAGCAGGATAGATTATTTGCCAAAATGGTAGTAGAAGAATATGCAAATTATGTCTCTATAGGAGTCATAAATTATGTTAATATTTTTAATCCTGATAAAGTAATTCTGGGTGGCGGAGTTATGGATTCGGGCCAAGAAATTTTAAATGTTGTTAAAAAAAGAGTTTTGGATGAAGCTTTGCCTCCAAACAATTCTTGTGCAGAGATTGTCAAGGCAAATCTTGGCAGTAATGCTGGAATTCTTGGAGCAGCTGGTTTAGTCAGAATGGCTTTAAACAAGGAGGTTAAATAACAATTGGCTGCTGAAGTATTTTACGCTAGTTCAAAGGAGGCTAAAAGGCGCAGTTTGTTAAATATTACTGAAAAGCTTTATGATCGATTAAAAATAGATAATGATCTGGAAAAAGACGATTTTATAGCAGTAAAAGTACATTTTGGGGAAGAAGGAAACACAGCTTTTTTACCTCCGATTTATTCAAGGCGAATTATACAGAAACTTAAAAGTGCTGGCACAAAACCTTTTCTGACAGATGCCAATACTTTATATAGAGGTAGCCGAGATAATGCAGTTGATCATATAGAAACAGCAATAAATAATGGCTTTTCATATGCAACCGTAAATGCACCTATTGTAATTGCTGATGGCCTGCTGGGTCAGGATTTTTATAAAATGGATTACCAGGGTAAACATTTTAAGGAATTAAAGGTTGCCAGAACCGCTTATCAGGCAGATGGCTTGATAGTTATGACTCATTTTAAAGCCCACGAAGCAACTGGTATAGGTGGTACATTAAAGAATATTGGAATGGGCCTTGGCTCTAGAGGGGCAAAGCAACAGATGCATTCTGACCTTTTACCTCAAGTTAATATGGAAAAGTGTTCTGCCTGCGGAAAATGTAAAATCTGGTGCCCTTCCGAAGCAATAATGATTGGTGAATATGCAATAATTGACAAGGCAGAGTGTATTGGTTGTGGTGAATGCACGGTAATCTGCCCCGAAGAAGCTATCTCTATTCATTGGAAGACTGAAGAGAAGATCCTTCAAGAAAAAATAGTCGAATATGTTGACGGGATAATCTCAAATAAAAACAATAAGGTTGCTTTCTTTAATTTCCTGCTTCAAATAACTCCAGACTGTGATTGTTGGGGATGGAGTGATCATCCTTTTGTTGATGATATAGGTATTCTGGCCTCAAGGGATCCAATAGCCATAGATCAAGCCTCTGCTGACCTGGTTAATTCAACTCAAGGTTTAGAGGGCAGCAGATTAAGCGATATTTCTGCAGAAGATAAAATCAGAACAATTACCGGTGTAGACTGGCGAGCACAATTGCGATATGGAGAAGAAATTGGCTTAGGTACAAGAAAATATGAACTAAAGGAGATATAAAATGGACTATGTTTTGATTCTTAAGAATTCAATCAATTCTTTAAAGAAGAAAAAGTTTTGGTTATTCGGTATTTTACTAGCCTTTTTCTCATCAAACTTTTATTATAATTACCAGTATGAGGGGCGCACGGATAATGTGTTCTGGCCTTCATCGCAGTATAACCAGGATTTTAATATTACTCGATATAGTAACGAATTAGATTTTCTGCGAGAAATTGAGCCCGGTCGGATGTTAGTTATAGTTTTAATGATATTGTTGCTTGCCTTATTTATTGGGTTAATTATTTTCATTCTTAGATTGATTTTAATGGGTTCTTTAATCGGTGGGCTTTATAAGTCTGAAATGGAAAAAGAACTATCGATTGGTCAAATTTTTGTCTTAGGCTGGAATAGCGCCTTTCGTCTCTTCGGGGTTGGCTTTGTGATCTGGGTAGTTCCGGTGATTGTTTTTGGTTTATTAATTATTGCAGCAATTATTCCAGTTGTTATATCTCCAGAAGCAGGATGGATTCTATTCTGTCTATTCTTGCCTCTAATTATTGTCTTAATTATTTTGGTAGTTATTCCCTTGGGTATAATACAGCAACTGGCTTATCGATTTACCGTAATTAAAAAGAATAGGATTTTTACTAGTATTTCAGCCGGAATGTCATTATTCAAACAAAGTCTGGGCTGGGTCTTACTTGCTTGGTTGATTTTGCTTGGAATAGGCATAGCTTTCGCCTTGGTTAATGGTTTGATTTCTGCTATAACAATACTTCCATTTCAGGTTTTAATTCAGGGAGAGGAATTCAACCAGAGCTTATTAAGATTTTTGGCTTCAATACCCGGAAGTTTGATAATCTTGATTTTAACCGGGTTTATGTTAATTTTCAGCACAAGTTATTGGAACGGTGTTTTTCAGCAGCTTATATCAAAAGATACAAACAAAGAAAAAGTAATTTCTGAAAAATCTGGAACTTTAGATACATCAGGGGCAACCGATTCTTGATGAACAAAAACAATGGCAAGTTATCAATTTGTCCAACTCCAATTGGCAATTTAGAGGATATAACCATTAGGGTTTTAAAATCATTACGTAGTGCGGATTTAATTGCTGCAGAAGATACTCGGCAGACTAGGAAATTACTTAATAAATACAGAATAAGAACTCCTCTTGTTTCATATCATCAACACAATGAAAATAAGCGAAGCCGGGACCTAATCAAAAAATTAGAAGAAGGCTTGTCAATCTCCCTTGTTTCAGATGCCGGGACTCCTGGGATTAATGATCCCGGTTTTAAGCTGGTGAATATGTGCTTGGAAAGGGATATAAAAATTGAAATTCTACCTGGTCCTTCAGCAATATTATCAGCTATTGTCGGTTCTGGCCTTGTCGAAAATGCTTTTGGATTTTTTGGATTTCCACCAAGGAAATCTGGCCAAAGGAATAAGTTTCTAAAAACACTCGCCAAGCTAGATATGGCTTTGATTTTATACGAATCACCACATCGGTTATTAAAGCTATTAAAAGAAATGGAAGATATTTTTCATGACAGAATGATTGCTATTGTTAGGGAGATGACAAAAATCCATGAAGAAGTAATTAGGGGTAATTGTAGTGAATTAATTGAAGAAATTACAAGAGAACCGCGCAAAGGAGAGATAGTTGTAATTATTGAGAAACCATCATTAAAAAATTCAAAGGAATTTGACCAGGAAAAAATTATTGCGGAACTTAAGAAACATCTCTCAAAAGGTGAATCAACAAAACAAGCTGTTTTAAGTGTCGCTCAAGAATATGAACTTCCCAAGAATGTTGTATATGAAATAGCGATAAACAAAAAAGATTTACTTAGTGGATTTTAACTTATTTAAGCAAGAATTACATATTTGCTTTTTTCTATAGGTTTTTACAGTTTTACCCGATCCACAAAAAATACAGGAATCGGAAAATCTTTTTAATACAATTCTTTCGTTTTCAACGAAAATTTCTAATGGGTCTTTTTCTTTGATATTTAAAGATCTTCTAAGCTCAATCGGAATTACAATTCTTCCCAATTCATCAAGTTTTCTGACAATGCCTGTTGATTTCATTATTATTTCACCCCCCTATGTTGTAATAATCTGGAAGTATTTACTAATATAGCTAAAGAGCTTAAAGGTTTCAAGGAGCCGATTAAACTAATAATAGATTTTACAAAATAATATATAATAATTATTATTTGTAATATATTATCAAGCATTCATTATATTAGTTAAATTTAGGTAACTTTTTAGAGGTTTTATGAGGTTAAGTTTTTTAGTTGCTATATTTACCACATCAATAGTTTTTATATTTGCTTCGGGCATTATTTATTTTAATCAGAGTTCAAGAAAATTAAATACAATTGAAGAAATTTCCGCCGGCAATATTAAAACTTCAGAAACAGCGGTACAAATAAAACAGAGCAAAGAAGACCTTATCAAAGCCATAGACGAAATTGAGCTATTATTTGAAAATTTAAAATATGAATTCACCAAGTATGAAACCTATGAAATATCCTGGGCTAATTACGGATTTTCCTGGGAAAAACAGCTTGAAGATTATATTAAAAGATATAATCTTAATAGAACGTTAAATATTGGAGAAGAATATTTTGACACCAAAAGAAGCTTAATTATAACTACAAGAGATTTAATCTCTTTAAAGCAACAGTATAATCTGGAACTTGCTGAGAATAATTCGGATTACCGTAACTTCGAAGGAAGAATAGAAAAAGAGATCAACGAGGCTAGAATAAAAATCCAATAGTTATTTAGCCAGTTTTTCAATGGGAGCGTACTCAAGAAGAAGAGTTTTTTCACCCAAGCTTTTAAAATTTACTGTTATTGTGTCATCATTTCCAATGGCTATTATCTGGCCTCGTCCAAAGTTTTTATGGATAACTTTATCTCCTACAGTAAAATCTAAACAGTTAGCCAGAGGTTCTTTCTCAAGTATCTCACCGGCATTCTTAATTAAGTGGTCAGGTATTTCTTTCAAAAAACGGGATTTCATATTATAGGTTGTGTTACCATAGATATTACGTCTTGAGGCTTGAGTTAAATAAAGCCTATCTTTAGCCCGGGTAATACCTACATAACAGAGGCGCCTTTCTTCTTCCAGCTCTTCTTTCTCAGTCAATGAGCGAATATGGGGGAAAATTCCTTCTTCCAAACCGACGATGAAAACGACAGGAAATTCTAATCCTTTTGCGTTATGAAGAGTCATTAAAGTAATTGCATCATCAGATTGGTTCATATAATCTATATCTGAAATCAGGGAGACGCGCTCCAAAAAATGTTCTAGGTCACCTGCTGAATCTTGTTCTGAAAATTCATGAACGGCTCCTATTAACTCTTGAATATTTTCTAGTCTTCCTTGTGATTCAATAGTTTTTTCAGCTTTTAAAGATTTGAGATAGCCTGTTTTTTTAGTAACGTAATCAATAAAATCCGGCAGTTTTCTTTTTTGGGATTCTTTCTTAAGATTATTTAAAAGGTCAGTAAATTTTTTCAGCTTTTTTTTAGTGCTCTCTGAGAAAATTGACATATTTTGAGAATTATCAATCGCATTTTTAAAGCTAGTGTTGGCGTTTTTAGCAGAAGCTTCCAGTTTTTGAACAGTAGTCTTACCTATGCCTCTTTTAGGAACATTAATTATCCTTTTTAAAGAAATATCGTTGTTAGTATTTGTGATGATTCTTAGGTAAGCTAAGATATCTTTGATTTCCTGCCTTTCATAGAACTTTACACCTCCAACAATCCTGTAGGGAAGGCCCATTCTAATGAATACATCCTCAAGGACTCTTGATTGTGCATTTACCCTGTAGAATAAGGAGAATTCATTGTGTGCTCTTTTCTCAAGGCTTCTTAATCTTTCAATTTCTGAGCCGATGAAAAAAGCTTCATCATGTTCAGTCTCAGCACTGTAGCCAATGATTATTTCGCCTTGTTTATTGTCTGTCCACAGAGTTTTGGGTTTTCTTCCAATATTGAATTTGACCATATTGTTTGCAGCTTCCAGGATTGTCTTGGTGGAACGATAGTTTTGCTCTAACTTAATGACTTTTGCTTCTGGAAAATCTTTTTCAAATTCTAGAATGTTGCGTATATCAGCTCCCCTCCAGCGGTAAACACTTTGGTCGTCATCTCCTACCACGCAGATATTATGATGTTTTTTAGCCAGAAGCTGCACAAGTTGATACTGGGAATGATTAGTGTCCTGATATTCATCGATTAGAATAAATTCGAATCTATCTTGGTAAGTTTCCAGGACAGATGGGAAGAGATTGAAAATGTTGACGGTCAACATAATTAAATCATCAAAATCTAGGGAATTGTTGGCAAAAAGCCTTTCCTGATAAAGTTGGTAGACACAAGATACAATTTTTTCGAAGTAACTGCTGGCACTGGCTTGATATGTCTCTGTGTCAATAAGCTCATTCTTAAGGCTTGAGATTTGGTTTTTAATTGATTTTGGCGGATATCTTTTTGGGTCATAATCCAGTTCTATCAAACAGTTACGTATAAGGCGCACGGAATCACTTTCATCAAGAATCGAAAAATTGCTCGTGTATCCAAGCCTTTTAATCTCACGCCGAAGTATTCGGCCGCAAGCTGCATGAAATGTCATAATCCACATACGCCTGGAATCAAAACCAATAAGTCGTTCAATTCTCTCTTGCATTTCATTAGCAGCTTTATTGGTAAAAGTAATAGCCAGAATTTTATTTGGGTCAATACCTTGTTTTTTTATTAGATAAGCTATCCTGTGAGTTAGCACTCTTGTCTTTCCGCTACCCGCACCGGCTAAGATTAAAAGAGGCCCTTTTATATGTTTGACTGCTTTTATTTGGGTAGGATTTAGGTTTTCTAGAATATTCATCAACAATATTATAAGAAAGGACCAGTATGTTGTCGACAGATTTCAAGCAGAATTCAATAAATAGGCATAGAATAAGCGGTTGTGTAAAAAAGTATGTAATGATAATTGACTAAAAATTTAATTCTCAAACCCGTCCATGGATATTTCAACAATATTATGTAGATGTATAATTTGGAGTTATAGATTTATTGATAGTCAAAATCTGCCGATAATTAGAGTAAGGACCCGTTCAATCTGGTAACTTAGCCGAGAAGAACCCGGATTTGACACATTAGTCAAAACACAAACCAGATTCGGGTCTTTTTCTTTTTGCAATATTTAATATTAGACATAAATCTACAATCTGAAATAAGATTTATCTAATAAAATTGTTATTGCTGTTTGCGTTATAAGTTATAAAATTGTTTAATATTCCTACATTGTTTTAGGTGATAAAAGTGAAAGAAACAGTCTATGTAATAGGTCATAAAAATCCAGATACAGACTCAATTTGTTCGGCCATTGCTTATGCCTTTTTGAAATCATGCCTTGATAATAAACAAATATATCAAGCTGCCAGAATAGGTGAACTAAACCTGGAGACAAGCTTTGTCTTAAATTATTTCAATATAGATGAACCACCATTCATAGATAATGCCTGGACAAAAGTAGAAGATATTCTTCCCGGAGAGATAATTACGGCCAAGCCAAATTCTAGCCTAAAGGAAGTCGGGGAATTAATGAAAAAGCACAATATTCGTATACTTCCGGTCGTAGACAAAGAGAACAGGGCACTTGGAATAATTACAGAAAGTGATTTGGCTAGGCGTTATTTAGAAGAATTTGGGACTATAGACTTAAAAAAGAATCCACTCTCTTTGAAGATGATAGCTGAAGCTATCAAGGCAAAAATAATCTTATCCGAGAAAAAAATTATTTCAGGGCGGGTTATAGTTGGAGCTATGAAACCGGGGTCTATGGTAAAGTATCTTCAACCGGGTGATGTGGTAATTATTGGTGATAGAACAAATGCTCAATTAAAAGCACTTAATGCCGGTGTTTCCTGCCTGGTAATTAGTGGGGGTTATTCTCCTGAAGAAAAAGTTCGAAGGCTGGCCAAAGAAAAAAAGGCCTCTCTACTAAAAACATCACTTGATTCATATTCAGCAGCCAGGGGAATAGGATTATCAATACCTGCCAGTCAGATTATGGGAAAAGTATTTACCTCACTATCTAAATCTGATTTAGTTAAAGACATTATTGACGAAGTGGTGTCTTCTTCGTCTAGGGCAGGCCTGGTGCTGGAAGACAAAGGAATTTTAATCGGGATACTGACCAGAACCAATTTGATTAATATTCCCAGAGAAAAAGTTATCTTAATAGATCATAAAGAAATAAGCCAAACTATTGAAGGCATAGAAGAAGCTGAAATATTAGAGATAATTGACCACCACCGAATGGGTGACATCCAGACCCGTGAGCCTATTTTTGTTATAAGCTTGCCGTTTGGCTCAACAGCTACAATTGTTTCTCAGGAATTTCAAAGGAAAAATAAAAAAATTCCTAAAGATCTGGCCGGATGTCTTATGGCTTCAATCTTATCAGATACTGTACTGCTTAAATCGCCAACCACGACAGAGGTTGATCGGCAAGAGCTACATAGATTGGCTGAGATATCCGGAATTGACCCTATGGAATTTGGAGCTAAGATGTATGAAGAAGGTAAACAGATATCAAAAATATCTCCTATGGAATTAGTCGATTATGATTTTAAAGAATTCTTCTTAAAAGATAAGAAAATAGGAGTTAGCCAGATTGAAACTGCTGAACCATCTTTAATAATTAACAGGAAAGCTGAGATAATTAATGTCATGCAGAAACTTGTTATAGATAAAGGCTTTAATTCTGTTCTCTTCATGGTAACTGATATAATTCAAGACGGAACAGAACTTTTTGTAGTCGGAGATATAAGGAGTATCGAAAAAGCTTTTAAAGTAAGAATCAAAGATCATTCTGTATTTCTTCCGGGTGTGATATCAAGAAAAAAGCAAATAATTAATAAATTAATTTAAATGACAAATGAAAATTTAGGCTTGTCAGGTTAATATATATTGTTAATAATTTAATTTATTGATTATATGATTGAGATATTTCAATTTATTTAAACAGGGGGACATAATGTTTAATATTTCACAAAAAAATAAAACAAATTATAGAATAGCCTTCTTCTTGATTTTGTTGACTATCTTCTTATCTCTGGCTATAGTTTTGCCAGCTTTTGCCCAGGATGATACAGCAACTGTTACTAATCGTGTTGAAGAATTAGAAAAGGAACAGGCATTAATCAAGACTGATGTTGAAACTTTAAAAAAGAATGCTGAAGAGCTAAAAAATCAGCAGAAAGAGGATACGGAAAAACTTGACTCACAGATTAGAAGTTTAAAAGACGACATTAAAGAGGCAGAAGGCACAGAAATTGAAGAGATTTCTACATCTTCCAAACAACTTTTTCGTAGAATGAACAAACTGGTTGATATCATAAACTTTATCACTATTTCATTTGTTATTTTGCTCTTGTTAGCCTTACTGGTTATATTAATCCAAAGTTTTCGTGCCGGGAGACAGAGAAAAAAACTATATGAATTAATTACTCTTTTAGCTTCAAGGCCTTCTGGCCAGAAGGAAGTTAGAGCTGAAGAAGCCAGTCAGGAAAAAGTATCCGAAGATATCCTTACCGCAGAAGCTTTGCAGGTTATTGAATCTTTACCTAATCCAGAAATATTTGATAAAGATAAACTTTATCTATCTGATTCCCAGAAAAAGCATATAGAAGAATTTTGCCTGAAAGTGGATTTGTTTGAGAGCTATGAAATAAAACTTTTCTTCCCCTCTTTTTATCTGCAGGCAATCTATTATTTTCAGAATGGAGAATATGAAAAAGCGGTCTTTGCTTTGAACAAAGCAATTGAAGAAGAACCACAAAATTATCTTGGTTATCTGGGGAGAGGTATTTCATTATTAAGAATGGATATACTTGATGAAGCATTAAAAGATTTAAATAATGTAATAAGAAATAAAGCTGAATTAGTATATGCTTATTACGTAAGAGCGGTTATCTATACCAAAATGAATAAAATCAAACCAGCGATAAGAGATTTAAAAACTGCTATAGATAAAAATGACTTTTTTGCCGGTAAAGCTGCGGATGACAAAGATTTTGAGCTGATTGCCGATAACAATAAGTTTAAGGAGCTTTTGGAAATCAATTCAAATATTAAAGAAGAGACTAATATGGAAGCGACTGAAGTTTTTAAAGAGACAAAAGATCAAGCAGATAATGAGGAAGATGAATTAGAGTGAAGCAGAAAAGGTATTACATTATCAAATAAAGATTAAAGTTTGCTGTAAGTTGACATATTTGATTTATTTTGATAATTTTTAAAACACTTGAAAATAGAGAAAGGCTTTGAAGGGAAGGAGTAAGCTTCACCTGACAGCTACAAGCGAACCGGAAAAGGTGAAAGCCGGTGCTGAAAAGTAAGCTGAACATGCTCCTGGAGCTTCTGGAAGAAATCCATGATCTATAAGGTCTGGGAAAGTAGATCCGGACGGATGCCTCCGTTAAGGTAGGCTAAAGTATAATCTCAAAAAGATGTATGAGTAATCTCTTGAGACGTACTTGATGAGGCGGTTTTCTGTAAAGAAACCGCGAAGAAGGGTGGTACCACGAAGATGACGGTCTCTCGTCCCGCAAAGGGATGAGAGATTTTTTATTTGCTTAAAAAAAAGTGCCTAATAACTGATGATTAGTTGACGGTATAACTTATTAAGCAAAAAAGAAAAAATATGTATAAAAAAAATAAGAAGATGAAAGCAGTTAAATATTTTAATTATAGAGGAGGTTGTGGTGGCCTTATGGGCATGTCCAATTTTAATCGGGTGCCTAGCTCACTTTATGTAAGTTAGAACTATCATGTAAAGGAGGTTTATTAGAATGATATGCCCGAATTGTGGAAATTGGATTATTGAAGACAATGAAGATTACTGTCTTGAATGTGCTGAATATCAGGTAAAAAACGGAAATGAATGAAGATAAGTTCGTAATAAAAAAGAAAGGAGACAATATATTATGGCAAAGACATATGAAGAAATAAACGAGAAGATTAAAAAGGGCCAAGCGGTAGTAGTTACTGCTGAAGAGATTATAGATATAGTTGAAGAAAAAGGCCTGGAAGAAACAGCTAAAGAGATTGATGTTGTGACTACGGCAACATTTGGGCCAATGTGCTCAACAGGAGCTTTTATTAATTTTGGCCACTCCGATCCACCAATTAAGATGCACCGTGTTTGGCTGAACGATGTTCCGGTATATGCTGGATTAGCTGCAGTTGATATTTACGTTGGAGCTACAGAATTATCAGATACCGAAGGATTTAATTATGGAGGTGCACATGTTATCCAGGATTTGATTGATGGCCGGAAGGTTAAGCTGAAAGCAACAGCATACGGTACTGACTGTTATACAAGGAAGGAAATCGAGACCTATGTCGATAAAGAGACTTTAAATCAAGCTTATTTGTTCAATCCGAGGAATGTCTACCAAAACTACGCAGTAGCTGTTAACAGTTCAGCTAAAACGCTTCATACATATATGGGCACTCTTCTGCCAAAGTTTAAAAATGCGACTTACTGTAGTGCCGGTCAGCTGAGCCCGCTTTTAAATGACCCTTTTTATAGGACTATTGGTGTTGGAACCAGAATCTTTATAGGCGGAACTGCCGGATACGTTGCTTGGGAAGGCACACAACATAACCCATCTCAAAATAGAAATGATAAAGGTGTTCCGACAGCTCCCGCCGGAACTCTAGCCTTGATTGGTGATCTAAAAAATATGGACTCAAATTTTATAAGGGCTTGTACATTTGAAAAATACGGGACTAGCATGTTTGTAGGAGTAGGTATTCCGATTCCTGTGCTTGATCAGGATGTAATAAAGTATGCAAGTATTAAAGATGAAGAGATTGAGACTGTTGTTTTAGATTACAGTATTGAATCGAGGACCAGGCCGCCCTTAGCTAAGGTAAATTATAAAGACTTGAGATCAGGCAAGATAAATGTTGATGAAAAACAGATACCAACAGCTTCAATCTCTAGTTATAAAAAAGCCAGGGAGATTGCTGGTGAACTAAAAGGTTGGATTCAGAATGGCCAGTTTTTGTTACAAGAACCATTACAAAAATTGCCTGCCGAGCAGACATTTAAGCCTTTGGAAATAATTGAAGAGGAGGATTAAAGATAATGGCTAAGAAAAAGATTGTTCTAACATTTCCTCCAAATAAAGTGGGTAAGCCGATAACGTACCATTTGGTGAAAGATTTTGATTTGGTAATCAATATTCTCCGGGCTGAAATATATGAGGAAAAAACTGGGCGCATGGTTCTCGAAGTCCAGGGCGAACAGCAAAATATTGATAGTGGCATTAAGTTTCTTGAAGAAGAAGGAGTAGCTATACAGGAAGCAGCAAGAGATATTATTTTAGATACGGATGTTTGCATTGACTGTGGCGCTTGTACATCGGTCTGTTTACCAGATGCCTTGAAGCTTGACAAGGAATTTAATCTAGTTTTGGATAAGGAGAAATGCATTCTCTGTGAACTTTGCGTAACAGCATGTCCGGTCAGAGTAATAGAGGTTAAGTTTTAGACCAACAGGTTCTTGCTGAATTGTGTTATTATTCACATAAAGCTAGAGCTGGGGTGATAAAATTTAAAGATTCTAACAAAAAAGTATCTTTTTTAAAACGAATCGAAAACGAAATTTTGATTCTTGATGGGGCTATGGGGAGCTTGCTTCAAGCTAAGGGTATTGAAACAGGAAGATGCCTTGAAGAATTAAATATTTCAGAGCCTGATTTAATTGTTGAGATACACAGTTCATATTTTCAGTCCGGCTCCCAGCTTGTTGAAACCAATACTTTTGGGGCAAACGTCTTTCAATTATCAAAGCATGGATTAGAAGATAAAGTTGTACAGATTAATATTAAAGCAGTAAAAAATGCCAAAGAAGCTTCTCCAGATTTTGGTTATGTTCTCGGAAGCATTGGGCCTACAGGTTTATTAATTGAACCAGTCGGTAAAGCAACTTTTCAGCAGGTTTATGAAGCTTATAGGGATCAAGCGGTAGCTTTGGCTGAAGGCGGTGCTGACGGTCTAATCATAGAGACTATTACTGACATCCAGGAAGCCAGGGCTGCTTTATTGGCAGCAAAAGAAAATACTGACCTTCCAGTCATTGTAACTTTGACTTTCGGTAAAAATCTTAGGATGGAAATTTCAGGTACAGATCCTGCTAGCGCAGCTGTCATTATAAGTAACCTTGGAGCCGATTTGATAGGTTTGAATTGTGGCTTAGGCCCAAAGGGGGCTTTGAGTATTCTGAAGATAATGTCAGAATATAGTCAAGTCCCTTTAGTTATACAACCAAATGCTGGGATTCCTCGTCTTGAGGATGGGCAAACCATTTTTCCAGATACACCTGAACAGATGGCTAAATATGTTCCTGAATTTATTAGTTTAGGAGCAAGAATAATTGGAGCTTGTTGCGGCTCAACACCTGATCATATTGCCAAAATCAGCTTTGCAAAAGGTGATTTAAAACCTGTATTAATAAACAATAAGGGGCAAATTGCTGTTTCTAGTCCAAGAGAGACTTTGGTATTAAAGAAGAACGGTCCTCTTTATATTATAGGTGAAAAGATAAACCCTAGTGGAAATGAAAGAATTACTGAGGCAATTAAGAACAAAGAGTATGGCCTCCTTCAGGAAGAAGCAAAGGCTCAATCAGAAAAAGGAGCTGACATTATTGACGTTAATGTCGGAGTAGCCGGGTTGGATGAAAAAGAAATATTATCTGAAGCAATTAAAGAAATATCAAAAACAGTTGAAAAACCATTGGTTTTGGATAGCGTTGATCCTGATGCTCTTGGGGAAGCTCTAAGATTATATCCGGGACGGGCAATTATCAATTCTGTTAACGGTAAGAAAGACAGCTTAAATAATATTCTGCCTCTAGCCAAAAAGTATGGAGCTTTAGTTATCGGGTTAACCCTTGATAAGCATGGTATACCTGGAAGTGCTTTTGAGCGATTAGAGATAGCTAAAAAAATCATTGAAGAAGCTCAAAAGTTAGGTTTATCCAAAAAAAACATTATAATCGATCCACTTGTATTAACAGCAGCTACTAATCAAGAATCGGTCAATGTCAGCCTGGAATCTGTCAAGCTGATATCGGAAAAACTCAATGTATTGACTGTTTTAGGAATCAGTAACGTCTCTCATGGTTTACCTGAAAGGGAAAGTTTTAATAAAGCATTTCTAGCTATGGCTATAAATTATGGTTTAAACATAGCAATTGTTGATCCGACTGAAGCAGATTTAGTCGAAATTTCACGGGCTTCAAGCTTCATAAATAATCGCAATTTTCCCTTTGATGAGCTTGTAGAAAGATTATCAGGGGTAAAAGAAATAGTTCATGAAGAAGAGATTGAGTCGGTAGAACCTTTAGCCCGACTTAAAGATGCTGTCATTTCCGGCCAGGTTGAAAAAGCTTTATCTTTGGTAGAAGTTGTTTTGAAAAAAGGAAGCAGGCCACTTGAAATAATCAATGATGCATTAACACCTGCCTTGGATAAGGTGGGTGAAAGATTTGGAAAGGGAGAGATATTCCTGCCTCAAGTCTTGTTGTCTGCAGAAACCACCAAGAAGGTATTTAAAAGGATTAAAAGTGAACTGAATCAGGAAGATATCAAAACCAAAGGAAAGTTTGTTTTCGCAACTGTTGAAGGAGATATTCATAATATCGGAAAAGATATTTGTATTAGTTTATTGGAAAGTAATGCCTTTGAAGTCATCGATCTAGGCGTCGATGTGCCGGCGGAATATATCGTCGAGCAAGCTCTTGAAAATTCTGTGGATGCTGTTGGGCTTTCAGCACTTATGACCACAACTCTTCCGGCCATGGAGGAGACCATTAAGAAGATTAAAGATAAATCTTCAAAACTGAAAATTTTTATTGGTGGAGCAGTAGTAAGCAAGGATTATGCGGAAAAAGTTGGAGCAGATGCCTATGCCGAAGATGCCATTGAGTTAATCGAAATAGCAGTAAAAAAATTGACCGGTGATAAATAGAAGAAATATTGTTTTATTTTTAATAATATTGCTTATGTTCATCTAACCGATAACTGATTTTTTTACGTTAAGAATAATTCAGAAAATTCCACCTTATAAAGATTATGAATTCAGAAAATGAGGAGAAAGAAGGTAAAAGAAGAAATTTTTTAAGTCCTAAGTTTTTATTTTGGTTTAGTATAGTTCTGGCAATTAGCGGAGGATTTGTCCTCTATTTTTTCTTTTCGGAACAAAAGATTAAGATTCTGGATGCATATAGGGAATATTTCTATAAGGTAATTGATATTTTTCCAGTTTATACTAGCCGTCTTTCTTTCGTAGACTATTTATACTTTGAATCTTTCTGGTTATTGATTTTGGTTACTACGATGATCATTGGATTAGCTTTTTTCAAAGATAAAATATACATAATTAGCTACAATAACAGATCTTATCCATTCAATAGCTTTATAGTAGGACTTATTGGAATAATAATTGTAGTTTTTTTAAATGTTCTTTTTGCCTTATCAATTATAGGAATACCATTGATATTATTATTAAATATTGGCTTGATTATTGCCTTGATTTTTGGCTTTGTCTCGATTTCATGGAATACGGGCGATATAATAATTAGATATTTTTCAGAAAAGAAGATTCCACCGGTATTCTCTGCTTTGTTGGGGATAATCTTGATTGAAATTATAAAATCATTGCCTTATATTGGGTGGCTGGTCTATTTACTTGTCTTGCCTATTGGTATTGGTTCTGTATTGGTTACCCGTTTCGGTACTATAGTCCATTCACCGGGGAAATTTGGCTCAGAAGGATGATTTACTTATAAAATGGAAAGTTATCGGTTTTATAGAGATCAAGTTAAGAAGAGAGATTTAATCTATTTTGAAGTCAAAGTGGAACAAACCGATCTTCAGATAGGAGCTGTTCGTAATCTTGAAAAGGAAACCGTTGAACTTATTGTCAAATATCGCAAAGATATTGAAGATTATATAGAACAAGACAGATTCTTCTTGGAGGCCTTGAAACCATACCAGGTTTCTGAGGCGGCACCGGTTATCGTCAGGCATATGGCTGCAGCCGGTCAAAAAGCAGGCGTTGGCCCGATGGCAGCTGTTGCCGGGGCAATATCTCAATATATTGGCCATGATTTAAAAAACCATAGCCAGGAATTGATAATTGAAAATGGGGGAGATATTTATCTGTCGACTAAAAAAACAAGGGAGATTGGAGTTTTTGCTGGTAACAGTCCATTTACTGGAAAGTTAGCTTTAAAGATTTATCCAGATATGACTCCCTGCGGAATTTGTACATCAGCTGGAACGATCGGTCACTCGATAAGTTTTGGAAAGGCTGATGCGGTAATTGCATACTCCCAGGATACTCTTTTAGCCGATGCGTCAGCCACGGCGATAGGCAATATAGTCAAGACTGAAGATGATGTGGATAAAGGGCTTGAACAAGCAAAGAAGATTTCCGGCCTACTTGGTATTGTCATTATAATAAAATCAAAAATAGGTGTTTGGGGAGAACTCGAGTTGATCAAGAAATGATTATTAATATTTATAAACAAAGATTTAAAATTGTGTAAACCATTTTATTTTAATTGAAACTTGAAACATGCCCGCCAAAAAGTTTAAACAGCAAGTTAAAAGACTTATATTTTAGGCCCATGATTATTGCCCCTTTTCATAAATGCTTTATCGATTATAAGTAATGTCTATAAAGATTAATAAGATTCAAGAAGAAAGATTTATTAAGATAGGTAATTTTTGTCAGTGAATTTTGATAATCGATTAATCTACGATGATGCTTAAAAAATATTTAAAAGCTGTGCCGAAGGCCGGGATCGAACCGGCATGGGCATAAAGCCCACTGGTTTTTGAGACCAGCGCGTCTGCCTATTCCGCCACTTCGGCCATGCACCGAATATCATTAACCTAATAGCAGAGATAATTATAACAAAAGTATATCCTTAATCTATAACTGTAAATAAACAATTTAAAATGACTGAATTCTGATAGCTTTCTTTCAGAATTTAAAATCGAAACATCATCTTTTCAACTTTCTAAATCTATCTGTTAATCATTAACGGCTCAAAGTTAAGCGAATCAGTGGATTGAAAATATTACTGTTCCTGTAATTCTCGTAATATTGAAAACATTATTGCTTAATTGATATAAGTTAAAATAATAGCAGTGATATTTTAACGAGGTATTGAGATGAATAAAATAGCGGAAATTTTCAGGGAATTTTCAGATATTAATGAAGAAGAGATAAATATAATCTTAAGAGAATCGGCCTATCTTCAACTGGTATCGGATTTAAGTTACTCTGATATCTTATTGTACTGTCTCGATCAGTCAAAACTGAGCGTGATAGTGGCTGCTCACTATACACCAAATACTGCTCTGTCTATATATGATAAAGATTTAACAGGCAAGATGTACAGTCAAAATGGAAAACCCTTGGTTTTTTCAGCGTTTAAATTAGGCCAGATTCAAAAAGGAGAGCAAAACATCATCGCCCATGATGCTCCTGTTCAGGTTGAAGCAATACCATTAAGAGCTAAACAAAAAAACCTAGCTGTAATATCAAAGGAGACATATTCTCTAAAAAAGAAAAGAGCCAGTGAAATGGAGACTACTTATATGAATATCTCAGATGAATTAACTGACATGATATTCAATCAAGAAATTGATAAAAAGTTACCTTCAGGATTTATAACCTCAAAAGAAGCAGGTGACGGAATTATAAAACTCGATAAGGATATCAGGATAACTTATGCGACTCCAAATGCAGTCAGTATATATAAACAGCTTGGAATCTCCCGGAATTTAACAGGCAAAACATTAAAGGATTTAGGAATAAACGAAAAAATTATTAAAAGAGCAATCAATCAAAAAAAGCCGATTCAGCAAGCTGTCAATGAAAAGGGATTGCATCTTTTGATTAGAGTGATCCCCTTAATAGCCAAGGGAGAAATAAGCGGGGTATTATCATTAGTCAGGGATATATCTGATATTTATAATGAAATAAATGGAACATTTTTAGGACTTTATAGTATAAAATACTGTTGGTTTATCTTTAAAATTAGAAGTGAAACTTGCTTAAAAGATAATAAAAATATCAAGGAGGAAATATTATGAATTTAAGAAGGCCAAATGCTAATAAGGCAACTAGTACTGTTAATCGAATCAAAGATGTCGTTCCTATGTCCGGTATTTGTACTGTTTGCCTTGACGGTTGTCGTGGGGGTTGTGAGATTTATGTATCCTCATACCGTGGAAGGGAGGTAATTTACCCGGGCCCGTTTGGTGAAGTGACTTCCGGGGCTGACAAGAATTATCCAATTGATTATTCTCACCTCAGCATCCAAGGATATGCTGTAGGAGCTGAAGGTATGCCTGAAGGCGTAATACCTGGGCCTGATACTGCCATTTTCCCGAAAGTTAATACAGAGACTGAGTATGGCTGGGACAAAAAAGTAAAGATGAAAATACCAATCTTTACCGGAGCCTTGGGTTCTACGGAAATTGCCCGTAAAAACTGGGAGCATTTTGCTATCGGAGCAGCCATTACTGGAGTGACTCTGGTCTGCGGAGAAAATGTTTGTGGAGTTGATCCCGAACTTGAACTTGATGAGAACGGCAAAGTTAAAAAGTCACCAGAGATGGATCGCCGCATTGAAACATATTATAAATTTCATGAAGGATACGGCGAGATATTAGTACAGAAGAATGTTGAGGATACCCGGCTTGGTGTGGCTGAATATGTTATGGAAAAACACAATCTTGAGACGATTGAATTAAAATGGGGCCAGGGAGCCAAATGTATTGGCGGAGAAATATTGGTTAAAGAACTGGAAAGAGCTCTTGAGTTGAAGAAAAGAGGTTATATTGTCCAGCCAGACCCTGAGTTGCCTGAAGTTCAAGAAGCCTATCGCGATACTGCAATAAAGGAATTTGAAAGGCATTCACGCTTAGGTTTTGTGACCAGGGAGGATTTCGATAAAGAAGTTGAACGTCTAAGAAGTCTAGGCTTTAAGCGAATAACCTTAAAGACTGGCGCTTACTCAATGGTTGAGTTAGCTATGGCCATGCGTTTTTGCTCGGAAGCTAAAATTGATCTTCTGACAATCGATGGCGCACCGGGAGGAACAGGAATGAGTCCTTGGCCAATGATGAATGAATGGGGCATCCCAACCTTTTACTTGCAGTCGCTTGCTTATGAGTTTGCTGAAAAGTTGACTAAAAAAGGCATGAAAGTACCGGACTTGGCAATTGCCGGTGGATTCTCATCCGAGGACGGTATATATAAAGCTATAGCCATGGGCAGCCCTTATTTTAAAGCAGTCTGCATGGGAAGAGCATTAATGATTCCGGGAATGGTCGGAAAAAACATTAGTAAATGGCTAAAAGAAGATAATTTACCGAAAATAGTTTCAAAATATGGAACAACAGTCGAAGAGATCTACGTCTATTATGAAGAATTAAAAAAGAAATATGGAGATGACATCAAAGATATTCCACTTGGTGCAATCGGGATATATTCATTCGGCCAGAGAATAAAAACTGGCCTTCAGCAGCTTATGGCCGGAAGTAGAAAATTTAATCTCTCGCTTTTATCCAGAAACGACCTGATGTCTTTAACTGAAGAAGCTGCCAAGGTGTCAGGGATTGCTTATGTTATGGATGCATATCGTGAAAAGGCGGAAGAAATACTTAGCGAATAGATTAATTCCCTTGGAATTAATCTATTAATAGAAAGAAAGTAATGATTTTTCTGTTGATTAAAAGGCTTTAAATGGTCTAATATAATCTACGAAAAGAGAAGCTACAAACCATGCTTTCTGAGATAATAATTGTTTTTCAAAATTATTTAACTAATATATTAATATACGGTTATAATTATTGCATGCTCGAAAGGATTTATTATATTGACTTATTTGAAAAACAGATTATAATTACAAGGACTTTAGCAACGGCGCTTCAAGTAAAATCTTGCAGCGCATTTTTATTATCCAATGGAGCTTAATCAATTATTGATTGGCTCTTTTTTTATTATAGGAGAAAAACTTTGTTTTATAGAAGTATAAAAGAAAGAAAATACAATGATGATAAAGATATCTCTGGCTGTTCAATTAGTGGCTTGATGAGCGAGAACAGAAAGCTAATGAGCGGCCATGATGTTTTAAGTTCGATTGCCGTAATGCATGACCGTGGTAATGGATTGGGCGGAGGTTTTGCTGCTTATGGAATATACCCCGAACTTAAAAGATTCTATGCATTCCATATTATGTATGATAGTGATGTTGATAAAGAAGAGACTGAAATCTATCTTAAAAGAGTTTTTAATATTGAACTCCTAGAAGAAATTCCGACTAGAAAGACAGAAAAAATATATAATCCACCTCTTCTTTGGAGATATTTCATGATTCCTAAAACCGAGCACCTTAATTTATCAGAACTATCTGAAGATGATTTTGTTGTTCAATCTGTAATGACTATCAATCAGAAAATCAAGGGAGCTTTTGTCTTTTCCAGCGGAAAGAATATGGGAACATTTAAGGCTGTTGGTTTTCCTGAAGATGTTGGCCTTTTCTATAAGCTTGATGAGTATAGAGGCTATACCTGGATAGCTCATGGGCGTTTTCCAACTAATTCACCAGGTTGGTGGGGCGGGGCCCATCCTTTTACCATTTTAGACTGGGCAATTGTTCATAATGGAGAAATATCTTCTTATGGAATTAATAAGCGTTATTTAGAAATGTATGGATATCATTGTACTTTGCAAACAGACACTGAAGTTGCTGCCTATCTTTTTGACCTTTTATTAAGAAAACAAGGCCTGCCGATTGAAGTTGCTTGCCAGGCTTTCGCTGCAAATTTCTGGGAAGAGATTGATCGGCAGCCAGCTCAAAAAAGAGAACTCTTAACTGCTATACGTCAAATATATGGAAGTGCCCTCATTAATGGCCCTTTTGCTATAATTCTTGGCCATAAGAATGGCATGATAGGCTTAAACGACAGGATAAAATTGCGCCCTTTGGTCGCAGCTCGCAAAGAAGATATGTTTTATATTGCCAGTGAGGAAGCTGGGATAAGAGAGATATGTCCAAATCCTGAAAAAGTTTGGATGCCAAAAGCAGGTGAGCCGATTTTTGGATTTTTAAAAAAGGAGAAAGATATTGGTCAAAAGTCTGCAACAGCCTAGGTTCAGGGTTGAACGTGATATAGAAAAATGTATAAAATGTCAAGTCTGCGTGCGGCAATGTTCATTTGATACGCATATTTACGACCAGGAATTTGATGAAATTAGTTCCCAGGATGAGAATTGTGCCGCTTGTCAGCGTTGTGTGGATTATTGTCCGACCAAAGCTCTCTCTATTTCTGCATTCACATCTGATTATCCGGATAATGCTAACTGGTCGGCTGAAACAATAAAAGATCTGCATAAACAGGCAGAAACAGGCGGTATATTATTAACTGGTATGGGAAATCCAAAACCTTATCCGATTTATTGGGATTCTTTAGTGTTAAATGCCAGCCAGGTAACTAATCCGTCAATAGATCCCTTAAGAGAGCCAATGGAGCTGAGAACCTATTTAGGAAGTAAGCCGGACAAAATTGAAGTCATGGAAGATGACAATGGTGGAGTAAAGTTAAAAACCAAGATGCCACCTCAATTAAAGATTGAGGTACCGATCATGTTTTCGGCGATGAGCTATGGCTCGATTAGCTATAATGCTTGCTATGCCTTGGCTAAAGCGGCCAAAGGGGTCGGTACATATTATAATACAGGCGAGGGCGGGCTTCACAAAGATTTTTATGAGTACGGGCCATATACAATAGTCCAGGTGGCCTCTGGCCGTTTTGGCGTACATAAGAATTACCTAGATACGGCAGCTGCTGTAGAGATAAAAATTGGCCAGGGAGCGAAACCAGGAATTGGTGGCCACCTTCCTGGTGAGAAAGTAGATCTAAATATTTCCCAGACTAGAATGATACCGGAAGGTACAGATGCTCTTTCTCCAGCACCTCATCATGATATCTATTCAATCGAAGACCTTCGCCAGTTGATCTATGCATTAAAAGAAGCAACGGAATACAGTAAACCTGTATCGGTTAAAATAGCGGCAGTACATAATTCAGCAGCTATTGCAACTGGAATAGTAAGGGCTGGTGCAGATATTGTTGTGCTTGATGGATTAAGAGGCGGAACTGGTGCTGCCCCTACCAGAATCAGGGATAATGTTGGTATTCCGATTGAACTGGCTATTGCTTCGGTTGATACCCGACTTCGCCAGGAGGGTATAAGAAATCAAGCTTCAATTATTTCAGCTAGCGGAATAAGAAATGCAGCCGATGTTGTTAAAGCTATTGCCCTGGGTGCAGATGCAGTTTATATAGGAACAGCGGCTTTAGTGGCCATGGGGTGCCATGTTTGCCAAAAATGTTATACAGGAAATTGTAACTGGGGTATTGCCACTCAAGATCCTTACCTGACTAAAAGATTAAATCCGGATATCGCGACCGAGAGATTAGTAAACTTATTGACAGCTTGGAAGCATGAGATTAAAGAAATGTTAGGTGGTATGGGCATTAATGCACTCGAAAGCCTGAGGGGCAACCGGCTTCATTTACGCGGTGTCGGGTTGAATGAAAAGGAGCTTGAAATTCTGGGAGTAAGGCATGCGGGACAATAATCTATATATCAGAATTAAGTTAAAAGAAATGATGGAAAATACTTGATTCTCGATAGTCGTTGGTTGATTATGCTTATAGTTTTGGAAGTTCGAGTCAACTGCCAACCATAGTGATTCATCATTTTCTGGAGGAAGAAGGGAATGAAAAAAGTCTATACCAATGAAGAGGTCTGTATAGGATGCAGGTTATGCGAGATTCATTGTCTTGTTGAACATTCTCAAACAAAGAGAATAATAAAAGCTTTTAACGAGGAGAACCCAAGAGCTCTTCCCCGCCTACTGGTTGAGGAAGACGGGCCGGTTTCTTTCGCTCTCCAGTGCCAGCATTGTAAAGAGCCGGATTGTGTGCAAAGTTGTATGTCTGGAGCGATGCAACGTGATAAAGAAACCCAAGCAATTATTTGCGACACTGAAAAGTGTGTTGGATGTTGGATGTGTGTAATGAGTTGTTCTTATGGTGGAATAAAGCGCGATTTAATAAATAGCAAAGCGATAAAATGCGATCTTTGCCAAGACAGGGAAATCCCGGCTTGTGTTGAGAATTGCCCAAATCAGGCTCTTACTTTTGAGGAAAGAGAAGAAAATGACTAGAAAACATGTCATAATCGGTAATTCTGCAGCAGCAGTTGGAGCTGTTGAAGCAATAAGAGAAAATGATATCGATGGCCAAATATTAATGATATCTGAAGAACCTTATAGTATTTATTCCCGTCCTCTTATTTCTTATTTTCTTGGTGGGGCCATAAATCTAGATAAAATCTATTATCGGCCTAAAAATTTTTATGATGTAAATAATGTTGAGACTCTTTTTGGGAAAAAGGCTGTTGGGATAAGTGTAAATAATAAAGAAGTAAATTTAGAGAGTGGAGAAAATATCTTATATGACCAACTTTTAATTGCTACAGGCGGCAAACCTTTTGTTCCGCCGATTAAAGGCAGGCAGGCGAAAGGAGTTTTTACTTTTACTAATTTGGATGATGCTAAAAAGATTAAAGATTATCTTCCACAAGTTAAAAGGGCGGTAGTTATAGGGGGAGGCCTTATAGGTATCAAAGCCACCGAAGGTTTGTTAGCCCAGGGAGTAAAAGTGAATATAGTTGAACTGGCCGAAAATATTTTAGGAACAATCTTTGATGACCGAGCTTCTCAAATAATAGAGGATAGACTGATGAAAGAAGGCGTGCTTGTTATTAAAGGCAATAGCGTTGAAGAAATAAAGACAGGCCAGGATAGAGTTAGAAGCGTATATTTAAGAGATGGAAAGGAAATAGATTGTCAACTTGTAATATTAGCTATTGGTGTTGTTCCAAGAGTTGAGATTATTGATGGAACGGGTATTTCTATAGAAAAGGGAGTATTAGTTGATGAACATATGGAGACAAACATTAAGGGTATTTACGCTGCTGGAGATGTTGCCCAAGCCAATTCTATGATAGGCGGGGAAAAGCAGGTTGTTCCTATCTGGCCTAATGCCTATATTCAGGGTAAAATCGCTGGCAGCAATATGTCTGGTAATAATAAAAGTTATATCGGAAGCCTGGTCATGAATTCTATTGAAATAATAGATATTCCAACAATCTCAGCTGGCTTGACTCAAGAAAATAGCTCCAAGCACCAGACGATGGTTTTCCATGATGACGAGCGTAAAGTCTATCGAAAGATTGTGGTAGATGGTAAAAACTTGGTTGGCTATATCTTTATTAATTCAGTTGATCGGGCAGGTATTTATACCGGATTGATAAAAGATAAGATTGATATTTCTAATTTTAAAGAAAGACTTATTTCAGAAGACTTTGGCTTAATAGATTGGCCCAGAGAGAAGCGGCAAGAGAAAATCCTTCGCCCAAAAGGTGGTTGGTATGATAATCAATGCTAAAGGTGTCTATTATAAGGAATTAAATGAAAAAATTAGGGAATTAATTAAAAATGGCCATAAAGAGATAATGCTTAAAAACGTTAACGGCCAACGTTATATTGGCGGAGGAATAAATGGAAATGGAGTCAGAATTAACATAGAAGGAGTTCCCGGAAACGACTTGGCTTCATTTATGAATGGCCCAACTATTTTTGTAAATACCAATGCTCAGGATGGAGTTGCCAATACCATGAATTCCGGGAAGATAGTTGTAAAAGGAGATGCCGGAGATGTACTTGGTTATGGGATGAGGGGCGGTAAATTATTTATACGTGGTAATGTTGGTTACCGGGTAGGCATACATATGAAAGAATATGAAAATTGCATACCGGTTATTATAGCCGGAGGCACTGCCCGCGATTTTTTCGGAGAATATATGGCAGGCGGAATCATGATCTTGCTTGATTTGGAAGGGTCAGACGGACAACCGATTGCCGGTAACTTTTTGGGAACAGGTATGCATGGAGGAGTAATATATTTAAGGGGTGAAGTTGAACAATATCAACTGGGTAAAGAAGTTGGATTATTTCCGTTAGATGATTTGGATCGTCAGATAATCCTTCCCCTCTTGAAAGAATATGCTGTAGATATGGACCTAAATATGGATTTCATCCTGGAAAAGGATTTCCAGAAACTATTGCCCCGATCAAGAAGGCCTTATGGAAGCTTGTATGCTTATTAAGATATCTTCAATATTTTTTAAATAAAATGAAAAATTTATTTTGGGGCCATAGGAAAATAGCTGAAAAAATCTAGAAGACTCTTTCCAAAGAAGTGGATTTTATCCTGACTGATTATTTAAAACAGCTTCCGCCAGATTATATAGTGCCTATATATTGTATGGACTTAACTTAAGGCTGCAATTAATTTACAAATTGGAAAAAAAACGAAACAAATCTGAAACAATCTTCTCCTAATATAATGGCCAAAACATAGGAGGAGAAAATAATGGAAGAAGTATTAACAGACAATCAACTAGTAAAAAGCATTTATACTATCTGGGTACTAATTTAAACTTTTTTAAGTTTTCTTAGTGCAATATTCATAAAAGGTAGTGTCAGAGTTGAAAATGATAGTAATTGTAAAGCTTAACTAGTCTATTGAAATTGGTTATGCTACTGTTATTTTATCGAGCAATGAAATTTTTATGGAATTAGTATTAAGGAGGATATAAATGAGTAAAAATAAGGAATATGTTTTAAAGCAGGTCGAAGAGCAAAACGTAAAATTTATTAGATTATGGTTTACAGACGTGGAAGGATTCCTCAAAAGTTTTGCTATCACGCCTGATGAACTTGAAGGGGCTTTTTCTGAAGGCATGGGTTTTGATGGATCTTCAATTGAGGGTTTTACCAGGATTCAAGAGAGCGATATGATAGCCAAACCAGATTCAAATACTTTTATTGTACTACCCTGGCGGCCCGAAGATAACGGAAGAGTTGCCCGTATGTTCTGCGATATTCTAAATACCGATGGCAAGCCTTTTGAAGGGGATCCTCGTCATATTCTAAAAAGAAATTTAGAGAAAGCAGTTAAACATGGATATACGTTCTATGTAGGCCCGGAATTGGAGTATTTTTATTTTAAAGATTCCCAAAATACTGAAGTTCTTGATCAAGGTGGTTATTTTGATTTGACTCCTCTTGATATTGCAACTGATTTTAGAAGAAGGACTATATTTTCATTACAAAAAATGGGAATTGATGTTGAATATAGCCATCATGAGGTTGCTCCCAGCCAGCATGAGATTGATTTGCGTTTTGCCGATGCCTTAACCATGGCTGACAATGTTATGACATATCGTTTAACTGTCAAGGAAATTGCCCAGGAAGCGGGTATTTATGCCACTTTTATGCCTAAACCAATCTTTGGAGAAAACGGCAGCGGGATGCATACACATCAATCATTATTTAAAGGCAACAAAAACGCTTTCTTCGACTCCAAGGACAAATATCATCTTTCGGATGATGGTAAAGGATATATTGCCGGTGTATTAAAGCATGCTCCTGAATTTACATCAATAACAAATCAGTGGGTAAATTCTTATAAAAGATTGATTCCTGGTTATGAAGCTCCAGTTTATATTTGCTGGGCTCAGCGAAACCGTTCAGCTTTAGTTAGAGTACCCATGTACAAGCCGGGTAAGGAAACCGCAACCAGGATAGAGCTGAGAAGCCCGGATCCCGCCTGTAATCCATATTTAGCTTTTGCGGTAATGATTGCCTCTGGCTTGAAGGGTATCGAAGAAGGTTATGAACTTCCTGACCCGGTTGGAGACAACATCTATGAGATGACTGCTGAAGAGAGAGAAAAGATTGGAGTTTCATCATTACCAGGTTCATTATCTGAGGCAATAGAGTTAACTGAAAAGAGCGAATTAATGAGAGAGGCTTTAGGTGATCATGTCTTTGAATACTTCATCAGGAATAAAAAGGAAGAATGGGATAACTATAAGGCACAAGTGCATCAATATGAATTGAATAGATATCTTTCAATTCTATAATTAATAAGTTGGATAACAAAGTCAAAGAGTTGGTTAATTGGATTAAAAATGAAGTAAGCTCAGCTGCTTTTTCAGGTACAATCTTTGGGTTGAGCGGAGGAGTTGACTCAGCTGTTATTGCTTACCTCTGCCATGAAGCATATCCTGATAACAGCCTAGCTATAATCATGCCCTGCCAAAGTTGCCAAGAGGACAATGAAGATGCTCTGGCCATAAGCAAAATGTTCTCTATGAAGACAGAATTTATTGAGCTGGATGCAGTCTTGGATAAACTGCTTAAATTATTTAAAGAAAGCCAAAGCATTAATGGGATTGATAATAAACTGGCAGTAGCTAATCTTAAACCGCGGCTTAGAATGGCTGCCCTTTACTATTTCTCAAATCTTAATAATTATTTGGTAGTTGGTACCGGCAATCTAAGTGAAATAACAATTGGATATTTTACAAAATATGGTGACGGTGGAGTCGATATATTGCCTTTGGGAAATATAACTAAGACTGAAGTCAGGGGTTTAGCTCAAGAGATTGGCATACCGGATAAAATAATTAAAAAACCACCTTCTGCCGGATTATGGCCAGGGCAGACTGATGAGGCAGATATTGGTTTTACCTATGACCAATTGGACCATTATATAAGAACCAGAGAAGCAGAACCGGACATAAAAGCTAAGATTGAAAAAATGATATTGTCCAGCCAACATAAGAGAGAGCTGCCAAAGATGGGGCCGAAATTATTTACAAATTAATAGTTAGATAAAAAATTTTATTATGGCCGATAGCTGAGTGGGTTTTATTTTGCTTCTAGCCAGGAACGGCCCCAGCTGATATCGACTACTAAAGGAATGTCCAGAGTAAAAGCTCCTTCCATTTCCCTTTTGACAAGCTCTTTCAATATATCTAGTTCAAGAGGAGCTACTTCGAAGACTAATTCGTCATGGACCTGAAGTACCATTTTGCTGATAATATTCTCTTTTTCGATTATTTTATCCAGTTTAATCATGGCAATCTTTATAATATCAGCAGCACTGCCCTGAATAGGAGTATTAATAGCCATTCTTTCGGCAAAACTTCTCTGTTGGAAGCTTCGGCTTTTTATCTCAGGGATATAGCGCCTACGGCCGAGAAGAGTGGTCACAAATCCGTTTTCTTTTACTTGATCAATGGTATTATCTATGTATTCTTTTACTTTTGGGTACTTTTGAAAGTACCTATCAATATATGCTTTTGCTTCTTCTTGCTCAATTTTGAGTTGTTCAGAAAGGCCATAGGGGCTAATGCCGTAAATTATCCCGAAGTTTACTGCTTTGGCTTTTCTTCTTAATTCAGGAGTGACTTTACTCTCATCTATACCGAATACTTCGGCTGCAGTAGCTCTGTGGATATCTTTTTCATCAAGGAAAGCCTGCCTTAGATTATTATCACCGCTTAGATGAGCCATAACCCTGAGTTCAATCTGTGAGTAATCTGCAACCATGAGGAAGTCCTCTTTTCTGCTTGGGATAAAAGCGCCTCTGATCTTACGCCCTATCTCTGTTCTGATTGGGATGTTTTGCAAGTTAGGATTACTTGAGCTCAAACGGCCTGTCACTGTTCCGGTCTGGTTAAAAGAAGTATGCAGGCGGCCGGTTCTCGGGTTAACTAGCTCAGGGAGAGTATCAATATAAGTTGTTTTTAATTTTGCTAATTCCCTGTATTCAATGATTTTGGATATTATAGGGTGTTCATCAATAAGTTTCATTAAGCTTGATTGATTGGTAGAATATCCTGTTTTGGTCTTTTTCTGTGGGGGGAGGGAAAGTTTTTCAAAAAGAATCTCACCAACTTGTTGGGGCGAGTTAAGATTGAATTCAGCGTCAGCTATTTGATATATTTCTTTAGTCAGAAGGGAAATCTTTGAATTTATCTCTTTTGACATAATCTTAAGGTAATCTTTGTCAAGCCCTACACCTTCTGTTTCCATGCTGGCCAATACTTTCTGAAGAGGCATCTCAATTTGCTGGAATAGATTTTGAAGGCCGGTATTATCAAGTTCCTTATTAAGTATTGGCAGGAGTTCTTTTATGGTTGAGACTGTATAAGCCAATAAACTGTCAAGGCCTTGTTCGGCAATAGCATCTTTTTGGGGAAGCTCTCTTTTTAAATATTTTCTGGCCAGCTCATTGAGTTTTGAACCTCGAGTCCCTGGTTGCAGAAGATAAGCGGCCATATATAAATCATATAGGTTTCCAGCTAGGTTTATTCCGGAATTAAAAAGATTAACCATTAATCTCTTTCCTTGATAGACAATTTTTTCAATAGAGGGGTCTTCTAAATATGGTTTAAGTAGTGTTAAGGCAGCCTCCTTTTTTAGTGTGTTTTTTTCCAACAAAATAACAATAGGGGATTTATCATTAGCAATGATAGATAAGGAAGTTAAAAAGTCATCAAATTTATCTGTACTATATATAGGATAAAGAAAAAGCTGGTTCACTTTTTCAAGTTTTTTAAGAAATAATTTCAATTTATTTAATGAATCTGCCACATCAAATTCGAGGTCGGGCCTAAATTCAGATTCAATTTCTTGGTTTTCCGGTAATAATCTATCCAAAAGAGTTTTAAATTCAAGTTCAATGAATTTCTGTTTAACACTATCTTTATCCCAGCTTCCGCAACTGAATAAACTGAAGTCAATATGGATTGGCACTTTTCTATCCAAAATAGCTAGTTCCTTGCTTAATCTGGCTTCTTCCTGGTGTTTTCTAATTAGTTCTTGTATTCTGGCAGGTTTAATCTTATTCATGTTGTCCAGTATATCCTCAAGTGAGTCAAATTCTTGAAGTAGTTTTGCAGCGGTTTTTTCACCTATTCCTGGAATTCCAGGAATATTATCTGAGGTGTCACCTTTAAGACCAAGAAAATCGGGTATTTTTTGTGGAGATACTCCATATTTAGATAAAATATTGCTGCTATCGTATATTACAATATCAGAAATTCCTTTCTTGGTGGTCATAATGGAGATCTTATCCGAAATTAGCTGGTAAGCATCACGGTCCCCGGTTACAATTCTTACTTGATAACCATCATTTTCCGCCTGCTTAGCTAGTGTTGCCAGAATATCGTCTGCTTCATATCCACCTTTTTCAAATATAGGGATTTCCATAGTTTGCAAAAGTTCTTTTATAACCGGGAATTGTACTGCTAGTTCGTCTGGCATCTTTTGTCGGTCAGCTTTATAATCAGTAAACTGTTCGTGCCGGAAGGTAGGTTTGGCAGAATCAAAAGCTACCGCTAACACATCAGGTTCTTCTAGATTGATTAGCTTTATCAGCATACCGGTAAAACCATAAATAGCATTAGTAATTAGGCCTTTTGAAGTTGACATTGTATCTGGTAAAGCAAAAAAGGCTCTGTAGATTAAGCTATTTCCATCGATTAAGATAATCTTTTTATTTCTCATCAATATTACCATTACAGATAATAAAGTTTAGACTAACATACAATAATAAAAATTTGAAAACAATTTCTAAATATATAGAATATAAAAAATAAATAAATAAAAATAAAAATTCTTCTATAAATTGAGTATATTTGCTATAATCTTATAGTTATACTTGTTTTTTTTCTATATTTTTATTTAACATAAGATGGGGGTTTTTATGGAATGTCGGGACCGAAATCAAATGATGATTTAGAATATTTTAAGAAGGGTGAGGATGGAGAGCTAATTCCTGATTATGATCAAACCATTAATGTTTTTGAAGAAGGAGATATTATATCCGGAGTCATTATTAAAATTGATCGTGATGAAGTTTTAGTAGATGTAGGGTACAAATCTGAGGGAGTAATTCCTCAAAAAGAATTAACTATAAGGGGTAACAGAAAAACCAAAGATATAGTCACCGAAGGACAACAAGTTGACGCCCTGGTTCTTCAAAAAGAAGATGTTGACGGGCGTTTAATTTTATCGAAAAAAAGAGCTGATTTTCAGAAAGCCTGGGATGAAATAGAAGAATGCTGTAAGAGCAATAAGACAGTCGAGGGCGATGTAATAGAAGTTGTCAAAGGCGGCCTGATTCTAGATATTGGCCTTAGGGGATTTCTGCCTGCATCTCTTGTGGAACTACACCGTGTTAAAGACCTGAAAAATTATCTAAGTCAGAAGCTTCGCTGTAAAATAATTGAAACTGATCGCCGAAGAAATAATGTAGTGCTTTCAAGGAGGGCTGTCCTAGAGAGTGAACGCAGGGATGAAAGACGCAAGATTTTGGATAAGCTGGAGATAGGACAGGTTCTAACCGGCAAGATATCAAGCATTGTTGATTTTGGAGCTTTCGTAGACCTTGGAGGAATTGACGGCCTTATTCATATTTCTGAGCTATCCTGGACACATGTTAATCATCCTTCAGAAGTAGTGGATATTGGGAAAGAGGTTAATGTCCAAGTATTAGAGATTGATTATGTTAAGGAAAGAGTTTCACTTGGATTAAAGCAGACTCAAACTGATCCCTGGAAAGATATACCGAAAGAGTTTAAGGTTAATCAAAAGATAAAAGGACAAATAACCAAAATAGTTCCTTTTGGAGCATTCCTCGAACTTAACGATGGAATTGAAGGTTTAATTCATATTTCTGAGCTTGCTTCTGAAGATGTAGATGAAATAACAGATGTTATTAATATTGGGGATGAAACCGAAGCAGTGATAACTGAAATAGAACTTGACAGAAGAAGGATTTCTTTAAGCATCAAGAAGCTATTTGAAGAAGAGGAAGTTAAAGAGAAGGAAAAAACCGAAGCAACATCGGAAAAAGCTGATAAAGCAAGAGCAGAAAAAGAAGGAGAGAGTAAAGAGGAGCAGAAAGATATCTCTGCAGAACCAGAAAAGGAAGAAGCAGTTTCTGGAAAAGAGGAAACAGTCGTTAAAGATGATATTCAAAAGGAAAAAGCAGAAGAAAAAAAAGATGATAAATCTGAAGAAACCGAGATTTCTGCAACTAAACAAAGCATAAATAAGATAAAAGCTGAAGAAAAAAAAGATATTATGACAGAGGAAGCTGAAAAAGACATAGCAGAAAAAGCAGAACAAGCAGAACAAGAAGAACAAACAGAACAAGCAGAGAAAATAGAAAAAGAAGAACAAGTAGAACAAACAGAACAAGCAAAACAAGCAAAACAAGCAAAACAAGCAGATAAAGCAGAAAAAGAAGAACAAGCAGAGAAAATAGAAAAAGAAGAACAAGAAGAACAAGAAGAGAAAATAGAAAACGAAAAACAAGAAGAGAAAGAAGAAAAACTACTTACTAGTACACTAGACCAAGATGATGATGATGAACTACCTGATCCCGGCTCGCTAGAAGATGTTTTGCAGGACATGAAGGATCGCAGAAATACCAAATCATAAATTCTTTTTTAAAGTTACTTATTGCCAAATAAACTTCATTTGTTTACTCCTTTATAATTAAGTAAATATTTTGAGTCTTTACTAAAGGAGATAAAAGTGGTCATTGCTGTAATTGGCGGGATAGCAAGCGGAAAAAGTTTTGTTATTCGCTTTTTTTCTGATAAGGGACTGCCTGTTCTTGAAGCAGACAAGATAGCTCATCGATTTCTTGAAAAAGAAAGCCACTTGTATCCTGAGATTGTAAGGAAATTCGGTAGTGAAATTCTGGATAAAGATAATAATATAGTCCGTTCATTGTTGGCCCGAAAAGTTTTTTCCAATGACGAAAAAAGGGAATGGTTGAATGACATGATTCATCCGCTTGTCTATCAATGTTTATCCAGCGAGATAAAAAAATTAAAAAGTCAAGGTAAAAAAGACATTGTTTTGGAGATACCTCTGCTGACTTCAAATTCTATCCTCCCGGAAATTAACAATGTTGTTTTAGTTACTTCGACTAAAGAGCTACAGATTGAAAGATTGAAAGAAAAAAAGCTTTCTAAGGCTGAGATTGACAACCGTTTAAGGGCTCAGGTACCTATAGATGAACAGATTAAAATAGCTGATTATATAATAAATAATGATGGTACACCCGAGGAACTGGAAGCAAGCTTGGATGAATTATGGGAAATACTTCAGTCTGATTGGAAGTGAAAAAATACGGAAAGAAGTGAAACCAGCGAACGAAAACCAAGTGTTCTTGATAGATTTTTTCTGGTATTTATCGGGCTGATATTTCTTTTTTCTTTTATAGCCTGGCTGGTTTCTCCATTCTTACTAAAAAGTTATTATCCAGTCAAATATAAAGATATCGTCGACAAACAGGCAGAGAAAAATAATTTAGATCCTTATCTGGTTATAGCCTTGATTAAAATAGAGAGTAACTTTGAACCGAGAGCTAAATCTAAAAAAGGAGCCATTGGGCTAATGCAGGTTTTACCAGAAACAGCTGATTGGATCAATCAAAGTAATGAAAATAATAAGTTTGGATCAGACCTTTTTGACCCAAGCACTAATATTTCTTATGGATGCTGGTATTTTAACTTTTTACTGGATAGATACCAGAATAAAGAGATGGCCATTGCTGCTTATAACGCCGGCCAATCTAAAGTCGATAGCTGGTTTAAAGAAAATAAATCTGATGAAAGTATCATTGAGAAGTTGCCCTATCCAGAAACAAGGGAATTTGTCCAGAAAGTTTTAAAAACTAAGGAAAAATATGAGAAACTCTATCCGGGAGAATTTAATTAATGGAAAAATTTAAAGTCAAAGCACCGTTTCTGCCAACCGGAGATCAACCTACAGCAATAAATGATCTGGTTAAAGGGTGCAATAAAAATATGAGATTTCAGGCACTTCTTGGAGTAACAGGCTCAGGCAAGACTTTGACAATGGCTCATGTAATAGAGCGGTTACAGAAACCAACTTTAATTGTAGCCCCCAATAAAACTCTGGCTGCTCAACTATGTAGTGAGTTTAAAGAATTCTTTCCAGAAAATGCAGTGGAGTATTTTGTTAGTTATTATGACTATTACCAACCTGAAGCTTATCTTCCAAAGACTGATCTATATATTGAGAAAGATTCATCGATAAATGAAGAGATCGATAAACTTAGGCACTCAGCAACTAGCTCTCTTATGACAAGGAATGATGTTTTAATTGTTGCCAGTGTTTCATGTATATATGGTTTGGGTTCGCCGGAGGAATATGCAAAAAAAATGGTCTTAATTGAGAAGAATAAGGATTATGACCGGGATGAAATATTGAAAAGACTGCTGGATATTCGATATGAGAGAAATGATTACCAGCTTGAGCATGGAATTTTCAGAGTAAGGGGAGATGTTATAGAAATTTTCCCTTCATTTACGGACCTTGCCTTTCGAATATCGATGTATGGAGATCAGGTTGAAAAGATATCAATAATCAATCCTGTTACTGGCGTTATAGAAAAACAATTGGATAAAGTAGCAATTTATCCGGCTACTCACTTTGTTACCTCTGATGATAAGTTTCAAAAAGCTCTCAAGGGCATCGAAGATGAAATGAAAGAGAGATTGGCCTTTTTCCGAAAGGAGAATAAGCTTCTTGAAGCTCAAAGGTTAGAGATGAGGACCAATTATGACCTGGAGATGCTAAGGGAAATTGGCTATTGCAATGGAATTGAAAATTATTCACGTCACCTATGGGGCAGAAAATCAGGCGAAAGGCCGGCAGTGTTAATTGATTACTTTCCGCAAGATTTCCTAATAATAATTGACGAATCACATATTACTATTCCTCAATTAAACGGGATGTATAATGGAGATAGGTCTAGAAAAGAAACGCTAGTTGAATATGGTTTCAGGTTACCATCTGCATTGGATAACCGGCCTTTGATGTTTGAAGAATTTGAGCAGTTAATAAAACAGGCAATATTTGTCAGTGCTACTCCCGGGCCTTATGAGTTAAAAAATTCAGAGCAAATTGTGGAACAAATAATTCGCCCTACTGGTTTGATTGACCCAGAAATAGTAGTCAAACCGACAAAGAACCAGATTGATGATTTAATAAAAGAAATAAATATGAGGGTAAAAAACCAGGAAAGGGTTTTAGTTACTACATTAACTAAAAAGATGGCCGAAGACCTGGCAGAATATTTGAACGAGGTTGGTATAAATGTTCGTTATCTTCATTCTGAAATTGAAACTTTGGAAAGAGTTGAGATTTTGACTAATCTAAGAAAAGGTCAATTTGATGTCTTGGTTGGCATAAATCTACTCCGTGAAGGGCTAGATCTTCCTGAAGTATCTTTGGTAGCCATTCTGGATGCAGACAAGGAAGGATTTTTACGCTCAGAAAGATCTTTAATCCAAACAATTGGCCGGGCTGCTAGAAATGTAAGCGGCCAGGTAATAATGTATGCTGACGAAGTTACGGAATCAATGACCAAAGCTTTAAATGAGACAAACAGAAGAAGAAAGATTCAGAATGATTATAATATTAAACATGATATAGAGCCTAAAACTATTCAGAAAAAAGTGACCGATATAATTCAAGCTGCTCAAATCCGTGAAGAAAAAGAACTATATCGAGTTCAAAAAGATATAGAAAAAGAATTAAGAAAAATGCCAGCCGATGAAATTCAGAGGCTAATTGCTTCATTAGAAGAAGAGATGCGGCTTGCAGCAGAAGAACTGGAATTTGAGCAAGCAGCTTTATTGCGTGACAGAATATGGTCGTTAAGAGAAGAACTTCTGGCTAAAAACAGAAAATAACTTTAATTTAAAGGTAGTAGTTAAAATGTCAACGGAAACAATTCAAGTAAAAGGTGCCAGGGAACATAATTTAAAAAATATAAATATTGATATTCCCAGGGATAAAATGGTTGTCATCACCGGGATCTCAGGTTCTGGCAAATCAACTTTAGCATTCGATACCATCTATGCTGAAGGTCAAAGAAGATATGTGGAATCTTTATCTGCTTATGCTCGCCAGTTTCTCGGACAAATGGAAAAGCCTGATGTAGATGCTATTGAAGGATTATCACCAGCAATATCTATCGATCAAAAAACTACCAGCCGGAATCCCCGTTCAACAGTTGGCACAATAACAGAAATCTATGATTATCTTCGCGTATTATATGCAAGGGTAGGAGTACCCCATTGCCACAGTTGCGGAAATAAGATTGAAAGGCAGACTCCCCAGCAGATAGTTGACCAGATACTTGCACTTGAAAGAGGCAAGAAATTTATGGTTTTAGCTCCTATAGTCAGGGGGAGGAAAGGAGAGTATAAAGACCTTTTCGAGAAAATAAAAAAAGATGGATTTGTCCGAGTTCAAGTAGACGGTGATCTATATGACCTAGATGAAGAGATTAAATTGAATAAGAATATTAGGCACGATATTGATGTGGTAGTGGATAGACTGGTTATGAAGAAAGACATACGCCGGAGACTTGCGGATTCCGTTGAAACTGCTTTAGATATGGCAGAAGGGACAGTCAAGATTGAGATTGACAAAAATAAGACTAAAATATTTAGCCAGGCATTTGCCTGTTTAGACTGCGGGATAAGCTTCGAAGATCTTTCACCAAGGATGTTTTCATTTAATAGCCCTTATGGTGCTTGTTCTGAATGCTCTGGTGTTGGTGTGGCTCTTAAAGTCGACCCGGACTTAGTCGTTCCGGACCAAGGCTTAAGCATCGAACAGGGGGCTCTTACTTTTTGGCCGGGCAGTAAGGGAAACTGGTCGGAAAGTCTTATAAGGGCAATTGCTAGAGAATATGATATTCCAACTGATATTCCCTTTCGCAGATTAAAAAAAAGGGAAAAAGATTTATTTCTATACGGTACTGGCAGAGACAGAATAGGAGTTGATTTGGATTTTCAAAGGAAAAACTATAATTCGCATTTTTCTGGACGATATGAAATGCCTTTTGAAGGAATAGTTAATATAATTGAACGGCGTTATTTTCAAACACATAGCCAGAACATGAGAATGCTTTACCAAAGATATATGAGGCATGAACCTTGCACTGCTTGCCAGGGAAGGAGGTTAAGGCCGGAGAGCCTGGCTGTAACCGTAGGTAACCTCAATATTTATGATTTATGTGAATTTCCGGTAAATGAGTCCCTCAAATTTTTTAAGGAACTTGCCCTTTCTCCGCGGGACAAGCTTATCGCCAAGCGCTTGATAAAAGAGATAAAGGAAAGATTAAATTTCTTGGTCGACGTTGGGCTTGATTATATTACTTTAAACAGAACGGCTAATACTCTTTCAGGAGGAGAAGCTCAGCGGACAAGGTTGGCTACCCAGATAGGTTCAAGATTAATGGGAGTATTATATATACTGGATGAGCCGACAATAGGCCTTCATCAACGTGATAACCAGCGTTTAATTACAACTCTTAAACAATTGAGGGACTTGGGTAATACATTGATTGTGGTTGAACATGACGAAGAGATAATCCGTGATGCTGATTATATAATCGATATTGGGCCGGGAGCAGGTATACATGGTGGAGAAATCGTTGCTGCCGGTAAACTAGATAAGATATTAAAAAGTAAAAAATCGATTACCGGTGAGTATCTTTCTTCTCGAAAAAAAATACCATTACCAGAAAAGAGAAGAAAGAAAAATCAGGAATTTCTGACTGTTTATGGTGTGGAAGAACATAATCTGAAGAACATCAATGTCAAATTCCCCTTAGGTCTATTCATTTGTATTACTGGAGTTTCTGGTTCAGGCAAAAGTACACTTGTCTCAGATGTTCTTTATAAAGCACTTGCGAGAAGAATATATAGGTCTAGATATAAGCCAGGCAAATATAAAAAAATAAAGGGAATTAATCTTATCGATAAAGTAATCGAGATTAGCCAGTCGCCTATTGGAAGGACTCCGCGTTCCAATCCAGGAACTTATACAAAAGTCTTTGATGAGATTAGAAAGATTTTTGCCCAGACTTCGGAATCAAGACTGAGGGGCTATAAGCCTGGAAGGTTTAGTTTTAATGTAACCGGTGGGCGGTGTGAAGCTTGTTCTGGTGATGGAAAAAAGAAGATTGAGATGCATTTTTTGCCGGATGTTTATATCACCTGTGAAGTTTGCAAGGGGAAAAGATATAATAGCGAAACGCTGGAAGTGAAGTTCAAGGGAAAAAATATTGCCGATATTCTGGAAATGACAGCAGAGGAAGCGCTGGATTTTTTCCAGAACTTACCGTTAATAAAGAATAGGCTTAAGGTGCTAAATGATGTAGGTTTGGGATATATAAAACTCGGACAGTCAGCTCCAACACTATCAGGGGGTGAGGCTCAAAGAGTTAAACTTGCTTCTGAGCTGTCCAAAAAAGCCACAGGAAGGACACTTTATATTCTTGATGAACCGACAACGGGCCTTCATTTTGATGATATTCTTAAATTGTTAAATGTTTTAAATCGCCTTGTTGAAGGTGGAAACACAGTTATCGTCATTGAACATCATCTTGATGTAATTAAATCAGCAGATTATATTATCGACCTGGGGCCTGAAGGTGGAGATAATGGAGGATATATTGTTGCCGAGGGGTCTCCTGAAGAGATAATAAAGATGAAAAAATCATATACAGGCAAATTCTTAAAGGAGATGCAAAAACTAGCTAATGGTTAACAGTTTGCTAGTCCAGTAAACTTATTGCTATGAGTGCCAAAACACTTTATGAACAAGTAAAGAATTTACCGGATAAACCCGGAGCCTATATTTTTAAAGATAGCAAAGATAATGTGATATATGTCGGAAAAGCTAAATCTTTAAAAAAGAGAGTTATTACTTACTTTCAAAAAGCAGGAATAGTTGACCCCAAAGCTTTGGTATTAAGGGAGAAGATATCTGACCTTGATTTTTTTATTACACCCTCTGAAATGGAAGCCCTGATACTAGAGTGTAATTTAATAAAGGAATATCGGCCGAGGTTTAATGTCAGTTATAAGGATGATAAAAGCTATCCTTATATAGCTATTACAATTACTGATAAATTTCCTCGAATCTATGTTACCAGGGAAAACCATCGGAGGGGTAGGATTTATTATGGCCCCTACACCAAACCAGGTGATGTTAGGGTAACTTTAGACGCTTTAAGAAAGATATTTCCGCTCAGGGCTTGCCGGGGGTCAACACCTGGGCGCAACCGAAATAAGCCATGTTTAAATTACCATATTAAACGCTGCCTTAGCCCTTGCACTAAAAGAATAAACGAGCATGAATATAAAAAGATGGTCAGGCAAGTTATAAAATTTCTTGAGGGTGGCCAAAAAGAAATAATTCAAAAACTCGAGGCAGATATGAGAGAAGCCTCTGCCAAGCTTGAGTTTGAAAAAGCAGCTAAAATCAGAGACCGCATTCAGGCTGCTCGAATGGTAATAGGAAGGACAAGCATGAAAGTCCATGGCCAGAAGGACCTAGATGCGATTGCCTCAGCTAAACATGATTCTCAAGTAATGTTAACTATACTTAGAATAAGGGATAACAAACTTACTGGAAGTGAAAATTTTACTCTTATATCCAACCGTGTTGATGATCCGTCACTCTATCTTTCTTCTTTTATTAAGCAATATTATTCGGGTTTTACATATTTTCCCAGGGAAATTATTATCGAGGAAGAGATTGAAGATCAAGATCTAATAACTCAATGGTTGAGTCAAAAAAGAAAAGTAAAGGTAATTTTAAAAAAACCTATTCGAGGCTATAAAAGAAAGTTAATTAAACTGGCCAAAGAAAATGCTAAACAAACTCTTCAATATCATCTTCTGTCCGATAAAGAAAAAGATATTGAGAAGACCTTAAAAAAACTTGAAAGGGAACTTTGCTTATCTCATTTGCCTCGTAGAATAGAAGCATTTGATATTTCAAATCTTTCTGGAAAAGAAGCAGTAGGCTCTATGATTGTATTTACTAACAATAAAGCAGATAAGCAATATTATCGCCGATTTAAGATTAGAAATACATCTCAGCCTAATGATTATGCGATGATGTATGAAGTAGTCCTGAGAAGATTGAAAAAACTAAATAAACTCGATAACAAAGACGGATTTCAGCTGGCTCCCGACCTTATCTTGATTGACGGCGGCAAGCCACAGTTGACTGCAGCAACGAATGCTCTAAAAGACTTGGAGATTGATGAAATACCGGTAGTGGCTCTGGCCAAAAAAGAGGAAAAGTTATATTTACCTGGTCTTTCTGAACCACGCAGCCTGAGTAAGAATTCAGAAGCATTAAAATTGATGCAGAGAGTACGTGATGAAGCTCACCGCTTTGCTTTGCAATATCATATAAAACTCAGGGGTAAGAAAATGACTACTTCATTGCTCGATCAAATACAGGGAGTGGGGCCAAAAAGAAAAGCTGTTCTTTTAAAAGAATTTGGTTCTGTTGAAAAACTGGCCCAAGCTTCTTTCCAGGATTTGGATAGGATCAAGGGGATTCCAGCCAGTTTGGCCAGGAATATATATAAATCATTACACCGATGAATTCATATATTTTCAAAGCAAAAGACGGATATATTGGTTTTGTCTATTCAAGAAAAGGACTTAAAAAAGTCTATTTTGATGTATCTAGCAACACTAATATCCACGGTAAAATCAGGCGAAATTATCCTCAAGCTCAAAATGACCCAGTTGGTTGGCTGCAATTAAGGGAAAATTTTGAAAAATATTTCCAGGGGATGAGAGTTGATTTTAGTCTGGTAAAACTTGATCTAACAGACCAAACGGATTTCAAGTATAAAGTCTATACGGCTGCCCAAAAGATAAAATACGGAGAAACAGTCTCCTATGAAGGACTAGCTCATAAAGTGAATTTACCGGGGGCAGCTAGAGCCGTTGGCCAGGCGATGGCAAATAATCCTTGTTTAATTGTTATTCCCTGCCATCGTGTAATAAATAAGGATGGCAGACCCGGGGGTTGGTCAGGGCCTAAAGGCTTAAAATCTAAACTGTTGGAGCTCGAAGGAATATATTTGAAATAAATCTTAAGATTAAAATAGTCATTAATCAGTTTTTACAGACAGATAAACAGAGCAGCGGCCAAGTCCGGCCAATAACCTCAGGTCAAGGAGTATAAATTACTTTTATTAGTACTGTAAGCTTAATTCCTGGAATCTCTAATGCAAAATATTATTTAAATAATAGCCTACCGGCCATTTGCTATAATTTATTTTGTTATAATCATCTTAGTTAAGTGGGTGATATTTAGTTGACGTCAAAAAAGGATATACAATCAGAAAATGTCGAGATAACTATTATTACCGGCCTTTCCGGTGCCGGGAAATCACAAGCTATAAAGTGTTTTGAAGATATGGGTTATTTTTGTGTCGATAATTTACCGCCCGATCTTATTTTAAAGTTTGCAGACTTAATATCAATTACGGATAGTAATATTAAAAAAGTTGCCTTAGTCATAGATGTTCGTGGCGGAGAATTTTTCAGCTCACTTTTTGATGCCTTTGACTATATGAAAGAAAAGGAAATAGACTACCAGATTCTTTTTCTGGAAGCTTCGGATGAGACATTAATAAAACGCTTTAAGGAGACAAGAAGGCGGCATCCGCTTGCAGAAGAGGGCCGGGTCAGTGAGGGAATTGAAAGAGAAAGACATCTTCTTGAGTCATTGAGGGGAAATGCTGATTTAATAATTGATACCTCTAATCTTGAAGTCCATGAACTTAAAGATAAAATCAAGGACGCTTTCTTGGGAGAAAAGAGAAAGAGATTAATCTTAGTTACAGTTGTATCCTTTGGTTATAAATACGGGCTCCCCATGGATGCTGACCTGGCAATAGATGTACGCTTTCTACCTAATCCACATTATATAAAGGAATTAAAACTTCTTACCGGCCATGATGAGAAAGTACGAAATTTTGTCCTTAAAAGAAATGAAACTAGATTATTTTTAAGAAAAATACAAAATCTTTTAAACTTTTTACTACCACTATATATTAAGGAAGGTAAGACACATTTGAATATCGCCATTGGATGCACAGGTGGAACTCACCGCTCAGTGGTTCTTACCGAAGAGACAGCCAAGTTTTTAAATAAAAAAGGGTATAGTGTGAATATTTATCATCGTGATATTGGAAAGGATTTCCAGGCTATAGATGAGAAAAAATAATAAAGACCTACCGAAAATAGTTGCAATTGGCGGCGGAACCGGTTTACCAATAATAATACAGGCCTTGAAAGACATACCCTCTAAACTGAAAGTGATTGTTTCCGTTGCTGATGACGGATATAGTTCAGGCAGGTTACGCAAAGATTTGGGAATCCTTCCGCCGGGGGATATTCGAAACTGCCTTACAGCTATGGCTTCGACACCGAATGGTTTGGCTGAATTATTTCAATATCGTTTTAAAAAAGGAGAATTAGAAGGCCATTCTTTAGGTAATTTGATAATAGCAGCTCTCACTTTAAAAGAGGATAATTTTGCCAAAGCGGTAAAAATTGCCGGGAAGTTTCTTGGATGTTGGGGTGAAGTTCTGCCTTCTACTTTAGAAAATATAAAGCTGGTAGCTGAAACTGAAGAAGGCAAAATAGTTGAAGGCCAATTTAATATCGCAACCGGGAACCATAGATTAAAGAAGGTATTTATTCAGCCACGGGAAGCATCCGCTTATAAAGAATCCGTCCAAGCCATACTTGATGCTGATTTTGTGATAGTCGGGCCCGGTAGCCTCTATACTTCTTTATTGCCAAACCTTCTTCTTAAAGAGATAAATCAAGCTATACAGAAGACTAAGGCCAGATGTATATATTTCTGTAATTTAATGACCCAACCCGGTGAAACAAATGGTTTGGATGCTTTAGAACACCTAGAGATTCTCAATAATTATGTTTCAGTAGATATTATCGATGACTTTGTAGTGAATTCCTCTATGCCTGATGAATTACTTCTCGCTGAATATTCAAGGAATGACTCTCACCCAGTAGCTCTATCAAAAGAAAAGGCCTTAGATATTTCAACAAGAATTCATCAAGTAGATTTAATCGAAAGCGGAGAGTATATTCATCATTCACCTTTTAAAATAAAAAATTTTTTGGAGAATTTTATTAAAAATGCCTTTCTCTACTGAGGTAAAGAACGAGCTTGCACGCCTGGAGTCATTAAAAAATTGTTGCCGGACAGCTGAGCTCCATGCTCTGGTGAGAATGGACGGCTCGTTTCATATCCATGCCAAACAGCAGTATTCGTTGACCCTAACGACTGAAAATGCTGCTGTGGCCAGGAAATATATAAAATCATTTGCTAATCTATACAAATTGAAAGCGGATTTGGAAATTAGACGTTCTTCTCTTTCTAAAGCATGTAATTATCTGATCTCGATATCTTTTCAACCGAGAATAGAGCAATCACTGTATGAGCTTGGTATTCTTGATAATCATATGAACTTGAGTTCATCAGTACCAAGCAGGTTGATCAATAATGTTTGCTGCCAGATCTCATTTTTAAGAGGCGCATTTATAGGTGGCGGTTTTATCAGTGATCCTCGCAAAGCTTATCATTTAGAGATGGTTTCGGATAATTGGGAATTTATTAAGGATATCACTAGATTAATGGATAAGTTTGGTTTTGGGTCAAAGATTTATGAAAAGAAGAAAAAATATAAATTATATTTGAAAGAGTCGGAGACAATTGTCGGATTTCTGGCTTTAATCGGTGCACACAGAGCACTGCTGCAATTTGAAGATACCAGGATATTAAAAGAACTTAGAAATCAGGTCAACCGTTTAGTGAACTGCGAAACAGCAAATCTTGATAAGACTATAAAGGCAGCCATTGATCAGATAAGCGACATTACTGTTATAGAGCAGATTTTGGGCATTGATAACATAGCGGAAACTCTGGCAGAAATTTCCAAATTAAGGTTAGCCTATCCTCGAGCAAACTTAAGAGAACTTGGCGAATTTGCTGACCCTAAACTAAGTAAGTCAGCTGTCTATCACCGGCTTCGCCGAATCAGGAACTTGGCAAATAAATTGGAAAAAAATGATTAGAATAAAGTTTTTTTCAGCTGGTTATGATAAATTATAAAGGCGCGAGATATATAAGGGAGGTTAAAAATGGCTTTAAAAGTAGGGATTAACGGTTTCGGGAGAATCGGGCGTACAACTTTCAGAGTTGCTTTGGATGATCCTGAAATTGAATTTCCGGTAATAAACGATCTTACGGACTGCAGCACGTTGGCCCATCTATTAAAGTACGATTCAGTTCACGGGGTACTTAAAAACGATATAAGAATAAAAGACGAGGCATTAATTGTAGACGATAATGAGAGTAAGATCATTGCCGAAAGGGATCCGGCAGCTATACCATGGAGTGATTATGGAGTAGACATAGTTCTTGAATCAACAGGTTTTTTCCGTGACAGGGAAAGCGCCCAGAAACATTTACAGGGTGGGGCGAAAAAAGTGGTCATTTCAGCTCCGGCTAAAAATCCAGATATTACTATAGTTCTGGGTGTAAATGATGATAAATATGATTCAGAAAACCATCATATAATTTCTAATGCTTCTTGCACAACTAACTGCTTAGTTCCAGTTGTAAAAGTATTAATGGATAATTTTGGAATTGAGAAAGGGCTTATGACAACGATTCATGCCTATACAAACGATCAAAAGATACTGGATATATGCCATTCAGACTTGCGTCGGGCTCGAGCAGCAGCCATGTCCATAATTCCTACTGAGACCGGGGCAGCTAAAGCCACTTCGCTGGTTATTCCTGAACTGGAAGGCAAAATGGACGGTGTTGCCATGAGGGTCCCAGTCTTTGATGGCTCTGTCGTGGATTTGGTGGCTACTCTAGAGAAAGAGACCAGTATTGAAGAGGTCAATATGGCAATGAAAGAAGCTTCTCAATCAGATAGGCTAAGAGGTATACTTGAATATACTGAAGACCCGATTGTCTCAATTGATGTCGTTGGCAATCCTGCATCATCAATATTTGATTCCTTAAGTACTATGGTTATTGGCAATTTGGTCAAAGTTATTTCCTGGTACGACAATGAAAAAGGCTACTCAACAAGATTGGTTGATTTATTTAAGATACTATAAAAAAATGCAATATTTCTGGAGAATGAATTGTTTAAAAAAAGAACAATTAAAGATATTGACCTGGCTGAGAAAATTGTTCTGGTTAGAGTAGATTTTAATGTTCCTCTGGAAAATGGAAGAGTTGCCGATAACAATAGGATCAAAGCTGCTAAACCTACTTTAGATTATCTAAGAGATAAAGGGGCAAAAATAATTTTAATCTCCCACCTGGGGCGACCCAAAGGTAAACCTGACTCCAGCTTAAGTTTAAATCCGGTTGCTGAAGAATTTACTGAAGTATATGGCAAGTCTATTTTTTTAAATGAAAATATTCTTTCAGAAGATATTAAGATTAAAATAAATCAAATGAAACCGGGAGAGATTACTCTTCTGGAAAATATCCGTTTCTATCCTGGCGAAGAAAAAAATGACTTACATTTTGCAAAGAATCTAGCCGGTATGGCTGATGTCTTTGTCAATGATGCTTTTGGAACTGCCCACCGGTCACATGCTTCGACTGTCGGGGTTACTGAATTCCTCCCGGCTGTTGGTGGTTTTCTTCTGGAAAAAGAAGTGAATATTTTATCGTCCTTGATAGAAAATCCTGAAAAACCATTTTATGCAATTCTTGGAGGAAATAAAGTTTCAGATAAAATTGGAGTTATTGACAAATTTCTTGATATTGTTGACGGCCTTTTTACCGGTGGAGGTATGTGTTTCACTTTTCTTAAAGCAAAGGGCTTATCAATAGGAAAGTCTCTTTTCCAGGATAGTGAGTTTGACCATTCAAAAGAGATGCTTGCTAAAGCTGAAGACAGGGGAGGTAATCTTTTTCTGCCTCAAGATGTGGTTGTAGCAGAGAAAATAAGCAAAGATGCTGAAGCTAAAAATGTTCCAGTTGATAAAATTCCTGATGATATGATGGGGCTTGATATCGGCCCTATTACTATAAAAAAATATACTCATGAACTAGAACAAGCCAAAACAATTTTTTGGAATGGGCCAATGGGAGTCTTTGAGATAGAACAATTTGCCAAAGGTACTAAAGCAATAGCTCGAACATTAGCTGATTCTGAGGCAACAACAATAGTTGGAGGTGGTGACTCCGATCTTGCACTGCGTAAGTTTGATTTGGAGGATAAAATATCTTTTATATCAACTGGAGGCGGAGCATCACTTAAATTGCTTGAAGGAAAACCCATGCCCGGAGTAGAAGCACTTGATGATAAAACATAACTATTGTGTCATTATTGATATCTGAATATAAAATTATTACTAGCATATAAAGAGAAGGATTTTAACTTGATTAGTTGTTTCCCATGTGTGAAGTCTATTGTATTAACTTATAGATATTGAAATTTTGTTTCATGTATTTATTTAACGCCAAAGCCTTAATTCCATAGCCGCTTAAGTATAGTTTTTGGTAAAATTTAGATATCTGTATTTTGAAATTATTGATATTTTTTCTGGGAGGAGAACTTACATGAGATTACCAATTATTGCTGGAAACTGGAAAATGAATAAAACAGCTAGCCAGGCTAAATCTTTTATTCAGGAGCTAAAAAATGCTGTGATTGATATTTCGGGAGTTGAAATGGTTATTTGCCCCCCTTTTCCTATTGTGGCTATTGCCTCTGAAATATTAAAGGAAAATGCCACAGACCTTAAATTAGGCGCGCAAGATATGTTTTGGGAAGAGGAAGGAGCATATACGGGAGAAGTCTCCCCTCTTGCCTTAAAGGACTTACATGTTGATTATGTAATCATCGGACACTCTGAAAGGCGTCAGTATTTTAATGAAACTGATGATAATGTGAATAAAAAAGTTTTAGCTGCCCATAAACATGAGCTAAATCCAATTATCTGCGTGGGGGAAACATTAAGCCAGAGGGAGAGCGATCAAACTCAAAGTGTAATTAAAAGTCAAGTGGAAAAAGCTTTGACAGGATTGTCCGCTGACCAAATGGTCGATACGGTTATTGCATATGAACCTATCTGGGCTATCGGTACAGGTAAATCAGCCGATGCCCAAACAGCAAATGATACTATCAGAAATATTAGAGCTTTAGTGGGAACGATTTATGATCCGGAAGTAGCCAAAAATACTAGAATCCAGTATGGCGGTAGTGTCAGTCCGGAAAATATTGAAGAATTTATTCAGGAACCTGATATCGATGGAGCACTTGTAGGAGGAGCCTCACTAAAAACTGATAGTTTTGTAAAAATAATAAAAAAAAGTAGGGTATAAACCTTTATGAAGGAATTCAAGAGACCAAAACCCCTGGTTCTGATTATTTTAGACGGCTGGGGAGCTGGTGAAAGCCCTAAAGGAAATGCTACTTCAATAGCAAAAACTCCCAATATAGACCGCTTAATGACTGAATTTCCTCACACTTTAATTGGGGCTGCCGGAGAAGATGTTGGATTGCCTAATGGGCAGATGGGTAATTCTGAAGTTGGTCATTTAAACATTGGGGCAGGCCGTATTGTTTATCAAGATTTAACAAGAATTACAAAGGCTATTAAAGATGGAATATTTTTCCAAAATAAGACAATAATTAAAGCAATGGAAAATGTTAAACAAAATAATAGTAAACTACACCTAATGGGTTTATTATCTGATGGTGGAGTCCACTCCCACCAAACTCACCTTTATGCCTTTATCAAGATGGCCAAAGATCTTCAATTAAATGATCTGATAATTCACGCTTTCTTAGACGGTAGAGATACTCCTCCAGATAGCGGGATAGAATATGTCAGACAGCTTGAAAATGAGATTAAAATTATAGGTTTGGGTAGGATAGGATCGGTATCAGGACGGTATTATGCTATGGATAGGGATAAACGTTGGGATAGAACTAAGTTAGCATATGATGCGCTTGTCTACGGCCAAGGCCAAACCGCAAATTCCGCCGTTGAGGCGGTCCAGCAATCTTATAGTAATGGTATCTATGACGAATTTATTAAACCCACAACTATCTTAAAAACAGCATCAAGTATAAAGGAACATTCATCGGTAATAGAAGAAAGCGATTCTATTATTTTCTTTAACTTTAGGCCCGATAGAGCACGTCAGTTAACAAGAGCTTTTGTTGTTGAAGACTTTAATGATTTTGATAGGGGAGCCAATCCTCCTAATGTCTATTTAATTTGTTTGACTGAATATGATGAAAAATTACCTGCCCCGGTTGCCTTTAAACCTGAAAACCTTACCAAAATATTAACTGATGTTCTATCAGATAATAAATTAAAACAGCTAAGAATTGCTGAAACTGAAAAGTATGCTCACGTTACATATTTCTTTAATGGTGGGGATGAAAGTCCCAGGCCGTTAGAAGATTGGTGCCTCATCGATTCTCCAAAAGTAGCAACATATGATTTGAAACCTGAAATGAGTGCTCATGAAGTAACTGATGAAGCAATAAAAAGAATTAATAGTAATAAATATGATGTCATTATCATGAATTATGCAAATCCCGACATGGTTGGCCATACAGGAATTTTAGAAGCGGCCATTATTGCCGCAGAGGTTGTTGATGAATGCCTAGGCAAGGTTGTTAAGGAAATATTTAATATGGACGGAGAGGTTCTTGTTACCGGCGACCATGGAAATCTGGAAGAGATGATCGATGAAAAAAACAATGGTGCTATTACAGCTCATACTGTAAATAAGGTTCCATTTATTTATATTACTGAAAAAAAGATAAAACTAAAAAAGGATGGGCGATTAGCAGATATCGCGCCGACTATTCTAGATATACTTGGACTAGTCCAACCAGGAGAGATGAATGGCCAATCTTTATTAATTCAGTAACCTTGATTCATTTAGCTTAAAGTTTGGCAGTAGAAAAGGAAAAAGTCTCATTTTTAAAATCTATAATAATGGTTAATTGAATCATTATTCACAAATCAAGACTAGAAGATAATTATTAAGGATTCAGTTTATAAATACATACCAATATTAACATTGCTTTAAAATTGTTAAACTGCTAATATGTTTAATTTAGAGGTAGACTATGTTAACTGCTGTAATCATAATCCATATTTTAGTATCAGTGGCCCTTGTTTTTGCGATTTTACTTCATTCAGGTAAAGGAACAGGACTTTCAAGTTCTTTTGGGGGAGGAATGCCCAGCGCATTCGGAGGTACTTCAATAATCGAAAAAAATCTTGACCGTATTACTATAGTCCTGGCATTAATATTTTTAATAACCTCTGTAATTCTATCTTTGTACAGTTAAAAAAAGAATAAAAAAGAGTTTAATGTTTGAACATACTAAGAAATATTAAATAAAGATAAGTAAAATTCATAGCAAATTATTATAGAAAGGAGGTTATTATGGCAAAACGAATTCTTACTATTATTCTTCTGATTATATTAGTTATATCAATTATGTTTGTGGCCGGTTGCCCACAGGAGAAAGAGGAAAAAGATAAAAAGGAGAAAGCAGAAGCCAAAAAGGGTGGCACTTTTTCGTTTTATATAGATGAACCTGACTATATTGACCCATATAATGCTCAAGAATCAGAGGGAGTATTTGTGGTCAGTGCTATATTTGATAGTTTGGTAGATTTTGATTCTTTGACTTCTGAAATAAAGCCAAAAGTAGCTGAAAGCTGGGAAACAAACGATGATGCTACTGTTTGGACTTTTACTTTACGTAAAGGAACAAAGTTTCATAATGACCAAGAAGTAAAAGCTCAAGATTTCAAATATGCCTTTGAAAGAATTGCCAACGGTAAACACGATCCACCTTCTGAAATTGCCTACCATTTAACATCAATAAAAGGCTTTCAGGCTATGCAGGATGGAAATGCAACTGAACTTGAAGGTGTCAAGGTAATTGATGATTATACATTAGAAGTAACACTTGAAGAAACATTTGCTGACTTTGTTTATGTTACCGGTCACCCTGCGCTTGCACCAGTACCCAAAGAAGAAGTTGAGAAGGATGAACAAGCATTTATGGAGATGCCTATTGGTAATGGACCGTTTAAGATGAGTGAACCATGGAAGCATGATCAGTATGTCAAAGTAGAACGATTTGATGATTATTATGGAGAAAAAGCCCTTCTTGATGGAGTTGAGTTCAAAATTTTTAAGGATGAAGAGGCTGCTTTTCTTGAATTTGAAAACGGTAATCTTGATTTTACTTCTGTACCTTCAGGACAAATCCAAACAACTATTGATAAATATGGTGAAGGGAAATACAAAGCAGATAAAGGTGAACAGGTTTTATTAGGCCCAGAGCTATCAACTTACTATATTTTGTTGAATCTGGAGGATGAGAATCTCAATAACCTCGACTTAAGAAAAGCTATAAGTCTTGCCCTAGATAGAGCAAGCTACGCTAAGACTATCTGGGAAAATACTAGAGAACCAGCTACTGGGGTTATTCCTCCGGGTGTAGTTGGTTATCAAAAAGATGCTTGGGCTTATTCCAGGTATGATGTCGAAGAGGCTAAAAAGTTTCTGGAAAAAGCAGGCTTTCCAAACGGTGAAGGTTTGAAAGAACTGACTTTAGGTTATGATACTGGTGGTGGACACGAAGATGTTATGCAAGCTATCCAGGCTGATTTAAAGAAGATTGGTATTAATGTAAAACTGGTAGGTTTTGAATGGGCGCAGTGGTTAGATATTCTTGATGCTGGAGATTATGATCTTGGCCGTATTGGATGGGTAGCTGATTACCCGATAATGGATAATTTTCTAAATCCAATGTTTCAATCTAAATCATCAGATAATTATGCTAATTATAATAACTCTGAATTTGACAACAAAATTATCGAAGCACGCAAGACGACTGATGAAGATGAGAGAGTAGAAATGTATCAAGACCTTGAAAAGGTAGTCGGCGAAGATGTTCCGCTGATTCCAATTGTAAATTATAGGCACCGACATGTTGTTTCGGAGCGGGTAAGAGACTTTATATTAAGCCCAATGTATCTACATAACTTAGATGAAGTTTGGATTGATGAATAAGAACACTTCAAATTTAGCTTTAGAAGAGCGAGGACTTTTAGTAAAAGCCCTCGCTCTTATAATATTTATAATTAAAGAATGGTAGTAGATAATTGATGTTAGCTTATATAGGTCGCCGGATCTTTCAAGTTTTTCCGGTTCTGCTTGGTGTAACAATTCTATTATTTATATTATTTTATGTAATACCAGGTGATCCCGTAAGATTGATAACCGGCGAGCGTAGTATAAGCCCATCACTTAGAAAACAGATTACTGAGGATTTCCATCTTGATGAACCAATCTGGAAGCAATATCTGCTCTATACTAATGATTTACTCCATGGTGATTTTGGTAATTCCTATCAAAAAGGTAGGCCAGTAACTGATATATTATCTGAAAAATATATTAACTCTTCTAAGCTTGCGTTAGTAGCTATTTTAATTGAATTAGTAATAGGAATAATTACCGGGATCGTTTCAGCTATAAAAAGATATTCATTTTGGGATGCGCTGGTTACTATATCGACTTCTATTGCAGTGGCTATACCAGTTTTTTGGCTGGGAATGCTTCTTCAAATCTCTTTTGGCCTAAAGCTTAAGTTACTTCCAATTTCTGGCATGGGTGACGGAAGTTTGAGATTTTATATTCTCCCAGGAATTACTTTAGCGGCAGTCTCAATAGCTTACGTGGCTAGATTAATGCGTTCTCAAATGATTGAAGTAGAACGCCAGGATTATATTCGGACAGCTTATGCTAAAGGCTTATCCTCGAGAGTAGTAATATTTAAACATATGCTTCGCAATGCATTAATTCCTGTTATTACATTTATCGGTTTAGACCTTGGTGCCTTAATAGGTGGAGCCATTCTGACCGAAACTGTTTTTAATTGGCCTGGTATTGGCTATGAAATATTTATAGCGATTACCCACAGAGACCGCCCGGTAGTTATTGGTGGAGTTATAATCTTAGTCATAGTCTTGATTGTCGTTAATTTACTGGTTGATATTTCCTATGCTCTTCTGGATCCAAGAATTAGATATAAGAGAGCTAAGGGTTAACTTATGCCAGAATCTTTTGATGATAAACAGGAATTTAAAGATACAGATCAACTCAAGGCTTATAAAGTAATGGATAAAGGGGCTACTCGCTCAACCGGCGGTGTTTTACCGGAGCAAATTGTAGTTCATTCTTCACTTTGGAGGGATTCGTGGAATCGCCTTAAACATAATTGGTTGGCCATGATTGGTCTCGGAATTGTCCTAATTATGATTTTAACTGCAATTTTTGCTCCATTTCTGGCTACAAAAAATCCTCTGGAAACTGATTTAAACCATTCATTTGAAAAACCTTCAGGTGAATATTTAATGGGAACGGATTTATTGGGTAGAGATATTTACAGCAGAATTGTATATGGGGCTAGAGTCTCTTTAATTGTTGGAGTAATTGCCACAAGTATCATGATTGTCTTAGGATTGATTTTTGGGGGACTTGCTGCCTATTATGGTGGCTTTATTGAAACAATTATAATGAGGCTGGCCGATGTTTTTTTTGCTTTCCCCTATGTTTTAGGTGCTATTGCCTTAATTACTGTATTAGGTTCAGATTCAAAGCCAGGTTTAAGCTTTTATATAATTTTTAATAATGTCCGTAATATATTTATTGCCATAGGAATATTAGGTTGGCCTACCATTGCTCGTGTCTTTCGCTCTTCTATTCTTTCAGTTAAAGAAACAGAATATATTCTTGCCGCAAGAGCCTTGGGAGCTAATGATCTAAGAATTATGGCCAGACATATTCTGCCAAATTCCATCCAACCGATAATTGTCTATGGCACCATGACTATCGGAGCGGCCATTATAACTGAAGCTGCTCTAAGTTTTCTTGGTATAGGAGTGCAACCACCGACTCCAGCCTGGGGATATATGCTGGCAGCCTCTAGGACTTATTTTTTTAGAGCATCTTGGACGATGTACTTTCCCGGATTAGCTATTGTTATTACAGTGCTTGGATTTATATTATTAGGCGATGGTTTACGTGATGCTTTGGATCCAAGGTTAAAGGATTAATATGAAAGAACTTTTGCTTGAAATAAAAGGTTTGAGTACTTACTTTCATATGCAAGAAGGTTTGATTAAGGCAGTAGATGGACTGAACTTTTTTCTTGAAAGAGGTAAGACTCTTGGCATAGTTGGAGAGTCCGGATGTGGGAAAACTGTTACTGCTCTATCAATAATGGGGCTTGTACCTAAACCAAGAGGAAAAGTTGAAAATGGAGAAGTCTTGTTTAAAGGCCAAGATTTATTGGCTTTTTCAGAAAGTGAAATGAGAAAAATCAGAGGCAGAAAAATAGCCATGATTTTTCAAGATCCAATGACATCCCTCAATCCTGTTTTTTCTATTGGTTGGCAATTAATGGAAGCAATTAAGCTGGATGCGAAGATTACAAAAGCTGAAGCAAAGAAGATAGCGATTGAAAATCTTAACAAAGTTGGTTTACCTAAAGCAGAGGAGAGGTTTAATAATTATCCTCATCAATTTAGCGGTGGAATGCGTCAACGGGTAATGATAGCGATGGCCATATCTTGTTGTCAGGATATATTAATTGCAGATGAACCAACAACAGCGTTGGATGTAACCATTCAAGCTCAGATTTTGGAATTGCTGAAAAAACTGCAGAAAGAAACGGGTATCAGTATTATTTTGATAACACACGATTTAGGAATTATTGCCAACATGGCAGATTGGGTATTAGTAATGTATGCCGGTAAACAGATTGAATATGCTTCTGCCCTTGAAATCTTTAATAGGCCAAGGCATCCATATACCTGGGGTTTGTTGCAATCAATTCCTAGGCATGATATTAAAAAATCAGAAAGATTAAGACCCATTCCAGGACAGCCACCAAGTTTGATGTATATTCCAAATGGATGTTCTTTTCACCCACGGTGTGAATATTCTAAGGATATCTGTCGAAAAGAGACTCCGCCTTTAGTTAAAGTTAGTAAAAAACATTTTTCTGCTTGTCATTTTTCAAAAGATCCTACTTTTAAACCGAAAAAATTGGGGAAGTGAGTTTAGGTTGGCCGAATTATTAAAAGTTGAGAATTTAGTGAAATATTTTCCAGTTGAAAAAGGGATTTTTCTCCAGCGTTTTGGGGGCTATGTTAGTGCAATAGATAATATTTCTTTTACTATTAATAAAGGAGAAACCTTAGGGCTTGTGGGGGAATCAGGGTGTGGAAAGACTACGGTTGGAAGGACGATATTGAGGCTTTATCGTCCAACTTCTGGAGAGATATTTTTTGAAAATAATTCTCTTTCAAGAGTAAATAAGAAGACATTAAGACATTTAAGAAAAGAGATGCAAATAATATTTCAAGACCCTTATGCATCGTTGAATCCTCGAATGACAATCGGAGAAATAGTAACCGAACCCTTAAGGATTCATAATCAGGGTGATCGTATAAGACGCCGGAAAAGGGCACAAGAATTACTGGAAACAGTCGGATTAAACCCGGAACATATTAACAGGTTCCCTCACGAATTTAGCGGAGGACAGCGGCAACGCATAGGGATTGCCCGGGCATTAGCTTTAAACCCAAAATTTATTATTTGCGATGAACCGGTGTCAGCACTGGATGTTTCAATTCAAGCTCAGATTATCAATCTTCTTGAAGAATTACAAAAAACATTTGGTTTAACATATCTCTTTATTGCCCATGATTTAAGTGTAGTCAAACATATTTCTGATAGAGTAGCTGTAATGTACCTCGGAAAAATTGTTGAGATATGCGACCGGGATTGCCTTTATGAAAGGCCACACCATCCATACACTCAATCGCTGTTGTCAGCTATTCCTATTCCAGATCCTAAACTTGAAAAAGAACGGGTCATGATTGTTCTTGAAGGAGATATCCCTAGTTCAATTAATCCACCACCAGCCTGCCGATTTAATACGAGGTGCCCCATTGCTAAAGAAATATGCTTCGAAAAAGAACCGGAGTTGCTAGAAATAGAATCCGCTCATCTTACAGCCTGTCATTTTGCATCTAAAAATCCTATACCAATTTAAAATTAAAAGGAATCTTTTTTTAAAATAAGCTGGTATTTTAAAAACAAGTTTAAAGAAAAAATTTACTTTTTCTGGCGTGAATCATAGTACTATTTTGCTATAATGTAGTCTGCAAGTTTTCAAAAATTGAATATTAGCAAATGTCGGAGTGGCGGAATTGGTAGACGCGCTAGGTTGAGGGCCTAGTGAACATTATTGTTCATAGGGGTTCAAGTCCCCTCTCCGACACTAAAAAAAGCCTCCTTTTAGGAGGCTTTTTGGTTAACTGTTAACAGCTCACAGTTAACGGAGGTTAACATAACTTCTCCTCCCTAATACAATAAGAAAAAAGGAGGAAGGGAAATAGAAAAACAGATCATTACCAATAATTGCTAAAAGCTAAATGCTAATAACTAAGATTAAACCGAAGGAGCATTGGTATAGCCAATGCGACTTGAGGAATTTCTGTAAAACAAAGATCCATAAAAAAATCTAATCTTCAATAATTATCTTTAACTCTAAAGCTAACTAACTATGTTATACTGTTAAGGTTAATTGGTGGAACTTGTCATACATCTTTGGGATAGCTTTTCTATAATCGCAAGTTTGTGTGTCCAAATCAAGTTTTCATCCCAAAGAAAGGATCAATAATGACAAAAAAAATCTATGTAGGAAGTCTCTCCTTTGACACGACTGCAGAAAAGTTAGAGGAGTTGATTAGTAAATCAGGAGAAGTCGAATCAGTATCAATTATTACTGATAAGTACTCTGGCAAAAGTAAAGGCTTTGCTTTTGTTGAAATGACAAGTGAAGATGATGCGCGAAAAGCTATTGCAGATAATAATGGTGTTGAACTAGATGGCCGTACATTAGTAGTTAATGAAGCTAAACCTCAAAGAAAACGTAACGACTACAACCGATGAAACTTTGGTGGTAACCGCTAGTAAGACAATGGTGGCTATATTAGTAACACTAATATAGTTAGGATTATCACACATAAAAGTAAATTGAAGTAACTGATAAAAATTATTTTTTAAAGTTATATTAAGACTCAACTTTAGTGGGGTCTTAATATTATTCTAAATAATCTCGTAGCTTTTCACATCTTGCAGGTGTACGTAATTTATCAAGTGTTTTAGATTCAATTTGACGAATTCTTTCTCTGGTTACACCAAAAACCCGTCCTACTACTTCTAATGTTCTTGGGTGACCGTCAATTAAGCCAAAGCGCAATTCAATTACCTTACGTTCTCTATCACGTAAAGTATCTAATATCTGTCGAAGTTGCGCTTGAAGAAGTGAGAATGTAGCTGCATCAGCAGGAATAATTGCTTCCTGATCTTCAATGAAATCTCCAAGCTGGCTATCTTCCTCTTCTCCAATAGGAGTCTCTAAAGAAACTGGTCCTTGAGAAACTTTTAGAAACCATCTAACTTTTTCCAAAGAAAGATCCATTTCTTTGCAAATCTCTTCAGGGGTTGGCTCCCGTCCCAAGTCTTGAAGTAATTGCCGTTGAACTCGAATTAATTTGTTTATATTTTCAACCATATGAACTGGAAGACGAATAGTTCTAGCTTGATCAGCGATCGCCCTTGTGATTGCCTGTCTTATCCACCAGGTTGCATAGGTTGAGAATTTAAAACCCTTTTTATAATCAAATTTCTCAACAGCTCTCATTAAGCCTAGATTACCTTCCTGTGTTATATCTAAAAAGTGCATTCCTTGATAAACATAACGTTTAGCAATAGAAACAACTAAGCGTAAATTAGCTTCAATTAATTTCTTTCTTGCTTCCTGTCCATCATTTTTTAACCTATGCATTTCTATTAGTTCTTTTTGAGATAGAGTTTCCCCTTTTCTTAATAATTGCCTTGATGCATCTTCACCTTTTTCTATAGCTTTTGCCAGTTTAACCTCTTCTTGCTTAGTCAATAAATCAACTTTGCCTATCTCCTTTAAATACATCCTTACAGGGTCGTTGGTTGGTGCCTTAAATGACAGATCAAGTTTCTTGTCTGATTTTTCTTCAGCTATTTCCTCTTCATCTTGTTTTTCTAACATTGCATCATCATCTTCTAATAAATCTGTTAATTCTATCCCCTGGTTTAGCAATAAAGCATAGATATTTTCAATCTGTTCAGTAGTTAAATCTACTTCTTGAAGATTTTCAGATATTTCTTTTAAAGTAAGAAAACCTTTTTCTTTTCCTGTTGTAATAAGGTCTTTTACTTCTTTTATATCTAATTCATATAAACAAACTGACAATTAATCGATACTCCTTTTGAAATATTTATTAACAAAAAGGCATAAACAGGCCCTAATTATTTAGAGCCCATTTATTGTTTTTACATCAAGCTTAGAGTCTTTTTACATTTTCTGCTGCCGGACCTTTTGGACCTTCAGTAGCATTAAAAGTTACTTCATCGCCTTCAGATAAGGTTTTAAAACCATTATCTTGAATTTCACTATAATGAACAAAAACGTCTCCACCATCTTCGCTTGTAATAAATCCAAAACCTTTGGATTCATTAAACCACTTAACAGTTCCTTTTGTCATTCTTTATTCCTCCTTGCTAAGTATTTGAAAATAACGGAGCCATTAAACAAAAAAAACCGCAAAGTTCGATCTTTGCGGTTTAGATAACTAAAAAACAACTTCCGATACTTCAATAGCTATACTATACCTATTAAAGTATATGGTCAAATAAATTAGTTAACCACTAAAAGATAACTATTCTTAGAGGCATCAAGTTTTTCTCTGTATAGTCAAAAATATATTTAGGTTACTCCCTTTTCTATCAGATCTATTTAAGGTACTTCTTTCTAACAAGTCGGCTCTCCGACACACCAAAAACCTCAGTTAGATTGGTATATTATTGCATTTCCCTATTAAGTTCAACTTGATAAAAAATAGACCAAAATACTAAACATATCCTTATTTAAATCTGGAAATATATTTGTAATAAAAAGGTTTATAGTATCTTTTTCTTTTATCTAAGAAGGAGGTAAAAATGAAAAGACAAACATGGCGCAAATTATTAAGTAGAACAGGTTATCTTTTTTTCTTTGTCTTCCCAGCTGTTTCCCTGGCAGATTACTTGTTCATAAACAAGTGGGGAACTTCTGGACAGGCAACGGGCAGTTTGACAGTCCAAGTGGCGTGGCCGTTGACTCCACAGGTAACGTCTATGTGACCGATGCTGTAAACAACCGCATCCAGGTCTTTGCTGAGCCTGTAGCTTATCTTCCGAACATCACCAAGAACCACTCCGGCTGGGCCACTCTCTTTGCTTTCCTAAACCCGGGAAGACAATCAACCAACATAACCGTTAATTTCTATAAAAAAGGAGCCTCCACCCCGATAATGACCAAGATTATCTCTTCTCTGCCCAAAGGGGCAATTCAAGGGATTAATCCAGGCACTTATTTCTCTTTGGGTACTTTCCAGGGTAGCGTGGTAGTTGAATCCTCCGGAGGTGTATCCATCTCAGCTATTATCAATGAACATCACACAACCGGTCAGGCTATGAGCTACAATGGTTTCTAGTTAAAGATAAACAGATATTTACAAAGAGACTTCAATAGATTGGGATTTTTTTGTTTTTCTGCTAATGTATAAAAATCCGACACTAACTGCTTGAAGACCAAAATCTAGTTTTGCAAGAAGGGTTAATAATACCTAATATCAATATCAGAGAATACTTGGCTGGAACTGGTAAATTATACCAACTCCATTTTACGATATATGTTTTCTCTTAATACTTAGCCAAAAGGGATTTAAGTCTTTGATTATCAATTCTTCTTCTTAAAAGGGAGTTTGATAATAAATTTAGTACCTTTGTTTAATTTAGAATTAATTTCTATCTGTCCATTGTGTCCTTTAATAATATTCTTAACAATAGCCAATCCTAAACCGATACCTTTTGATCTTGTGGTATAAAGTGGTTCGAATATTTTTTGTATGTTTTCCTTTTGAATTCCCACTCCAGTATCCATAATCGTTACCTCTATGAAATTATCTTTGACCCTGCCCTCTATTTCTAGACTTCCTCCATTAGGCATGGCCTGAATAGCATTATTGATAATATTAATAAATGCTTGTTCGATTTGGCTTTTATCTACTTTTAAATCTGGTAGATCATTATTTATGTTGATTTTTACGTTGACATTTTTTGGAACTTCAATACTTAAAAATGCATTTGAAATAATTTCAGTAATATCAGTATATTTCAATTTTAAAACCTTCTTTTTCGATAAATCTAAAAGATCGTTGATAATCTTAATGGACCTTTTAGAATTTCTTGAAATGATATCAAGTTGCTTCTTTACTTGCTCACTAGGTTCAGGTAATTCCTTTTCTAAAAAATAGGCAGAATGAGATATAATACCCAGCGGGCTCCGTAATTCATGACTTAGGCTACCTGCCAGTTGACCAAGCAAGGCAAGTTTTTTCTGACGGACTAGTCGCTCTTGAGCTTGTTGCAGATCATTTGTGCGCTTATTTAGTTCTTCTACCATATGATTAAAAGACCTTGCTAATTTAATAATCTCTATACTACCTGCTTCTGAAACCCTAGTTTCCATCTGGTTTGAAGCAATAGCATCTGTTGCTTTAATAAAAGTACTTACAGGACGAACAAATTGTTTTGATATTGGGAAAATCACAGTCACACCCAATGCTATTAAGATAATAGTTGTAAATATCAGAGTTCGAGATAATAAATTTGTTTTAGAAAAGATTTCTTTTACATCTTGTTTTACAACAACTCCCCAATCAACAATTTTTAATGGTCTATAGGCTGCAATCACTGAAACATTTCGATAATCTTTAGCACTAATTGTTCCAGATTGCCCTGCTGTAGCATGAATCATTGGTTGAGCTTGTTCTCCACTAATATTTATAGGTTCTATTTTTTCAAGATCAGGACTGAAGCGGAGTGGAGCTAAGAAATGGATTTTATCTTCTTGGCGTAAACCTAATACTGTCTCACCTGTATTTCCAAGACCAGTATATTCCCCTGTAATCTCAAATATTGCATCTGCTTTCCAGTTTAAAAAAATTACTGCAATTATTTCTCCATTAAAATCAAGAATAGGCTCAGTGTGCACAAAAAACATCTTGCCTTTTTCAATGAAGATTCTTGATACGCTTTTTTTAGGCATGCCATTGTTAAAATTAAATTTATCTTCTACTAATATTCCTTCAAGCTCTTGGCTAGTTGAGACAATAATAATTTCCTCCATATTAGCTACATCAACTCTATGCAGATCTTGGATTTTGACCATTTGGCTTCGTAAACTTTTACGTAGAATTTCTTTTTTCTGCTCTGATTCCTCACCTTTGGCAACAAGTAACTGTGAAATATTGTTAACAGTGTTTGTATCTATAAAGATTTCATGAAAAGCTAAATATTCCTCGATCTGATTTTCGATTGCAGAATTCTTAGCACTAGCTAATGCTTCAAGGTTGGCCAAAGCAGTATCTCGGAGTATGTTTCTAGTTAAAACATATACAGTCAAGCCAATAATTATTGAAATGATTAAGAGCATAACTATTAATATCAAAATCAGCCGTGTTGATAAGGCATTTATTTTCATTTAATTATTTCCTTGATTACTTAATAAAGCAGAGTTATTTAAGAAAAATATTCTTTTTTTCTAATATTTTTTATTTTATTAATAGCAAACAATTTGATATAGAATTTATTTCTTACTGTTTAGGAATTGTTTACAACGATTAATAAGTAATCTAGCAATAACTTAAATGGTGAACTTAAAATTGCACCAAGCACTGAATACTTCTCTTTTTTAATGTGCCGGAACACCAACTTGTTGTTTTACTCGTTATGTTGAATATAACTCCTGCTCTGGCAAAACCTCCTGGTAAAGGATTGATTAGAGCAAACTTTGAGCCATTATCGGCAGTAATTAATGCAGGAAACCATTTACCAGATCAAGCAATGAAAACTTTCAGAAAGATTATAGTTTTTAATAAGTCGGTATCATTAAAAACAGGAGACTTTAATCGGTTTTTTCTAAGTAAGATTGGTAAAAATCTAAATGGGTATTCAGGTTGATTTAAATTTATTATAAATTTATTTGGATTATTAGGTATGATTTTTAATTATTTCAAATTTAACGAACCTTTCACCCTTAGGGCATTTCACAACAGGCTTAAGTTCAATAATTAACTCTAAAAGTTTATCACCAAAATAATCCAGAGAATTTGTGCATACTTTAGAGTCTCTATCAGAACAATTCTTCTTTAAACACTGCCCAATATATTTCTTTGACATTTTCTACCTCTTTTCTAACGATATTTGGTTTAATTACTATTATTTCCCTTGGTTTAATTATAAATAATATAGGGATGTAAACTCTTTGTACTAACCTCCTTTCCTAAGTTTCATATTATAACGCTTGAAATAATTCAATCAAGTCTGGAATTTATAAAGAAAATATTATTTTTAGATCTATGTTTTTTAATTACCCGAGATTTATTCTTCTAATTTGCTGGTGCCATCGCATGTGTTACAATTTTCTATTTTTATTATGTTTTCTTTTGAGTCATCTTTTTTTATCATTAACTTGCACTTGCCATTACAAGTCTTTCCTTATTAAAAAAACAATATATGTTTATATAAATCTATTAAACGTAGCAATAAAATCTAAACTTTTCATTAAAACAACTTTGCTTAAATATCATTAAACTAAAGCTAATTCAGGTAGTTCCGATATTATCAATATAGTATTCTGGTAATATATAAAAGTTTTGTGCCTAGGTATATTATGGTAATTATTATTGATTGGATATTAAATTAGGGTTAATTATTATGGAAAATAGAGATTATATAGATTTATTTGTTAAGGCATCGCTTATATTTTTATTTATATTTCTTAATTTGATATTTTTTCTTGGATTCATACCAGCAAATGAAAATAATATTATAAATACCGCTAGGGAAAATGACAATAATAAATCTGAAATATCAAATTTTTTAAATAATAAAGAAAATATAATAACCATTCCAGCTATCGAAGAAAAACTAAAAAACAAGCCTTCAAAGATAAATGATCTTGATGCGATAATAATCGATCTGGAGGATACAACTACTACAACTATTGAAGAGACGGTAAATACAACAGTTATAGAGGAGTAAAATCAAAATTTAAATAAACTCAACTTTTATTAGATTTTATTCCTTGCTTGAAAAAATCTTTTCTTCCTAAATTTTAAAACACTCACTTTTTATCTAGCTAAGCGAAAATTAAAATTAATGCCATTTTATGATTAAAAAAATTTAATCTATAGATAAATAAGCCGATATCATAAGTATAAAAGTTAAAAAGAAAATATGGGGTTTAATAATGTTGTCCAAATATATTTTCTTTAAGATTGCCAAAGACAATAGGGGCTTCAGTATTATTGAAATACTGGTGGCTGCTACAGTTGTATTGATTTTAACATTTGGTATCATGACATCTTTGGTTACGGCAAATATTGCTTCTAATAGAATACAGAATAGAGCAACCGGATTAACAATTGCCAGAGATCAAATGGAGAAAATAAGGAATATGCCATATGATGATATCGGGACCATCACAAAACAAGGAAAATATGGAAATCCACCAGGGACTATAATTACTACGCAAACTGTTACAAAAAACAATCATGATTATTCTATTGATACAAATATAGAATGGATTGTTGAAAGCCAGAATGTATATTACAAAAAAATAGATATTAGCGTTAAATGGGAAAATCCTCGCGGCTCTGTTTCAATTTCATCAAATATATATGGAAAGAGCAGCTTGATCAATTTTGGTGCGATTAAAGTAACAGTAAAAGATGCCCAAACTTTAGAAAACCTGGAAAGTGCAGATGTGACTATTGTCCATAGCCTACAGAATAAAGAAATAGTTGGTAAGACTAATAAAGATGGACAAATTATATTTTATATCTTGCCTACTGGTGAATACACTGTTACCGGAAAGAAAACTGGTTACGCAAGTCAAATTCAGCAAACAATGGTAGTTGCTGATTCAACCACAGAGCTTGTTTTGCTCTTACAAAAACCTGGAGAGCTAAGTATACAGGTCAAGTCATCTAAGGGCAGTCAAATAGAAGGTGCCAATGTTGTTATTACAGGTCTAAACGGGGAGACTTTTTCACAAAAAACTACAATTTCAGGAAAAGCATTTTTTCCAGATCTTGAACCAGGTGATTATTCAATTGAAGCAAGTAAACAGTATTATACGAGCAATACAACAGTGGCAACAGTAGTTTCAGGTCAAACCACAGAAGTTACTTTAATAATAGATCCGATTGGAGAATTATTAATTCATGTTTTTGATGAAAGCAATAATCCGATCGATCAAGCAACAGTAAATATTGTTGGCCCAAATAATTACAATAAAGACTTTGCTACAAATGCGGCTGGTGATGTCACAGTTGCTTCTTTATACGAGGGCATCTACCAATTAAATGTCAGTAAACAAGGATTTATTACAACCCAGGCAGAAGTTGAAATAATCACCGGCAGTACAGCAGAGAAGATTATTATTCTTAAAATCGATCCTAATCAAAATCAATTTGGTTCAATGCTGATTAGTGTATTTGAAAAAGATGATCACCCATTAGTTAATCATGAAGTAAGAGTTACCAAAGAAGATGAATATTACCAAACGTTTTATACCAATCAAAATGGGCAAGTTTTAATTGAGAATCTAAATCCAGGATTCTATAAGATAGAAGCTAGGGATCTTCATTGGGGATGGTCATCTAAAACAACTGAAGTAATAGCTAATCAAGTATCATTAGTAAATTTTTACATTTGGGACTAATAGGGGTATAGGCGATGAGTTTTTCAAATCTTTTTAAATCTGATAAAGGAATGACACTTGTTGAAATATCAATAGTATCTGGATTAATTTTGATAATCCTTTCAGGTGCATATTTACTCCTTGAGTCTACCCAATTGACATATGAAAGAAGCATTAATCAAACTTTGTCAACTAGAGATGCGAGATTTGCGGTAAATGTAATTGCTGATGAAATAAAGACAGCTATACCTCCTGATAGCTATGTTCCATCTATTGAAAAAGCGGGTAATAATGAAATTATTTTTTTTCAAGATAAAGATGGCGATGGAATTATTGAAAGAGTTAAAATTTATCGTGATAACAATAATCTTATACAGGAAATACAAAACCAAGTTGAAGGTTCTTCTCCTCCGGTATTTACGGAGCCAGGTAATTCAAAGGTAATGATCAAAAGTCTTGACCCTAATCAAGTAACAATCTTTCAATATTATGATAATGGAAATCCACCGCAGTTGACTTCAGACCTTAACAATATATCTAGTGTTAAGATAATGATTAGCGCAGTTAGTAAAATATCAAGTAAAGAAAAAATTGTTGAATTAGAAGAAACATGTTTTATAAGAAGTAAGAGTGAGATATTAGAATAGAGATATTGATATGATACTTTATCGTAAGTTTCAAAGATTAAAAGATAGTTTAATAAGTACAATAAATAATGAAGCAGGATTGGTAACAGTTTTCGCTATTGTCTTTGGTTTTATAGCTTTACAGTTAATCTTGGCTTTGTCAATTGTAATAGAAAGCGAAACAACAAATTATGAAAATATTAAGATATTTACCAAGGCAGAGAACATTGCCGAAGCCGGTTTAAACGCTTACCTCGCAAATTTACAGAATAACTCAGATTATATAACGACAAATCCGCAACTAGGCCCGGTTTCATTTGGTGGAGGGGAATATATAGTAAATGCTTATGAGCCGACATTAGATGAACCTTATATAAAACTTATTTCAACGGGTACTATTGTTAATTACAATAATGATATAAGAAAGAGATCGCTTGAAATAAAATTAGGTAGGCCATCATTTGCTGACTATATGTTTCTTTCGGATGATAATATGAGATTTGGCAGAAATGCTGAGGTCTATGGATATATTCACTCAAACAAAAGCATAATATTTGATGGCCTTGCCCATAATAAAGTAACGGCTTCTGGTTCAATAACAGGGATAGGAACTTTTGAAGAAGGTTATCAAAGCGGTGTTCCGCCGATAGATTTCAATTCAGTAATAATAGATATTGCGAATATAAAACAGGACGCTCAAACTAGTGGAGAATATTTACCACCAGCCACAGGATATTTAGGCTATTATATTAAACTTAATTCCAATGGTACTTTTGATGTAAATCTTGTCACTAATGAAGATAATAATGGTATTTCTTCAATTGCTTATCGACTGATTTCTATCCCTTCAAATGGTTTAATCTATATTGATGATAATTTTTGGATTGATGGTAGCATAAAAGGACGTTTTACTTTTACAACACCGCAAAATATATATATAAAAGATAATCTTACTTATTCCGGAACATCTGGGGCGATGAGCTTGGGCTTAATTGCTCAAAAGGAAATTATCTTACCTGTTTATTCAAGTAGTTATTTAGAAATAAATGCTGCATTATTAGCCCAAAGCGGAAGTATACATTCAAATTTTCAAACAGGAAATATAAAAAATAAACTGGTTATAACAGGTTCGATGGCTTATAAGACCCAAGGTGGATTTGCTCTGGTGGATGGGGATGGCACTGTGGTTGCGGGCTATAAGAGCAGAATTTATACTTATGATCAATATTTAAATATTTATCCACCCCCAGCCTATCCAATTTTGAAAAGCGGTCAATTCAAGATCATTTCCTGGAGAAAGATAATTGTATAGTTACTTTTTCAAAATGTAAAATGTGGTTTAAGAATTAATCATATTTGAGGCTAAAATACCAAAAATAAGATTCAATCTGTATAGTACTTTTTTCCTATATAAATAAACTTTTCAATTTATTACAATAAGTAATTAATTATTAATAAAACAATAAATTATTGATTTCGAAACTAAAGGATTCAATATTTTTCGTTGTATTAGATTTAGGTTCTTTAAATAGATTTAGCTTAATAATTTAAAATAAACGAATCGTCTATCGAGTGAGTTGAATGAAAAAAGCAAAAGCAAGATATTATTGTAGCTTTTGTTGTAAGTCATCAGAAATAAACGATGAAGGTTTTTGCGGTTGCGGTAATAAAATTGTAAAAATTCTGTCTTATAAAAAGTATTCACGGTCTAAGCTAACTCATAATCTTGCTAGGATGGAAGCTTTACCGTCTGAAAAGATTGAGAAAATAGTTACTCAAGATATACCAGAATGCTGTGAAGAACTAGCTTTAAATATTGGATGTATGAGATATTCAGATGAACCATTAAGAAGATTTTTACCAAAGACAGATTTAGAGACTACAGATAAACACAAGAAGCATAATGTTAGAGTTGTACTAAGTTTTTGGATAGTCTTAGTGCCTGATTTGAAGGCGAGTGTGGGTTCAGAGTACGAAAAGATCTATAAATGTCCATTTTGTGGAAGTCAAACAAAACTATATACCCAGCATAGTGTGAAAGTACATGGTAAAATATCTTATAAACATCCCAAAAAAGGAATTAAGGAAAAGAATGCCTACCAAGTCTATAGTTTAAAAATCCCTCCAAACGAAAATCATGGAATAGTTGCAGGAACTCAATTGGTATTACCTATTGAAAATCAAATGCTAAGATGCAAAGAACCATTTAAGAATAACTGGATTTGGTAATTGGAATATTAATATTCAATAAGTTCCATAAATGGAATGAGGATATAAGCAATTAAAATTGGCCAATATACCTACTGCTAAAATCATATAACATAAAACTAAATCTTTTTAAAAGTATAGTAAAATATCTAGCTTTATAATTATCATATATATTCAAAATAGCCTGATTATCTCATTTTTTGCGAATATTTGGCCTATATTAATCTGTAAAGGTGGTTTTGCATATAGAGCAGGAGGAACGCTTATATCAGCCAGGTAAAGTTCACCAACTTGTCTTCTAATATTAGCTTGATAAAGGGCTGATTTTGGAAGGGCTAAGGTAAGAGTAGCAGTTGCTTTTATTGAAGGTTCATATGCTACAGAATTTTCAACCTCAATACCAGAAGGTACATCAAGTGCAAGAATAGGTGAGTTTTGATTATTTGCCCACTTTATCAAACCGGCTGCAGTACCGCTAGGTTTACCTGAAAGGCTATAACCTATAATTCCATCTATTATAAGGCCGGGGCTGTTTAAATTTTGGGTATCTCCAGCCTCATGTATTTTTATTTCCATCATTTGAATTATATTAAGTTGTTGGGCAGTAATATTTTTGTATTCTGCAATTTTCTTGGTTAAGATAACCTCAAGCTTTGCTCCCCAATTATAGAGATGCCTGGCACAAACCAAAGCTCCTCCTCCGTTACCACCTGTTCCAATAAGTATTGTTGTTTTTTTATTCTTTGGGTTACCTTTAAGGAATCTTTCTCTGGCCAGGGCTGCTAGATTTTTACCGGCATTTTCCATCATCATAACCAGTTCTACTTGATAGTCTTCTATCATAGCCCTGTCGATTTCTTTCATTTGGCTGGAATTTACTAATGGAATTTTGTTTCTGTAAAAAGGTATTTTCAATCGTTTATCCTTACCCGATTAATTTCAAAAAATAATAACCAGTATCAGGATTTGTATATTTCAATAATATTATGGATTTTAAAAGATAATACAAATTATCTTAATTAAATACTAATAATTGCTTACTTTTGGCAGTTTTTTAGATGTATTTGATCAATACAAAAGAAAACCTATTTTATAGATTTTTAATCAAATTATTACTGGGCAGATACAAGTTTATTATCCTTATAAGTGAAAAGAAAATAGTGCTTTTAAAACTATTTTGATTTCAAATAAGGATAAGCAGCATTTAATAATTCTTAGCTTGAATGAATATATAACTTTTATTTTGAGAGAGTTTAGCTAGATACTTTTTTAACGTTTTCAGCCTTGGGGCCTTTTGGCCCTTCGACTTCATCAAAAGTAACTTCCTGGCCTTCAGTTAAAGTTTTAAAACCTTCATCTGTTATGGCACTGTAATGCACAAAGATGTCTCCGCCATCTTCTTTGGCGATGAATCCATAACCTTTAGATTCATTAAACCATTTAACCGTTCCTTTTGCCAACGAGAACTGCCTCCTTCCTTAAAATTTGAAAATAACGGAGTTTGCTCATAAAAAAATCGCAAAGTTCGGACTTTGCGATTTTAAACCTACAAAAACTTCCGATACTTCAGTGTAATTATTTCATATTTAATAAATGTGGTCAAAAAAATTTATTTAATTTAGAGCGGGCTTATATTTGCCGATAGAAATAGATAATCAAGTGTTAAACTTTGTTTTAAAATAAAAATGCATGACCTTATAAATAAGAATAAAAGGAATACAAAACTGCTTTTTATTGCCTTTCTTTTGGTGAATATAATTTTATGGTACGGAATACTGACCAGTTTCGAATTAAGTTATTATTTTCTTTTTTTTATTTTAGTCTATTCCATAACACTTTGGATTTATGCGTATTATTTTGGCGACAAAATTATTCTTAAAATATTAGATTCTCATATTCCAACTGGAGAATTTAGGTTAAGACTGGAAAGAATAGTTGAAGAGATGTCTCTGGCTGCAGGTATTCCTAAACCTAATATTTATGTTATAAACTCAATGACTTTAAATGCTTGTGCCGTTGGTCGTAATCCAGCAAACGCCAGCATAGTTTTAACGTCAGGCTTGTTGTTTGATTTAAACGATGAAGAGCTAAGAGCTGTAATAGCTCATGAAACAAGTCATATTATGAACTTTGATATTCTTTATCATACAATTTTAAGTGCTTTATTGGGAGTTGCTAACCTATTAAAGAAATTGTTAAAGGTATTAACCGGCTGGGATGCCTCTGGTGGTTTAGGCGTAATATTTGCCATTATGGGATTAATACTGCCTATCTTTTTACTCTATGTTGCTGGTTTGATTCCAGTTTCGCTGGTCAATATTTTCATCGGAGAATTATTATTGATGATCTTTTTATCCCTATTCTTTTTTGGTGGAAGGCTGATTCAATCTTTATTTTCACAAAACCGTGAATTATTAGCTGATAGTTCAGCCATTCTGCTTACTAGATATCCAATAGGATTAATTAATGCTTTTAAAAAGATGAGCTTGGAAAATAATAAGATTATTAACTCCAGTTCAGCTACAGCCCATTTATTTCTTTTAGATCCACTCCATGGTTTCTATCAATCTACTATCTTTCAAACTCATCCTCCAATTCAAGAAAGAATTGAACAGATAAGGAATATAACCGAAGTGCCTACACCGAATTATGATGAAGTAAGAAGAACAAAAGAAGGCTCTGCCTGTATTTATAAGTCAAAAAAAATCACTTGATGATAGACAGTTTTAATTCGATGCAATTAACCTCTTGAATAGTAATAGAATAGATGAATATTTTTTACTTGCAGCTGTTTTGAAATATATATGGGAGATAAAAATATCAAGATGCCAAATGAATTTTCAACCAATTTGATTTCAAAAATTGATAGGGTTAAAGGGGTTACAAGCTTTCGTTTTGAAAGACCTGAAGATTTGAGATACCAAGCCGGCCAATTTTTTATTCTTACTATATTTCCTGGCCAGGAAAGAGAAATGACCAAACATTTTAGCTTTAGTTCCTCACCTACTGAAGATTTTATTGAATTCACAACTAGAATGACCGGTTCTGATTTTAAAAATAGACTATCTGGGCTAAAGAAAGGTGATGAAGTTATCATCAAAGCTCCGTACGGACAGTTTGTTTTAAATCAAGAGAATAAGCTGGCTGCATTTTTAATTGGGGGAATAGGCATTACCCCGGTTCGAAGTATATCCAAGTATTGTACAGATACTGGTTCAGATACGGATATTATTATCCTTTATGGCAACGATAACAATAAACAAATTACATTTCTCGAAGATTTTAATCGTATGTCAGAGGCCAATCCAAAGCTTAATCTGGTAAATGTGATTACAAAACCTGACCAAGACTGGTCAGGATATACTGGTTATATAGATAAGGATATTATAAAAAAAGAAATAAATGACTACCTAAAACGCGACTATTATATTTCCGGGCCGCCAAAAATGGTCAATGCTATGCGAGATATAATTGAAAGCCTCAAAATTTCTTCAGAACAGTTACATCAGGAAAGCTTCACAGGATATGAATAACTAGATTTGAGCATATCGAAGAATTATCTTATCTTTTAAATCATATTAATCATTTTTTATAGATTCGATAACCAAATGTGAATTATCAATAAGGATATTAGCTGCTTCATTAGTGATATGTTTTCCTGATTGAGCTGAAACTTCTTTGATAAAAGTAAAGAGTATTCTTTGGGCTTGATCTTTCTGGTTTTTGCTTACGAATTTCTGAGCTCGGTTAAGTTTTGCGTCTAAGCTGACAACAATACCTGAATTATCAATCATTCCTTCTTTAAAAAGGTCATGTTTTTTTTCAGCCAGATTAGCTATTGTTTGGGTAGGCTTCTGGTAAGTTATAGAGATTGAAGGTGAATAAGGTTGATTAATCTGAGCTTCTGAAGAATAGAAACATCTTTCCTGGGAAATGCGAAAATCTTCGTCCCCTACTTCAAGGCCCCAGGGAAAATCAGGATACCAGTCATTTGTGGTGATTAATTTAATGGCAAAACCAAAATTTGGGCTCGAACCATTGACGATTGCTTGAACATCACTGGTGATATCCAGATCTCGCCAACCATAAGACGGAGAAAACATCCAGGGGTCAACGTCACAAATACTTATAGCTGTTGTTCCAATCAATGGTTGATTAGACCATTTTAACTCGGATGCATCCCAGTTTTCGAGAACTTTTACCAATGCCCCCTTTGACTGATACATCTGGGCTGAACTGCTGTAATAATAGAAGAGTCTTAGATTGGCATTTTCTATTACAGAGCCTATTGGAATCACTGAAAAATCAGACCAAATATAAATTCGGCCCTTCGGGCCATGTTCCCGGTCACCGATTTTTAGTTGGGGGCTGCTAGAAAAATTTCGATCAGGGAGTTTAGATAGCACTGATGTATCTTTGATTTTATCACCATCAAGAATCAAGGTTTCAGCTAAAATTGCTGATGAACTTATTTGTAGGTAGGAAATTACTAATAGAATCAGGAATAATTTTTTAATCATCTTGCCCCTCCAAAAATTAATATATACTTAATTTTAACATATGAAAAAATTTATTACAATAGATAAACAGCTTTTCTTACAATTTACTTGAAGAAATTTAAATCATTGATGGAGCAAATTATTCACTGATATTATTTGAATATTTGATAATCTATAATGTTTTAAATAATAAAAATGCAATTTAAAGTCTAAATTTAAATGAAAGAGGAGGATTAATATGGATGTAGGTCTGATAGGGCTGGGCAAGATGGGCCAAAATATTGCTTTAAACTTGATTGAAAATGATGTTATAACAATTGTTTATAATCGAACATCTGCCAAAGTTGACCAGATGGTCGAGAACGGCGCCAGAGGTGCTTATTCTTTGCGGGAACTGGTTGAAAAACTCAAAATTCCTCGTTTGATTCTAATAATGGTTCCTGCGGGCTCTCCAGTCGATGAGATATTAAACGTCTTAACTCCTTTATTAATAGAAGGTGACATCCTAATTGATGGAGGTAATTCCTTTTATAAAGACTCGATAAAAAGAGCTGCGCAATTGAATAAAAAGGGCATATTTTTCTTGGATATGGGTACGAGTGGTGGATTACTAGGAGCCAGGCATGGAGCATCACTGACGATCGGAGGAGAAGAAAAAGCTTTTCAAGCAGCAGAGCCTCTGATAAAAGTTATTGCTGCCGATGATGGTTATTGTTATACAGGGCCAACTGGATCAGGACATTTTGTAAAAATGGTTCATAATGGCATTGAATATGCGATGCTTCAAGCATATGGTGAAGGATTTGAGCTTTTAAATAATGGCCCATATGATTTGGATTTTTCCTGTATCGCCAAAGCCTGGAACAATGGAGGGGTAATCCGCTCTTGGTTATTAGAGCTGGCCATTGAATTATTTGGAAAAGACCCAAAACTAGATAAGGTAAGCGGTGTTGTCGGTGGGGGAGAGACGGGTGAATGGACAGTTAAAACGGGGATTGAATATAAAACTCCATTACCATTGATAAATACAGCTTTGCAGATGAGATACCGCTCCAGAAAGGAAGCGCCCTTTAGTGGACGTGTAATAGCTGCACTTCGGCATCGGTTTGGAGGTCATGCTTATATAAATGAAAATGATAATTGATGAATCTTTACCTTAGAAGGTGATTCGTTTACTGATAATACGGATTATGTTTATTGATAACATCTTTCCGTCTGTTCTCTTTCATCCTTTGTCTTCAGTCTTCTGTCATATGTCTCCCGCTTATTGTAGTTTTAATTTCTGGCTGATTTATGTCTTAAGTCTAATATTTGTTAAGTCGCCGAATCATTTTTCTCGAAACAGGGGATGCAAACAACCTTGTCATTTTTAATTCGGGCTCTAGCTTCCATTACGCCTTCTCCACATTCCTGGCAAATCAAAGTGGAATATATTTTTGCTTCAGGTGGTAAGTCGACGGTAGTCAGAGTATAGTCAAATATATCTTCTGGTTTTGATTTTAATAAAAAATCAATTCTCTCTTCTCTGGAAAGATTTTTATCTTTTAATTGCTGGTCTATCTTTTTTGAATTAAGGACTATTCTAATAGCTTCTCCGCTTGGCCTGCGGGCAAAAGTAAAAACTTGCTTGCCGTAATCCTTGAGAAAAAGATTTCCTTTTCCCATTGTACAACTTGTCATAAACTGGACGGCATCAAGGCCACAGGCATTTGTTTCAATAATAGCAATAAGCTCTTCGTCTTTGGCGCTTTCTATACCAAGTTTTTCTAAAGCTAGTTTTGTTGCCAGGTAACCCATAACCAGCCCGGGACAAATGTGCCCGTGGAACTCGATCAACCTTTCTAAGTTTTCTGGCATGGTTCTAGTCATCTAAATTCTCCTTTCATAAATAAGACTGTTATTCGATTAATTCTACAACAGCTTGTTTTTCAGAAAGTTTTGATTGGAAAATTCTATCTCACTGAAAGTAAGGCTATATCTTTCAATATGTTAATTTTATAAAAAAACTTATAAAAATTGAATCTCCGAGGAAGAAATAAAGCCCGGGGTGAACCCAGGCTTTCGCTAGAATGAATTATTTTCTAACAGCTTTTTGAACACTTGCAAACACGGGAGATTTTTTTTGATACTTTTTTGATTTTCACTTTTATTACACCCCCTTGCCAAATTTATCATAATTATTTTAAATATCTATTTCAACATTGTAGCTTTTACATTTCACCGGGTCTGGGCCAAATCGGCCGGAAGCTGTTTCAGCTCGATACCTACAACCTCCCCGGCATTTATCAATATATTCACAATTACAATTTAAATCGGAATATTTAATTTTTTTAAGTTTTTCCCAGCATTGATTTAAACCTTCTTTAATATTTCCGCCGGTCCAGTCTTGATAAAAACCGCATTTTGTAAGTGTTCCATTGCTTTGGATACAGGCTAGATGAGCTCCACAGGTATAATCTCCACCTGATTGGTGAACTTCTGCCCCAAATTGATATTCAAACAAAGGAATAGCTTTTTCTAAAGGAGGAATAAGGTCTGAATTATCCTTTAAACGACCTGCTTCTGTTGGAATATCAATAGTCCAGGAAATAGCCCCAGCCTCATTTATAATTTTTTCGAGCCCCTTAAAATCATCAAGGTTCTTATTATGTACCATTGTGGCTATTGAAAGGGGTTTATTATTTTGGTTAAGATATTTAATACCATTCATCGTCTTGCTGAAACTGTCCTGGCCTCGAAGATAATCGTGGCTTTCTTTAAGGCCGTCGACAGAGATTTGTACTTCATTGAAGTTTAATCTTGAAGCTACCTTGTCATTGATTAAAGTTCCGTTAGTTACCAGAATTGTCCTGAATGGAATATTTTTTAAAATCTGGTTTATCCTCCAGAAGTCTGGGTGTAATAGCGGCTCTCCTCCTGAGAAGATTAATCTTAGTCCTCCAAAATCTGCAAATTGAAACAAAATCTCTAAAATCAATGACAAAGGAAGGTCAACTGGTTTTGATTCTCCCAAGTAACAGTGTTTGCACTTTAAATTACACCGGCTGGTTATATTAAGCAATAAGTATCTCAAGGATGGTTGCTTATTTTTCCCAACTGAAATTTTTCTGTATATTGGTTCATTTAAAAGAGACAGAATTTTATTATCCAGGCAATAATCTAAAAAATTTCCTTCTGGTTGGTGGTTTAATAGATTATGGCTTCCATCACATTTTTTCAAGTAATCAAAGGCTTCCTTATTTACTTCGAATAATTCATCAGTGGTGGTTTTATATAATGATGGCTCTTCTAGTTTCTTGAGAAATACATTTTTTTCTAACGTTATATACTTTTCATTCAACTGCTTTAGCAATTTGCTCAAAGTTCAAAAATCCTTTTTCTATCAAAGTTTTCAGGAGCTGAAATGCTCCACACTCCAATTCATCTGGTTCATCGGGTTTATAAAATTGACAATCACTACATAACAATTTTTTAATTTCTATCAGGTTAAGATTTTCAATTCTTTGATTTGATAAATTCAAATAAGCTTTTTTAAAATTTGGAAATTTTAGTTTTTCTTCTTCCATTTCCTTTCCTGTCATATATTTCGGAACATTTAAAATATATATTTTATTCCTTTTAACTGTGGGAATGTTGACTAAAATGGTGTAAGTGAGTTTACGATATTATAAAAAGACCTATTTCTCAGGAATTAAACTACTGAGCTGCTCTAAGAATTGGGTAGGGATTAATCGATCCTCCACCTCCGGGATGGATTTCAAAGTGGAGATGATAAGGTCCAGCATTTCCAGAATTACCAACATAACCGATTACCTGTCCTGCTTTTACGGATACGCCTGAACTATATGAACTACTTGAAGCCTGGATACCAGGTGCAAAATCATCAAGGTGGGCATAATAATAATAAGTTCCGTCTGAAGCATAAAGCATACCTCTCCATCCGCCGCCGTATGTGTTCCGGCTACCCTTTTTGGCGCGAAAAACTCCGTTAACAACAGCTACAACCGGTGTACCTCTGGCTGCCATAATATCAGTTCCCTGGTGTCTGTGGCCAGGTCTGGGCGCTCCGTAACTATCAATATAGGAATTTGGCCCAGCAACAGGGAAGATAAAACCACTCTTGAGGATACTACTTATTATTCCTGAAATTTTTGGATATGAACCCCTTGAGCGTGAACTTAAACTGTAACTGAATAATCTTTTTCTCTTTTCTATTTCTTCCAGCTTTTTTATTTCATCTTTTACTCCAGAAAGTAATTTTTGCTCTTTTGTCAGGCTTTCTTCGATTTTGTTTTGTTTTGCATAAAGCTGGTTAACAACTTTTTTCTGTTTTGATTTTTGTTCAGCTAGTATAGCTTTATTCTCTTGAAGTTCTTTTTTAAGCTTCTTATTTTTATTTAAGACATCCTTGTCCTGGGCGCCTATTTTTTTCAAATAATCCAAGCGGTTTAAAAATTCAGTAAAATCTTTGCTGCCAAAGATGACATCAAAAATATTTAAGGATCCATTGAGGTATATATCAGTCAATCTTTTATTTAATTTTCTCTGATTTTTTTCAAGTTTTAACTGATTTATTCTTAGATTTTCTTCGGTTTTTTGAATTTCGTTAGTGATTATACTGTATTTCTGGTAAGCATCTTCATATTCCTGAGTAGTTTTAGATAAGCCCTTTTTTAAACTATCTATCTGGCTTTTTATTCTTTTGGCTTCATCTTTTTTAGATGAAATGCTAGCTGAGGCCAGAGTTAGGCTTGAAGTTGTAAAAATTAATACCGTTAAAGCCAATAATAATAAATATTTAGGCCGTAAAATATAACATCACCACTAAATGTATCTCATTATTACAATTAGTCACTTAAAAATTTAACACGAGGAAGTATGTTATTAAAAAAAAAGGCTTTTGTCAAATAAAGATTCTAATAAAAAATGCTTGTTATTTGCCTTTTTAATTATTTTTATATTTATTGGGATGGGCTAAAAAATGAATACAGGATAATCTTGTTTTATTTATACCAAGTCTAATACTTGTTGACTGCGGCTTCGGTGCCTATAGACTGTTATTCCCTTGCATTTGAGACTAAAGGCCATTAAAAAAGCATTAGCTACATCTTCTTTGGTTGAATTGGTGGGCAGATTTATGGTCTTGGAGACAGCATTATCGGTATATTTTTGAAAAGCTGCCTGGATTTTTATATGCCAGTCAGTTTTTATATCAAAGGCTGCAGGAAATATATTCTTGATTTCATCCGGAATTTTTTTTATTTGCCGGGGTGAACCCTTCTTTTCTAATTCTTTTAAAATATCAGGCTGGCTTAAAGATTGTTCTTTTAGCATGTCCATAAGTAGAGGATGAATAATGGTAAAGATTTGATTATTAAGAGCTCGCCTTCTTTTATAGTAGCTAAAAACAGGTTCTATTCCGCCCGTTGTTCCGGCGATTATACTAATAGTGCCGGCTGGAGCAATTGTGGTTAAAGTGGCATTTCTTAGTTTCTTTCTTTTTTCGGCAAAATAAATACTATTTTCAAAGTTTGGAAAGGCTCCCCTTTCCTCTGCCAGTTGTTCTGATTTGAGATAGGCTTCTTTCTGGATGAAGCTCATTGTCTTCTCTGCAACTTCAATTGCTTGCTTTGAATCATAGGGTATACCAAGTTTAATCAGCAAATCGGCAAAACCCATAACTCCCAGGCCTATTTTCCGGTTACCTAATGAAATATCTTCAATTTGCTTAAGCGGGAAACGGGTAACATCGACTGCGTTATCCAAAAAATGTATTCCAAGGTGAACTCTTTCCCTTAACCTTTCCCAGTCTATCTTCGGTTGGCCATTTTTACTGACCATCAAGGAAAGATTTAATGAGCCAAGAGTACATGCTTCAAAATTAAGAAGTGGTTGTTCGCCGCAAGGATTGGTGCTTTCTATTTTACCGATTTTGGGAGTCGGATTATTCTCTTCGATACGGTCAAGGAAGATTATGCCCGGCTCACCGTTTTTCCAAGCATTTTCAACAACCAAATCAAATATTTCCTGAGCTCTTATTCTTTTTTCAAGTTGGGAAGTTCGCGGATTTATTAGATCTATTTGGCTGCCTTCCTTCACTGCTTTAATAAAACTATCGTTAACACCGACCGATAAATTAAAATTAGTCAGTTTAGACGGGTCCTTTTTAGCTGAGATAAATTTAATAATATCGGGATGGTTAACGTTGAGGATAGCCATATTAGCTCCCCTCCTTGTTCCCCCTTGCTTGATAGCCTCAGTAGCTGCGTCAAAGACATTCATGAAGGAGACTGGGCCGCTGGAAATACCTTTTGTGGTCTGAACCACATCATTTTGGGGTCGCAGAAAAGAGAAATTAAAACCGGTTCCACCGCCGCTTTTATGGATTAAAGCTGTATTCTTAATAGTTTCAAAGATACTCTCAAGAGAATCATTCACCGGAAGAACAAAGCAGGCAGAAAGCTGCTGTAATTTTCGCCCGGCATTCATTAGCGTTGGAGAATTAGGCAGAAATTCAAGAGAAGTCATAAGTTCATAGAAAGCCTGGGCAGTTTCATTATATCTCTCTGGCTGGTTATAGATTTCTTCAGCTGAGGCAATATTGCTAGCTACTCTTTCAAACATTTGCTCCGGGGTTTCGATGATCTTGCCCTGATCATCTTTTTGAAGATATCTTTTTTTTATAATCTCCACAGCTGTTTTTTGAAGCTTAAGAGTTGATTTCATAATCTTTTTATTAACTCTTTTTCCTTAAATAAACTCTATATTCTCCATCTTCTTCTTCGATACCTAAGAAATCATGGCCCGTACTCTTGCAGTATGCTGGCATATCTTCTTTTATGCCTTCATCTGATGCAATAACTTCCAGAACCTGCCCGACTTCCATTTTTTTGAGCTCCTGGCTGGTCTTGATAATCGGCATAGGGCAAAGAAGGCCAAATGTGTCAAGGCTGACATCAGCGTCCATTATTACCTCCTAAATAAAAAGATTAATCTCACTTTCTTTTGCTTCACTGAGAAAAGTAGCTACTCCAGCAAAAGAATCAATTTCATCTATTAAGTTATCCTTGGAAACATCCATTATTCCCATGGTAATAGTGCAGGCTATCAATTTTACACCCATTTCTTTTGATAACTTGATCATCTCATCAACGCTTGGCATTTTATGTTCTTTCATAAATTTTTTCATGATTCTTGTTCCCAAGCCGAACATATTGAATTTAGAGAGTTTAAGCTTATTAGCTCCACCTTTGTTTAAAATACCCATCATTCTCTTTAAAATATTTTTACTGGAACTGACTGGCCTTTCCTTTTTAAGGATATTTAATCCCCAGAAGGTGAAAAATATTGATACATCCATTCCCATGGAGGCAGCTCCGGTAGCTATATTGAAGGCAGCCAGAGCCTTATCAAGTTCTCCGCTAAACATAACTAATGTTACTTTGTCTGGCATTTTTTAGTCACTCGATTCTTTTAACTTATCAATTTTTTGTCCACAATGAGGACAGGTAGCAACTTCAAAGCCGATCGGTTGATTGCAGTGGGGGCAATAACCAAATTCTTTTCCGCAAGAATTACAAAAAGGATAGCTCATTGCGGCCTTATTATCACAGTAAGGGCAATAGCATTCTCGGCATTCTGAATTATTCATACTTTTTTCTTCTTTTTCCATAGTTATGACCTCCTATTGTTTTTGCTTGTTTTTATTTTGATAATCTTCTATGGCTTTATGTAAGGCTTCTGCTCCCAAGTTAGAGCAGTGTAATTTATTCTTTGGTAAGCCGGCAAGTTCTTCGGCGACTGTCCGGTTATTTATTTTCATTGCCTCTTCCAATGTTTTTCCCTTTGCCAGCAGGCTGACCATACTCGAGACGGCAATTGCGGCTCCGCAACCAAAAGTATTATATTTAACGTCTTCGATTTTATTGTCTTTTACTTTTATATAGAAAGTCATCAAATCTCCGCAAGTTGGATTTCCGACTTCCCCAATACCGTCAGCATCTTCTATTATTCCGATATTGCGGGGATTACGAAAATGATCCATTACAACGTCGCTATACATTTTCATAGATATCTTCTCCTTTTAAGAATTTATGGTATAAAGGTGACATTTGCCTTAATCTTTCAATTATTAAGGGTAGTTTTTCTAATGTAAAATCAATCTCTTGCATTGTATTATAAGGGCTTAAACTAAATAAAAGCGAACCTTGAGCGTCTGCATCATGAATACCAATGGCTTTTAAAACGTGAGAAGACTTCAAGGCCCTCGAGGTACAGGAGGAACCGCTTGATAAAGCTATACCTTCATCACTTAATAATAAAAGCATTGATTCTCCTTCAACAAATTTAATGCAGACATTTATATTTCCCGGAAGACGATTTTTCTTATCACCGTTAATCAAGATATGCTCGACCTCCTGCTCTAACCTTTCCAACAAGTTGTCTCTTAAATTAACCATTTTTTCTCTACGCTTATTCATCTCATCCAAGGCCAGTTCTGCAGCTTTGCCCATCCCGATAATTGCTGGTACATTGTAAGAACCAGAACGGCGGCCGTCTTCCTGTATGCCGCCTTCTAATTGGGGAAGAATCCTGGTTTTCTTTTTTATATATAAGGCAGCTACACCTAATGGCCCGTAATAAGTATTTGAAGCCAGGCTAAGCAAGTTGACATTAAGCCTGTTTACATCAACCGGCAGCACTCCGGCTGTTTGGATAGCGTCAGTATGAAAGATGATATCTTTGTCTTTTATATATTGTCCAATTTCAGCGATTGGTTCTAATGTGCCGATTTCATTACTGGCGCTGGTCAAGCTAATAAGAATAGTATCTTTTCTTATTGCTTTCTTTAGATCTTTGATTGAAAAATAACCTTTTCCATCAACAGGCAGAAATGTTATATCAAAACCCATTTTTTCGAGTGTTTTTAGAGGATATAAAACAGAAAAGTGTTCGATCGGGCTGGAAATAATATGAAGACCCTTCTTTTGATTGGCTAAAGCCGAACCTTTTATGGCCAGGTTGTTTGATTCCGTTCCGCAGGATGTAAAATAAATTTCCTCAGGATTTGCTTTAATCAAGGAAGCAACTTGCTCCCTGGCTTTTTCGATTCCTTCCCTCGGTTTATCCCCAAATTGATGAAGGCTTAAAGGATTGCCGAAAAAGTCTTCATAATAGGGCATCATCTCCTTAATGGCTCTGTCATCAACTTTAGCTGAAGCCTGGTTATCAAAATATATATTTTTCATAATTATCTATCCTTATGTTCTAATTTTATATATATACTAATAACTAAAAAAGAAGATTATTATTCCCTAGTATTATAGTAGGAATTGTAAGTTTTAACAATTATTTTTTCGATATTACTATATAATGCATTTTTTCCAATATCTTTTTACTATAATTATAATGAATTATTAATCTTGAATTGCTTGGTAGGATTTAATAAGGTGATTGTCTTTTATCGGAATAATAAATCACAAATAATTGTTTTTTTAATTTGATTTTTAATTTGTAATGTTTTGTATGATGATATATATTATTTGTCTTGAGGTTTATGATGGATGTAATTGAAGAGCAGTTATCATTTAAAAAAGAGATTGATTCAGTATATAAGGGTTTGTTTATAAATATCCTTAAATATACTTTTATTACCCTGATTATTATTATTCTGGCAACATTAATTACAACTGTAGGTTATGGTTTTGTTGATGATTATTTCCGGTCTGATGAGATTGCCAAGGGAATTATAATTGATGGCCATGATGTTGGTGGGAAGAGCATCGACGAAGCTTATGAAATCTTAAAGCATGATCTTGAATCAAAATATCATAATGAGCTGATATTTGAATCTGATGAAAACAGCTGGGCTGTCAATCCTGAAAAATTTTCCTTTTCCCTAAATTACGAAAAGATGATTAGGGATGCATATTATGTCGGTTATGATAGCAATATTTTTTATAGGATTTATACACGTTTTAAAAACAAAAAAACGGAAAAAAATATCGACCTAGCTTTTAATTATAACAAGAATGAGATCAAAGATTATCTTAAAGTACTTGCTTATGAGTTAAACACAGAACCGCAAGATGCTTATATTGAAATTGAAGAAAATAGTGTAAATATCCATCCGGATAGGGCTGGCCTGACTTTGGATGTCAATGCTTCAGTTGATAAGGTTATCGATCAATTTGTAAGCGATGAAAGAAAAGTCGAGCTGAATATTAAGAAAACAGAAGCCCAATTCACAGTCGAGCAGATCAATAAGATTATTATTATCAAAAGAGGGCAAAGAAAGTTATTCCTTTATCAAAAAGAAAAACTATTAAATAGCTATCCAATCGCTGTTGGACAGCCAGCCTATCCAACACCGTACGGAGATTGGGCTGTAATAGGCAAAAGGCGTAATCCTGCCTGGTATAATCCTCAATCCGGCTGGTCTAAGAATATGCCAAAAATTATTCCCCCAGGACCCGGTAATCCACTGGGTACTAGAGCTATTGAATTAAATGCACCGGCGATACGTATCCACGGAACTACTTCTCCCGGTTCAATAGGCCGGGCAGCAAGTCATGGTTGCATAAGGATGTTTATCAGGGATTCGGAGGAACTTTTTGAGATGATACCCATTGGAACACCTGTCTACATCCGCTAATATTTAATCTTTTTGTTAGAGTAATTAGTAAAAAGACCTTTGGCATCGGGCTGAAATCATTGATTTAAGGGTACTGAAAAGATCATCTTTGATTGTAGTTTGATTCCTTGACTTGAGCAGTTAGTTTCTTAGATTTGTATTATGAGGAAGCTTAAAATATAAATTTAAGGCAGTTTTCAGAGAATTAATGTTAATCGAATATTAATATTTAAAGCTCATACAATATATTAAAATATAATTTTGGAGGTAATCATTTATCTTGAAATTTCATCTTTGGCTTCAGCTACAACTTCAAAATCTCGGATTCTTACAATGAATAAATAACGTGAATCGAATTCACCTTTAATCTCTTCTTCGCCTGTGATGAAGATAAAAGTCCAGGCAGGACTTTCTTTATATTGGACTTTATCAGCTAAGACAGGTAACCAGGGCCTAGATAAAATATCTTCAGCTGCTTTCAAACATAAGTTAAATTTATCTCTATCTTCCTTGGTTTTTAGAAGCTGGTCATTCATATTTTTTATAATCTTGTCCTGAAAATCAGAAACTTGGTATAGGCCGTATTTTCCTGCAAATTTGCTGCTTGTTCGTTCATTACGATATGGGTAAAAAGGTTTGTCGGGGTCGATTATTCTGTTACTTATTTGTATTACCGGTTGTTCCGGCAGGGCGCGGCTTTCTCCAGACGGTGCTGCTTCTTTTTCCATGGGGCTTAATGGCAATGATTCCCTTTCTTCTGGAACAAATGTTTTATCTTCTGTTTGTAGCTTTTTTTCTGAAGGAGCTACTTGGCCAAAGTAGTCCTTCCACAGATTAAAAGCGGGAATACTAATTAGAAAAATAAATAGGAATCCCAGTGATGCTGCCAAAAGAAGCATGGCTCTCTTTTTTAGTTTAAATTTCCCTCTACTTTTTAGTCTAGTTATTCTATTCCTAAGGTCAGATTCGAGTTTTTCTCTCTTGTCAGGCTCCAAGCTTTCTTGAGCAAGAAGTTTTAACAGCCTTCTGACTTCTTCAAAATTGCTTAATATTTTTTGACAATCCGGGCAGCTTTCTAGGTGCTTTTCGAGCAACTCTATTCTTTGAAGAGGAGCCTCTTTGTCAAAATATTCTGATAAATCTTCATTTGAAATTGGACACTTCATAGCTCTACCTTTTTGATGTTTTCAATTTAGATTTTGTTCCCATTGTTTTTCATTATATTTTTAGCTAGAGCTTGCCTGGCCCTGTTTAATCTTGATTTCACAGTCCCGATAGAGATATTTAAAACTTCACTGATTTGTTGATAGGAAAGATCATAAATCTCTCTCAGGACGATTATTACCCGGAAATCATGGTCAAGCTTATTCAGCTCAGACTGAATCTTTGCCTGCAATTCAATTTTTTCATAGGTTACAGACGGATCATTATTTTTATTTAGAGTTTTGTCAAAATATAATAGTTCTTCATCTTGGAGTGGTATTTCCTTTTTTCTTCTCAAGAAGTCGTAAATTTTATTTACAGCTAACCGGTAAAACCAGGTTGAGAAGGTTGATTTTTCCTGAAATAACGAGATCTTACTTAGTAGGTGGATAAAAATTTCCTGGCAAAGGTCAGCTGCATCTTCTTTATTTCCAACCAATCGGTAGGAAAGGTTGAATGTTTTATTTTGATAACGCTTTACTAAATCGATGAAAGAGTCTTCATGGCCAGAAATAAAGTCATCTATTAGTTCCTCGTCTGTTTTTGACAACTAAATCCCTTCGAATTTAAAACTTTTAACTATTGTAAATTTTTAAAAGGCTGCAATCAAGATGAATAATTTATGGTTAATATGCTAGTATGAATTTAAGGAATATTAATGTTTAAGAACAGAAATCGAATAAATTGGAGAATTGAATATAGGTAAAGAAACTTTATTATAACTAAAGTTTTTGAAAAAAAATTCCGAAAATAGTGAGTAACAATAATTACAAAATTTCAAAATCATTTTAAAATATTTATTAGTTTTTTTAAGCGGTGGATTGCTTTAATGAAAATTGGAATATTTTTTTCTAGAGAGGGTGGAGTCATCAGTGAAGTCTTAGATTTGGATGCCCTTGCCCTTGAGTATTCTGATTATTCTGTGGTCAGGGTCTATGATGATTTTTTTTCTTCTGAGGAAAGAAGAGCTCTTAATTGGGAGATTAAAAATAATAGGCTGACAGGAGTAGTACTTGCTGGCCCTTCACCTTTGTATTATCAAAATACCTTGAACGGTGACCTGTTTTTAAAAGAAATCCAGTCTGGTGGAGTTAATTATAATCTAATTGAATTTGCCAACTTGAGGGAGCAGGTTGCCTATATCTATAGAAACAACAGAATTCTGGCCAATACTAAGGCTAAAATAATGGTTGATGTAGCTTTAGCTAAAGTTAAAAACTGCTCTCCCATAGATACTATTTCAATATCACCACGGAAATCAGTATTAATAATCGGTACAACTATTGGTGCTATTGTTGCCGCTCAACGTTTATCACTTGCTGGTTTTAAAGTCTATATAATTGAAAAAGGCAGTTCTATCAGTGATTATTCAAGTTATATTAACGATGTCAACCCGACTCTAAGTTTTGTCGAAAATCATCCTGATATTGAAATCTTTTTTGAAACTGAAATTAATGATATCTATGGTTGGATTGGTGATTACAAGGTCGAGTTTGCTCAAGAAAATGAGATTAAAGAAATGAATGTCGGGGCAATAATAGTTGCACCAGGCCAGGATAAAGAATGGATTTCACATCTTCAACCATTGGTTCAGATTGATACTGATGATGAAGGTTACTTTAGATTAAAAGATAAAGATGTTTTGCCTGTCCAAACAAATCAAAAAGGAATTGCTCTCATTCCGCAAGTTTTTAAAAATGAGAATTACCTAAAATCTCAAATTACTTACGCGGATTCTGCTGTCTTGGCAGTTTCTGAAAAACTTAACCAAAAAGAAATAGAACACAAAGTTCTAGTAACTAAAGTAGAAGAGGATTTCTGTGGTGGTTGCGCCTCCTGCATTAGAACTTGTGCTTTTAGAGCAAATAAAATTGATGAATCTACTGGCATTAGCACGGTTGATATTGAGAAATGTACAGGTTGTGGAAATTGTGTTGTTGCCTGCCCGACAGGAGCAAGGGATTTAGTTACTTATCCCAGGAAATATATTCTAGATTCAATTGATATTCTCAGCCAGACAAATTTATTTCAGGAATCTATGATTCTGGCAATATATTGTGATGGTTGCGGCTATCCGGCAGTCGATAGAGCAGGGGAACTTGTCTATCAAAATCCCTCATATATATTTCCTGAAAATATATTACCTTTTAGAATTGTCTGCGGCGGTAGAATAGATTGCCAACATATTTTATATGCTTTCAAGATGGGTTTTGATGGCGTTATTTTAGTTAATTGTGATGAAGGCCATTGCCACAATATCGTTGGTAATAGGGACATGGACCGTCGCGTTAGCCTTTTTCGGGAAGTTCTCAGGTCAAGAAAGATAGATCCAGAGAGATTAAGGATAATCAGTGTTAAACCGGAAGATGGCTCCGTTGTAATCAAAGAGATGAATGATTTTTCAGAAATGATTAACAAGATAAGGTAGAAAAATGGGAACTAAAATAAGATTAAGCACAATTAAACTTGAAGGTTGTGGCGGATGTCATATGTCCCTTTTAGACCTGCACCAGCAAATAATTCCTGTTATAGACCAGATTGATCTGGTCTATTCACCGTTAAATGATACAAATGAGATAAGTGAATCGTCGATAATCTTGGTCGAAGGTGCGGTAGCCAATAATCATAACAGGGAAATTATACAACTAGCAAGAGAAAAAGCTGATGTTTTAATTGCGATTGGGTCATGCTCTAACTTCGGAGGCTTGCAAGGATTACGAAATCTTTATAGCTGCAAGGAAGTATTCGAATGCTACTATGGAACAACAGTAAGTACAAAAAGTGAAAAAGGGACTGCCCCTAATAAAGAAGAGGTACCTAATCTAGAAAAAGCTGTTCAATCTATTAATCAAGTTGTAAAGGTAGATTATTATGTTCCTGGTTGCCCTCCTATTTCTGAACAAATAAAAGACATTATTATTGCTGTTATTGAGGGAGAAGAACCTGTTAAAAACACCAAGAATCTGTGCGATGAATGCGGAAGGGAAAGAACTATTCTTACTGTGCCGCGTAGGCAATTCTTAGCGGAAAGCATCTATCCAATAGAAGTTGATGAAAAAGAAATCGGTGAATTAGAGCCACACCTTTTACCCAGAAGAAAACTTTTTACAGAAGAAGTATTTTCGGTTGCTGAGCTAAAAAATATTGATCAAGATAGATGTTTTCTTGAGCAGGGGATTTTATGTATGGGACCGGCAACCATAGAGGGGTGCCAAGCCAGATGCTTAAATGGGAATATGCCCTGCCGCGGTTGTTTTGGCCCAAGCCCAAATGCCATGGAACAAGGGACTAAAATTATAGATGCACTGGCAACAATTTTGCCGGCAGGAGCAGTTCTGATTAATGATGACATTGTCGGAACAGGCTATAGATTTTCCTTACCGGTTTCGATTCTCCCTAAGATTTTTAAGAAGGGAAAACAAGATGACTAAGAGAATTGACATTGAGCCAGTTAGTCGAATAGAGGGCCTTGGGAAGATAGTCTTGATTTTGGATGATAATGGCCGAGTTGAGGAAGCCAGGCTTCAAATGAATGAACTTAAAGGTTTCGAAAAATTTTGCCAGGGAAGGATGCTTTGGGAAATGCCCTTAATCGTGACTCGGATTTGTGGCATATGTTCGGTATCCCATCATCTTGCATCCGTGAAAGCATGTGAAGATATTATTGATGCAAAAATTCCTCCGGCTGCATTAAAATTAAGAGAACTGCTTAACTTAGCCCAGCTTATCTATAGTCATTCTGCTCATTTTTATTTTCTGGCAGCAGCGGACTTTCTTCTTCTAACCAAAGATATCAATCCGTCTGAAAGAAGTTTTATTGGCCTCATGAAAACTCAACCTCTTTTAATGGAAAAAGCAATTGAGATGCGCAGGATAAGCTCAGAAATAATGAAAAAAGTCGGGGGCAGGATTATTCATCCCGTTTCAGTAATTCCCGGAGGCATGAGTAAACCTATGACTCATGAAGAAAGATTTGATCTTTCTAAAGAAGTAAAGAAGGGGCTCAAGCTGGCAGAGGAAACTTTTGAGACAAGCTGGAAAATTATTCAGGAATTTACAAAACATCAGGGAGTTCTGACCGATAATTCTTCAATACAAGCTGCTATTTCAAATGATGGCCAGTTAGAATTTTATCAAGGCCAAATTAAATTTATCGATCCGGATAATAAACTTCTTTATCAATTTGAAACTTCCAATTATCTTAATTATCTGGGGGAAAAAGTCGTTGATTGGTCTTATCATAAGATACCTTTTCTACTGGAAAAGGGTTTTCCTGAAGGGACATATTTAAGTGGCCCTCTGGCCAGGTTGAATATAGCTCAGGACATTCCTACCGAGAAAGCTTCGGCTGCTTTAATAGAATTCAAATCACTCGGCCAAGGAGGATCTGTCCAAGCAAAAGTATACCAGCATTATGCTCGTTTTATAGAAGTTCTCTACGCTTTTGAAAGAGCTTTAATTCTTTTAGAAGATGACCAAATTGTCTCGAACAAAGTGAGAAATGTAATCAAGAGAAAAGGCGGTGAAGGAATAGGAGTAGTTGAAGCTCCACGTGGACTGTTAATTCATCATTACTGGGCTGATAGCGTCGGTAGGATTAAAAAGATTAATTTAATTGTAGCTACAGCTCATAATTCCTATCAAATGAATAGAAGTATAAATTCTGCTGCCCAAGAATGTATTGATAATGGGGAAATAACAGATGAAGCTGCAAATCATATTAAGATGGTTATCAGGTGTTATGATCCATGTCTAACTTGCGCTACTCATTCACTAGCAGATAATAATAGTCTTTCTATTGAGCTGATAGATTCGAAAGGTCGAATAGTTAATGTCTATGGGGGTAAATAAAGTTGAATATCGTCGCTGCTCTCGAAACAGTCGTAAAACCAAAACTCGACGACTCATTTGGTCGGGGAATAGCAATGCTCATAATTTTAAATGCCTCCCGAAATTCTCAGATTACTTTGATTGAGATGAATAAGGACGAATATTCCATATTAATAGAAAATATATGTTCAGATGAAAGAGTCAGAAAAATGTGGGGAGAAGCAGGCTGTAAAAAACAGATGGAAGCATGGATTTCTCTGGTTACATAACCACAGGTTCTTTTGAATTAATGATTTTGATCTTCAATATATTTTCCACTTTTATATGATGACTGTAAACAGGGGACAATAAAGAACAGACAGAAGGCTTAAGATCAAGGTGTGTTAGTGGCAGGCTTGAACTGCATAACCAGCCGCATAGCTAACTTTTTACTTTAATATAACCAGTTTAACGGCACAATTTATACAGGGGTCAAAGCAGCGTATAGTTTTTTTAATTTCTTCTTCTCCTTCAGTTGAAATCTGGCCATCACTAAATAATTCTCTGGCTTTGTTTAAAATATTATATTCAATTAAATCTAAATTCTGTTCAGATGGTGTGCAAATTCTAACTTTCTCAACCCGTCCTTCTTCGTTGGTTTTATAATAATGGAATAATAATCCCCGCGGAGCCTCTATAAAACCTATTCCTTCCCCAAAATCAGGTTTAACAGCTTTTCTTACCTTTGAATTTATTATTGAATCATCCTGCAGTAGGATATAAATCTTCTCAGAAGCATATAATATCTCAATTAATCGAGCTAAATGATTAAATATGTTAGTGTATAGCTTGCTATTTTGGCTGATCTTCATTAGCTCTTCCAGCGCTTTATTTGCATGTTCAGTATTAATTTTCTTATTTATACTTACTCTAGCTAAAGGGCCGGTAAATAAAGTTTTATAAGTTTCTTTCTGGCAATTATTGGTGAAGGTTGAGACAGTACGGTTTGACTCATCCATTGAAATAATACCGTCTTTTAAATTTATTGAACTGATATTTTTTATCCGGCTATCTGGACAGAGAATATTGATTTCATCACCATAATATGGGATTTCCCCCTTTCCTGATAAAGCAACAAAACAATTAAAATTCTTTGTAAGATCTGTATTATTGAGTTTTGCTTCAAAAAAGCGTTTTCCGTCGTTTCTTATTATTTGTGCTAAATCTCTGATTTCCCTAACTTTCTCTAATAATTCAATTCTTACAGAATTTTCAAGAGGTTGGCTAATACCACCCGGGATTGTTTTGAAGGGCATTATCAATTGGCCACCTATTGCTTCAGAAACTTCGCCTACAAGACTTTTTAATCTCAATACATTTTTCATTAGATCCGGATAGGCTTGTAATAAATAGTTAAAAGACTTGATCTCAGGCTCTACGACATCTTCTTGATGGACAAAATCAGGCAAAACCATAAAGAATAAAAAATATAGATGGCTTTGTATTATCTGGCAAGCGGCAAGAATTTTTCTCTGCAAAATAGCGGTTTTTGGAATCTCGGCCTTGACCATATCTTCGATTGTTTTAATCGAAACAAGATTGTGGGCTATTGAACAGACCCCACAAATCCGTGCAGTTATAGATGGCAGGTCATAAACGAAGCGCTTTACACATAGTTCTTCAAAATATTTACCTTGGTATGTAAGGAACTTTGCATTGGAAACCTGGTTATTTTTATCTAAAACTATCTCAACACTGCTTTCACCTTCAAGGCGGGCTATATTGTTGATGATTATCGTCCTGTTCATGCTGGACATCAGATGTTTCGGTAAGGAGCGTTATAAAGGTAGCCTGCTTCTATTGAATTAAATAGAACCTTCAGGTCACTTGTAGGAAGTAGAAGCGAAAGGCTGTTGACAAGTTTTACTCCCCTATCTATTAATTCTTGTTCGCTGCCTCTGCAACCCTGGCAAGGGACATTGGCTTTTATGCATTTTGCGTCACAACCTAGGTCAGTTACCAAGCCTAAACAGGCAATACCTTGTTCGATAAAACATTTGCCTTCTTCAGTTACTTCAGTTTCATAAAAATGTTGATGCCTGATTTTAGATACTTCTTCAAATGCAAATTCACTATTTTCATCAGCAATATTTTCATTATAAATATTGTTCAAATCGAAATTTCTCGGACACTCGTAGCAAAGATTATGGTTATCTTGAACTTCATCAGTTTCAAAACCATTTTCAATATAATTAAAAAATTCTTCTATATCTTTTGAGGTGACAGGACATCCTTTAATAGCATAATCAAACTTGATTAAATCCTTTAATATTATCCCTTCGGTCATATTGGACCTGGCATGGCCTTTATTAAACCTCTTGCCATAATCTACATTACTCAGTTCGTCTAAGCAGGAGACACCCCCTAATAATGTACAAGTGCCCAGACCTATAATAATGCCTGAATTATTAATAATATTTTGTAATTTATCTAAATCCCTATTTTGGACCAAATTACCTTCGATAATTGTTATATCTGCGGGTTTAATTTCCTTTATATCAATTAAAAGATCATGTTTTATTTCAAAATTTTTAAATACACTAGTAAATAAATTATTCTGACAACAGTAATCGGTTATTAAATAATAGCAGCCTGAGCAACCACCTAACCTTAAAACATTAATCTTTTGCTTCATAGTAATCTACAGCTTGACCTGTCCTTTAAAAATTCTTAAAAATTCATTTATATCTTTTAAAAATTCTTCATCTTCCCCTGGAGAATTTTCTATTAATTTGACTCTGTTAGGGTCAATTGCTCTTTCAGCTAAGATATTTTTGATTGAATTGATTTTTTTTCGTATTTTTGCAGATGCCCCCGGATACCGGCAGAGTTCTTTAGAACATGAGATTATACCTATTCCTGAAAATCCATTTAAAAGGGCTTCCAGTGTAAACTGAACATCTAATCTTAATAGGCAATTCATACTCAACTGAAGAGGATAGACTGATGATTCTTGAAGTGTATTAAAATTTCGATCAAGAAATAACTCTGTCGAATAATATTGGACAAATCTATTACACATAAATAATAAGACTAAAGATCTATCTATATGAGGAGAATTAGCTAGAACCTTAATTCCTTTTTTATAATATTCTTGGGTATCAAATGGAGTATCTCTGGCTTCATTGGGGCAAGCTGCAACACACGCCCCGCACTTTTGGCATCGTTCTGGGTCATACCGGGAAAAGTTTTGGCCTTTCTTAATATAGTTTGCTCCAAAGGAGCATATTCTTTGGCATATTCCACAACCAGAACATCTGGAAATAGATACTCTTATATCGTTTTCAATTTCCAGGTAGGTTTTATTAGATAAGCTAGACGGGAAAAAAGAAGCTGCTTGCTTTGCTTCTTTGTTTAATTGATCTATATTATTTTCATTTTTATTGAAAAGAAAGACAATCTTATCTGTTGAACTCGTTTCTTTAAAAAATCCTGCATATTTTGTTTTGTTAATTTTTTGATTAAACATTTTTTCTGACCAGATGCTCTTCCAAAAAGGAATCTGCTCTAAATATCTTTCTTCAGTTATTATTAGGCCACCTATCTTTAGTCTTTTTTCATTTCCATTGGGCTGGTTAAAGCAGAGATGATAATTCCCGGGTTGTCCGTAGAATTCAGTAAAATATGATAAAGTGTTAATCTTTATTAACGAACTTGAAGAAATACCGGAGTATATAAATGGCATTTTTATCATTAAATCTCCGTAGCTGTCTAGTTCTTCTTGTTCACAAATTATTTCAACTGAAAAACCCTGTTTTTCAAGATAGTATGCAGTTGCTAAAGTTGAATGATTTAACCCGATTACTCCGATTACAGAAAGGAATTGTTTCCAATTCATTTCTGCTGGAAGAGATGTATTTATTCTGGTTAGTTCTAGGCTTATTCTGGCTTTGGCCCTAATATAAGACCAGCACTTCGATATTGAGAAAGGCGAATCTTCAAAATCATAATGAAAAGCAAAATATTCTCCTATATCGACAAAACCAATTCTATTGGGATTAATACCCGCTTTTTCTATACTATTAATGAAATCTTTACCACCAAGAGAGTTAATGTAAAAATCTTTAGAATAGCCGGCAATAATAATTCCATCAAAAGAGTTCTGGCGAATGGTCTTGTATAAATCATTGTAATCTTCTAATGAGAAAAGGTCATCATAAATTTTTACTGTCGAAAGGAATGAAAATTCTTCGGCGATTGCATTTAAGTCAACAAAACTATCTATAGCCCCTTTATGGCTTATTAAAAATAAACCTATCTCCAAAAACTTGCACCTCTTTATAATATTAATGAAGGTTATATTACAAATTATATTAGTGTATTTTTAACTGTAACAAAAGCATTATATTTAATATTTATTAAATATTTCAAATATTATTAATATTTTCTTTAAATTATTATCAATTACTGCCTTTTTTCAGTTAGTTTATAATTTAATTTTTAAAAAAATCTATAGTTATGTATATAAATATAAACATTTTTTATAACAAAGTATATAGTACTTTTTTCCTATTTTTTACATTTTAGAAGTTTATTAGGAATATCAATACAATAATATTGGTGAAAATGTAACTTTATTCTTTTTTAGTGAAAGATTATTAAAAGCCGATGTTGAAAATTGCAGCTGGGTAGCTTGGTTAGTTAGTAGTTGGGATTCACCCTCCCCTTAATCCCCTCCCATCAAGGGAGGGGAAACCAGTGTACTTTTCTCCCTATAGATGGGGGAGGATTAAGGTGGGAGTGAAAACACTTAGCTAAAGACGTTTACTTGGCTACTGAGTGAAGGGGCATCACCCTCCCCTTTGTCCCCTCCCATCAAGGGAGGGGAAACCAGTGTACTTTTCTTCCCCTGTGGTGAGGATTAACCCATATCTTTTCCTCCCCCTCGATGGGGGAGGATTAAGGTGGGGGTGAAGGCTCATCACTATAATAGTGATTTATTGAACAGGTGACTTAGTGACTAGATATCAGGTCAGGGCCTGATACTTACAGAATATACTCTAATGCCCTCGTTCTTCTGTCTCCTGTCTTTATCTTCAGTCTTAAATAATATAATTTCAGCCCTCTTTATTGGAAATCGCTTTTTATTTCTATTTCTGTCATGAGAGGAATTAAGGATAAGGCATTAAGGCTATGACAAGCAATCAAGTCACGATTCATTGCTAATCGACATAATTTTTCACAACATACTGGGCAAAATCCATTGAGCTGGTAAAACCGGGAGAAATTGCATTAAGAATATGGAGGCTTTTTTCTGATTTAATTATTTTATAATCCATAACTAATTCTTTAGTGCCCCAATTAACTAGCTGGGGACGGATACCGGTTTTTGGCGATGCTACTATATCCCGGGGATCAATCTCCTTGACTAGCCTTCGAGCATCCCTAAAGAAATAATTGAAGATGTATTTTCTTGGTTCTGCCCGGGCAACTTTTCTGAAATTTGAATTTTTAACCAAAAGGATTAAATCTTGATAGGCTATTTTTAATGCCTCCGGTTTTATTCCTTTGATTAAACCGTAATTTTCCCGGCCAAAAGCAGGTATGGCTGTCGGGCCGATAAACACCTCGCCAGTTATTACCTTGGTGAAGTGGACTCCTAAAAAAGGACTATTAATATCCGGAACAGGATAGATATTTCCCTTGACCAGGTTCTCTTTGCCTCTTTTTAATTTTTTATACGTACCCTTAAAAGGAATTATTTTATAGTTCAAGCCCACCTTGAAATGGTGAGCGATTTTATCACAAAAAGAACCTCCCGTATTAATAAATAAATCAAACTTTATCTTTCCCCTGTTAGTATTTGCAGTATTGTCACTATCCAGTCCTAAGAAGTGATTATCTAAAAGCAACTTTACCTGGTTAGAATTTCTCAACTCTTCAGCCAGGCATTTTAAAATGGCTTCAGGGTCGGCCACGGCTGTATAATAGGAATATAAGGCTAATTCTGTTGTTTTGGCATTTGGTTCAATTTTAGCCAGCTGTTTTTTATCGATTAATTCTACTTTTGCCCCATTTTTTAAAGCCCTGTCATAAAGCTTATGCAGAGTATCGAGTTCATCTTTATCTCCGGCTACGATAACTTTTCCAGTCTCGGCGACAGTAATATTATTTTGGCGACAGTATTCCTTCATTAAAAAATTTCCGCGCAGGCAAGATTTGGCTTTCAAGCTTTCCGGGGAATAATAGATACCGGCATGCAAGACTCCGCTATTCCGGCCAGAGGAATGTAGGCCGATTTCTTTTTCTTTTTCAATAATGGTTATATTTTGATAACCTTTCTGCCTCAGTTCCCTGGCCATAGTCAAGCCAATGATACCGGCCCCACATACCAGGATGTTTGTCTCCAAATAATTCATGATATATAAGTCTTTTAGTTGAATATCTTACTATAACAAAAGGTAATAAGCATTATTGTTTGAGCTTTATTATTCCAAGATGGTTTTGTTATTCTAACAAAGCTTTTAAGATAATAGCGGTTAATTGTTCCTCGTTGAATGGCTTGATCAAATAATCATCAACATGGTAGTGCAGGACTTCAAAGGTGTGTCTTACAGCCGGATGGTAAGTCATAAGTATGATGGGAGTCCCATCTGCTCTGTCTTTTATCTTTTTCATTAATTCGATTCCCTCGATCTTGGGATGAATTATATCTGAGATAATAAGGTCGAATGACCTCCTGCTTAGACGGTTCAATGCTGAGCGGCTGGTTTTAGCAACTTCTACTTGATCCAAATATTTTTCAAGAACGCTAATTAAAGCTTGGCCTAAACCCGGTTCGTCTTCGATTATCAAAATTCTTTTCTTGTAAAAAATCTTCTTCCATACTTCATCAATTTTGTTTTTCTCAGCAACGCTCATTAAATATACCTTTCATTTTAAGGTTAGATTATTGTGTCAATTGTGGGCTGCGATTAATGGTTCTACCTTAATTTTTACTATTATCGGCACAAAGCGTGTTTTCTTTAACCTGATAGAATAAAATCAACACATATAGTGGCAGTAAAGGTTAAGAATGGTCACCTTCCTCTCTTTTGATTGGGAAAGATTTGAGTGCTTTGCATGTTTAATAATAAAGAATGCGGCCGGGTGGCTCAGGGATTGTTTTATTTAAATTCTTATTGTCTCTTTCATATGTCTTCAATCTTATGTCATTTCTTATTTTCGAACTTATCAAAAGGTTCTTGCCAAAAAGGCTAAAGACTTTTATTATTTTCTCTACATCTTAAAAACTAAGGAGATAATGAATTGAGCAAGAAAGAGAATAAAAAAGCGGCAAAGAAAAAAGAGAAAGAGCAAAAGAAGCCTCGAGTTGAACAACAAGCAACTGAGGAATCATTGGCAGGGGATATCAAACCGCCGCTTGATATTCCGGATGAGCTGAGTTTGCAAGAGAGTGCCAAGCTTCTTCAGAATCAGCTCGATAAGGTTGAGGAGCTAAAGCAGAAAAGCATCGAGGACCCTGATTATGCAAAATGGCGGGAAGAAACTCTATATGTTGTTTTAAAGACCTGCACCGAAGGGTCGGTTTATTACAATATGATATATAATTCCTTCGAGCTTGACCTGCAGAACCCTCAGGCTTTTAAACTAGTGCCGCAGACCTATCACATTCTACTTGAAGAACGAGCTTCAATTCTTCAGCAAATTATTGAAAAATTTCAACAAGCTATTAGCGAACAAAAATCAGAAAATCAATAATATAAAATCGACATAGGACAGACGACAGAGGACTGACGACAGAGGACTGACGACATAGGACATAGGACAGAGGACAGAGGACATAGGACAGAGGACAGAGGA
>CAYFWW010000014.1:0-28851 GCA_964346985.1 uncultured Actinomycetota bacterium
TTCCTGAGCATCTTCAGTTATTTGTGAGTTACCTTGGTCGACAATCCCCAGTCGTGGTTTTGGGCTTAATAAAGTGCCAAATACGCCTTGGATGAGCAAAGTCATTACTATAGGCAGAACAATAGCATAAAGTAATACCGGAGAGCGTGGACCGATTTGCAGATCTTTAATCAATACTTTAAAGGCTCGTTTAATGCTCATAGTGTTTCAATCCTCCTTTTAAGTATGACTAATCCTGAACCGAAAATAACTACATTCCAGGCAATAACCATACTGATAAAGGGTAGAACTTTAACCCATCCTTCTGCATAAGAAGTTGAACGGATAATCGCTTGAACAAGGCCATAGGTTGGTAAAACTTGAACCCAGCTCGAAGCGGTTCCCGGAAAGAGAGCAGCAAAAGCGGGAATCATTAAAGGAAATATAAACATGATATTATAGAAAAGTGTTCCGAGAAAATCCTTTCCGGCTGCACCGGAGATCAATCCAATGCCGGTCATCATAACAGCTCCCAGAAGAATCATTGTCAGTAAAATGAGAGCATGTGTTTCAAATGCATTGATAGCTAATAGGAGTATAGTAGCTTGAATAAAAGCCAGAAATGTACCGAGGATAGTCTTAGCCATGAGCACATCACTTGTTTTAGCGGGTGTTACCAATAAAGCGGTCACAGTTTTTCTTTGCACTTCGGTAGCAATTAATGATGACAAAGCCATGGACTCTATCATTAAAACAAAGAAAGCAAGCATTGGTTTAATCTTTTCTTTAAATGGCACTTGATTACCCGCCCGGTCTACACCGAGGATTTGGGTTTCTTCATCGGGAAATTCAACTGGAAAGATTTCTTCTGGGCTTCCTTCTCCTGATGCTGTACCTCTGATAGCATATGCCATTTCACGGACAAAACTGGACATGGCGTTTCGTATTTCCTTGGGAATAGAAGTATCAGCATAGACTCGTACAATTGTTTTTTCCCCGCTTGCTGTCTTCTCTAGAAAATCATCTGGAAAATCAATACCAAGTCCAATTTTTTCATCAGTATCCGATTCTCCTTCAACGGCCGCTTTGAGGTCCTTTGATGAATCAAATTCTATGATTTTAAGCCCTTCCTCTTCTTCTTCAGCATATTGCTCGATTAATTCATCCATCCCTTTTTGGTGTATCCCTATAGTTATAGTTTCATTTACTTTACTCGGTAAAAGCCAGAAAATCAGAACATAAAAGACCAGGCCGAGAATTGTCAGGAATATCCAAAGTTTATCTCTTGAATACTCACGTAAATCCTTGATTATAATAGACCAGATTATTGTAATGCGTGATACAGGTTTATTCATCACTCAAGCCCTCTTCCGGTTAATTCTATGAAGATATGCTCAAGAGTTGATTCTTCGGTGTGAATAGTTATCAAGCCTTCTGTTCCAACAGCGGCTTTTAACTTTTCTCCAGTATCATCTTTATCTAGAGCAATGATTTCTTCCTGAACCTCACCATCCCTGCGGTAACGTATCTTTACCGAACGCTTTCCGTGTTCAAGTTTGAGATTCTCGGGCGTATCAAGGGCAACAATCTTGCCTTCATTCATGAAAGCCACTCGGTCAGATAACTCATCGGCTTCATTCATATTATGGGTTGTCAGAAATACAGCAGCACCGCGTTCAGCTTCTTTTTTTATTATTCTTCTTATTGATTGGGCGGAAGCCGGATCGAGTCCATCTGTTGGCTCGTCTAAAAATAGAACATCAGGTTTATTAACTAGCGAGCGGGCAATCATCAATCTTTGACGCATGCCTTTTGAGTACTCTTTAACCCGGTCTTTTTCACGGCCTGCTAGGTCAACATTACGAAGAGCTTCTATCGCATCATAGCCCTTGACTCCAAAAAGCTTGGCAAAGAACTCCAGGTTTTCCTTGGCAGACATATTAAGATAGTGGTTCTTCTCTTCAAAACAAACACCTATCCTTCCCTGAATTTCAGGGCTTTGCTTAGTCACGTCCTGGCCAAAAAGTTGAATTCTGCCTGATTTTAGTTCAAGTTGCCCGGTTAGCATTTTCACTGTTGTTGTCTTGCCGGCGCCGTTTGGGCCAAGAAAACCTAAAGTTTCACCTGGTTCTACTTTAAAACTTATGTTATTTACTGCCATGATTTGCCCATAAGAATAACTTATTTCTTCTGCAAGAATTGCGAGTTCACTCATTTTGATTTCCCTTTCTACCCAGGTATGTTATAGATTCTATTAACTTATTTAATAATAACATTGCTATACTTCTGATTCAAAAGATACTGCCAAATTATAACTTTTTTGTAATAATTTTCTGATTTGCTTGCTCTTTTAATATATATGAAAAAAATCCTAATTATTTTGGAAACCATATAGGTCTTAAAATAATCTGATATATTTGTAATATTTCCATATACAAAAGTGAAAACTGTTTAAAACATCACTTCGAAATTAATTTAATCTATTTTTTTGGTATCCAGGGTATGAAAGCATTAGTTGTTTTTTTATATTTCTGAAACTCAGGATTATCTGCGTATTTTTTCTCAAGTAATGGGATCCCAGATACTTTAACCAGTAAAAAAGTTATACATATTGGACTAATGATTGCTGTCCAGCCATAAGCTACGGAAAGAGAAATTACAAAAATACCCCACCATTGTAAAGATTCACCGAAATAATTTGGGTGGCGTGTATATTTCCACAATCCATATTTCATTATCTTACCCTTATTTGTAATATCTGACTTGAATTTTTTTAATTGCCAGTCACCTATTGACTCAAAGGCAAAAGCAAAAATCCAAATTAAAAAACCAAGGCCGTCGATTATATTTAAATTTTCATTAGAGGAAGAGTTTATTAATATTAATGGATAAACAATTATTATTAAAAAAAATCCTTGCAGCATGAATATTTGAAGATAACTTCTGATGATAAAAAATTTACCCCACTTATTTCGCCATGCTTTATAACGAAAATCTTCTCCTTTTCCTCTTTTTCTTAAATAAATAAAAAATGATAACCTGGAACCCCAGAATAGAATTAGTAGAGTAACTAAAATCTGCCTGGGGAGAAATAATCCATTTCTCAGGAGAGAGTATATAGCAACAAGCATGAAACCTATTCCCCAACCAATGTCAATCAAGCTATTATCTTTCTTGATTAAAGCGAGTATAAAGAAGGCTGACATATAAATAAAAACCAAGACTACTGATTCGAATAGTAAATTCATGAATTTCTCCTCTTTTTAAACAATTTTTTGATTTATTTCTAATAAATGAAATCAAATATTTGTTTTATTTATTTCAATATTTAAGATAAGCAATATAATTTTAAATAACCGGTTTTAATATTTAAAGTTAATTTTTAGAAGATGTGTTTTAATATTTCAATTGCCAGACAGAAAAAATATATTGAAAAACAATTTAATGCACATTTTGTCAAACCTGAAGAGTTTAAGAAAGCGTACCACGTCTCAGCTTTTAAAACACCTTTTCATCCGGTGATTACCAGCGATGATCCCGATCAAATTAAACTTTTTCAATGGGGGCTTATTCCATTCTGGGCAGAAAATATCGAGACGGCTAACAAGATCAAGTATCAAACTTTAAACGCTAGGTCAGAGACTATTTTTAATAAACCTTCTTTCAAATATTCAATAAATAAAAGACGTTGCCTGATAATAGTTGATGGTTTTTTCGAGTATAGAGACCAGAATAGAATAAAGTATCCGTATTATATAAGGTTTAAGAATAAACAACTATTTGCCTTGGCGGGAATTTGGGATTCGTGGTCGGCCAAGAATAAAGACCAGACAATTGAAACCTTTTCTATTATTACGACAAGGGCAAATCCTTTGCTCTCGAAGATCCATAATATCAAGAAAAGGATGCCGGTTATTTTATTAGATGAAAATCAGAAAGACTGGCTGGATTTAAAATTAACCAAAAACAGGATAAAGGATTTATTAAAACCTTATCAAGGCAATGATCTTGAAGCTTATCCTGTATCAAGATTGATTTCAAAAAGAGGGGCCGAAACTAATAGACCAGATGTCATCGAACCTTTTGAATATGAAGAGCTTGAACCAATTATTTGATTAAATGATTGCAAGTCAATCTATATATTGACATTTTTTCTGAACAAATAAACGGCCAGGGTTGTCAGGAAAATCGTAAACAAACTTAGCATAATTCCGGCAGTGTTAATGGCTGTCCAATCATAACCAGTTAAGAATAACGATCTTATTGGATTTACTGCATAGGTAATAGGGTTATAGTTAGCGATATTCTGAAGCCAATTAGGCATCATATCCAATGGCATCATAGCATTGCTGGTAAACATCATAGGCATTGTTAGCAGGTTAACTGCAGCGATAAGGGTCTCATGAGAAGTAGATATAGCAGCAAGTGATAATGAAATACCAGCAAAGACTAGACAGAGCATGCTGGCCAGGATTAGCATTATTGTAAAGCCACCTATTCCGGTATTAAAGTCGACGTCCATGATTAAAGCAACAATAAAAATAATACTTGCTTGAAAGATAGTTTGAATTGCAATTGACAACATTTTTCCAAAAATAATTGAAGTTCTGGAAATTGGAGCTGCCATCATTTTTTGCAGAAAACCTAATCGTCTATCCCATATCAATGTCATGCCCCCGAATACTCCTCCAAAAAGTGTCACCATTACAATTATCCCGGGAGCCATATAATTAAGGTAGGAGTCAGCTGGAAAACCTGGTACTTGAGCAATTCTTTGAAAAACATTACCCATTAAGGTCAACCAGAGAATTGGTTGAAAAATAGTCATGAATATTCTAAAGCGCTGTCTTAGTAAGTGCTTTATCTCTCGCCAGAAAACCCAATAGGTATCACTTGCAAAACTGATCATTTTCTTACTCTCCTCATAGTTATCCTTGATTTGATTGAATCTTCTCTATTAGCCGAAGAATCCCTTAATTCGCGGCCTGTATAATGAAGGAAAACATCATCTAATGACGGTTTTTTTAAAAGCATATTATCGATTGAAACACCAATTTTTTCTAGTAGGGAAAATATTTTTGGTGTTGAACTTTCGCTGTCTTTTATGTATAGGAGCAGACTACCATCTTTTGTCTTGACTTGTTCGACAAATGGCAATTTCTTGATTTCAGTTACTAGATTATCCTTTTTAATCTTTGTTTTTTCCTGAATTTTAAGCTGGAGAATATCTCCACCTAATTCATTTTTAAGAAAGTCAGGTGAGCCTTTGGCTTTTATCTTTCCATGATCGATTATGGCAATCCGGTCACAGAGAGAATCTGCTTCGTCCATATAATGGGTAGTTACAAAAATTGTGATTTCTTTTTCGGTTCGAAGCCTCTCAATATAATCCCAAATCTTAACTCTGGTTTGAATATCTAGGCCTAATGTCGGTTCATCAAGAAAGAGGACCATTGGTCGGTGAATTAGTCCGGCTGCAATATCAAGCCTTTTACGCATGCCACCTGAATATTGTTCAACTTTTTTATATTCCCAGTCTTGAAGGTCGACCATATGTAGGACTTCATTTATCCTTTGATTAGCTATTCTACCTGGCAAATGATAGAAACCAGCTTGTAATAGAAGATTCTCTCTGCCTGTCAGATCATCATCGACAGCAATATCTTGGGATACATACCCAAGACAAGTTCTTACCTTGTGTTGTTCTTTTACAATGTCGAAGCCACACACAAATGCCTCTCCGTCTGTCGGTTTTAACAAGGTTATCAACATTAAAATTGTTGTTGTTTTTCCAGCGCCATTTGGCCCCAGAAAACCAAATATTTCACCTTTTTTGATTTTAATGGAAACATTATCTACAGCTAAAACATTTCCGGGGTATATTTTTTTTAGGTCTTTGGTTTCTATGATATTCTTATTCATTTTAATCTCCTCTACTTTTTACTTGGCAAGCATTTTCTAATGCTATTAGGCCTTGCTTTAATGCATATTTTTCCTTTGCGCTCATACGGGATAAGGCCTTAATAAAATTTTCAGATTTGGCTTGATAAAGCTTATCGATTAATCTACTTGCTTTTTCGGTTAAACTTACTTGTACCAACCGGCGGTCGTCTTGGCTTCTTTTCCTCTTAATTAGCCCTCGTTCATTGAGATGGTCGAGTATAAAAGTTATATTTGGTGTTTTTACATTTAATATTTTTGCTATTGAGCTAACTTTTAGCTTTCCCTTATGGGCTAAAATAATGAGGACTTTTATTTGGGGCATTGTCAAATTAGAATCAATCCAAATTTTTGAGTTAGAGACTCTAAAGCAGTGAAACGTCCTGATATATAAATTCCAAAGATTCTGGTCTGTTTTGTTTAGAACCATATTACTTAAATTAAATTTAATATTTAAAGTAGTTTTAAGTATATTTAAAAAGTAAACTTTTGTAAACTATAATTTTTTGCCTAAATACTTTAGATTCTGAAAACATGGCTGAATAAAAACTTATATACATTATCATTATCAATTATTGTATAGTATTGTCTAAGACAAAATAATATGAAAGTAATTTGAGCCATGAAAATTAGATTTAAAGTCGATGGCATGCTAATTAAAAATGGTATGTTATGAAGCAGCTGACCGGAAGCAATTATTAATGCTCTGGCAGAGCAGCCATTTACAAATTATGTGGAATTTAATGAGAAAGATAGGGTTTTTACAATTGACATAAAAGATGTTGCTTTTGAAAAAAGCCAGCTTATAGATTTAATTATTGAAACCGGGAAAAGAAAAACGATGCCATTTGTCTATATTGAGGATGAAAAAAACCAGGGAGATATATAAAAAATAAAATATTTATATCAGGGTATTTGGATTTCCACAGCTATGATAACTAGTTAATAATAGAATAAAGAAAAGGGTATATTATTGGATAAGAAAAAAATTTTTATTACCGGAGGAACAGGGTTTATTGGGCGTGAATTGTCAAAACACCTTGTTTCAGCCGGTCATAATGTTTCAGTTTTATCGCGATTTGAAAAACGACCCGTTGATTTTCCCGAAGAAGTCAGGATTATCAAAGGTGATCCAAAAGTAGAGGGTCCCTGGCAGATGGAAGCTCAATATCATAATTGGATAATTAATTTAGTAGGTGAATCTATTTTTGGAAGGTGGACTCAAGAGAAAAAAAAGAAGATTTATGAGAGTAGAATTTTATCAACTAGAAATTTGGTTAATATAATCAAAAAAGCCAAGGGAGATAAAGAAATTACCTTATTAAGTACTTCTGCTGTCGGCTATTATGGTTTTCACCAGGATGAAATCATAACTGAAGCAGATACTGCTGGAGATGATTGGCTTTCTAATGTAGCTGTTCAGTGGGAATCTGAAGCAATGAAGGCTCAGGAAAAAGGGATCCGGGTTCTGATTACTAGGTTTGGTCTCGTCCTAGGCAAAAAAGGTGGCATGTTAGATCAGCTAATTCCGTTATACAAGTTTTGTTTCGGGGGGCCGATCGGTAATGGAAAACAGTGGTTTTCCTGGGCGCACATAGATGACATAATCGAGGGAATATTATTTGTTCTTAATAAACCTGAAATTGAGGGGCCGGTCAATATAACCTCGCCAAATCCGGTTCGCAATAAAGAGTTTTCCAAAATATTAGGCAATGTTATGAATAGGCCTGCTTTTCTGCCAACGCCAGGTTTTATACTGAAGATTATCTATGGTGAATTTGGTAATGTCATAGTTGAGGGCCAGAGGGTAATACCAAAGAAACTATTAGATATGGGTTACAACTTTAACTTTCCTGACTTAAGAAAAGCACTGCAGAATATATTAAAAGAATAGTGTTTATTTGGTATGTTATTAAATCATATATTAATATTTATTGCCTCAGCTTTAATTATTATAATCTCAGGAATTATTATTAGCTGGCTTGGTGATGTGATTGCTTCCCGATCAAAATTAGGTGGCCTATGGATTGGAGTTGTGCTTATAGCTTTTGTAACCTCTTTACCGGAGGTAGCCACTGCAGCCAGTGCGGGGCGGATGGGTATACCAAATTTATCTGCTGGAGATCTTTTTGGTTCGGGTTTGTTTAACCTTGCTCTTTTAGCCATTGCCGACCTAGTTCATTACCGGCAACGTTTATTAGAAGCAGTGACTTTAGGGCATGCTGTCTCAGGAGGGCTGGCTATCATTCTAACCGCTTTAGCATCAATTTTTATCATAACCAAAACCAGTATAGCTATTGGCGGGCTGGCTTTAGGCAGTATTTTTATTTTTATCATCTATTTTTTAGGAGTCTGGTTGATATCAAGGAATAAGAAGGATATTGTTGCTCAAGAACTCGATAAACAATCGGCTGAAGTTGAAGAGAAAGTAGCTGTCAGATTAAGAAGTCTGCCATCCTGGGGTATATTCTCAATATTTGGATTAGGTACCTTGGCTATCTTGCTGGCCGCACCCAGGCTAGCCTTATCAGCTGATTTTCTGGCAGACTACACTGGTTTGGGTACCAGTTTCTTTGGGACATTGTTTGTTGCATTCACCACGTCACTGCCAGAACTGGCAGTCTCGATAGCTGCTATCAGGTTGGCTGCTTTTGATCTGGTGGTCGGTAATATTTTTGGCTCTAATGCTTTTAATATGGGAGCTTTAATTATGCTCGATCTCTTCTATGTAAAAGGGTCTGTCTACCCAGTCCTATCACCAGTTCATGCGGTGACGGGCATGTTTATCATCATTATTACCACTATTGCCATCATGGGTCTGGTCTTCCGCTCGGAAAAAAGATACTTCTTTCTGGAGCCCGATGCCGGCTTAATCCTGCTGGGCGTCATCGGGGCCATGTATATCGTATATCTAATAGGCTAGATTTTTTTATTCATCTATTTTCGAGTTTCAAGTGATTAATCAAGAAGCAATGAATAGCTATCGTGAGCAGTGAAAGCCGAAAGTGGAATATCGAATAGTGCTTCAAACATCTTAGATCAATAGAATTTTGACCTTAAGCTATTATCTTTAGCCGTAATTAGAAAATAGTATTCATTTCCGATATCATATTTTTAAGGATTTTTTTAAAGTTAATTGGCGGGCCTTAGAGATAAGAGATGTTTAAAAAAGCACTTCATTTTAACATAATTGTGGCTGATTACCAGAGCTCTTTTGAATTTTATACTAGAATTCTAGGTTTTGAGGTTGTTAAAGAATTTGAAATTGGTGGACTTGATTTTGTTAAAGGAGTATTAGTAGAAGATGCCCAAGCTAGAGTAGCCCATTTAAAAATGCCTGGCCTTGATATGGTGCTGGAGATATCTGAATATATCAACGGAAGCTCACAACTTCCCATAAAGGATGACCAAGCAAATGAATTCGGCTTCCGCCATATAGCTCTCCAGGTTGAGGAAATTGAAACAGTCTATCAGCGCTTGCAAGAGCAAGGAGTGAGGTTTTTTTCTGAACCAGTTACTATTAATAATCCAGAAAGCCTGAAAGGCATAAAATACTGTTATTTCTATGACCCGGATGGGAATATATGGGAGCTAAACCAACAACGTTAATCGAAAACTGACGACAGAGACATAGAACGTGGACGGTGGACGGTGGACGGTGCACAGTATGGTTTTCAGTATTTGGCTGATATCCTCTGTCGATCGAAAGCGGAATGTCGAAAGTCGGTCTTATGTCTTCGTCTTCAGTCTTAAGCTTGAAAACAGAACAAGAAAGCAGTAAGTAGAAGTAGGGATAGTGGAGAGTAGATAGTGGATGGTAAAGAGAGACGAGCACGAAGGACGTACACGAACACGATTTGGGTAGCGGAAAGTCGAAAGTGGAGAGTCGTGTCGAACACCGGACATCGGATATAAGACATCGTTATATGTAAAAGGAGGAAACCTATGAAAAAACTTATAATTTTCTTTATAGTATGTCTGCTGGTAGTCATGTTGATAAGTATTGGCTGCAGTCAGGAAGAGCAGCCAGCTGACAAGACGGAGCAGGCAGGAGAAGCAACGGAAGAGGGTGAAGAAACCGTGACTGATGATACAGCATTTACTGTTAAATCAAATGCCTTTAGCAATGAGGGGGAGATACCGGCTAAATATGCCAATACTGGTGTTAAGGGAGGGGATAATGTTTCACCCCCTATCAGCTGGGAGAACACGCCAGATGGGACCAAATCATTTGTAGTTGCTATGATTGATGAGCACCCAATAGCCAATAACTGGGTTCATTGGGCAGTGATAGATATTCCAGCAGATATTGATTCACTTGAAGAAGGAGCTTCAGGCAATTTGCCGGTTGGAGCTAAGGAATTAAACAATACTTTTGGCGAATCAGGTTATGGAGGGCCACAACCTCCGGCTGGTTCAGGAGCTCATGATTACGTTACTACTGTGTATGCTTTAAATGTCGACAGCATTGATTTATCCGGCCAGGTTACAGCTAGCCAACTAGAAGACGCACTGCAAGGTAAAATACTTTCTTCAGCTGAATTGACAGGAACTTTTGAGCGATAAACTTTTAGCAAGTGTCGAATATCGAATGTCGAAAATCGAAAGTCGAATATCGAAAGCCGAAAATCGAAAGCCGAAAGTCGAAAATCGAAAGTCGAAAGTCGAAATATACCTTATGTCGTCAGTCTTCTGTCTTTATGAATAATCATCAATTAGTCATCAACAATCAACAAAGAATTGGTTGATAGTTTATTGATATTAGTAATCAGGCGGCGGTGTTTCTGATAGTTTGCTCAGGCTGCGCATCGAGACATAAGGGGTAAATCCCCGTTCAAGTGATTCCCGGTAAGCTTTGTCGGCGTTCTCTTGCTTTAGGGCATAGTCAACGGTAAAGATAGGCAAACCTGCTTCTTCAAACGTTTCCAGCTTCTCCAAGTAATACTCAGTGCTGAATTCGCCGGTGGCCGGCATAGGCCTGTCTCCTTCGGCGGCTGTATCATTGGCATCAGCCAAGCCATCAAACCAGATTTGCTCCTGGGCAACGCCATCGATTATTTCCAGGTATTCATCATATTCACCCAGCTCCAGGGCGTTTTGAGCTATAACCAAGAAATCCTGGTCTTGTTCACGGCAGTAACTGGCAATTTCCTCGATAAAATCAATCATTTCTTCCGCCGGATCGACTTCGTCTTCTTCTGATTTGGCTATCACATCATCATCTTCAAAAGCTTCAATCCAGTCCAGATATATACCATCAAAACCGTCTTCCAAGAGTTGATTTAAGTATGAGCTCTCATCATAGATAATGATATCTTTCCAGACTTCATCCCAGTATTTGACCGGATAATTCCCTGACCAGCCGTCTGGATCTTCTACCACAATGAATTCAGGGTCACCGATCTCCCAGTCATCCTCCCAATACCAGCGGTAATCTTCAGCTTCACCAATATCAATATAGGCAATGACGACTTTATCTTCACCTTGGCTGTTAGAGCTATTCTTTATCTGGGAAACAGCCTCAGCCATATCAAAATCTGTTAAATCAAAGATTGTCCGCACATCATCGATAACTACCATATCGTAATGTGAGTTAATTAAGGCATCAATATTTTCTTCATCCTCAACATTTTGCAGAAGATAAGTCCAGAATTGTACATTTTCTAAGCGGTCACTTTTGGCGCAACCAAAGGAATAAGTTGCCAGGATAGTAATAAAGGAGAGAAATATGACTAATGTCATAGATTGAGAGTTTTTCATAAGATTTTTTTTATGCTTTTTTGAACAGCAGAAATAAAAGCTTCGATTTCATTAACTCCCATAGGTTCCGACAGGCAGGCTAATCCCCGGGGACTAATAAGAATACCTTCTTCGAGTAGAGTAAAGTATAGGTCTGTCAATAAATCTTTTCGAGCATTGGCTATTGAACTTCTATAATCAATAATTTCATCAGCAGTAAAATGAAATTTTAAAAGTGAAGAGTCACCAGTTACTTGAACAGGCATCTCATTTTTTTTAAAAAAAGAATTTAACTCGCTGCGAAGATATGCACCAGCTTGATTTAAACGGGAAAAGATATCTTTGGTCAGATATTTTAGAGTAGCTAATCCTGCAGCCATGCTCAACGGATTACCAGCAAAGGTTCCGCTTTGCTTATAATATTTTGTTTCAGCTTCTGCTTTAAGCAGGGACATGATATCTTGCTTACCTCCAAATGCCCCGATAGGCAACCCTCCGCCGATCATTTTTCCAAATGTTGTCAGATCTGGTTCAATTTTATATTGGCCTTGAGCCCCACCAAAACCATAACGATAAGTAATTATCTCATCAAAAATAAGAACTAGATTATTTTCACTGGTAGTTTTCCTCAAAAACTCCAGGAATTCCTTCCTGGCTGGTATCATGCCTCCGGCTCCCAGCATCGGCTCAACAATAATAGCAGCCAGCTGATCAAGGTTTTTTTGGATAAGCTCAACGGTCTGCTGAATATTATTATAAGACAAGACTATAAAATCAATTTCTGGATTATCATGCTGGTCTACCCAGCCGTGATAGCCTCCTTCGAACTTAGCAATGCTGTCCTTTCCAGTATAAATACGAGCTAGCCTTAAGGCATGTAGAACTGCTTCTGAGCCAGAACAAGTAAAGCGGATTTTATCCAAAGAAGAGACATTTTTAATTAACCTGACAGCCAGCTTTAACTCTTCGATGGTCGGTCCTCCAAAGGAAAATCCTTTTGCTGACTGTTTACAAATAGCTTCAACTATCATTGGATGAGCATGGCCAAGGATTAGAGCTGTATAGTTATTACAAAAATCGATATACTGGTGGCCGTCTCTGTCATTTATCCTGCAGCCGGAACCTGATTTAAAATAGATGGGGTAGGGTTCATAATAAAGCGTATTTCTGGAAACACCATCAGGTAAAAAATCAAGTGCTTCTTCAAAGATGCCTTTTGATTTAGGTGTTTGATTTTGATAGTTAATTGTCTAATCCTCTTTATCTGCTTTTGTCTCAGCAATTATCCTTTCAGACATGTCATGCGGGACTTCTTCATAATGCGAGAAGCTATATGTATATGAACCCCGGCCTGAAGTTATAGAACGTAGGTCAGTTGCATATTTTGATACTTCGGCCAAAGGTACCTGAGCTTTTATAATTTGGTTATTTGCTATTGAACTCATTTCCTGAACCTTTCCGCGCTTGCTGCTCAAATCTCCAATAACATCGCCCATGTAATCTTCTGGAACAGTTACTTCTATATTAACTATAGGTTCAAGCAAGATAGGCCTGGACTTTTCAGCAGCTTTTTTAAAAGCCATTGAACCGGCAATTTTAAAGGCTATCTCTGATGAGTCAACACTATGGTATGAACCATCATAAAGAGTAACTCTAACATCAATAACGTTATAACCGGCTAGAATACCACCTTCCATTGCTTCAATTACCCCTTTTTCAACTGCTGGGATATAATTGCGGGGGACTACTCCGCCAGCAATGTTATCAACAAATTCAAAACCTTCTCCTCTGGAAAGCGGTTCTACTTTCAACCAGACATCTCCGTATTGACCACGACCCCCGGTTTGTTTTTTATATTTACCTTGTACTTCAGCTTTGCCTTTGACCGTCTCCTTATAAGCAATCTTAGGTGTGGAAAGGGAAGCTTCCACGCTGTAGTTATCTTTTAAACGCTCGACTACTGTTTCTAGATGAACATCTCCTAATCCGGAAATTACCATTTCTTTGGTTTCTTTATCACGCTTCATCAATAAGGAAGGGTCTTCTTCAGCTATCTTGTTCAATGATGTAGAAATCTTTTCTTCGTCACCCTTGCTTTTTGGTTCAACTGCCACCGAGTAGATAGGTTCAGGAAATTTTATCTTTTCCAGGATTACAGGATTATTTTCATTAGTTAAAGTATTACCTGATTCTGCAGAGTTTAGCTTGGGGATAGCTCCAATATCTCCAGCTGGAATTTCTTTAGTCTCATCTTGTTGTTTTCCCATCATAAAGTAAAGATGACCGATTCTTTCTCTACTGCTTTCGTTTATATTATAAATTTGTGAATCTGTTTCCAGTTTTCCAGAGAAAATTCTTACAAAAGACAACTTGCCAATATAGGGATCTGCCATAGTCTTGAATATTTGAGAGATTAACGGTGGATCATTGGAAATTGTAATTTCGATTTCATGGCCGTCTTTGTCTTTAGCTGCTGGTAGTTTACTTTCAAAAGGTGAGGGGGCAAAACTAACTAAACCATCTAGTATTTGAGAAATTCCAATATTTTTAGTAGAAGAACTGAGAAAAACTGGCACAAGCTTACCGGAGAGATCAGCTTGATGCAAAGCTTCTTTAAATTCATTGGCACTTATTTCTTCACCCTCTAAATACTTTTCTAATAAAGTATCATCAGTCTCAGCCAAAGACTCAATTAATTTCTCCCTGTGATCTTCGACAGTATCTTTTAAGTCATCAGGTATGTCAATTTCAGATTGCTGGCCATCATTAAATTTAAAAGCTTTATTGGAAAGTAGGTCAACCAATCCGATAAAATTATCTTCCTTGCCTATAGGAATCTGCATAAGTATAAAATTGGTGTCTTCATATGTTTTAACTAATGATTCGAAGACTTCTAATGCATTGCTATGCTCTTTATCAAGTTTGTTTATGACAACAATCCGAGGAAGGTTATTATCAATGCTCATTTGCCAAAAAGTATCGGTGTGAACCTCAATACCTGAAACACCGTTTAAAACAAGACAAACAGCATCAACTGCCCGCATTGCTCCATAAACTTCCGCAATAAAATCAGGAAAACCCGGACTATCTATGATATTAATTTTATAATTTTTCCATTCAATAGGAGCGATGGCAGCGGAGAGAGAATACTGCCTTTTGATTTCGTTTTTATTAAAATCACAAACTGTATTTCCTTCATCAATACTACCCATTCGGGTAATAGCCTTGGATGTGTAGAGAAAGGCTTCGGCCAGAGTTGTTTTTCCGCAAGAATTGTGACCGACCAAGCAGATATTGCGGATATTCTCACTTGGATAGACTTTCAAAAATATCTCCTCCTGTAATAAAAATGTAGCAAACAGTAATTGATGTAACTTTATAAGATTAATATAAATTTAATCTAAATGCTAGATAGGCGGATTATTATTTAAATAATTATGTTAATGCATAATAGAAGAACTTTATACTTATATGAACAGGCCATTATATAATGGTAAGATAATAAGTTAAGCTGGACATTGAATGGATTAACAAGGAAAAACAAAAGAAGTAATCTCGAAAAAGTTTACTTAATAAAAAACATCTGAATATGAAATTTGCAGCTTTAACTGATTAATTATTTTTATATTTAAAAGAAATGGATTTATTGGATAATTCTATATCTTGGTTTATATTGGTCGAGAGTGTGCTTGCCTTAAGCATAGGTTTGTTATGGGGAACTTATGAATGGGCCAGGAAACAATCGAAAGACAAATTGTTGGTCTTTATGCCTTCATGGTTTATCCGCCAGGATAAATTAAAGGGGAGAGCACTTCCTCTAAAAAGACTCTACTTTTTTCTGGTTATACTGACTCTTTTAACGACCCTTGGGGCAGCCGAGTTAATATGGTTGACCTATTACTATTTTTGGCCACCGCTTAAGGAAACACCCTTGATGATAATTCCGCTTTCAATTTTACCGATTGAACTACTTCTCTATTATTATTTTTTAATTAAATTAATTAATCTTGTCAGAAGGAATAAGTTAAACATAGAAAATTAAAACTTTATTACCGTTAAATTTTCAAAAAAATACCTTTTAAACTATTAAGTTTATTTAAATAAAGGAGATTTATAAAAAATACATAAAGAAAAATGGTAAAAATTAGTATTTAAAAACAGAACCCCAAGTAACGTTAATGCCTTCCGCTTCTTGGGATTCTGCATGTCTTAAGTTATCATGAAAATATTTTCATGTAAATAGATTATTAAAAAAAAATGATTATTTATGCAAAAAAAGCTACGTCAATAAAGAATCGAATTATGAAAATTATATCTAAGCCGGATGAGAAAAGAAAAAGATATCAAAATAGTATTCTCCATTATTAGATTAAATATAAAATCATATATTGCTTTTTTAGTAATTATAAAAGTTGTGTCTTTATTTTAAAGATCGAAAGGCTGATTATACTGAATCATATTAATAATAATTTTAATGGCACTGCCCGGGAAACTGTAAGTGTTATAAATCTTTAAAATTATTTAGCTGAATTGCCAAGACAATAAAAATAACCATTTCCTGAAATGATATAAATACGCTGTCACAAAAGATTGTAGTTGATTCATAAGAGCCACCGCTGGAATAGGAGTCAATCTCGGTAACAGAAATCTTCATTTTTAAACCGTATTTTCTGGTCAGGATAACACAATCAGAGCTTTTATATAAAGGTTATTTATCAGCTGCTTTTAAAATAGAATAGGGGTTAATGGCAGATCCGCCATTCGGATAGACCCCAAAATGAAGATGAGGTGGTGTGGCTATGGCATTTCCTGAGTTTCCTACATATCCGACTAGCTGGCCGGCTTTAAGCCGTACACCGTTATTAACACCTGGAGCGATACTGTCCAAATGAGCATAATAGTAATGATAACCGTCATCACCGATAATCCATAAGCTAATTCCGCCTATATCATCGTCAAATGGCTCGACACCACTGGCAATTCCTTTACTGCAAGCTAAAAGCTTTGTACCTTTAAGAGCAAAGATATCTATTCCTTCATGCGTACGCCCGCCCGACCTGGGATATCCCCAGCTATTAATGTAACCGTGCGGCCCGGCTACCGGAAAGACGAATCCATTTATAGATTTAGAAGAACCTCCGTTTTCATTGCTGTTGTTTTCGGCCATGGCTTTTCTTTTTTCTTCTTCCATTCTCTTCTTTTCTTCTATTTTGCTCGACTTCTGGCTTTCAAGTTGATCTAGCTCTTCTTGAAGATTGTCCATGAATTGTTGTTGTTTTTGTAAATTAATATTTATTTCCTTTTGTTTTTGATTTAACTGATCAAGCAGATTTTGCTGGTCTTTCCTGTCTATTTCAAGCTTTGCTCTGGCTTCTTCAATCTCTTCTTTTATTTCAGTGATTTGATTAAGTATGCGGATGTCATTTTGACCAATGGCAATCAATAATTCTAATCTGGATAGAAACTCTTGAAAGGATTTTGAATTTAGTAGTAATTCCAAAGGCTGTATATCCCCGTTGATATATATACTTGACAACCTTTGGTTTAATATTTTTTGACGTTCCTTGAGTTTTTTTTGGGTTGCCTCAAGTTCAAGCTCTTTACTATAAATAGCATCTTTCAATTCTTCTAGTTTTGAATAGGCATTCTCGTACTCTGAGGCCAATCTGTTGAGCTCTGCGCTTAATTGAGAGATCTTATCCTCATATTGATTAGCTTGCGACTGCTTTTGATCGATTTTCTCTCCGAGTTCTTTTATCTCCCGGTCGATATTAAGAGCATAGGAAAGATAATTTGAGGTAATAAAAAGGAAAAATATTGATATTAATAGTATGATTATTGCTTTATATAAGCTGCATCCTCTAATTTAAATCTCCTCCGGTTCCTCTATGTATACTAAGGCGAGGAGGAAACACTAATGATATTTTAACATCTATAACTTTTTATAGGCAAATTTACTTATTTTCATTAAAAGAAGGAAGTACAGGTAGAAATAAAAAATATATTAGATACATTTGTAGACAAACAGCTACCTGACTTTTGACTATTGTTATATAATCTATTGGAAAAGATAGGAGTAGGGACAAGATTAATTGATTTCAAATATCATCACTTTTACCTCTGATTTTGGTTTGCAGGGAGAATGGGTTGCAGCTGTAAAAGGAGTTATGCTCGCCATTAATTCACATGCAGAAATTTATGATATCTCTCATCAAATTCCATCATTTAATATAAGGAAAGGTTCAACAATCCTTCAATCAGCTATACCTTATTTCCCAATGGGTACACATTTAGCTGTGGTCGATCCCGGAGTGGGAGGAAATAGGCGAATAGTGGCTCTTCGAACAGAAAGAGGAGATATTCTGGTTGGGCCGGATAATGGACTTCTAATTGATACTACAAAGAGACTGGGAGGAATAGAACAAGCTATTGAGATTAGAAATGAAAAGTTTTTTTTAAAACCGGTTTGTCCAACTTTCCAAGCCAGGGATATAATGGCTCCAGTTACAGCTCACCTATCTAAGGGAGAAGGAATGATTGTCTTTGGTAAAGAGATAACTAAAAGCAGTCTCGTTCAATTAGAAAAACCAAAAATAAAGATTTTGAAAGATAGAATAGAGGCCGAAGTGGTAGACATAGATTCATTTGGGACAGTAAGGTTTTTTATAAAGAAGGAAGATTTGAAAAAATCAGGTTTATCTGAAAAGAAAAAGCTTTCTCTTATCATTAACAAGAAAGAGATTAAATTACCAATAACTAATACATTTGAAGACGTCAAACCAGGCAAACCCTTACTTTTATTTGATTCTTCAGATTTTCTGAGTATTTCAATAAATCAAGGCAATGCTGCAATCAAATACAATATTAATACTGGAGAAATTATTCATATAAAATGATGATCAAGAATTACTCATTTCTAAAGATAAATCTTATAATATTTACAATTTTTATTCTTCTTTTCAATAGCGGTTGTTTTTTGCAAAATGAGGTTGATGAAAGCTTGATAGAGGCTGAAAAATTCATTGATAAGGGTGATTTTTATAAGAATAAAGTCGAGGGGATTTTTATTGTTTTACCTTCCAGTATTAAAAATGGGTTTGTTGAACAGAAAGTATTTGAAAAGAAAAAAGAAGAATACAACAAAAATCTTAGTTCAGCCCGTGAAAATTATGAAAAGGCTTTGGCAGAGCTGGCTTCCATCTCTAGTGATAGCCTCCCTGATGAACAACTTGAGTTTAAAGATAAATCAGAAGATTTGATTAACCTGAAAATTGAGGAAACAAAAGGTTACAGTAGTTATATTGAAGAATATGGAGATTTATTATCGATTTTAAGCTTAATAAATAATGCTAATGAAGCATATAATTCTTCCAAAGAAAAAATTACTTTAATAATTGAAAATTTAAATTCACAGCAATATTTTGAAGCAAAGACCCAGGCTTTGGAAGCAAAAACAAAACTTGAAGAAGCCGAAAACCAGTATCGCCAGATAAATGAGATAAGTCTGGGAGTTGGAGCCGGTGATGCTCTGAATGCCATAGCTAAGAGCGAAATCTTTTTAAATAATTCAATTCGAATTGCAGATGCCGGATTGCGTAAAGATTCAACAACTTATAATTCATTGATTGCCCAGAATAAATCGATGCAAGAAGAGATAGAAAAAGCTGAGGATAAAATAAGGGGCCCAATTAAAAATCCAAAAAAATGGTTAGAGTCAAGCACGGAACTTCAAGATATTTTTACAGAGGTAACAAAAGAAGGTTATCAGGTAAGAGAAGAAGAAAAAAAAGTTGAAAGAATAAAAAAATCAATTATGCCCTGGTGGCAACGAATATTAAATTAATAATTTTGAATAGGAAGAGATTTTATTTTAATAAAGACTAAAATATTTTAAGAAAGGATTTGGTTATTATTTTTAATAATTTTAAGAAGGGTATTATTTATAAGGAAATTGCAGCTTATTTTTTTATTTTGACCATTTTTATTACCTTTTTATTATTTTATTCTTCAGAAGCATATGCCCAGACAAAGAAATATCATTTTAGTAATGTTGATATTGAAGCAACCATTGCGGACAACGGTGACCTTTATGTTACGGAAAATAGAACCTATGATTTTTCGGGTTCTTTTCATGGAGCAGACAGAAAAATCTATTTGCAAGGTAAATATGGAAGTTATGATATTACTGATATATCTATTAGTGATGAAAACGGTGTTTATCAGATAAATAATAGCCAGGAACCAGGCAATTATACAGTTAGCAAAGGTGCGGGACAGGTTTATATTCGCTGGTTTTATTCGGCTGTTGACCAGGAAAAGACATTTACTTTTAAGTATCGAGTTGTTGGTGGTATACAAAAATATCAAGATGTTGCTCAACTTTATTGGCAATTTATCGGTGATGAATGGAATAAAAAGACGGAAAAGGTAGAAATTACCGTAAATCTTCCTGCTGAGGTAGAAAAGGATCAGATTGAAGTATTTGGGCATGGTCCATTAAACGGAGAAGTTAAAATTGTAGATAATGACACAGTTAGATATAGAGTTGCAAATCTGCCGCCAAAGGAATATGTTGAAGCTAGAATAATATTTCCTCAAGAATTGGTTCCTCAAGCTCAGCTAAGTTCAAACCAAAATATGAAGGAAACAATTCTGGAAGAAGAATTGGAATGGGCGGCTGAAGCAGACCGTCAGCGCAAGAAAGCCAAATTTATTCTCTATTTTTTAATTATAGCCAATATTACTGCTTGTTTCGGGGTCTTTTTGGTAATAGCATTCTACTTTTTCTTGTATTTTAGATTCGGGAAAGAACATAAACCTACTTTCAGCGCTGAGTATTTCAGGGAAGTACCTGTTGATTATAGGCCAGCTATGGCCGGTTATTTATGGAGGTTCGGATCTGAATCAACCTCAGATATTACCACTACATTAGTCGATCTAGCCCGAAGGGGATATTTGAAGATGGCTGAGACAATCACCGAAAAAAAAGGCTTGCTTTCCACTTCTGAAAGATCGGATATTTTATTAACTAAAGAAACTGAAGCAAAAGATACTAAAACTGAATTAAATTCATACGAAAAGAAACTTCTGAATTTCATATTTAATGATGTAGCAGCGGGTAAAGATGAGGTTAAAATCTCAGAAATAAAAGATTATGCTCTTAAACATCGGACAAAGTTTAGAAATTTTTACAGAGAGTATAACAAGTTAATCAAAGAAGAAAGTAAAGTATTTGAATTCTTTGAGAAAAAAAGCCATAGGATGAGGGGAATAAACTTAGGTATAGGTATATTAATCTTTTTCATAGGCCTGGTCATTACTTTTTTTGGCGTCTTTGTTGGTGGGCCGGCTTTAATGATAGCTGGTATTATCCAAGCGATACTTTCTTTTACCATAAAAAGAAGATCAAAAAAAGCAGTAGAGGATTTTTCTAAGTTACAAGCTTTACGGAAATTCTTGACTCATTTTTCAAATCTTGATGAAACTCCCCCAGCTTCATTGAAACTATGGGAACATTTTCTTGTCTTTGCAATTGTGTTGGGTGTTGCCAAGATAGCTATCGAGCAGTTAAAGATAGCTTACCCCAAAGGCCTTGAAGAAAAAGGTATCTTATATACTTCTCCTGTATGGCTAAGTACCAGTGATCCTGGCAGAGGTTTCGATTCGTTAACGGCACTGAGTACTGACTTGAACAGCATGGCTTCATCGCTTTCAAGCGCTATGTCAAGTTCTTCTTCGACTGGCGGCGGCGGCGGGTTCTCCGGCGGCGGCGGCGGAGGAGGAGGAGGCGGCGGAGGAGGCGCTTGGTAAATTCCTCTTGAAGAAAGAAATAAAACTGGACGTGGTCTTAGAGAGGCAGACCTTCTCTAATATATGATAGAAAAAGCCGATTGAGTTTCTCTTAGGCTCTATATTAGGTTGCCTATATTTGTTCAGGCCAACCATTTGAAAACATCAGGAGCAGAATTAAAATCTAAGCAGTTGCCAACTTAAATAAAAGAAGAAAATATATTAGGTCTGGTATAGATGAATCTTTTTTGACCTGATTGTTTACGGTACTAAGGTCATTCCTGGTGTTAAAATAACAGAACTGGGTTTAGTAGATGTAAATAAGTTTAATTTTTTAATCTCCTAAAGATCTTATAAATAGAAAAATGCTGGTAAATATTTTATCTTAATAACTTAAGTTATTTGAAGCAATAGGTATAAAAGCAAATGCTCCAAGAAACCTTTCTCGAGTTTACCTTTTACTAACAGTTTTCCCATTTCGTTTCCTTTGAATTTCTACCTACCCTTTTTAACCTCACGGTTAAAAATTCGGTTTCTTTTCTCTGGTCCGCTACTGGTACAACTGTTTTCAAAGTTTGCTCTTAGGACTTCTTGGAGCATCTTTTAGCTTATCACTCTTTAAAAAATTGTCAAGACTTTTTTTAAAAAATTTAAAATTTTTTAAAAAATTCATTGTAAGTACGATCGATGATAATTTTCGGAAAGGATAAATCGGCTATTTAAAATATAAAAAGCAAAGGTTAATTATTTAGATGATTATATAAACAAAAACAGACAAGAGTTAAAGTGAAAAATTAAATGAAAATCTGAGGGGTAGACATTATTCTACAGAATATTATTTGAAAGCAAATGCTCCAAGAAACCTATCAGAATTTACTCTCTTACTAACAGCTTTTCCATTTCGTATCCCTTGAACTTCCACATTGCCTTTTCAACCTCGCGATTGAAAGATCTGCTTCCTTTCTCAGGACCGCTACTGGTACAACTGCTTTCCAAGTGTTATCTAACAGACCTCTTGGAGCATTTTATACAATAGCACTACCAAAATAAAAGTCAATAGATTTTTTGAAAAATTCTTAGTTTTTTTAGTTTATGAAATAGATAATGGAATTTGATATTATTAAATTTTGTTTTTTTATTTAACCAATATTTTTTTATGGTAATGTTACAACTTATAAGAATAAAATCTTGAAATTTACAATACTAGAATAAGAATAAAGACATTTTTTTAAAGTAAATGAAAGTTGCTGTGATTATTCCTGCACAAAATGAGGAAAGAGCTATCTCGAAGGTAATAGCTGATATTCCTAATGCAAAAAATATTGAGATAATAGTTGTTGATAATGATAGTAAGGATAATACGGCTGCAGTTGCCATAAAATCAGGGGCTAAGGTAGTCTATGAGAAAAACAGAGGCTATGGTAATGCATGCCTTGCTGGTATAAACGAGTTAAAAGATCATAATGTTATTGTTTTTTTAGACGGAGATTTCAGTGATAATCCGAGGATTATCCCTAAATTCTTAAACCTGATAGAAGGTGGTCAAGCTGATATGGTAATCGGTTCACGGCTTTCAGGTAACCGGGAAAAAGGGGCGCTTCCATTCCACAGCCTTTTTGGAAATTGGTTAGCGGCAAAGATAATAAATATCTTATTTGGGATTAGAATCACTGACCTTGGGCCCTTCAGGGCCATAAAAAAATCTACCCTCATAGATCTGAACCTTAAAGAAAGAACATATGGTTTTCCAACAGAAATGATAGTCAAGGCAGCGAAAAAAGGTTACAAAATTATGGAGATACCTGTTGATTATAGAAAAAGAATAGGAAAGTCTAAGATTAGTGGTACTATAAAAGGAAGCTTTCTAGCAGCATTTTATATATTTTATATTATCTTTGGAGTCTATTTTGGAAAAAAATGATTCATTATTCCTTTACGGAGGATTTGCTGCTCAGTCTGAAGAGCAGATTGAATATTTTAAGAATAATAGAATATATTCAATTCAAATAGAAGCAACTGATGCTTGCCAACAAGGTTGTCTTTATTGTTATGCTGGCTCAACGCCTAAAGAAAAAAATTCACTTTCGTCAAATAAGATAAAAGAAATTATCTATCAAGCTGCTCAGCTGGGAGTTCGGATGATTGATTGGCTTGGAGGAGATCCTCTTTTAAGGCCGGATTGGACGGAATTGATGTTTTTTGTAAACTCACTTGGTTTAAAGAATAATATTTGGACTAGTGGTTTGCCGTTGGCTGATATGAAAATCGCATCCAAGGCTTATGAACTAACAAATGGAGGGTATGTGTCTATCCATCTTGATTCATTAGATCCAAAAATCTATTCTCAGTTACATCCAAGGCAAGGAATAGAATTAATCGAACGGATTAAATATGGTTTAAACAACTTGCTTAAGTCCGGAAAGAAACCTGAAAATATTTTCAATTGCCTTACTTTTACCAGTCTTCAAGAAAGTAATGATGCTAAAAAAACAATTAAATGGTTCTGGACGGAAAAGGGGATTAGAACCTGTCTTGTTTTATTTAAAACTGCTGGATTTGGCATGAGATATAGTTATCTTGAACCTGATATTTTGGAGATTCAAAAAGCTTATACATTTAGGAATAATCTGAATTATGGTGATTGTGAATATGTTCTAGGGACTCAAGATGTAACTAAATTCTATTGCGGAACAATGGTTTGTATTACCTTCAATGGAGATGTAACTCCTTGTTCAGTAATTCGAAGTGGCCTTGGCAATATTTTTCAACAAGACTTTTTAAAGATTATTGCTCGAAAAAAAGATGAATTAATCATGGCCGATATGCATAATCAAGAAAATTTACCTGGATATTGTAAAAGGTGTAAAAATAATTGCATTTGCTGGGGTTGCCGTGCAAACTCCTGGAATAAACTACATAACCTAACGGTTGAGGACCCTTGCTGTTGGTTTAACAAAGATAATATGGAGGCTTAAGAGATTGAAACGATTTGATTTTGACTTATCTGACATTACGAATCTTTACAACGGTCCAGTAGGTATAATCTGGGAGATGCTGATGGGAGAGGAAATTCATGTGGGTGGTGTTGAGGATACTGATATTTTGGCTCATAAAGCCGGCATTAAAAAAGGAGCTAGAGTATTAGATATATGTAGTGCACTCGGGGGACCGGCCCGGCATCTAGTTAATAAATATGGCTGCTATGTTACAGGAATAGATGCCGCCAAGACCATGTATCTGGAATCAATTAAAAGAACTAAAGAGCAGGGCTTGGAAGAGTTCTTATCCTTTGTTTTAGGTAATGCCTTGGATTTACCTTTTCCTGATAATTGCTTTGAAGTAGTTTGGGGACAGGATGCCTGGTGTTATATCACAGATAAAGAAAAGTTGATCAAAGAATGTTACCGTGTAACAATTCCGGGGGGAGTAATAGCCTTTACTGACTGGTTGGAAACAGATTCAATTACTGACAAGGACAGAAGAGAACTTTGTGCTTTTATGGTCTTTCCTTATTTAGAGACTTTGTCTGGATATTCATCCCTTCTTCGAAAAAATGGATATGTTATGGTTCAAGCCATAGATTTAAATCTGGATTTCTATAAAAACTTACGAGGATATTACAGAATGCTTAATAAGCTTTGTAATGAAATTATAAATAAATTTGGAACTTCATTTTACAAAGAGTTGGTCAAGGGAGTTGAGCTTTGGGCTAAAGCTTCCGAAATTGGCAAAGTCAGCCGGGGAAGAATAATTGGTTATAAAAATTGATTTATAATTATAGATTCTTTTCAGGGAATTGATTTAGATGAGTAGAAGAGTTATAAATCATAATCTAAAGATTCTTATAATACTTTCAGTATTTTTGTTTATTCTTCCCGGTTGCCAAGACCAGACAAAAAGTAAGACTGGGAATGTAAACACAGATGAAATAAGGACAAATGGGCAACAAAAGATTTTTAAAGATATAAATGTAGATGAAGCTAATAATCTTATTAAAGAAAACAGGGAGAAGAAAGATTTTTTTATTTTGGATGTAAGAACTAAGAGTGAATATCAAAGTGGACATATCGAAAGAGCTGAAATGATAGACTTTTATGCTAAAGATTTCAAGGAGAAATTGGACAATCTGGATAAAGAAAAAAAATATTTAGTATATTGCCGGAGTGCAAATCGGAGTGGCCAGGCTGTAGAAATAATGAAAGAGCTTGGCTTTAAAGAAGTTTATAATATGCTAGGTGGAATTATTGAATGGGAAAAAAGGGGTTATCCTCTGGTCAAATAATTAAAACCAAGGCCGATGACCTAAATAAGGTCATCGAAAAACTTGAACTTAATGCAAATCCAGATCTTTTATATGGTATGGCCAAGTATGGAATAACACCAAAAAAAGCTTATGGTATAAGAATTCCAGTTTTGAGAAATCTGGCTAAAGAAATCGGTAAGAATCATCGTTTAGCGGGAAAGTTATGGAAGATTGATAATAGAGAGACAAGGATTTTAGCAAGCATGATAGATATGCCAGAAATAGTCTCCGAAGCCCAAATGGAAAGATGGGTTAATGAATTTGATTATTGGGAAATATGCGACCAGTGTGTGATGAATCTTTTTGAAAAAACTGATTTTGCATATAAAAAAGCAATTGAGTGGTCCTCAAGGGAAAGTGAATATGTGAAAAGAGCGGGTTTTGTCTTAATGGCCAGGTTGGCGGTCAGCGATAAAAAAGCGGTAGATAGTAAATTCGAAAAGTTCTTTTCTTATATTAAAAAAGAGGCTATTGACGAACGCCCGATGGTGAAAAAAGCTGTTAATTGGGCTTTAAGGCAGATTGGTAAAAGAAATATGGAATTAAATAAAAAGGCAATAAACGTCTCCAGGGAGATAAAAAACCAGAATTCAAGTTCAGCAAAGTGGATTGCTGGAGATGCTCTCAGGGAATTAACTGATAAAAAAATTAGGCAAAGAATATCATAAATATAATGTTTTATTTATACATTACCTGATACATTATTAGAGTTTGTTGGTTTTTATCTATCACTTTAACCTTGAAAGTAGTCAAAGATATTCAGGTAAAAGATATGTGTGATTAGCATGGCTATGAAAACAATTAAACTTGGTTATGGCCAGGGGAAAATTGAGTTCCAGCTTGAAAGCAATCAAATTTTGGGAATTGTTCAATCAGCCAAAACGCTTCCTCTAGAGGACGTAAAATCAAGGTTTGAAATAATTTTTAAAAATCCAATAGACAGCTTACCTTTAAATGATATTGTCAAGCAGGGTGAAAAGATTGCGGTTCTTGTTTCAGATAAAACTCGGGAAACAAAAGTTGATGTTATCTTGCCGTACTTGCTTGATTTTTTAAATAGATCAGGAATTCCGGATAAAGATATTTTTATTATTTTTGCCGTTGGTTCTCATCCTAAACAGACCAGAAAAGAAATGGTTAATATTATCGGGCATGAAGCTGCCGAAAGAGTTGATTTTTTTGAACATGATTCAAATGATACGGAAAATTTAAAATATGTCGGTACAACAAAAGCGGGCACAAGAATAGAACTAAACAAGCAAGCTCTAGAAGCTGACAGAATAATTGCCACGGGTGCGATAGTATATCATTATTTTGCTGGATATGGTGGTGGCCGGAAAAGTATTGTTCCGGGAATAGCCTCATCTAAGACAACAAAGTCTAACCATAGTTTGATATTAAATAGGGAAGATTATACTGGGATAAATTCTTATGCTACTACCGGGATATTGAAAGGAAATCCTATTCATGAAGACATGTTGGAAGCTATGGGTATGATTGATGTCGATTTTTTAGTAAATGCAGTCCTTGATGATGATGATCGATTGGTTGAGTTATTTGCTGGCAATCCTATCTCGGCTCATCAAGCGGGATGTCGATATGTTAATAATAATAGTCGTGTCGTTTTAAAAGAATCTGCAGATGTGGTCATAGTCAGTCCAGGCGGTTATCCAAAAGATATTGACTTTATCCAATCACATAAAGCAATCGAAAACTCTTTTCAGGCATGCCGGAAAGGGGGCACTTTAATATTGTTAGCAGCTTGCCAGGAGAAATATCCGAGTGATCAATATTTAAGATGGTTCGAGCTCGAGTCGTATAAAAAAATCGAAGAGATTCTTTTTCAGGATTATTCAGTACCAGGCCAGACCGTTTATTCTATATTGAAAAAAGCCAATGACATGGATATCATACTTGTTTCAGAATTTAATGAGGAAGAAGTTAACCGTATGGGTTTAAAGCCTGCTTCTTCAATTAATGAAGCTTTGGAAATGACTTTTCGAAAAATTGGGAAACATGACTTAAGATATTATATCGTTCCTCAAGGAAAGCATACTTTCTCAGTCTGCTGTAAATAATAACTGAACAGGGCAATTACTTTCTTTTTATTTTTACCAAATTATAGGCAATAATTCCTATGACGATTATTGCTATAATGGTTCCCAAAATATATAAAAATGGTATTATTTGGAAAGAAGTTTTATCTGGCAATTATTATCCTCCAAATATTAATATTAGCTAAAATATAACATATAATCTTAAAGGCTGAAAGAAAGACATTTATGTAAGTATCTATGTTGAGCATTATATTATCTTTAGGAATTAGTGGTATCTTAGCAGATTTGGTAGTGGATATAGCCGACAAAATGATTTGCCCGCGTTTAATTTCGTTTAGACTTATGATACTTGTTTCTGAACGACTGCTTGATATATTTTTTAAGATATTTTGATATATTTTCCATTTGCAGTATTATTCTTTTAATAATGGGATTTAAGATAATTTTTAATATTCCTAAGAAGAAATTAATTTTGAAATATATTATGTATATGATCAATATAATATTTTTGATTTACATGTATAACGTTAGTTCTTAAAAAAAATAAATATAAGAGGAGGTGAGAAAATGAAAAAATCAAATTTAAAATTTGGAAAAGCAATTTTACCCATTTCAATTTTAATGGTACTTTTTCTTACCTTTGGCTTAATTATAGGTTGTACAACTAAAAAAGATGAAGATACAAAAAAGGAGACTGATGAGAAAGCGGAAGTTAAGACAATAGAAGAAGGAAAATTAAAGGTTGGTATGGATACGGCCTATCCTCCTTTTGAAAATAAGGAGGGAGATGAATTTGTTGGCTTTGATGTTGATATGGCAACTGAAATAGCAGATCGTCTTGATTTGGAATTGGAAGTAGTTAGCACTGCTTGGGACGGAATATTTGAAGCATTAAAGGCGAAAAAATTTGATATGGTTATGTCGGCAGTAACTATTACAGATGATAGGCGTAAAAGTATGGATTTTTCGGATCCATACATTGATTCTAATCAGTCTCTTGCAGTCAAAATTGGTTCCGATATTAAAACAAAAGATGATTTAGGT
>CAYFWW010000015.1:0-6912 GCA_964346985.1 uncultured Actinomycetota bacterium
TCTATGCCCTCTACAAACGTAAAGTTGAATTAGTGGGTGATGAGAGCTAAGAGCAGTTAGGCTTTCAACTAAGATATAGGCAAAGAGCCCCTTCCGGGGCTCTTTGCTATTCTGGTTAACTGGGAGCGATTAGCAGATGACAGATGTAAAAAAAGTAGATAAATCTTTGCTAAAATTGTTGTTATCAGGATATAATTAAGCACCTGTATCGGAAAGTGAATTTGTAACCTATGTTGGAATTAATCAAACAAAATATTCGCGGATTCATACTATCACTGATTTTTACGGCAATCTGGTCAATGTCAATTTTATTGACTACTGTCGCACTGAATTATGTTCCAAAGTATACTTTATTGGCTACAATTTTTATTCCGGCAGCTGTTATGGCCATATTGTTTTTTTTATTTGATAAGAAAAAGATACCCAAAGTGAATAAATCAGATTGGGTTAAGATAGTTTTGGCTGCCCTGGTCGGTGTAACTCTGGCCCAGTATTTTATTGTAGCCCGGCGCTTTACAGATGCTCCTCCCGGAACTGATGTCATCTTTATTTTAAATCTTTCTCCTCTCTTTATGCTTTTCCTGGCTGGAATGTTTTACTTTGAGGAATTAAGATTTCCTAAGGTTATCGGCATGATTACCTCTACCCTGGGAATGGTTGTGATACTGGCCAATTGGGAACTTCCCAGCACTTTCTCCCCTTTCGTCCGCTACTTTCAGGAGGAAAAATTTTTACTGGCTGCAGCTTTTTGCTGGGCTGTTTTTTCAATATTAATTAAAGACCTGGTTAAAAGGGTTGATACATCTTTTTTAGCCGCTTGCCTTCTGACCATCGGCTCAATTCCTCTGGCTATACTTGCTCTTTCAATCGATGGAATAGGTTCTTTTTCAGCTATTTCGGTATCGAGCATTAATATAATCGCTACTCTGTCGCTGGTCGGTTCCTTGATCGGTTACCTGGTTTGGATAGACACCTTAAAGGCAACTGCTATCTCTAAAGCCGGAGTTACTATGACCACCTCCCCTTTATTGATAACACTTCTTATTGCTGTCGAAAGAAGGATTACGCCAATGGGGATAAGCCCGCTACAAACATTTCCAATCAGTTTTGGATTTTTATTGATCATATTAGGCCTGTTGGTTGTCTGGAAAGAGAAAGATAATTTGGAGGTAAAAAATAATAATAAAATCTAAAATAGTAAATGTCTTAATATATATAATTCTTATAATTGCAGTTATTACTGTTCTATTGGCCATGGTTGGACTGTTCTTCCCGGTTCAAAAGAATTCTGTCCTTGGGCTGGAACCATCTGGCGAGAAATATACTGCAGAGTGGTTTGTCTATGCTTTTATAACAGTGGGAGGTTATTTGCTTATTTCTGCGGCAGCAGTTAACCTATATCTCATCTATTTATTAAAATGGAAGAATTTGCTTTTATCCCAAACATTATTCTGGGCGTTATTTAACCTAGCTATTCTGGCCTGTGTTTATTATGTTGGACGCACACCCTTTTATTTCTGGCAGAACTGGATTCCCGGAGATATAATGCATGCTTTCGGAACTGAATACGTCAGATATAGAGAGATTATAATTCAAAATCCAATACAAGATGCTATACTAATTCTGATAATTGTTAATCTGGTTTTACTTTTGTATACTGTTTACGCTCAAAGCTCACAGCAAAAACAATTAACTGTTTGATATTTGAATGATAGGAGAAATTTATGGAAAGTTTTTTAGATAAGAATGATGAATTTAACGGAGTGGAATATCCTGATTATTATCTGGGTAAAAACCCATTTCCGACCGCATCTATGGTTGGCGGATATACTTCTGGTGATAAACTTGGCGCTTTTTGGCAAAGAATATTCTTTAAAGAAGCAAACAGATTAACCAATCTTTTCCAGGAAAGAAGCTTTCAAGAAAAGCCAAAGGTCGTTTTAATAAAGAAAGAACCTTATGTACGGGCCAGGATGACAAATGCAATCTTTGGTATTCTTTTACGAAACCTGCTTCATTCCTCAAACCCAAGAGTGCTTCCACTTGAAGATTCATTGCCGTTAATATACAGGTCTATTTTTGATAGTTTTTGGAGGAATTGTTCTGATTATATTCAATATCCACAGTTTAAAACCTGCATTTATACCTTTCTGCATCAAGAGCTGAAAAAATTAAAAACAGGAGAAATCAAAGCCGAGCTGCCTGATATAGACCTCAATGAGCTTTTTAAAGAAATTGAGGAAAGCGAGGGCCAGGTCCTGGAGGATATTTTTGTCTTGCCAACTGAAGAAGAAGACCAAGAAGAGGTTAACGAAGAGGCCAAAGAGGATGATATAAATGTTGATGAACTTGAAGATGGGGAGATGAAGGATTTCGTCTTGGAAGTGCAAAGGTTAAAAGAAGAACGTAGACAGCAAGAGGAAATAGCCACCCAGGCTGTTCTGCCAAAACCGAAAACAGAAGTGGATCCTCGCCGAGAGCCTTTGCTGGGGTTCTTTAATGACCAGATTGAACGTTCTAGCTTGAGTGAGCATGGAAAGAATATAATAAAAAAATGCCTTGACGAATCCTATCTTGATGGTTTTACTCTTTTTAGGACTAAAAAAGATACCAGGGAATCAATAAAGGATATTTTGTGGATAACAACCAACTACTATCATAAAGTGGTCTATCTGATTGACCACATGGAAGGCTGGCAAGCATTGGAAGAGGATGAAAAAGGAAAGCTGATAGGGGAGTTGGCTGAAATACCTTTTGTTACTGAAGGCCATTTAATAATGGGTTTTCTTGTCTCAGATCAGGTTTTTGAATATTTAAGCAGAGACAGTTTTCCTTCTAATGAAATAATAGAACTGGAATTAGAACTGGTTCAACAAAATCCCGAAGAAATTAGTGGGCTTGATAAGATAAGAGAAATACTTAGAATTTTTATAAATGCTGATCGTTACCGAAACTTAAAGATTAAGGAAATGGAAGAAAAAGGCCTTTCTCAAGAATTTCCCTTTACAGATGATGGAATTGAAGCCTTATTTGAAAAAAGTGAAAAAGACATCCTGCGCCTCATACCATATGCTTCTGAAATCATCGAGCAGGGAAAACAAGCTGGTTACGTGAAGATAGATAAGGGTTTTGTTGATAAGGCTAAAATCGGTCCTCAGCCGGAAGATGATTCAGGTAGCGGTTAAATATAATCTTATCCAATATATTCATCAGTCTTCATAATTCGATTGCCTTGCCTGAACTAAAAAACCCTTTTCTAAAGACGCTATTTGTATTATAATAATATAAAATTTATATATTTTTATGTTCAGGTTAGCAGGTTTTGTTTATTGTGTATTTTTTATTTTCGCAGAACCCTCCTGTGCTAAAAGTATAGATAATTTTAGCTAAACTATGGATAAGTTTAAATTAGGTCAAAAATTCAATATTAAACTGGCAATTATTCTGTCCGTTGCCTTAGTTTTGATTATCGGTACTTTGAGTGCCGCTTTATTCTTTACCGGTAAAGTCAAAGTCACTTATGGGACAAAGGTCGTCTGCAAATACGGCCATATTGTTGAGGATAATACCAAGACCAGGGATGTTCCTCGTTATCTTGCCAAAGCATATAGAATCCGCTTGAAAGAGATAGTCTGCGCCGACCATAAAAAAATAGAAAAATTGTATGCTGAAGCCGATAAGGCACTGGAAAAAGGTGATAAAAAAGCCGCCTTAAAGATGTTTGAAGAGATAGCCAGGCTGGATCCGAAGTTTAAGGATGTCACTAAGACTATCGGGCAGTTGACTGGCAAGATTCCGGAAGAGGTTGACCAGAAAAACGGTTCAGGCGGCAGTAAAGTAGCAGACGATGATTTTCAAAATAAAGATTCTTCGCTCTCATTTATGATTGCCCTTCTGCCTGAAAAATTAGATGGCTATAAGACATTGAATACCTATGAGGGTGATTTAAATGCCGGCCGTTATTATGAGCCGGTAGATAAAAAAGAAAAGATTAGGTTACTGGTATCGGTTCGTGATTCCGGCAGAAAAGAATCAGCTGAAGATTATTTAAATAAGAATGTCTATCTTCCTTATTCTGAAGATGGCAAAAAAGTAACCATAAATAAGGTCAAGGTTTACTTCGGCACAGACGGTAGAGAGTTTGCCATCATGGGCTGGGAAAAGAGCGGGATAGTATATCAATCCGAGCTAGCTGCCGCCAGTGGCAAAAACCCGGCTAATTTATTAGACGATTTAGAAGATGTCGTAAAACAATTTATTTAGAAGGAATCTTAGATAGATTTGTATCTTTAAAACTACATATTGTGTTTTTTTGATAAAAATGGGAAAAGAAATATCTTCAAAGGGAGAGTCTTTTTTTGTATTTTACCGCTAAAAATGCTACAATTGTTACAATACCCATTAAAAAATCTGGCTAAACAATAAACACTATATGTGGTTTTAATTTAAATCTTAAGTTGGTGTAAGGGAAAATAAACTAAATGGCAACAATATTGAATTTTTTAAAGAACAGGGGACTATTATTCTGGATAGTTTCAGGATTGTTAATAATAGTTATAATTATTGCCTCTACTCAGTTATGGCCGGTAAAAGTACGTACGGGAACTAAAATTGTCTGCAAGTTCGGGGAGACTATCGAAGATAATACCAAAGTTATTTACAGGCCAAGAGCCTGGGCAGATAACTATACCTTTAAAACAAAGGAAATAATCTGTGAAAAACATCTTAAGGCAGAAAGATTATATAGAGAAGCGCAAAAATTGCTGGCCAAAGGTGACTTGCAAAGCGCAAAACAAAAATTAGATCAAGTAACCGAGCTTGACTCAAATTATAAAAAGTCAAAATCTCAATTGGAAAGCATTAATAAGCTTGCCAGTTCAAGCAGTATAGCTTCAAACTCATCATCCCCAGGCAACAATTCCGGAGATGCTAGCAAAGATACTGATTATCCGGAGATCGACATAACCTCTCTTTTTCCAGATCCTCTACCCGGTTATTATTCTGGTGTTATTCAAGATAATCTTGATGGCTCATTTAGCCGGTCTTATACGCCTAAATCTCCGAAAGACCAGGAAATCGTCCAGTCAGTCCTGATTGCTATCCATCAATGGCCAAACGATAAGATGGCCAGAACTTTTGTCATAAAAAGCAAGGATGCTTTTCCCTTGAACTCAAAGAATGTCAGCATCAGCGGAAATTTCGGATACTACGGAACTGATAAATATACATATTCATATTTAAGCTGGTATGAGAGGAATATGGCTTACGAGATTGCCATGCATTCAGCTCAAAGTAAACCTAACACTCTTTATAACAGAGTGATGGATATTGCTAATCTATTTTAATTTTGAAAGGAAAGGTTGATTTTGAAGTGGAGTTCTTTGACTTAAGGAGATGGCTATTTGTTTTTATTTTAGTTTTATCGATAATATTTATGGTTTTTTCAGCTACTGCCCTGGCTGAAGACTGGGCTACCAAGACCAACATATCAAACTCAAGCAGTAAGATTTCAGAGAATCCGGCTGTAGCTCCCCAGACCTCTGGCCGGGGGGTAGTTGCCTGGACTGAACGTTTCAGTTCTTCCGATACAGATATCTTGGTTGAAAGAGAAGGAAGCGGTGGCAGCTGGGCTCAAAATAATGTTTCAAACAATTCAACTTTTTCTGAATTCTCAGCAGTGGCTGTTGATTCATTTAATAATGTCTATGCCGTCTGGGACGATAACGCCGGTGGAAACTATGAGATCTGGTTTAGGAAGTTTAACGGCTCCAGCTGGGAAGGCAAGCAGAACATATCAAACACGCCTTATCTTTCAGAGTTTCCCGATATCGCTGCCGACGGTTCAGATAATATACATGTAGTCTGGGAAGATAATGGTGATATATATTATAAGAAATATAACGGCTCAAGCTGGTCATCTGCCGAGAGGGTCTCGTCAGATGACCATAAGAACGGGAAGCCAAAACTGGCCGTCACCTCATCCGGTGATGTCCATGTTGTCTGGCAGCATGAGACGCCAAGGCCGGGAGACCCGACCATAACCGATTACGACGTTTATTACAACTCAAAATCAGGTAGTTCCTGGAGTGGTATTTCAGATGCCTCAAGCAGTTCTGCCCAGGCTTGGCATCCTGATGTGGCTGTCGATACAAATGGAATAGTCCATATTATCTGGGATGAATTTACCAGTAAGCTTTCTTTTTATGGCAAAGTAATCTATAGGAATTATAATGGTTCAAGTTGGGGTACTAAAAAAGAGTTAATTCTCAATGGTGGGCGTTACCCTTCCATTGGTGCCGGTGGCGCTGATAAGGTCTTTACTTTATATGAAGTTGACGATGAAATTTATTTTCGCAAAAGCACTGATGCCGGGACTAACTGGCCGACCACTGGCGGATATTACCAGAACCTGAGCAACGATTCCTCTAAATACGACCAGTTTCCCCACCTGGCGGTCAAAGGTGAAAATATCTTGTACGCGGCCTGGCAGAAGAGGGTATCTTCGTCTGCTTTTGATATCTACTATACAAAGGGAACACCGCCCGATACTACCGACCCGGTAGCTGATTTGACTGCCGGAGAGCCGTATTCCGGGCTGGAAAACCAGGACATATCCTTTGATGCCTCAAACTCATCTGATGATGTCGGTATCCAGTATTATGACTGGGACTGGACCAATAACGGCTCCTATGACAAGACGACCACCTCGCCGACGACTACCAATAAATATGATGATAATCCAGATAACGGCACCTACACCGCCAAGCTGAGGGTCAGGGACTTTGCCGGAAACTATGATACCACCACTACCTCGGTGACGGTGACCAATGCTGACCCGGTGGCTGATGCCGGCCCGGATAAGGAAGTTCCCAAGAACCAGCAGGTTGACTTTTCCGGAAGCGCTACCGATGC
>CAYFWW010000016.1:0-48275 GCA_964346985.1 uncultured Actinomycetota bacterium
AACTATCTTAAGTTAACTAAGATGGGATAAGTTATGGCAGTTCCTAAAAGAAAAACATCAAGATCAAAAAAAAGATCAAGAATGGCAAATTGGAAAGCGAAAGAACCAACTGTCTCTGAGTGCCCTCATTGCCATCAACCAAAGCTTCCGCATCATATTTGTCCTGAATGCGGATATTATAATGGGCGTGAGGTTGAAGAAACCTCATAATTCAAAGCTTTTAACAGTTCATTTCCCCCTTTTAATTTAACTAAGTCGGTTAATTTTGTTGTTATTAATTCTTATTAAGAAATCAGGGGATTGAAGTTATTAACACCTATAATAGATTTAGGGTATAATATTTCAAGCATTTAATAGGGTATGAATTCTTGTAAATTATATTTTTGCTTTACCTATGGTAGGAGTTGAACATGAAGGCGGTTTATCTTATATCAAATGATTCTTATTCTGGAAAGAGTGGTATTGGTGCAAGTATAGGTCTTACCCTGAAGGAGAAAAAGAAGAAAATTGGTTACATGAAACCGGTGGGAAGTTTTTCTGACCTTGATGGAAAAATGGAATTCGACCGGGATGCTTATTTCATAAAAGAGATTCTCGGAACTAATGATGCGCTTGAAGATATCTGCCCGATTCTGCTTAATGATAAAAGTATTAAAGATTTTTTAAAAGGGAAAAAGATACATCCGCTTGAATTAATCAAGCAATCATACGAGAGCATTAGCCAAAACAAGGATTTGTTAATCCTTGAGGGGGGAGGCAGCTTTTTTGAAGGCAGGCTGATGGACTGCTCTCCATTTCAGATTGCCGAAACTCTTGAGGCAAAAATATTATTGATTATAAAACACACTTCAGGTTTTATAATCGATGAAGTTTTGAGTGCCAAGGATTTAGCCGGAGACAAGCTGATAGGTGTAATTATCAATTGGGTTGTTCCTGAGAAAATTGAGCAGATTAATAATTTGGTTATACCTTTTTTAAAGAAAAAAGGCATCAAAGTATTCGGATTAGTGCCACGAGATAATAGCCTGTTGTCTGTTACAGTTGGTGAGCTAGCTAACTATTTAAATGGAGAAGTATTATGTGCTCAGAATAGATTAAACCAGAACGTCGAATCACTAATGGTAGGAGCAATGGGTCAAGAGCAAGCATTAAGATTTTTTAAGCGCAAAGGAAATAAAGCTGTGATAACCGGAGGAGATCGTTCAGATGTTCAGTTAGCTGCTCTTGAAACCCAGACGGCTTGCTTGATTTTAACTGGAAATTTTCAACCTAGCCCTATAGTTCTTTCACGTGCAGAAGACCTCGAAGTGCCAATGATTCTGGTAAATACAGACACATTAACAGCTGTAGAAAAGGCCGAAGAATTTATTGGTAGAATTCGAGTGCATGACAAAAGCAAAATCGAGAAACTTTCAAAAATACTTAAGAATAACGTAAATCTAAGCTCACTATTCTCTGAAATATTAGACTAATTTTCATTTTTTAAATTACTATATGAATGATACCATCGTCATTGATGCCATGGGTGGAGATAAAGCTCCCCAGCAAATAGTAGAAGGAGCGGTACTTGCTGCTAAGTTGTTGCCTGAAAAAAGTTTTGTTCTTATTGGCAGCGAAGTTATGCTTAAGGTTATTCTGGGCAAAGATTTCCCTTCAAACATTATTACCGAGAATTCTTCTGAAACAATATATATGAATGAGCATCCGAGCAAAGCGGTAAAACGGAAGACAGATTCATCGATTGTAAAAGGCATTAAACAGCTTAAAGAAGGAAAAGCGCAAGCTTTCTTTTCAGCTGGAAATACAGGAGCGACTATGGCTGCAGCTTCCCTATATCTTGGCAGGATTAGAGGAATTAAAAGGCCTGCGATAGCTGTAACACTGCCTTTAGGCGAAAAACCTATTGTAGTTATTGATGCCGGGGCTAATATAGACTGCCGCCCAGAGCACCTATTTCAATTCGGAATAATGGGTGATGCCTTTGTTAGAAAAAGCCTTGGAATAGAAGAACCAAGGATAGGACTTTTAAGCGTTGGCGAAGAGGACACTAAGGGAAATGAACTGGTCATAAAGGCCAATGATTTATTTCGCCAGAGCAAATTGAATTTCTTTGGAAACATTGAAGGAAACGATATACCGGAGGGTAATGTTGATTTGGTTATTACTGATGGATTTGTAGGCAATGTGGTACTTAAGTTGCTTGAGGGAATGAGCATAAAGTTTTTCTCATTAATCAAAGAAAATGTTATGTCTTCTATCAGGGGTAAAACAGGTGCCTTTATTTTAAGGCCTACGTTTAATTTGATTAAAGACAGACTAAATTATGAAATATATGGAGCAGCGCCGTTATTGGGAGTTAATGGCATTTGCCTGATTGGCCATGGCAAATCAACTCCTACGGCAGTTAAAAATGCACTTAAGTTTGGGGCTAGGATGATTGATGAGCATCTAATCAATGAAATTTCTATCAGCATAAAAGGAGAAAGTACTAATTGATATATTCTAAAATAATTTCAACAGGCAGCTATCTTCCTGAAAGGATTTTGACTAATTCTGATCTTGAAAAGATGGTGGATACGACTGATGACTGGATTCAGGAGAGATCGGGAATTATAGAAAGAAGAATTAGCAAAGATTCTATTTCTACTTCGGATTTAGCAGTCGAAGCAGCAAAAATAGCACTTGATAATTCAATTATTGATAAATCCAAAATTGATTTAATAATTGTTACTACTTCATCTCAGGATATGTTATTTCCATCAACTGCTTGCCTGGTCCAGGATAAGCTTGGCCTAAATTGTCAGGGGGCAGCTTTTGATGTTATGGCTGCCTGCACTGGTTTTATTTATGGCCTTCATGTTACTGACCTGATGGTTAAGAGTGGAAACTACAAGAATGCCCTTTTGATAGGGGCTGATGCTATGTCCAGAGTTGTAGATTGGACTGATCGGAGCACTTGTATATTATTTGGTGATGGAGCTGGTGCTGTAATACTTTCAGCAACCGATGAGGAAACTGGAGTAATGAGTAGTTTCATTTGTTCCGATGGTTCTGGAAGCGACCTTCTTAAGATTCCTGCCGGTGGAAGCAAAGAACCTTGTTCACAGGAGACGATTGATAAAAGGCGCCATTTTATAAAAATGAATGGAAATGAAGTTTTTAAATTTGCTGTAAGAGCTATTCCTGATGCAGTTGAAAAAGTATTAAAAAGAACCGGATATAAAGTTTCAGACATTGATTATCTAATTCCCCATCAAGCCAACACGAGAATAATAAATTCAGCAGCTAAAAAAATCGGCATCAGCCGTAATAAAGTTATTACAAATCTAGACAGATATGGAAATACTTCGGCAGCTTCAATTCCTCTGGCGCTGGACGAATTAAATAAGAAAGAGTTAATAAAGCCTGATCAAATTATATGCCTGGTTGGTTTTGGGGCCGGCTTAACCTGGGGTGCATCAATAATAAAATGGGGCTAAAGATTGGCATTTAAAACAGAGCTTTCAGACCTGCTTAAAATTGAATATCCAATTCTCCAAGGAGGAATGGCCTGGGTTTCTGAAGCTAATTTAGCAACAGCTGTTTCAAACGGTGGCGGACTCGGAATTATTGGGTCAGGCAATATGCCGACTGATATTCTTAAGGAGGAAATAAGAAAAATAAAACAAATGACCGAGAAACCTTTTGGAGTAAACTTAATGTTGTTAACTCCACATATAGATGAATTAGTCGAGTTGGTGATTGAAGAAGAAGTTCCTATAGTTACTACTGGAGCAGGGAATCCTGGTAAGTATATTTCTGCTTTGAAGGAAAAAGATATAAAAGTTATACCTGTTGTACCAACTGCTTCTCTTGCCAAGAGGGTTGTCAGAACGGGGGCGGATGCAGTCATTGCTGAAGGTTATGAAGCTGGTGGCCATGTAGGAGAATTAACTACTCTAGTGCTAGTACCGGAAGTTGTTGAAGTGGTTGATGTTCCGGTAATTGCTGCTGGTGGAATATTTGATGCCAAGGGGGTCATTGCCGGCCTGGCACTTGGGGCAAAAGGTGTACAGATGGGCACAAGATTCATTTGTTCCGAAGAATGTATAGTTGATCCATCTATAAAAAATATGATACTGAATGCCAAAGACAGAGATACTGTTATTACCGGACGAAGCACCGGCCATCCGGTCAGAGTGTTAAAAAACAAGCTTTCAAAGTACCTGGAGGATCTGGACAGTAAAGGTTTAGCTGAAGAGTTAGAGAAAGCAGGCACCGGCAAACTTAGGGCGGCTATGCGTGATGGTGATACTGTTTGGGGGAGTGTTATGGCTGGACAAGTATCTGGTAATATCAAGGATATCAAGAAAGCTGCGGATATAATTAAAGAAATTGCCGATAATGTTAGCATTTTAACTAGAATAATAGGAGAACAGACGGAATAGGCAATGAATAAGACCGCCTTTATATTTCCAGGCCAAGGTTCACAAAACCAGGGGATGGGCCATGACATTTACAAGGCTGATGAAGAAGCAAAAAGCTTTTTTATCAAAGCAGAAGAAATAGTAAAGAGGCCATTGCGGCATTTTATTTTTGGTGAACGTTCAGACCAGCTTCACCTGACTATTAATACCCAGCCAACAGTCTTTTTGGTAGATTTTATCTATTATGATTATCTGAAAAAAAATGGACTTGAGCCATTTGCTGTAGCCGGCCATAGCCTTGGTGAACTCGTTGCTTTAGTAGCTTCGGATGTTATTGATTTTGAAACCGGTATTTTTTTAGTCGGAAAAAGGGCAGATTTAATGCATGAAGCAGCTATTAAAAACCCTGGAAGCATGCTGGCGGTTATAGGATTGGATCAATCTCAAGTAGAAAAAGCATGTGATGAGATTGACCATCTTGAAGTTGCCAACTATAATTCGCCTGGCCAGGTAGTTGTTTCTGGCACCAGTGAAGCGATTGAAAGTTCAGAAAATAGATTTAAAGATATGGGGGCAAAGATGGTTGTCAAACTGGCTGTCAGCGGAGGATTTCATTCTAGCCTGATGAAAGAAGCTGAAAAAAAATTCTTAAAAATACTTAACCAAGTTGAGTTTAAGCGGCCCTCCCGAATATTAGTCCAAAATCTTACTGGTTCGGCTGAGACTGAACCGGAGATTATTAAGGATAATTTAGCCAGGCAAATTTCTTCCCCTGTAAAGTGGGTATCCTGCATTCAATATATGATAAATAAATTAGGAATTGAATCATTATTGGAAATCGGGCCCTCAAATGTATTGACAAAATTAGCTAAAAGAATCAATAAAGATGTTGAAATTTATAATGCAAATAGCCTACAATCTTCGAAGGATATACTCCGAAAGTTTGGAGCTGGAGGTAATTATGCTTAAAGAAAAAGTAGCACTCATAACCGGGGCCTCAAGGGGTATTGGCCGAAGCATAGCTCTGAAATTAAGCCGAAACGGGGCAGCTGTTGTTGTCAACTATAACAATTCTGCGGATGCAGCCGGTGAAGTAGTCAGTATGATAGAAAAAGATGGTGGACAAGCTATAGCTGTCCAATCTGATGTATCAAAATTTCAGGAAGCTGGGAAACTTGTTAAAAGGACGATAGATGAATTTGGCAGGCTGGATATACTTATTAATAACGCTGGAATAAACAGAGATACCCTTTTACTGAGAATGAAGGAAGAAGACTGGGACAGGGTTATTGAAGTAAATCTTAAGAGTGTTTATAATTGCTCAAGTCAAGCACTGAAGTATATGCTGAAAGCAAAAAGCGGAGTAATAATCAATATGAGTTCTGTTGTAGGTTTGCATGGCAATCCGGGGCAGGCCAATTACGCTGCTTCAAAAGCCGGGATTATCGGTTTAAGCAAATCAATGGCCAAAGAAGTAGCCTCCAGAGGAATTAGGGTAAATTGCCTGGCACCAGGTTTCATAGATACTGAGATGACAACAGCCTTGAATGAGCAGATTAGGAAAAGCCTGCTTGAGATTATACCTTTAAATAGATTTGGGCAACCTGACGATGTTGCTGAAGCTGTCCTTTTTTTAAGTTCAGATAATGCTGCTTATATAACCGGTCAAGTTATCTCTATAGATGGTGGAATGAATATTTAGAATTAATACTAGTTAAAAGAGGAGGTGAAGCTGGTGACAAATGATGAAATTTTTAGCAAAGTAAAGGACATTATATCTGATCAGCTTAGTGTTGAGGGAGAGAAGATTAAACCCGAAGCTTTATTCACTGACGACTTGGGGGCCGACTCTCTTGATTTAGTCGAACTTATAATGGCTCTTGAAGAAGAATTCGATTTAGAGATATCAGATGAAGAAGCTGAAAAGATACAGACAGTTGAAGAGGCTATTGAATATATTGAGAGAAACGTAGAATGATTTTTACTATATCTTTCATGTTATTAAAATCTATAAAATATGCTTTTAGTTAGAATGTTAATAATTAAAATTTAATTCTATGAATATAATTATAAGCAAGGGGGATTATTATTGAGTAAAAGAGTTGTCATAACCGGAATGGGGGTTTTATCTCCCTGCGGTATAGGTTTAGAAAAATATTGGGATAACTTAATAAATGGAAATTCCGGTATTTCTAAGATAAATACTTTTGATGTTGAAAAATTTCCTTCCAAGATAGCTGGTTTAGTCAATGACTTCGACCCACATGACTTTATTGATAAAAAAGATGCTAGGCGTATGGATAGGTTTATTCAGTTCGGTGTGGCCGCGGCAATAATGGCTTTAGAAGATTCTAGCATGAAAATTGAATCCAGCAATGCTAATCAAGTCGGAGTTATTGTCGGTTCTGGTATCGGCGGCTTATATACTTTAGAAAGGCAGCATGAGATACTTTTGAACAAAGGGCCATCCAGGGTTAGCCCTTTTTTAGTACCAATGATGATTTGTGATTTGGCGGCTGGACAAATCTCAATCAATCTTGGGGCAAAAGGACCTAATTCATGTGTTGTAACTGCTTGCTCTTCAGCCTCAAATTCAATAGGAGAAGCTTATGAGACTATTCTTCGAGGTGATGCTGAGGCAATAATTACAGGAGGTTCCGAGGCTGGAGTTACTCCGCTTGGGCTGGCTGGCTTTTGTTCTATGAGAGCCTTGTCGACTCGTAATGATGAACCTGAAAAAGCAAGCCGCCCTTTCGACCGGGATCGTGATGGTTTTGTTATTGCCGAAGGTGCTGGTATTATTATCTTAGAGAATTTAGAATCAGCCCTGGCTCGGGAGGCAAAAATATACGCTGAGATTGTTGGTTATGGTTCAACTGGTGATGCTTATCATATTACTGCTCCCTCTCCGGATGGGGAAGGTGCGGCTAGAGCGATACAAATGGCCTTAGATAAATCAGGATTGAATAATATAGACATCGATTATATTAATGCTCATGGCACATCAACACCATTTAACGATGAATTAGAGACGATTGCTGTAAAAAAAGTTTTTGGAGAAAAAGCTTATCAGATACCTATTTCATCGACCAAATCGATGACTGGACATTTACTGGGAGCCTCCGGGGCAATTGAATTTATTGCTACAGTCTTAGCCATGGAGAAAAAAATAATTCCTCCGACAATCAATCTTGATAATCCCGACCCTAAATGTGATCTGGACTATGTTCCTAATCAAAGCAGAGAAAAGGAGGTTAAAACAGCAATAACAAATTCTTTTGGTTTTGGGGGGCACAATGCTTCATTATTAATAAAAAAATATGAAGATTAGTTATGGCAATGAATAAATTAGAAAAAGAAAAAATTAAATTGGCAGAAGAGAGATTAGGAATAAAGTTTAAAGACAAAAACCTTCTTTTGCAGAGCCTCACTCATAGTTCTTATGCTTTTGAGAAAAACGAAAATCGCCAGGTTTATGAAAGGTTGGAATTTCTTGGTGATTCAATTCTTGGTTTTATCATAACTGATTACATATATGATCTTTTTCCGGATTATGATGAAGGAAACCTGGCTCTCCTCCGGTCAAATATTGTTAATGGCATTGTACTTGCCCAGATTGCTGCTGATTTAGGGATTGGAGATTGTGTATTTTTAGGAAAAGGAGCCGAACTTACCGGTAGCAGAGAAAAAGTCTCAATTCTGGGTGATAGTTTCGAAGCTATAATCGGAGCTATATATCTAGATCAAGGTTTGAAAAAAGTTGAAGGCTTTATTTACAATACTTTCGAACAGACAATAAAAGAAAAATCAGACAAAGAAACACTTTCTGATTTTAAATCAATGCTTCAAGAGATGACCATGGCTGAATTTAAAGTTCTGCCAGAATATAGAATTTTTAAAGAAGAAGGGCCTGTTCATGAAAAGATATTCTACGCCGAAGTTTTGTTAAACGGAAAGATTCTCGGAAGAGGCAAGGGGGCGAGCAAGAAAAAAGCTGAGCAAGAATCAGCTAAAATAGCGCTTGAGAGACTGAGAGGATGAAACATGCATTTGAAATCTATTTCTTTAAGGGGATTTAAATCATTTGCTGATAGGACCAAAATAAACTTTGACAGTGGTATTTCAATCATTGTGGGTCCTAACGGAAGCGGTAAGTCAAATATTACGGATGCCGCTCTCTGGGTTTTAGGCGAGCAAAGCCCTTCATCTTTGAGAGGCAGCGCGATGGAGGATGTAATATTTAATGGAAGCAAGGAAAAATCTCCCTTAGGAGTAGCCGAGGTCAATATATGTTTGGATAATAACAGCGGTCTTTTGCCGATTGAATATACCGAGGTTTCCATAAAAAGAAGATTGTCACGTTCCGGAGAAAGTTCTTATTATATTAACAACAACCCCTGCCGGTTACTTGATGTGCAAGAACTTCTTTCTGATACAGGATTGGGGCGCGATACTTACTGTATTATAAGTCAAGGCCGCCTTGAAGAAACATTAAATAGTCATCCTGAAGAGAAGAGGCTTCTGATTGAGGAAGCAGCTGGTGTACTAAAGCACAAAAAAAGAAAAGAGAGGGCTGAACGCAAGCTTAAATCTATGGAACAGAAGCTGCTGCGAGTCAGGGATGTAAAAAGAGAAGTAAATAGGCAGATTAGGCCTATTGAAAGACAGGCAACCAACGCTGAGAAGTATCTGGATTTACAGAAAAACCTTAAAGAGTTCAAGATAAATGAGTCTGTCCTAAAACATACAGAACTACAGAAAAAATATGATGAGATTACCGATTTGGATGAGAGAATTTCTCGAGATATAGAAAATATGGAAGAAGAAATGTCTGAACTTGATCTTAAAGCTGAGGAAATACAATATCAGCTGGAAATGAAAAGCAATAAAACTGCCGGGCTTAATCAGAAAAAACTCATAGCGGCTAATTTGAGAGACAGGTTATCCAGCAGCCTCATTTTGCTTGAGGAAAAAGGAAAAAATCTTGTTGAAAAACTAAGCGAGAGCAGGCTGAAGATTCATTCATTGGAAAGTGGGATCAAAAAGAATCTCGAAGAACTAGAAAAATTAAAAGATGAAAAAAAGAAAGCAGATCTAGAGTTAACTGAAAAATACAATCTTTTAGCTGAATTGAGAAAAAAATCGGAACAAGCCAGAAAAGAAAGACTAAATGTTGAAAAAGAGATAAATGATGTTGAGCGAGCTTTATTGGGTCACCAAGGCCAGGTCGACAATATCGAAAAAAACATAGAGACATTAAGGGTTAATATAAAAAATCGCCAGAAGAATATTGAAAGCAATTCTTTGCAAATAGATAAAATGAAAAAAGAAATGGCTTCTATTAAAAGAATTATTACCGAATCTAAAAACAGAAGAAAAAATGTCAGAACAGATAAGGCAGAAAAAATTAGGCTAGTTGAGGAAAAGATTGAAAGTTTATCTGACAATCAAGCAAAAGTGTCCGAACTTAGCCAAAAGTGTGAAGATCAAAAACTTGAGATTTCGGAGAAGAAAGCTAGAGTCAAAGCGTTGGAAGAGGTTGGTAAGACTCATTACGGTATGCCCAGTGGAACATCTTTTCTATTGGAAAACAAAACTTCGGGGATAATCGGTAGCTTAGATCAATTAATAAAGGTAAAACCGGGATACGAAAAAGCAATCGAAGCGATATTGGGCATAGATCTTTACTGCCTGGTGGCAAATTCGCGAAAGGATATAATATCTGCTCTTTACTATCTAGAAAAGGAAAGCAAAGGAGGAGCAACATTTATTGCTCTGGATGAAGTTGGAATAAAAGCTCCGCCCCGGGATATGATGCCTGAAACTATCTGGGCACCGGAGATTATTGACTGTCCTGATGAGATACAACCGGCAGTAAATCATCTGCTTGAAAAGGCAACAATAATTGATGATCTTGCACTTTTAGACGGTAAATGGGGATCAAGTGATTATCTGATGGTTGATAAAAAAGGCGCTTTGGTTCATCCAGGAGGAAAGATTACATATGGTTTGTTTGGTAAGGGGGAGACTAGCACCTTTGAACAGAAAAAAGAGATTGACGAATTAAAAAAGGCCATCGAAGAGGCAGAGGAATTCTACGAAAAGAATAATAATGAACTTGGAGAGTCCATTTCTCTAAGTAATAGGTTACAGACAGAGAAGAGCAATTTAAAGGATGAAATACACCGTTATGAAACTCAAGAAGAAGGCTTGAACATAAGAATTGAGCAAGCGCAAGAGCGCCGGGAAGTAATAGATAATGAACTTAGCAAACTTAAAAAACAAAATGAAGAGCATATGTTCAATCTTCAGAGAGAGAAAACACAATTTAATCAAGCCCAACAGGATACGAAAGCATTCCGGCGGGAGATTGAGGAAATAACTTTAAAGATTGAGGAAATGAAAAAGAATGCCAATGTCTACTATAAAAATGAAAAAAGTAAAAGCGATGCTTTAAGCGAGTGCCAGCTTGATATTGCCTCAATCAGCCAGAAAAATGTCTATTTAAAAAGACAGGTCTTAACTTTTGAAAAAGAATACCAAGAGAAATTAGAAACTTTGGAGGTAACAAAAAATTCAGTAAACTCTTTTGAACAGCTCCGATTTAGAGTAGAACCACTGTATGAACATTGTTCATCCCTGCTCAAATTAGCAGAAGAGAATGTTGCTGATTTATTGAAGGAAACTGAGTCAGAAGATTTGATAACCGGGGGGCTTAAGGATACTTTTAAGCAAATTCAACATGAGATTAAAGAAAAAAGTGGCCAACTAGCTACAACTAAAGAGAAGAAATATAAACACCAAGCTGAAATGGCTGCAATGAAGGTCCAGGTAAATGAGGCGGTTAGGGTAATAGTAGAAGACTTTAAGATACCTCTTGAAATTGCCATAAATGAATATACGGACAACTATTCACAATCTGAAATCGAAAACAATATCAATGATATACAAGCTAAACTTGAAAAAATTGGCCCAGTTAATCCTATTGCTGCGGAGGAATATGAAAGTTTAAAAGAGAGGCAAAAATTGCTTGAAGAACAAATTGATGATATCGAATCGAGCAGAAAAGCTTTAAGAAAAATAATCAACGTTATTGATCAAAAAATCAGGGATCAGTTCGTAGAAACCTTTGAGTTAGTCAATAAAAATTTTCAACTGGTTTTCAATCAACTTTTTCCTGGTGGATCTGCTGAATTATATCTGAGTGATCCTGATAATCTGGAAGAGAGCGGTGTTGATGTCTATGCTCAACCGGAAGGAAAGAAACTTAAAAAAATGACGCTTCTTTCAGGTGGAGAAAAATCCTTAGTGGCCATAGCAGTCCTTTTTGCATTATTTTATACAAGGCCAAGCCCCTTTTATATTCTTGATGAAGTTGAGCCAGCTCTGGATGATATCAATTTGACCAGATTTATTGGGTTAATTGAACACTTAAAGAATAAGACCCAATTTATAATTATTTCTCATCAACGAAGAACAATGGAGATTGCTGATTCACTCTATGGTGTAAGCATGCAAGCTGACGGCATATCAAGATTAATCTCTCAAAAAATATCTGACATGGTAGAGGCTGGCTAGAAAAAGATGCCTGGCGGTGAAGATTATTCTGAGAAAAAAAAGTGGTTTTCAAGATTAAGCGGAGGCCTTAAAAAAAGCAGTGATAAGCTAGTCAGTTCCATTAGTTCTATCTATCCTCAACGTGGATTTAATGAAGAGTTTTGGGAAGAGCTGGAAGGCAATCTGGTCCAAGCTGATATGGGCATTAAAGCTTCGCTGAAAATGATAGAGCTAATGAAGAATGAGGTTAGGGAACAAAAAGTCCGGACAAAGGAAGACTTTTATCTCTTCTTAAAAGAAATAATCGCCGGGCAACTCGATCAAGAAACTCCAGCTTTATTTCCAACTGATAAAAAGTTAAAGATATTTATTGTAGTCGGAGTCAACGGCGTAGGTAAAACTACAACCATTGCAAAAATAGCTTATCAAGCGAAGAAAATTGGTTTGAAATCGCTTATTGCTGCAGCTGATACCTTTCGAGCTGCTGCTATTGAACAGCTTGAAGTTTGGGCAAAAAAAGTCGGTGTTGACCTGGTAAAACATCAAAGAGGCTCAGATCCGGCTGCTGTTGTTTATGACGCAGTTGCCGCTGCTAAAGCCAGGAAAGTTGATATATTACTGGTTGATACAGCCGGCCGCCTTCACACCCAGATTAACTTGATGGAAGAATTAAAGAAGATAAAGAGAATTACTCTCCGTGAAGCGGGTGAAGCAATTGTAGAGACATTACTTGTTCTAGATTCCACCACAGGCCAAAATGCAATATCACAAGCAAAACTCTTTACAGAATCACTGGAAGTTGAGGCAATTGCCCTGACCAAGCTGGATGGTTCAGCCCGCGGGGGAATTATCGTGGCCATAGTTGAGGAATTTGGTATACCTGTACAGTTAGTTGGAGTAGGCGAAGGCATGGAAGATATGCAGCTATTCCAACCCGCTGAATTTGTGGCAGCCTTAATCCCGTAATATTTTTCATCTTAAAAACAATAAAGCCCAGACTATGAATGAATTTAATTTAATTTCTGCTAAAATCTAATTTATGGATAAGCATGAAGCTATGTTTTATAAGTCGAGACAAGATAATAAGGTTAAATGCCAACTTTGTGCCCATAATTGTTTAGTCAAACCCGGTCAAAGCGGTGTTTGTAATGTACGTTTAAATGAGAACGGAAAACTCTATTCTCTAATATACGGTTTTCCAATAACCGAGAACATTGATCCTATTGAAAAAAAACCACTATTTCACTTTCAACCCGGAACGCTTTCTTATTCAATAGCTACTGCAGGTTGTAATTTTCGCTGTGAACACTGTCAGAACTATTCTATTTCTCAACTACCTCTAATTGAAAGATCAATACGGGGGCAGAAAAGTAGTCCTGAGCAGATTGTACAAAGAGCAATTGATAGTGGGTGTAGCAGTATAGCTTATACATACACGGAACCAACCATTTTTTATGAATTTGCTCTTGATATAGCTGTTTTGGCAACGGAATCTGGATTAAAAAATATATTTGTTACAAATGGATACATAAATCCTGAGCCCCTTAAGAAGATTAAGCCGTATTTGCATGGTGCTAATATTGATTTAAAGTCTTTTTCTGATGATTTTTATAGAAAAATATGTAAAGCCAAGCTTCAGCCAGTTCTTGACTCAATTAAACTTTACTATCAAATGAATATCTGGATAGAAATTACTACTTTAGTCATCCCTTCTTTAAATGATTCCGCTGAGGAATTAAATAAGATTGCTGAATTCATTGCAGGTATAGACCGGAATATACCATGGCATGTATCGGCTTTTTTCCCGACCTATAAAATGATAGATAAAGAACCGACATCACCTCAGATTCTTATGCAAGCAAGGGAAATCGGCCTTCAAAAGGGCCTAAAGTTTGTTTATACCGGGAATATTCCGGGCCAGGATGGTGAAAAAACATTTTGCCCCTCTTGCGGTAAAGAAATAATCAGCAGATCAGGTTATTCTATTTCAAATATTGAAATTGATGAAGGAAAATGTAAATATTGCGGACATAAGATTTTCGGAATATGGGATTAAAAAACACTCAAGGAGTTATTATCTTCAAGGCAGAGGGCAATATTTGAAATTTCATCGGTAGTTCTCCGATGCTCTCGCCATCCGCCTGGACGAAAACCTTAGCATCCGATGATATTAGGATTTCTTTGGCCTGGTAATATTTGACATCCTGGAAGAAGAGATGTGTATCGGTCATCACTCCGGTAATATACTTTATAAAGTCCCTGGTCTTACCTCTTAAAAACAAACAAACATCCAAGAGCCCGTCGTCGATTTCTGCTTTACTGGTAATTGTATAGTGTCCCGCATAATTACGTGCATTGCCTATGACGACAAAATAACCTTCAGTCTTTATTTTACTGTCAATTACTAATTTTAAGCGCGCAGGTTTATAAGTAAAAAGTGTCTTGATTCCAGTAATTTTATAAGCAATATCTTTAAGCATTTTTTTAACTTCCGGATTAAGGTCTTGAATTACTTGAGCATCAAATCCGACGCCAGACATAAGAACAAATCTTTTATTTCCTGCCCGGCCTAAATCTATCTTTCTTATCTTTTTATTGGCTATGACCCGGCAAGCTTTTTTAGGGGATAAAGGCAATCGCATCTGTAGAGAAAATACATTTGCTGTACCAGCCGGTATAATTCCAAGAAAGACAGGACTATCGTTCATGCCATTGATTACTTCATATATAGTCCCATCACCTCCTACGGCGACAACTCCTTTTGCTCCATTTTTTATTGCCCTGCCGGCCAAGATTTTTGCATGACCTGGTTGTTCAGTTGTTAAAAAATCAAGATGGTAAAGATGTGAGAGCTCTTCTTTGATTAGGTCAATGTATTCTCGGCCCTTTCTGTATCCGGCCATAGGGTTGATTATAATGCTGATTTTATCTTTTGGCATATTAAATCAGATGAATAGAATTTCTGTGTAATATTAGAACCTTTGATAGAAGAAATTATAGCATATTGATATTGCTTATATTAGCCGGGCATGAGTTATTGGCTATTGAGATAAGGAAGCCCCGTATATCAGTAAAATGGCTTCTTGACGTATATTAATTGCTCATTTAGTATTACAAGGCGCAGGAAGGTGTAAAATGTTTGATTCATTATCTGAAAAACTTCAAGATGTATTTAAAAGATTAAAAGGTAAAGGTAGATTAAGCGAAAAAGATGTAGAACTTGCCTTGAAAGAAGTTCGCCTGGCTTTATTGGAAGCCGACGTTAATTTCAAGGTTGTTAAAGATTTTATTGAACAGATTAAGACCAGAGCAATCGGCAAGGAAGTCCTGGAAAGCCTTACTCCGGCCCAGACTGTAATTAAAATAGTCAATGAAGAATTGACCGATTTAATGGGCTCAACAAAAAGCAGTTTATCTATGGCTTCAAACCCACCAACTGTAATTATGCTAATAGGATTACAGGGTTCGGGAAAGACTACAGCTACAGTCAAGTTGGCCCATTATTTTCGGAAAAAAGGGCAGACTCCTTTATTGGTTGCAGCTGATACATATCGTCCGGCAGCTATAGATCAATTAGTTTCATTGGGCAAAGAGATTGATATTAATGTCTATACTGAAAAACCTGATAATTCGCCTGTCGATATTAGTCTCAATGGAATAAAAGAAGCTACTGAAACCGGAGCTAACCTGGTTGTTGTCGATACAGCTGGCAGGCTCCATATAGATCAGGAGATGATGGATGAGCTAACCGAGATAAAGAAAGCAATAAAGCCTCATCATATTCTACTTGTGGTTGATGCTATGACCGGACAGGAAGCGGTGAATGTAGCCAACTCCTTCTTAGGCCAGGTAGGTTTTGATGGTATTTTAATGACCAAGCTTGATGGAGATGCCCGTGGTGGAGCAGCTCTATCTATTAAAGCGGTTACTGGTAAACCTATAAAATATGTTAGCCTGGGAGAAAAGATAGATCAGCTTGATCTGTTCTATCCCGACCGAATGGCTTCACGGATATTGGGTATGGGCGATGTCTTAACCCTAATCGAAAAAACCCAGGAAGTAGTCGATGCCGAAAAAGCGGAGCAATTACAAAAGAAACTGCTTAAACAGACTTTTAATCTGGAAGATTTTCTGGACCAGCTTGAAAGTATTCAGAAAATGGGCCCTATAAGCCAGATTTTAAAAATGATTCCGGGCATGCCTGGGATGCCTAAACTTAAGAACTTGGAAGTTTCAGATGCAGAACTAAAAAAGATTAAAGCAATTATTCAATCAATGACAATAGATGAGCGCCGGAACCCAAAAATTATTAGCGGTAGCCGAAAATCAAGAATAGCTGATGGAAGCGGAACAGATATCCAAAATGTAAATATGTTATTGAATCAATTTAAGCAAGCTCAAAAAATGATGAAACAGTTATCTAAATTTAAAGATAAATTGGGTTTTGATATCTAACTTGAATTATAAAGATAAAAACAATATCATATACTTTGTGTTTTTTAATTAATGATAGTCTTTTAATCTAATGGAAAAACAAATGAAGACTAATTATATTGGAGGTGACAATATTAATTGGCAGTTTGTATAAGACTAAGTAGGAAGGGTGTCAAAAAGAAGCCGTATTACAGAGTAATGGTTGCTGATAAGCGCTTTTCTAGGGATGGCCGATTTATTGAGATCATTGGCCACTATGATCCCAGGCAGGAACCATCTCTGATAGAGATAGATGAAGAAAAAGCTCTTTACTGGTTAGCCCGTGGAGCTCAGCCTTCAAACACAGTTGAAAATCTATTTCAAATAACAGGTATTCGAGAAAAGTTCGAAAAGAACAAAGACAAAATCTTGCAGGAGGTGTAGTTGTGAAAGAGCTGTTAGAAACAATTTCAAAAGCTCTGGTTGACAACCCCGATGAAGTAAAAGTTGAAGTAGTTGAGGGTGAAAAATCAATTATTCTTCAACTTTTTGTACATCCAGACGATGTTGGTAAGGTAATCGGGAAGCAAGGCCGAATCGCTAAAGCCCTTAGAACTGTAATAAAAGCCTCAGCAACTAAGGAAGGCAAGAAGGCAATAGTTGAAATAATTGATTAAGCCTAAAGAGGAGAAGTAAAAAACTACATCTCCTCATTTTATATGCCTGAAAAGAATTATTTATATGTAGCTGAAATAATTAAGCCGAAAGGTTTAAATGGCTTAGTTGTAGTACGCTTGCTAACCGATTTTCCTCAGAACCTTAAACCTGAGAAGACACTTTATTTATTTCCACCGGTTTCTGATCATGCATCTCTGACCATAAAAGATATAAAAATAAAAGGAGAATATGCTGAAATATTATTTAAGGAAATAGATGGTATTGATAAATCGGAAGAATTACGGGGAAGATTACTGGGAATAAAATTTAGTGAAGCTGAAAGTCTGGCTGATAATACTTATTGGGAACATCAAATAATTGGCCTGAAAGTGATTACTTCAACAGGAAGGAAAATTGGCTCTGTATCTGAGATATTAAAAACTGGCGGAAATGATGTGTATCTGGTTAAGGGGCCAGGGGGTAAGGAGAGCTTGATCCCGGCAATAAAGGATATAATTATTAAAATAGATTTAAGTAAAGGGCATATGATTATTGAGCCAATGGATGGCTTATTGGAGGAAGAATAATTTTGAAAATAGATATCGTCTCGATTTTTCCTCAAATATTTAATAACTTTTTAAAAGAAGGCATGATTAGAATTGCTACTGAAAAAAAGCTGCTTGAAATAGTTACACATGATCTTAGAGACTATACTTTAGATAAACACAAACAGGTAGATGATGAGCCATATGGTGGAGGCCCGGGTATGGTCATGAAGGTTGAACCATTTTTCCGGGCTGTAACCTCGATACTAGATTGTTCTGCCTCGGAGATTAGCCAAAAGGGACAAGTAATTTTATTTTCTCCCCGAGGTAATCTTTTGGATATGGAAACCTTAAAAGCATTATCAAGGCAAGAACGATTATTATTGCTTTGTGGCCGATATGAGGGTGTTGATGAAAGAGTAGCTGAAAACATTGCCACCATGGAAATTTCCATAGGAGACTACGTACTTTCCGGCGGCGAGGTTCCAGCAATGGCTCTGATTGAAGGTGTGGTCAGGCTGATACCCGATGTTTTAGGAGATGGGGCGTCGGCCAAGCAAGATTCATTTTCAAACGGTTTGCTTGAATACCCTCAATATACCCGCCCAGCCGAATATAAGGGATGGAAAGTTCCGGATATACTATTAAGCGGCAATCATCAAGAGATCGCAGACTGGCGTAATAAGAAAGCCTATAAAAGAACCAAAGAACAAAGACCTGACCTGATCTCTGAAGAATAAAAAAACATCCTTAATTTAAGATTTTTTTGATTAGTTTAAATTGATTTAGCTATTCACTGATTAAAATTAATAAATTAATTAAATGATTGTCTAAAAATCATATTAGGCATAGATTCAGTTATTACACTTGCATAAAAGATTTTCACCATTAAATTAATATGTTATAATTGCCAATTGTGATTTTTATGTGGAGGTCTTCACTTTGACCCAGATTGATTTAGTAGAACAAGAAAACAAGAGAAATGATATCCCACCTTTTAAACCCGGTGATACTATCGAAGTATCCTATAAAGTAATCGAAGGTGGGCGTGAAAGAATTCAGGTCTTTAAAGGTATTGTCATAAGCATTAAAAGCAAAGGAATAAGCAGGACAGTTACAGTAAGAAAAATCTCCTTTGGGATAGGTGTAGAAAAGATTTTTCCCATGTATTCACCAAAGGTTGATAAAATTGAAGTAAAAAGACAAGGTAAAGTTCGTCGCTCAAAATTGTATTATTTAAGGAAAAGAATTGGAAAGAGAGCCCGGGTTAAAGAAAGAAGAACATAGTAGTTTTTCTGGAATGAAAAAATCTATTGATGAGCTTGAAAAACCAGAACCATCAAGAAATAACAATGTAAACCAGGAATCGATTTGGGCTTTCTTTAAAGAACTCATAGTTCTTGTCGGTACTGCATTAATTTTAGCCTGGATAATCAAATCCTTTTTAATTCAACCGTTCTATATTCCTTCGAGTTCTATGGAAAAGACATTAATGCCTAATGATAGGGTATTAGTCAATAAAGTCGTCTATCTTCTTCGTCCCCCAAAACGCCAGGAGATTATAGTTTTTAATTCCCCGCATGAACAAAGCAAGGATTTAATCAAAAGAATTATTGGTATCGGGGGAGATGAGTTAGAAATCAAGGGCGGTGTCGTCCATATCAATGGAAATAAAGTTATTGAAGATTATATAAACAAAGAGGGTAATGAACAAAATTATGGCCCAATTAAAATTCCTAAAGGTAGTTTATTTGTCATGGGGGATAATCGTCCATACAGTCAGGACAGCCGTATTTTTGGAGTTATTTCCGAAGAAGATATAATTGGTAAATCCTTCATAATCTATTGGCCAATTTCAAGAATATCTTTAATAGGTAAATAAATTATTAAGAAATTGAACTATTTTGAAGAGAGGTTAGCCAAGGAAGGTTTTCGCTTTATTGCTGGTGTTGATGAAGCTGGCAGGGGATGTTTAGCCGGTCCATTAGTTTCAGCAGCAGTAATTCTTTACCTTGATTGTATTCCCGAAGGTATTCGAGATAGCAAAAAACTTTCGCCAAAAGTCCGTGAAACACTTTTTAATAAGATCTGTGACCAGAGCCTTACTTACCATATAACATTAATAGAACCTTCTGAAATCGATAGAATCGGACTGCAAAAGGCAAACCTGGAATCATTTCACCTGGCTATTCAAGGATTGAAGAGAGTGCCGGATTTTATTCTAAGTGACTGGTATAAAGTCGATAGTTTTGATTGTCCCAGCTTGTCATTTAAAAAAGGTGAACAAAAATCAATTAACATAGCAGCTGCTTCAATTTTGGCCAAGGTATACAGGGATCGAATTATGGCTGAATTTGATGTTAATTATCCAGGATATGGATTTGCTGCCCATAAAGGTTACGGGACTAGTAAACACCGGGCTGCTTTAACTAAAAAAGGGCCATCACCAATACACAGACTTTCATTTTCTGGTGTTTGTGAAAATAAAAGATTATTTAATGAAAGATTTTAGTTATTTTTCTATTCATATAGTAAATATTTCCTATAGAAATAGGAAAATTGGGGGATAGACAAAGAAGACTTTTTCAAATATAAATTATTTTAGACAAGAGCTTGAAATAGATTTGATTTGAGGGGAAAAAGAGGCTTCATGAGAAGCCTCTTTTTTATATTATAATTATTTGGGGATAAAAGGATTAATTGTCTTAAATTTAATTTCTTTTAAAAGTTTAAGGCTATATATTAATTCAGTTATAATACATTAGACTTTTAAACAAGCGGTAAATTATGGCCAAGAATAACCTTAATAATAATATCATAACAACTAAAGATATTATCAAAATCTATTATAAAGGGAAGCTTGAAATTAGGGCTCTAAATGGGGTTTCAATTGAAATTCAAAGAGGAGCGTTTATCTCAATTATGGGAGCATCAGGCTCGGGCAAATCTACCCTTCTCCATATTATTGGTGCTTTAGACAAACCTACTTCAGGAGAGGTCTTTCTTGAAGGAAAAAACCTGGCTATTCTGTCAGATGATGATTTGTCGGATTTCAGAAGGCAGAGGGTAGGGTTTATTTTTCAACAGTTTAATCTTTTACCCACTCTTTCAGCTTTTGAAAATGCTGCACTACCTCTTTTGTTAAATGGAAATACAAATAAAAAAGATATGAAAAGAGTTGAACAGCTATTGAATAAAGTTGGAATCGGGCATCGCTTGCAGCATAAACCTGAAGAACTATCGGGTGGTGAAATACAAAGGGTAGCTATTGCCAGAGCATTAATTATGAAACCGGCAATTATTTTAGCAGATGAACCTACCGGTAACCTTGATTCCAAAACAGAACTTGAAATCCTAAACCTTCTCGAGGCTTGCCATCAGGATTTTAGTCAGACCATAATCATGGTCACCCATGACAAAGATATCTCATCTATCGCTCAAAAGACATTATTTCTAAAGGATGGAAGAATTATCACAGAATGATTTCAATTTTTAAACAGTATAGTTTTCGATATATTAAGGAACGAAAAGTCCGTACAGCCACAACAGTATTTGGCATAACTTTAGGAATAGTTTTAATAATCGCAACTGTTATTGTCAATAGGTCAGCCCTTGCTTCTTATCAGAAACTGGTTTCATCAGCTGCAGGAAAAACGGAGCTGCAAGTCAGGCCACTAGCTGACAGTGGTTTTCAGAAAAAATATTTATTGGACGTCTTGGAAGTAAAAGGGGTGAAAGGCGCCTACCCGTTGGTGATTGGGAATTCCCTGGTATCAAAAGGAGAGAAGAAGCTAGATATGATCATGATATATGCGGTTGATGAAAGGATAGACCAAGAGATTAGAGACTACGACTTAAGCAAAGGCAGGTTTATCAGTGGAGAAGAAAAGGAAGTCGTTCTAACTGAGCAGTATGCAAAAATTAATAAATTTAAATTAGGCGACGAGGTGAACATATTAACCAAAAAAAGCTTTGTGCCGTTTAAGATAGTTGGATTGATGTCAGATAAAGGAGCTGGAAATACTAATAACGGTAAGTTTGCCGTAATCAATATGGATGAGGGTCAAGCAATTTATTCGCGGCAAGGAAGGTATGATCAAATTGACCTGACTATTAAAAAGGGATTTTCTGTTGAAGAAGTAAAGAATTCACTGGAAAAAAAGGTTGGCCAAGAGTTAGATATTGTCAAACCTGCCAGCAGAAGCAAAGACATTGAAGGCAGCATGGACAGTTACAACTTTTTTATCTCTTTGACCGGGGCCGTCTCTTTCCTGGTCGGCATATTTATAATCTTTAACAATATGGAGATAAGTGTTGAAGAGCGGCGTTTTCATATTGCTATGTTAAGGGCCCTGGGTTTAAGAAGAAAAAGGATTTTAGCTCTGGTTCTTTTTGAAGCCGGTATTTTAGGAGCTTTAGGAGGCTTGTTAGGAATTATTCTTGGATATTGGCTGGCCAAGGGAATGGCTACAGTAGTTGCAGGATTAATCTCTGCATTGTTTAGAATAAATATTACCGAGCTGAAGCTGACTTCTGACACTATTCTGATAGGTTTGATCGGTGGCCCTTTGGTATCCATTTTATCTACACTCGGTCCAGCATATAGAATGTTACAGATTGATCCTCTTGAGGCCTTGGTTCCTATGGAGACTTCATGGGGAAAGAGAAGCAAGATGTCTATTTTATTTGGTTTTATCTCGTTAATATTAGGAAATATAATTCTTCTATCATTTATTTTTGTTGGAACAAGTTATTTTGAAAAATATAGTATAGTCCAGGTAGAAGCTTTTGGAGTCACCGGAATAGCTTTTCTGCTAATCGGTTTGATAATTATCATGCCAAACATGGTTAAGGCTGTTCTAAACAAGCTTGGATCTCGCTTGGTGGTTTTAAGGTTAGCTATAGACAATCTTGTAAGGACACCAGGCCGCACAAGTGCGACTGTAGCTGGAATGATGATAGCTCTTATCATGATGATTATGGTTGCTACTTTATCCTTAAGCACTAAAAGATTGACTAGAGATTGGATTGAAAAAGCAATCGGCTGGGACATGCTTGTTTCTTCGAGTTATCAGGGTACGAAAATGGATGTGCCTCTTGATGAGGAACTGGGAGAAAAGTTACGCAAGATGAAGGAAGTTAAGATAGCTAACGCTTTGCGCTTTACTAAGACTTTATATAAAGGTAAAACTGTAAATCTACTGACCTTTGAAATGGAGACTCTATTTGAATTCGGCAAATTCAACATAATGGAGGGCGATATAGATTTATTTGAGAAAAAAATGAAGACCGGCCGTTATGTAGCACTTAATGCTTCAGCAAGCCGGAAGTTAAACTTGGAAAATAATGAAACTATTGAATTTAAGACGCCAAACGGCCCTGCTGAATTTGAAATCGCAGGGATAGTAAATGAAGCTGGAGGAGATGTTGGGGCCATTTATATGGACAGGCCGACTTATAAAAAACTTTGGGGAGATTCCAGGGTGGATGGATATGATGTAGTTTTGAATAAAGGTTATGCTGTTAAGGATGTTAAAAGAAAGATAGAGAAGAGATTTGGACAGGACTATTATTTAGCAATACGTGAACACGAACAGTTTAAAAAAGAAGTTCTCTCTCTTCTTGACCAATCTTTTACCTTAGCTAACTTGATAGTTTATATTGCCTTGTTTGTTGCGGCAGTCGGCATTATGAATACAGCTTTAATTTCAGCCTGGCAAAGAAAAAGGGAGATTTCTACTATAAGGGCTATCGGAGCAAAAAAGAGGCAAACTTTTTATATACTTTTAAATGAGACCATTGTTATTGGATTTACGGGAACTGCCATCGGTCTATCAATTGGTACATTTATCGGTAAAGTCATGGTTGATGCAAATGCCAGCGTAACAGGAGTAAATTTAGATTTTTATCTTCCATGGACGGCAATAATATTTGGTTTTGCAGTGGCCATGATACTCTCGGTTTTAAGTTCTGTAATCCCGGGGCGGGTCGCAGCTGGAACAAATATTATTGAAGGATTGAGATATGAATAGTAAATCGAATTTAAATATGTTTTATTAATATATATGTTTTTTGCTTAATAAACCTTGTTTTTTTCTTTCTTTAATTCAACAGAAATCTTTCTTAGAAAAATCCCACCTTATCAAAGTCTTTCTTTGATTTCAATTATCCGAAATATTATCTGTTTGCTGAAAATAAAAAATTATTAAAATCTGTAATTTTTGGTCACTGATTCAGTCTTATAAGTAGAAACTGGCAATTAATGACTGGAAGGAGACATTAAAAATGAGGAATTCATTAAGAGAAACAACAAGATTTAAAAATAGGGGGGTGAAGAAAATGAAAACCAGATATTCTTTAAAATTGGCTTTGACCTGTACTTTAGCCACAGTTTTAATATTGGTATTTTCCGGTATTGCTTTTGCTGAATTGGCCGTTGTTGATAAAGATATTCTTAATAATCAATTAACCGAACAAATTATGAGAAATACTGATATGTTAAGCCAAGTTGAAGTTGATGTTGACGGTGATGACAGTCAATTAGGTGATCAGCCTGGTGATGTAAATGATGATGGTGATATGGGTACTCAGGATAATACGGATATTCCTGATGGAGGTAGCGATGGTTCAAGTACTCAGGATATACCAGACGGCGGTGATGACGGTACAAGTACTCAGGATGTTCCAGATGACGGGCAGGATGATAATCCCGATGTTCCTGAAGACAATGATCAGGATGAGCGTGATGAATTACCCTTTACTGGTGGAAATTCACTTTTCTTTTTTGTAGTCGGTTTAATAAGTGTTCTTTTCGGAATAACCGTTTTTGCCGGCTATAAATTAGCTCAAAGCAAAAAGTAATTATTTTCTAGATGGAGAGACTGGTAAAGGCCAGTCTCTCCAATCAGTATTAAGATTTATGATTTTTAAAGCAAAGGAGGAATTAAAATGAAAAAGACAATCTATCTAGGAGTCACCGTTTCAGTACTACTAGTATTAATAGGATTAGGATTTCTCATATATCCTAAAATTACTGACCTCTACTATATGGCAGCCCAAAAAAGATTAGAGGGAATGAAAGGTCAAGCTTGGGCAGAAAACAACCAGAATGATGAATATAATCTGCCAAATGGAACAGTCGGTAAAATTGTAATCTCAAAGATAGGTTTGGAAGCTTATGTCCTAGAAGGAACTGACAAGGGGACATTAAATAAAGGGCCTGGTCATTATGAGGAAACACCGTTACCGGGAGAAGATGGAAATTCTGCGATTGCTGGACATAGAACAATGTATGGACACCCATTCAGGCGCTTGGATAAATTAATCAATGGTGATGAAATCATTATATATAGCCCGACCGGTAAACATATTTATAAGGTAGCAGAAAAGAAAGTTGTTAGCCCTAAAGATCTCAGCGTTATAGGCCAGGGTACAGAGGCAGAGCTTACTCTAACTACGTGTAACCCGGTTGGAAGTGCTCGGCAACGTTTGGTTATCACAGCTTTGCTAATACAAAGATAAAATAAAATTAAACATTGTTGAATTTTGATAGCAAAATAAAGTAAATTAGTTTTATAAAAGAAGGTTGATAATGAGACATCCTGACAAGCAATTAATCCTAAATGCAAAAAACGGGGATAATTCTGCTTATGAATCTCTATTTGAAAAATATCAATCTGGTATATATAACTTTTCGTATTCAATTTTAGGAAATGCGGAAGATGCCAAAGATATAACTCAGGAAGCATTTATCAAAATCTATGAAGCGCTGCCCAGGCTTGATGAGAATTTTAACTTCTCAGCTTATCTATATAAAACTACCCGCAATTTGTCTATTGATGAGTTGAAAAGGAAGAAAAGGTTTGCTTCTCCTGAGTTAATCGATATTGAAAAGGATTTGAGCATATATTCGGATCCTCAAAGAAGCGCATTATTTGAAGAGCAACAAATTGGAATAAGGAAAGCAGCCATTAAATTATCAGAAGATTACAGGATGGCTCTCTATTTAAAAGAAATACAGGATAAATCCTACGATGAAATCTCATCAATTATGGAAATTCCTAAGAATTCAGTTGGAGTTCTTTTAATGAGGGCCAGGCTAAAACTAAAAGAGGAGTATAGAATGTCTCAAGTTGACGTGGAAAAATTAACTAAAGAATGTAAAAAAATGTTACCCTTGCTTTCCGCATATATTGATAATGAATTATCAGTAGAGAAAAGAAAGAAGGTTGACCGACATTTAAAGGATTGCCCGTTATGCCGGTTAGCCCTAGAAGAGATGACCGAAGCTTCTGAAAGTTACCGTGGCCTCATACCTTTAATACCTCCAATCAACATAAAGAATAATATTCTGTCAAAAGTAAAAGATTTTAATAAAACTACCAGCCTATCAACTGAGAAAACATTAGTTGACAAGAGTATGGAAACAACGCAAAAGATATCATCAGGCGGAGAAAAAGCATCAAAGGGACTTTTGGGAAAATTTGCCGGCCTTTCAGTGGCCAAAAAATCACTTATTATTACCAGTGCTTTAATAGTCTTGCTTGGCCTTGCCGGAGGCAGCTTTTACGGGCTTTGGAATCTGATGAATGTTAGCAAATCAGAGGACAATAAGCAAATGCAGGAAGATTTTCAGGAAGACGAGCAATCACTTGAAGATGATTTCAGAGTAGAAGATGACGAGAATATAATAGATGAACCGGTTGTTGATGATTCAAATAAAATTGAAGAAGCTACTGAACATAAGGCACCTGAAGAAGATAATTCCCAGACAACAACTACAACTAGGCCTCAAACTGAAACTGATCAAACAGATTTAATTAGGCAGGCTATAATCTCCAGAATGAAGCAAGATGGGATTGAACCGGAAGAATTCAATATCACTAATATTAATTACACTGTTAATAAGGCTACTGCTTCTGCAATCAATATTGACCCTTATGAAGACAGCCTTACATTTGAACTTGAGAAAATAAATGATCAGTGGGTAGTCATTAATTATGGAACAGGTTAAACACAAGCTGGCCTAGATGAATAACATATAAACAATAAGGGTAATTGGATAATATTTTCTTGTAAGACTATCTCCTAATATGGAATAATAGAAATATAACATTTAAGTATTAAATATTTTTTAGAAAGTAAACTCGGATGATTTTATTTCAAAAAGTAGCAGTTCTTGCAATTTTTATTGGCATTCTTATTTTACTTTTTGCAGGTGCTGTATTAGCAGGTACTGATATTACTGGAATCAATCTCGGGGGGCCAACTCTAGAGACACACGAAGCGCAAAATGAAACTTGCTTGACTAAAAACCCCGGCTATCCAAATAATATTGTTGTTGCTATTAACGATGCCAACGGAGGAGTCCAAGTCGGGCCTAGCCTGGGAATCAATTACAGCATGGACAACGGAGCCAGCTGGGGCCATACTCATATACCTTATTATAGTCCGAGCGGGGCAACCAGCACTGCATTGATGACCTTTGACCCGGCTGTTGCCGCTGACACCCAAGGTAATCTTTACGCTTCCTATATCCAGGATGAGCCATCACTTTATCAACCTCCGGTTGGTGTTTGGATTTCTAAATCTTCTAATCAAGGCCAGAGTTGGGAGGCATCTCCAAATGCTGTAAGGTACTATTCGTCCGGTAACAGATATCTAGATAAATCTTGGTTGGCTGTTGATACTTATTCGAATAGCCCATATACAGACAATATCTATGTTACTTGGCAGGAGGATGATTTAGTCAGCGCTAAATATTCTTGGATTTATTTTGCAAAATCCAGCAGCTCTAATTATCCGACTTTTTCTACACCCATAAAGGTGACAGAAAACAGCCGTCCGACTCCTTACGATAATGCCCCTGTACCGGCTGTTGCTCCAAATGGTGATATCTATATTGCCTGGATGGATTCGGATATTACTAATTCAAGCTGCCCGCCGGGAAAGATTAGATTAAAAAAATCAACTGACGGCGGTGTGACTTTCCAAGCCCCCAGTCCCTGGGTAGGTTCGGCTACAGTTGCCAGTTTTAACAATGCAGTTCAAAAGTTTCCTTTTCCTGGTGGTTTTAAACAGACCAGTTTTCCCTCTATAGCCACAGACCCTACTAATTCCCACAATGTCTATGTGGTTTATGCGGCAGACCCTGATGGAGGTGATGTAGTCCTCAATGGGGGTGGACCTGATAGGGGTGACGTCTATTTTGTGATGTCGACTGATAGTGGTTCTAGCTGGAGCACTCCTAAGAAAATAAGCGATGATACTATGACAGCTGCCCAGTTTCAACCGCAGATTAAAGTGAAACCCAACGGTTATATCGATATAGTCTGGATGGATGGCCGTAATGATAGTTCCCTTCAGGGTTTTGAATTTGATATCTATATGACCACCAGTACCGATGGTGGCATGACCTTTAAACCAAATCAGAAAGTAAGCGATTTAAGATTTGATACAGGACAAGGGGGAACGGGTTGGGTCGGAGAATATTTAGGCTTGGATGTTGATACAACAAATGCTTATATAGCCTGGACAGACACTGGAATTGGCCAAGCCAGGCCATATCCCGCCTTCACTCCTGACCGGGACATCTTCTTTGATATTATGCCCAATCCGACTAATACTCCAACCGGTAATGCTATTGCTACTTCAATCAGGTCATATGCTTCGACTATTACCAGCAACATGGCTACGGTAACAGCTGTTGGAAATACCAGCTTGTCACTCACTTCCGCTACTGTTCATCCGGCACCGGCAGGTTATTCTTTTATTAGCGGGGGAAGTTATTACGGTTATTTTGATTTGACTACCACAGCAACTTTTCAAGGAGATATTACCGTAGATTTTAATTACGATGAAGCAATCGTTGGTTCTAGAGAGGGAGATCTCAGATTCTTTCACTGGAATGGATTAAGCTGGGATGATATTACAACAAATCTAGATACAACTGGAAACACTATTACCGGAAAGGTCAGTTCTTTATCTACTTTTGCTATTGCTTTGCCAAAAATATTGGAACCGAAATCATATTTACCAAATATAACAAAAAAATATTTTGATTGGACGACCCCTTTTATCATTCAGAATCTTGGTTCGGAGGATGCTACCGTAAATGTCAAGTTCTATAAGAAGGGCGACTCTGTCTCAATCTATGAGCAAAACTATAAAGGAATTATACCTGGGTCCAGCGTAGGAATAAATCCAAAAGACATTGGAGCTTTAGGATCTACTTTTCAGGGAAGTGTAGTCGTCTATGCCGACCAAGATGTAGCCTCGATTGTCAATGAGCATTCACCGACTTGTTCTATGGCTTATGAAGGAATAGACCCGGCAGATTCAACCAGGGCAGGCACAGAAATCTATCTTTCTAACATAACTCGTAATTACTTTGGTTGGAATACACCTTTTGTAGTTCAGAATCTTAGTTCATCTGTGGCCACCATAAATGTTGAATTCTATCGTAATGGTGAATCAATTCCGGCATTTGAAGAAACCCATACAGTTTCATCAAACTCCAGCAAAGGCATAAACCCCTCAGCTAAACCACTTGGTACATTTCAAGGAAGTGTAGTTATTAAGAGTTCACAGGAGATATCGGCTATAGTAAATGAGCATTACGGAAAAGATGAAGCAATGAGTTATAACGGGAGTTCATCAGGTTCTACTAATATTTATTTACCGAACATTACCAGAGATTATTTTGGATGGACGACACCCTTTGCTATCCAGAATCCAGGATCATTGCCTTTGACGATAACTGTAGAATATTACCGTAAGGGCATAGTACCCGCGGTCTATCTGGAAACTCATAACTTATCGGCCAAATCTGGAATAGGAATAAACCCAAAAAATCGGCCCCTTGGTAAATTTCAAGGGTCAGTAATTGTCAAATCTAACGGCCAACCAATAATATCAGTCTGCAACGAACATTCTGTCAATGAGGCAATGGCTTATAGCGGAATAAGCCAGGGGGAAGACAAAAATTTTCTACCAAACATTACCAGGAATTACTTTGGTTGGAATACACCCTTTGTAGTACAAAACCAATACTCTGAAGACGAGCAGGTAGATGTTCATTTTTATAATTCAAGCGGAAGCGAGGTAAAGAATATTAGCGGGGTTAACATTCCCGGCGGCGGTTCGGTTGGTTTTAATCCGGCTAACTACTCAGACCTCGGCAGCTTTAAGGGAAGTGTTGTAATTGAGTCTAACAGCGGGAAGAGATTGATGACAATAGTTAACGAACAACATACCTCTGGCCAGTCCATGGCTTATAATGGATTTTAAGTATATCTTGCCTAATTAACAAGGTTTTTAATATATAAAATTTTGCATTTTTTTACCCAAACATTTAAAATATAAAAAAATTAATAAATACTAAACTGGAGGGGCTTTTTTATGTCCATCGGCAGATATGGCGAAAAGCTAGCCGCAAACCATCTTCTATATAAGGGCTATCGAATACTAAAGAAAAATTACCGCACTAAATTTGGAGAAATCGACCTGATTGCTCAAAACCGCCAAACTTTAGTCTTCTGTGAAGTAAAGACTAGAATCAGTAATTCCTTTGGAGGGCCTCTTGAAGCAGTAAATTATTATAAACAAAAGAAATTGAAGAAGCTAGCCGATTTTTACCTGGCTGCATATGAAATTGATGATCTTGATGTCCGTTTTGATGTCATCGCTGTTGAGATTGATAAAGCCAATAAAAATATAAAGATTGACCATGTTGAAGATGCTTTTTATTAAGATTAAATATTTTTCGGAGAAGATATGCTAGCTAAAGTTAAGAGTGCTACGGTTTATGGGATGGAAGCCTATGAGGTTGAAGTGGAAGTTGATATTTCTGTAGGTTCTCCTTCTTTTACTATTGTTGGCCTACCTGATACTGCTATCCAGGAATCAAAAGAGAGAGTAAGGGCCGGAATTACGAACTCAGAATTTAAGTTTCCGTCGAGAAGAATTACGGTGAACCTAGCTCCAGCCGATATTAGAAAAGAGGGCCCGGCTTTTGATCTGCCGATTGCCATTGCTATTTTGAAAGCTTTTGGATTTATTGAAGTCGATAATCTTGAGGATTATTATTTTATCGGCGAACTCTCTTTAAATGGTCAGGTTAGAAAGGTTAACGGCGCTCTAACTATGGCGCTTTGTGCCCGAAATCATGGTAAAAAAGCTCTGATTTTAGGCCGTGAAAATGCTTGTGAGGCCGCACTAGTTCAGGGCATAGAGATTGTGGGAGTAGATTCTCTCCTGGAAGCTATAGATTTTATTCTTCAAAAAAGGGAAATAAAACCTGTTTCAATCGACCCGTCTGAACTTTTGAATAATGATGGAAAATACTTTCTTGATTTTTCAGAGATAAAAGGACAGGAACATGTCAAAAGAGCATTAGAAGTATCTGCTGCCGGGGGGCATAACCTCTTAATGATTGGACCTCCGGGATCAGGCAAGACTTTGATGGCTCAATGCTTGCCAACTATCTTGCCCCGCCTTACTGTTGAGGAGGCTATTGAAGTCACAAATATTTATAGTGTAGCTGGTTTAATTGAGGCTGGCTCTTCACTTATTACAAAGCGGCCTTTTAGGGCACCACACCACACGATTTCTACGGCTGGCCTGGTAGGCGGCGGACAGCACCCAAAACCTGGAGAAATTACCCTCAGCCATCAGGGAGTTTTATTTCTTGATGAATTTCCCGAGTTTAGAAGAGATGCATTAGAGGTTCTAAGACAACCACTGGAAGAGAGGAAAATAACCATATCTCGGGCCCACTATAGCCTTACCTATCCGGCTAGTTTTATCTTGGTTGCTTCTATGAACCCTTGCCGTTGCGGTTATTATGGCGACCAAATCAAAGAATGTATTTGTACACCGGCACAAATATATAAGTATAGATCAAAATTGTCGGGCCCTCTCTTAGACAGGATTGATATAAGCGTGGAAGCGCCACGTCTTAATAAAGACCAACTTCTTCGAGTTAAGGATGGTTTAACAAGCAAACAAATTAGAAACAGAGTAGCTGTAGCAATAGGTTTTCAAAGAAAAAGATTTAAGCAAGATAATATAAATTGCAATTCATTAATGTCACCAAAACATATGAAGAAGTATATCTCTTTAAATTCAGGAGAAGAGAGATTTATATCTGATGCAGTTGATAAATTAGGAATTTCAGCCAGATCTTTCGACCGTATCCTGAAAGTCTCAAGGACTATTGCTGACCTTGAAGGTTCAAAAGAAATAAAAGTAAGCCATCTAGCTGAGACTATTCAATATAGAAACCTTGATAGATTGGAGTTTTGAGTATCTTTAAGACTTGAATAGAGACCTTTTTCTTTACTTATCATCAAAGCCAAAAATATCAAACAAACTTATCAGGCTGTTTAAATATATTAAGAAGGATGAGTTCAAAAACTACTGTAATTTGACTGATATTGCTCAAATACTAAATATTAGCACAGAAGATATATATAATTTAAGCCTAGATTTCAACAAAAAATATATTACTGGTCTAAAAAACTTTCTGGTAAAGAAGGATATCAAATACCTGGTTTATTTTGACAAGAACTACCCACGGTTTTTAAAAGAGATTTTTGACCCTCCTCTAGTCCTTTTTTATAAGGGAAATATTGATTTAATTAAAAAACCAAGCTTGGCAATGATCGGGTCAAGAAAAGCATCTACTTACGGACTAAGGATTGCCGGGCAATTTTCGAGACAACTTGCCCAAAAGGGTATAAATATTATTAGCGGTCTAGCTTATGGCATTGACAATCAAGCTCATCTTGGAGCTTTAGAAGTTAATGGCCTGACTACAGCAGTAATAGGAAATGGTATAGATATAATTTATCCTAGTGGAAACTATAAAACTTTGAGAAAGATAACGAAAAAAGGACTTTTGATTTCTGAATACTGGCCTGGAACATTGCCTTTAAAATATCATTTTCCGGCTAGAAATAGAATAATTGCTGGTCTTTCTAAAGCTGTCTTGGTCGTTGAAGCAGCAGAAAAGAGCGGAGCATTGATTACAGTTGATTTTGCACTCGATTATGGTAAGGATGTGATGGCTGTACCTGGTTCTATTTTTTCAAAGCTTTCAACAGGAACTAATAGATTGATTAAGCTTGGTGCTTTGCCTGTAACTAATGTCAATGATATCTTGGAATATTTTGATATAAAGATTGAAAATAAGATAAATAATGAACCTGTCCTTGCTGGAATTGAAAAAAAAGTCTTTCAAAATATTGACTTTGAGAAAAAAAGTTTCCAGGATATACAGGCTAAATTATTATTAGAACCTTCTTTGATTCTTCAAGTATTGACTAAGTTAGAGCTTATGGGATTAGTTAAGAAATTAGCTGGAAATTACTATATTCGTAGTTAATAAGATATTTTTTATTGTTTATAAAAATATATAAAATTTGAAATAAATTCTCAATATGTAATAATTATTACATATTATAGTGTTAGCGAAGTACAACAATATTTTTATTAATTTGTTGAAAATATAATAAGTAAAGATTTGTAATCTTATTTAAAGACTTTAAGCTAAGTTAAGCTTACATTTTTTTATGAATATTAAAGTAAATGATTATATTTTTTACTAATCAGAAGAAAATTGTCTAAGATACGGGAAAAAATTTATGATCATTTCATATGTCGGTTTTAAAGAATTACCTGCTAGAGAAGGCTTTGAAAGTCTATTTAAAATACACAACGAAGATTTCGAATTTAATTATCCCATAAAGTTTCATAATCAATTAAAAATTACCTGGAAGATGGTAGATGAAGAAGTTAAAGATTTTATTTTGGATTATGGGCTTTATCTTCTTTATAAGAGAGCTCTAAGAGGAAGCTTGGATGAAGGTGGAGAGATTTATTTTACTCCTGAAATTGCTCCAGAAAAGAAACCGATATTAAAAAAACAGTGCAATTTTTTAATCCAAAAAGATAATGTTTTTTTATGCACTACATCAAGTCAGGTTGATACTTTGAAGGGTCGGACAACTTTTAATGCTTGCCAAACTTGTCTACTTCCTAGTATTCACAGGAGATGTTCCAATATAGTAAATATTCAAACAAGAGGAATAGAGAAAGAAGAAAAAAATAAAACTTTTAGCTTGGATCGTGAGATAATAAGCTATAAATGTGATGATGAAAAGACGACTGGCCTTATTTCTGACTGTGTACCAGAAAAATCTTTCTGTTGGGAATTAGATATCACGGCTTCAGCCCAAGCTTAATTTCAACTTGATTGAGTTATATTTCTAAATTTAAGGAATTAATATAGTCATTTCCTTTAAAGATAAAAGATATACCATTGGCCCCTGGTTTTAGTAAAAAATCACTGTTTATAGTACAATTTGAAAAGTTTAATAAGTATTAATTGTGAAAATATATATACTCTAGGACATGAAACAAAATTACAGCCAGATGCTTGAAGAGTTTCTTAGGAACTTGGAAGCGGAAAGAAATTTATCACCGCGAACTGTAAATTCTTATAAAAGTGACTTAATACAATTTCTTGATTATCTATGTGAAAAAAGTATAAATCTGGGACGATTAGATCACAGGTCAATTCGAAGATTTTTAGCATTCCTGCAGCTTAAAAAGCTTAGTCGGAAATCAATTGCTCGAAAAATGTCTGCAATTAGAACTTTTCTGAGATTTTTGATAAGCAGAGATTATCTAGATAGTAATCCAGCGGAGCTAATTAGTAGCCCAAAGCTTGAGAAAAAATTGCCACGAATTTTAAATGAAAGTATGATCGATACCATAATAGAGGTATCAAACGATAAAACTCCACAGGGCATTAGAGATAGTTTGATAATAGAGCTTATCTATGCAACTGGAATGAGAGTTAGCGAGCTTGTTGGGCTTGACATAAAAGATCTCAATCTTCAAAGCAAGGAAATAAAAGTTCTTGGTAAAGGAAATAAGGAGAGATTAGTCCCCATCTATGAAGGATTAATAATTAATATTAAGAATTATTTACGTGAAAGCCGGAATATATTATTAGGAAACAGGAAGGATAACGGAGCCTTAATATTGAATAAAATAGGGACTAGGCTTTCGACTACAGGCGTAAGAAGGATATTTAAAAAACATTTGAAAACGGTTGAATTATCATATGGTATAAGCCCTCATTCTTTGAGGCATAGTTTTGCAACCCATTTACTTGAAGGTGGTGCAGATTTAAGAACAGTCCAAGAAATCTTAGGTCACGTTGATTTATCATCAACGCAGATATATACTCATTTAAGCAAGGGGAGATTAAAAAAAATTCACAGTCAATCCCATCCCCGAGCTTAATTCTTTTTTATAGGTGAAAGGTGAAGAAGAAAGAGCAAGATCCCACTATCGGAAAGCTTTGGAAAAAATATAAGAAAACAAACGACCAGGAAGTAAGAGATAAATTAATTATTCATTATGCCCCACTTGTTAAATATGTTGCTGGCAGGTTGTCCATTAGTCTTCCGAAGAATGTTGACACTGAAGATTTGATTAGTTACGGAATATTCGGACTCATTGACGCTATTGAGAAATTTGACTTGAAAAGAAAAATCAAATTTGAGACTTATGCCATTTCACGTATAAAAGGAGCCATAATTGATGAGCTGCGTTCACTTGATTGGGTTCCAAGATCAGTTCGCCATCAAGCGAAGGAGCTCGAGAAAATATATATCGAACTTGAAAACCGCCTTAAAAGAGTTCCCACCGATGAAGAATTGGCTGAAGCTCTTAATATAAGCATAAAAGGGCTTCATCATTTGTTAAATCAAATTAGTTATACTTCTCTGGTTGCACTCGAAGAATTATGGACCGGGGGGAGCGAAAAAGATGAAAGGCTTGCCTTGATCCACACCATTAAAGATAAAGATGAAAATAACCCAGATGTTATTTTTGAGCTGGAAGAGATGAAGATGATTATTGCCAAAGCAATTGATAAATTGCCTAAAAGAGAACAGATTGTGGTGGCTCTATATTATTATGAAGGTTTGACTCTTAAAGAAATCGGCGAGGTTTTAGGTGTCACTGAATCGCGTGTAAGCCAGCTTCATACAAAAGCTATCATCAGGTTGAAAGCACGGCTTAAAGAAAGACGGTCAATGATAAGTTAGATCTATAACCTTTTTATGCATATTAATTTATTAATAATATGTGTGATTAATAAGTATATTATTTTAAAACAAATCAGATAATCATGCTAATAAATAAGGTGCTCAGTAAGTATGCTTATATTCCCTGAATAGTAATAAGAATTTGATGGTTTATAAGTTTTCTTGATTTTAGAGCCTTTTATTAAAATTCAAAACCAACTTTATATTGAAACTGCAATTGCTAATACAATAATCGATATGATTTAGTTACCATTTGAATTTGCGTCCTGTAATCAATTGTCATAAATAAACGGCTATGTTAAACTATTCAAGCTAAATACACACGCCTGCTGACTTTCTTCCAGGTGCCTGGAAATGGTTGGAAGAGGGGTTGAAGCAGAGCGGAGGAAAAAACCAAGGAAGGAGGTACCACTTTGGCAGTAGTTTCAATGAAGCATCTCTTAGAAGCAGGGGTACATTTTGGGCATCAAACAAGAAGATGGAATCCGAAGATGAAACCATATATTTTTACTGAGAGAAACGGGATTTATATAATAGACCTTCAACAAAGCCTCGAATTAATAAAAGAAGCCTATGATTTTGTCAAAGATTTGGTCTCAGATGGAAAAGATACTCTGTTTGTCGGGACAAAAAAACAAGCTGAAGAGTCAATTGAAAGTGAAGCAAAAAGATGCGAAATGCCCTATGTCAGTAAGCGCTGGTTAGGCGGATCATTAACAAATTATCAGACCATAAGGAAAAGAATAGATTATCTAAAAGAACTAAAAAGAATGGCTGAAGAAGGCGACTTTCAAAATCTTAGTAAAAAAGAGATTCTTAAGATTAATAAGGAAAAGGATAAACTAGAAAAAAATCTTGGCGGTATTGAAAACATGGAACGTCTTCCTGGAGCTGTTTATATTGTCGATCCCCGCAGGGAAAGAATTGCTGTTCGGGAAGCAATGAGAATGGAAATCCCGATTGTATCGATAGTAGACACCAATTGTGATCCGGATGAGATTAATCTTATTATTCCAGGAAATGATGATGCAATTCGCTCGATCTCACTGATTACCAGGATAATAGCTGATGCTGCTCTGGAAGGCCTGGAATTACGTAAGATTAGAATTGCTGAGAAGATGGAGGAAATTGAAGAGGAGAGCGATGAGCATACTGAAGAAGAGGCTGAGAAGATTGCTCAAGAAGAAATCTTAAAAGAAGCGGCGAATTCTGAGTAAAAAAGGAGATTGATATGGCCATAACAGCGGATCAAGTAAAAGAGCTGCGAAAGATATCTGGAGCCGGTATGATGGATTGTAAAAAAGCACTTCAGGATGGAGAAGGAGATATTGAAAAGGCGCTTGATATCCTGCGGACAAAAGGTTTAGCTGATTTAATGAAGAAATCAGGTAGAATAGCTTCTGAGGGTAGGATTGATTCCTATATTCACCAGGATGGAAATCTTGGAGTTCTGATTGAAGTAAATTGTGAAACAGATTTTGTTGCCAAGAATGAAAAATTCATAGAATTTGTGCATGATTTAGCCATGCAGGTTGCTGCCTCTAATCCACACTATATTTCAAGGGATGATGTTCCAGAGGAAATAGTAAAAAAAGAGGAAGATATTTATAAGCAGCAAGCAAAGGATGAAGGTAAACCTGACAATGTAATTGAAAAGATAGTCTCTGGCAAGCTTGACAAGTTCTATCAAAAAGTATGCTTGCTGGAACAATATTATATTAAAGATGATAGTATTACTATAGAAAAGTATCTAGGTGATATAGTTTCACAACTTGGAGAAAATATTATTATCAGAAGATTTGTACGCTTTAAAGTCGGTCAGATTCAAGAATAGTAATCAAACAGGAGGGAGATTTGGCCGATTATAAATTTAAACGAATACTCTTAAAATTAAGCGGCGAAGCTTTAACCCAAGATAGCGGTTATGGTATTGATACCGAAGTTATTAACCGTATCGCCAATGACATTAAAGAACTCTACGATGAAAAACTTCAGATAGCAATTGTAGTTGGAGGAGGCAATATCTTTCGAGGAGTAGTCGGTAGTGCCAAAGGAATGGATAGAGCAACTGCTGACTATATTGGAATGCTGGCTACTGTACTCAACTCTTTAGCTCTTCAAGATGCACTGGAAAAAATTGGTGTATATACAAGGGTTCAATCGGCCATAACAATGAGGGAAGTGGCTGAACCATATATAAAAAGAAAAGCTGCTAGGCATCTAGAAAAAAACAGGGTAGTCATTTTTGCTGCCGGGACTGGCAACCCATATTTTTCAACTGATACGGCAGCAGCTTTAAGGGCATTAGAAATTGATGCTGAAGTAATTTTAAAAGCTACTAAAGTAGAAGGTGTTTTTGACTCAGACCCAATTGCTAATCCCGAGGCAAAAAAATACGATAAGTTGAAGTATATAGATGTTTTAAACAAGGGATTAAAAGTCATGGACGCAACTGCTATTTCTCTTTGCATGGATAATAATTTACCAATTATTGTTTTTAATATGAATAAAAGAGGTAACCTGAAAAAAGTTATTCAAGGAAAAGCAATCGGTACGATAGTGGAGGGGGGTTAATTTGGAAAAAGAAATAATTGCTGATACAGAGGAAAGAATGAAAAAAGCCCTCCAGGCTACGAAAAATGAACTTGCAAATATAAGAACAGGTAGGGCATCGGCTGCCATCTTGGAAAAAATCCAAGTAGATTATTATGGTACACCTACACCGCTTAATCAAATTGCCGGCTTATCAGTGCAAGAAGCACAGCTTGTAATTGTCCAACCATGGGATAAAAATGCTTTGGCTGATATCGAAAAAGCTATCATGGCTTCTGATTTAGGATTGACTCCGTCAAATGATGGCAACATTATCAGAATTCCTTTTCCTCCTCTAACCGAAGAAAGAAGAATAGAACTTGCAAAATTGTCTAAGAAGATAGCTGAAGAAGGTAGAGTTGCGATAAGAAATATCCGTCGTGATGCAAATGATGAAATTAAAAACAAAGAGAAAGAGCATGAGATATCAGAAGATGATATGTATAGGTCTGAAAAAGAGATACAAAACCTAACTGATAAATACATTGAAAAAATTAATGAAGCTTTAGAAGAAAAAGAAAAGGAAATAATGGAGATATAATTTTACTTCATCTCTCTCGAAAATGCATGCTTTCCCACGAATTAAATTTTTAGATGATATCTTCTAAAATAAAATATCAATTCTGATTAAGAGCTAAAAATGGAAAATTTCGGGCAAAAATTTATAAAAAAACTCCGAAGAAGCAAAGAAAAAACTTTGATTTCAAAAATTGAAAAAGGTAATATTCCTGAACATGTTGCTATAGTAATGGATGGTAACGGCCGCTGGGCAAAAAGAAGAAGATTACCAAGGATAGCTGGACATAGGGCAGGTTCTGAGGCAATTAGGCGGATTGTTGAATTTGCACCTGAAATTGGCATCAAGGTATTGACTTTATATACATTTTCTTCAGAAAACTGGAAGAGGCCTAAAAATGAAGTAGATAAACTAATGAAGCTTTTTGAAGAAACTTTAAACGATGAGCTTCCTGAACTACATGAAAAGGGAGTTCGAATTATAGTTTTGGGGGACTTATCTAATTTGCCTGATTCAACCAGGATAGCATTTGAAAAAGCAACCGAGCTTACCAAGAATAATAAAACTTTAACTGTCTGTACAGCGTTAAACTATGGTGGGCGCCAGGAGCTTGTACAGGCACTATTTAAGATTGCTAGAGATGTAAAAAATGGGAAAACTGACGTCCAGAAAATAAACCAGGAGATGATAAATGAATATCTATATACTGCTGGCTTACCAGATCCTGAATTGTTAATTAGGACAAGCGGTGAATTTCGAATTTCAAACTTTCTCTTATGGCAGATTGCCTATACCGAGATTTATTTCACGCCGATTCTCTGGCCTGATTTTGGAAGAGTTGATTTATTAAATGCAATTTATGAATTTCAAAATCGAAGAAGGCGCTATGGAGGATTGGATACTGATTAATTATGCTAAGATATAGATTTTTTTCAGCTGTTATTGGAATCCCAATTATTCTAGCTTTTCTTTATCTTTTCAAGGGTAATTATTTTTTTATATTGATTTTTATAATTGCCATAGCTGGTTTAATAGAATATAACAGGCTGTTTAAAACAAAAGAAATAAAACCTCTATCTTCGCTTCTTTTTTTAGGTGGCCCGATTATTATTTTAGCCTGTAACTGGTTTAAGTCCAGAGGTTTATTAACTTCTTTTTTAATTGCTGTTGCGGCTACGCTGGTTGTAAACTATATAATAAACAAAGAGACTTTTTTGCCTGTTTTTATAGATACTTCTCTTGGATTATTCTATATTCCATTTTTATTGTCACATCTGATTCTATTGAAAAATATCAATCCCAACTGGGTATTAGCAGTTTTGATTGGAACCTGGGTTACGGATATTTCAGCCTATTCAGTTGGTGCGTTGATAGGAAAGACTAAATTGGCGCCGGCAATAAGCCCAAAGAAGACTTTGGAAGGGGCACTAACTGCAATAATAATCTGTGGCCTGGTCTTCATTTTCTTTACATTCTTGAATAATACTTTTTGGTGGCATAGATTATTATTTGGTTTAATAATTGGATTTTTTACTGTTGTTGGAGATTTAGTAGAATCGAAGATTAAAAGGTCGTTTAAAATTAAGGATACGGGAAAATTAATTCCGGGCCATGGAGGTTTTCTGGACAGGTTTGATAGTTTATTATTGACTGGGGCAGCAGGCCTATATCTTGTTTTGATATTTTTTAATTGATATGAAGAAAATAACGATTTTAGGTTCAACAGGTTCAATAGGGCAGCAAGCTGTGGAAATAATAAAAAAACACAGTGATGAATTTCAATGCTATGGATTGGCGGCATATAGTAATTTAGACCTCTTGAATAGCCAGGTTGTCGATTTAAAACCTTCAATAGTGGCAATTGTTGAAAATAATGCAGCCAAAAGGGCTAAGGACTTATTCAGCCATTATGACCTAAAAGTTTTAGAGGGCAAAGAAGGGCTTTACCAACTCGCTTCTGATACCGGCGCTGATTTTTTACTTAATTCCATTGTTGGGGCTGCTGGATTAAAGTCAACGGTAGCGGCCGTCAAATCTAAAATAGACCTGGGGTTGGCCAACAAGGAATCCTTAGTAATTGGCGGAGATATAATAACCAAACTTCTTAAGACGAGCAAGACTAACTTGATTCCAGTTGATAGCGAGCACAGCGCTATTTTTCAGTGTTTAAAAGCAGGCAATAGAGATGAAGTGAATAAATTAATTATTACTGGTTCAGGTGGCCCGTTTAGGGGAAAAAAACTTAAGGAAATGGCTGAGGTCAAAGTAGAAGAAGCATTGAAACATCCTCGCTGGGAAATGGGTCCAAAAATAACTATTGATTCGGCTACTCTAGCTAATAAAGGATTAGAATATATAGAAGCTCACCACCTTTTTGGGATAGATTATGATCGAATTGAGATTATAATTCATCCTCAGAGCATAATTCATTCAATTGTAGAATTTATTGATGGTTCTATGATTGCCCACTTAGGCCAGACAGACATGAGAATTCCTATTCAGTATGCTTTTAGTTTCCCAAAAAGGATTCCAGGTCTATTACCCAGTTTGGAATTGACCGAGATTGAGGATTTAACTTTTGAATTACCGGATTATGATAATTTTCCCTGCTTAAAACTGTGTATGGATGCAGCTAAAATGGGCCAAACGTATCCGGCTGTTTTTAATGCGGCCAATGAAGAGGCGGTTAAATTTTTTCTCAATCAGGAAATAAAGTTCACTGATATTCATATTATAATAAGAGAAGCTCTTGAAAATCATGAACCGGTTAATCTTGATTATGAGATTGATGTTTTGCTAGAAGTTGATAAAAAGACAAGAGCAGAATCAGAAAAATTAAAAAATAAAATACTGTTGAAATAATTAACGAGGTGTCTGAAAATAACAGTTTTTATAATTATTGCTATCTTTGGGCTTGGCCTTTTAATCTTAGTTCATGAGCTTGGTCATTTTATTGCGGCCAAGCTGTTAAAGATTAAAGTAAATGAATTTGTCATTGGTTTCGGGCCCAAACTTATCAAATTTCAAGGAAAAAAGACTTTGTATGGTCTAGCTGCTATTCCCTTAGGTGGTTATAACCGATTTGTTGAAGGAGAAAAAGAAGACGGTAGCCCGGTCGACGATTCTCTAGATGCTCAATCTCTCTGGAAGAGATTTATTGTCATTTTTTCAGGCTCACTTATGAACATCCTTTTTGGAATCTTGATTATAGCCACTGTTTATATAACAACGGGGTATTTTGTTCCCACAAATGAAATTGAAAAAGTGCTCGAGAATACACCGGCTGCTGAAATAGGGCTTAAACAGGGAGACAAGATAGTTGAACTGAATGGTAAAAAGGTTTCAGAGTGGCCTGAAATTTCAAAGGTACTAAAGAAAAATCCGCATAAGGAAGTCAAGGTTTCTGTCAATCGAGATGGAAAGATAAAAGATTTGATTGTTAAGCTTACCGAAGAGGGAGGAGAAGGCTTTTTAGGTGTCCAGTTTCATTATAAACAATTAAAGGTCAATCCTTTTATGGCTTTTATTTATGCCGTCAAGGACCTGCCTTTCTATATATTACAGATTCTTGGATTGTTAGTTCTAGTTTTTACGGGAAAGCTTGGGCCTTTTTATTCTCAACTGGTAAGTCCAATTGGTATAGTTATTGAATCAGCTAAAATAGCAAGTCAAAATTTTGTTGACTATATGGGCTTGTTGTTATTTATAACTATTCAACTTGCCTTTTTAAACCTTCTGCCATTACCGCCGCTGGATGGCGGACGGCTTTTTATTATTTTTATAGAGTTGATTATAAGGCGCCCGCTTCAAAAAGCAGTTGAAAAAAAGATTATATTTTATATCCAGATTGCTGTTATCTCGTTGCTTTTAACTTTATTCATGTATGCATTTGCCCAGGATTTGAACCGTTATCTTTTACAGGGTGGTATACTGCCTGGTTAGTTGTTTTTTAATAGGTATGTATTTAACCGATGTTGATTGAACCAATTAGCGGGTAAAATCTTTTGACTTATATCTTATGATTGGATAATAGTAAGATAAATATTATTAAAAAATACTGCAAAGGAAATAGCAGAGTGGAAAGAAAAAAAACAAGATTGGTAAAAGTAGGTAATGTTTCGGTCGGAGGAAATGCGCCTATAATCATCCAATCCATGACCAATACCATGACGCATGATGTAGATGCTACTGTTAATCAGATTAAAAAACTTGAAAATGCAGGTTGTGAAATGGTAAGAGTAGCTATACCGGAAGAAAAAGACCTTTTAGCTATTCCTGAGATAAAAAAGCGGATAGATATACCGTTAATTGCCGATGTCCACTTTCTTTCAGATTATGCTCTTAGGGCGATAGATTTGGGGGCTGATAAGGTTAGAATAAACCCCGGAAACATAGGAAAAGAATCGAAAGTCAAGCAGATTATAGATAAATGCAAAGAAAAAGGAATACCGCTCAGAATTGGTGTCAACGCTGGTTCCCTTCATAAGAAATTTCGGGAAAAACCGCATGGGTTAGCCAAGGCATTAGTTGAAAGTGCAAAGGAATATATAAGGCTATGCACAGAAATGGATTTTAATAAGATTATTCTCTCAGTAAAGGCTTCTTCAGTATTAGAGACTATTGAGGCTTATAAATTACTTTCTGAAGAGACAGATTTTCCGCTACATATTGGTGTTACTGAAGCTGGCTTGCCTGTGCCTGGAAGTGTTAAGTCGGCACTCGGAATCGGAATTTTGCTTTATCAAGGTATTGGTGACACAATAAGGGTTTCTTTAACAGGTGATCCGGTTTTAGAAATCGAAACTGCTTATTATATTTTAAGAAGTTTAGAAATTAGAAAAGTTGGACCTGAGATAATATCTTGCCCAACATGCGGCCGTACTCATTATGATATAAATGATGTAGTGCAAGAAATCCACACAAAGCTTAAGATGATTAAGCAACCAATTAAAGTTGCAGTGATGGGGTGTGAAGTAAATGGACCGGGTGAAGCTAGAGAAGCTGATATTGGTCTTGCCATTGGTCCGAAAATAGCTTTATTATTTAAAAAGGGTAGAGTAATTAAAAAATTCAAACATGAAGAGATGGTCGATCGCCTTATAAAAGAAGTGGCAAAATATATACAAGAGGAGATAACCGGATGAAATTTTCAGAGGTTTTTAACCCAACCTTAAAGGAAGACCCCAAAGAAGCAGATGTGGCAAGCCATAAGTTAATGTTACGGGCGGGATTAATTAGAAAAAATGCGGCTGGAATCTACACATTTCTTCCCTTTGGCATGAAAGTTTTATCCAAAGTAGAAAAAATAGTTAGAGAAGAAATGAATAGAATTGGAGCTAGAGAGATTTTGATGCCAGTTCTCCAACCCGATGATATCTGGAAAAAAAGTAATCGATGGTATGAATATGGCCCCGAGATGATGCGTTTAAAAGATAGAAATGACAGAGAGTTCTGTTTAGGGCCGACCCATGAAGAAATAATAACTGATATGGTCATGAATGAAGCACGTTCCTATAGAGATCTCCCAATAGTTTTATATCAAATTCAAGTGAAATTCAGAGACGAATTGAGGCCAAGGTTCGGAGTAATGAGAGCTCGTGAATTTATAATGAAAGACGCTTATAGCTTTCACTCAAACAATGAAAGCCTTGATAAAACTTACCAAGATATGCATAAAGCTTACTCCAGGATTATAGAGAGATGTGGATTGGCATATCGTGTGGTTAAGGCTTCTTCAGGATTAATCGGGGGAGATATCTCACAAGAGTTTATGGTTATCGCTAAAACTGGAGAAGATGCCTTGATCTATTGTAATGATGAAGAGTGTGGTTATGCGGCCAATATTGAAATTGCTTCATCTCAATTTAAGGGAAAAGAAAAAGAACCGGAAGATGGTACATATAAAGAGGTAGCTACTCCGGGGAAGATAACAGTAGAGGAAGTCGGGGAATTTCTTTCAGTTGAGCCAAACAAGATTTTAAAGACCCTGATTTTTAATTCTGAAGAGGGATTAATTGCAGCTATTGTTCGCGGAGACCGAGATATAAATGAAAATAAACTGAGAAAAACAACCGGAATAGAAAGCCTGGTTATGCTGCCAAAAGAAGCATTTGGAGAGCATAATCTGGTATATGGTTTTGTAGGCCCTGTTGGTTTGGATAATATAAAAATAATTGCCGACCACAATATCATGAAAGACCAAAACTATGTTGCAGGTTCAAATAAGATTGATTTTCATTTAACCGGTGTTAATCATAAACGGGATTTCAAGGTCGATTTGTGGGAGGACATCTCGAATACAGTTGAAGGTGATTCTTGCCCTAATTGTGGAAAAGAATTTAAATTTGAAAAAGGAATTGAAGTTGGCCATATATTTAAGCTGGGAACAAAGTACAGTCAGGCAATGAAAGCATTTTATCTAGATGAAGAAGGCAACCTAAAACCATATATTATGGGGTGTTATGGAATAGGGGTTTCCAGAATGATTGCGGCAGCAATAGAGCAAAATCACGATGAAAAAGGTATAATCTGGCCTGTAAGCCTGGCTCCTTTTAAGGTCAGTGTAATTTCTATTGGCCAATCAGGCCATGAAATCCAAAAAAAGGCAGAAGAGATATATGAAAGTTTAAACGATGCAAAAATTGATACTATCTATGATAATCGTGATGAAAGGCCTGGTGTAAAGTTTGCTGAAAATGAACTGATTGGATTTCCCTTAACTATTGTTATCGGTCGTAAGTATGAAGAAAATGGAAAAATTGAGTTAAAAATAAGAAAAACCAATCAAGTTTTTGAAGTCTCACCTCCAGATATTATCGAGGAAGTAAAGAAAAAGCTTTCTGAATTGGAATAGATTTATTATGTCTGCTTCACTTATTATTCCTGCATACAATGAAGAAGACAGGCTGCCTGATGTATTGAAAGTGGTAACTTCATTAAATATCTGGGAAAAGATATTAATCATCGATGATGGTTCTACTGACCGTACATCAGAAGTTGCCAAAGAGTTTAAGATAAAAGTATTAAGAAATGAAAAGAACATGGGTAAAGGAGCTGCGCTTCAGAAAGGCCTGGAAAAGATTAATTCAGAAATTGTGGTTTTTCTTGATGCTGACTTAATAAATCTAAGAGAGGATCATATTTTAAAGTTAATAAGCCCAGTTGAGGAGGGTAAAGTAGATATGACTATAGGTACATTTACAGGTGGCCGTTTTAGTACTAATTTCTCTCAGAATATCACACCGATTCTTAATGGCCAAAGAGCACTCAACCGGCGTTTAATCTCAGCTCTGCCGGACCTCTCAGGCTTATCATTTGGCGTAGAAGTTTTTCTAAGCAAATTTAGCCGTAAAATGGGCTTCAAGACATTAAATGTCCCTCTGATGGGGCTTAGTCAAATCTTGAAAGAAGAAAAAATAGGTTTTTGGAAAGGAATAAAATCTAGAGCAAAGATGTATTTGGATATATTTAAAACTATTATATATTTAAGAAAGATCGGTTAAAACGGTATTTATTCATATTGAATAGAACCCTATCTAATTTTTTATATTAAATCCAACTTATCTAAATAACTAAAAAAAAATAGAATTGATGACGATAAATATCATAAGGAGAGTTTATTAAACTGATGAGCCAAATATTAAATATTTTTTCCAATAAAAAAGCCTATTTACTGCTTTTATTTCTTCTATTATTTTTAACAATTATTGGTTTGCTTTATGCCGAAGAAAGTTTCTCAACGGAAAACCAAAAGAAGTTGGATAAACTGGAAAAAGATTATGTTCCCGGTGAATTAGTTGTAAAGTATAAAAACAAGACTGACCTAAAAACCAAAAAAAATTTGTATAAAAAATTAAATGCCCTGAAATCTTCAAAGGTAAAAAACAATATCGAAAAATTAAAGTTTTCCGATGAAAGTGATATTGAAAAAATAGCTAAAATTGCACAAAAAGATCCAAACGTAAAATATGCAGAGCCTAACTATTTATTTAAAACTTCTGTTATTCCAAACGATACAGATTATTCAGTTCAGTGGGCATTAAGCAAAACAAACATGCCATCTGGTTGGGATATAACAACTGGTACAGCATCAAATATAGTCGCCATTATAGATACAGGTGTTGATTATAACCATTCTGATTTAACCGGCAAAGTTATTAAAGGATGGGATTTTATAAATGATGATCCAGATCCCATGGATGACTATGGCCACGGAACTAACATTGCCGGGATTATAGCAGCAAATACCAACAATTCACTTGGTGTTGCCGGTATTGGTTGGAATAATAATGTATTGGCGGTCAAGAGCTTTGATTCAAACGGTTTAGGTACCACTATTAATATAAGCCAAGGTATTACATATTCTTATAGCAATGGAGCAAAAGTTTTAAATCTGAGTTTCGCTGGGATTAACAATTCTTCGATAATTCAAGATGAGATAAATATTGCTCGCAATTCTTATGGTTGTGTTATTGTTGCCTCTTCAGGAAATTATGATCCAAGCGCTGGTATATATCCTCCTACAACAGTCTATCCAGCTGCTATGGATAATGTAATTTCTGTAGGGGCTAGTAGCCAGACAGATAGCAGGCCTTCCTGGTCGAATTATGGGAATTTTTTAGATATTTCATCTCCAGGAGTGAATATTCGAGTTCCAACTCTAAGTGATACCTATGAATATAACTCGGGAACTTCATTTGCAGCTCCACATGTATCTGGTTTAGCTGCACTTTTGTTTTCTCATCCGGCGGGTCTTTCCGCGCTGGAAATTGAGAATTTCATTCTCGGTGGTGCTATTGAACTAGGAATTCAGGGCTGGGATAAATATTACGGAAGTGGCCGGGTTGATATGTTCCGTTCATTATATATGGCTGGCAGCTACCAAAATATTTACGCTCCAAACATAACAAAGAATTATAGTGGCTGGACAACTCCTTTAGTCATACAAAACATTGATAGTGGAACTGGAATGATCTTTAATGTTTTTGTTGATGATAACAGCGAAGTTATAAATGGATATGGTAAAGATATAAGTCAAGGCCAGTCAGCCAGCTTTAACCCTCAACATATTGACCAGGTATATTCAGGATTTCAAGGTAGTTCATTTTCATCAGGAAATATTAATCTAGCTGGCATTGTCAACGAGCACTCCAACCTGTCTTCCATGGCTTATGAGACTATCAGCCAAGGCTCGGATAAAGTCTATCTGCCTAATATAACCAAGAAGTACTTTGGCTGGACAACTCCGATAATCATCCAGAACATGAATACAACCCAGACTGCTCAAGCCCAGGTTGCTTTCTATGACCCGGGCCAGGCGACAGCCCGCTATACGACCGGCCAGATAGATATACCACCGGCCTCATCCTATGGCCTTAACCCGGCCCGTATCTCAGCCGGCAATCTGCCTTCCGGCTGGAAGGGCAGCGCCATTGTCACCTCAAACGGCCCGGATATCATGGCTGTC
>CAYFWW010000017.1:0-9575 GCA_964346985.1 uncultured Actinomycetota bacterium
AATTTTTTAAAGACATCAGACAGTTTGAGAGATATTCAAGTCCGTTATGGTTTACAATCAGTATTGATACATATGGAAATAGGTCGGTTTTGGTCAATGCATTCTATCCTATATAACTATTTAATTTTTCCTACTAATCTTATTGAATTTTATATTTGAGCTAAGGTTCACTCGGCCATGAGCATCATTTTTATCAATTACCCTGAAAATTAAGGCATTAGTCCACCAATCACAAAATCTTTTCGCATCTGAATAGGCAATTGCCGGACTTACAAAATATTTACCGCGCATAAGATGTATGTTTTGGTCAAAGATGACCTGGATTAAGTCACCTGCTTCAAAGCTTCCGGTTTTTATGCCCTGCCATAATGTATTAGTATCATAAATATAGAGTCCATCTTCGGAGCGGATAATCATTCCGAAAATAGGGCTTTCCAGTTTTTTGTTTACCTTGATATCAATTCTTATTTCAGCTTTTTCCCCAGAATGAATTTTTTTAATCTTTTCGTCATTCGAGTTATATAAAGCTATCGATAAAATCTCGGCATCCTTTGTCCCAAATCTTTCAGATTGATCGGGGATTTTGTCAGATTCAGCTCCTTGCTTTCTTTTTTCTATTAAAGCCCGATAATCTTGGATAACTTTTTCGCTTTTGCCATCGGCTAAAATAATTCCTTTATCTAAAAGTATGGCTCTGTCGCAGACATTATTAATAGCGTCAAGATCGTGGGAGACCAAGATGATGGTTTTCTTGTTTCTTTTGAATTCATTGATTTTTTCAAAGCATTTAGCCTGGAAAGATTGATCTCCGACTGCTAAAACTTCATCGATAAGCAATATATCAGGGTCTACATTGATGGCTATTGCAAAACCCAATCTCATATACATCCCAGAAGAGTAATTTTTTATCGGGATATCGATAAAATGTTCCAACTCAGCAAAGCTGACAATGCGATCATACTTTTCTGTTATTTCTTTATTGCTGAGGCCTAGTATCGAGCCGTTCAAGTATATATTGTCTCTACCTGTTAGATCCGGATGAAAACCGGCTCCTAATTCAAGAAGTGCCGAGACTCTTCCTTCTACTTTTATCTGACCCTTTCCCGGGCGGATAATATTAGCAAGCAATTTTAATAATGTGCTTTTGCCGGATCCGTTTTCTCCGATAATACCTATTGTCTCTCCCCGATAAATCCGGAAAGATATATTCTTTAAGGCTGTAAATTCTTCAAAGGTTGTTTTTCTCCCTCTTAAGATTGTTCCTTTAAGAGTACGGTTTTTTTCATGGTATAGGCGGAAACTCTTATGGATGTTTTCAATTTCTATTGCTAAATTATTATTTGGCAAAACCTACACCTCTTCAGCAAAGACTGGTTCAAAGCGGTAAAAAATAATATAAGAAACGCTAAAAATTAAAACAGAGACAACTGCTAGATAGATCAATGTCTCTATACTTGGCATCTTGGTATTATAGAGTAAATCCCTATAAACACTAACATAACCGGCCATTGGATTAAGTTTATAAATGAATATAAATCGGGATGGAATTATTTTAGTAGGGTAGAAAATTGGAGTTATAAAATACCAAACCAATAAGATTATTTCGATGAAATGCTGTGTATCGCGAAAAAAGACATTGATGCATGAGAATAACATAGCCAAGCCAGTCACGAAAATCAGCTGGAGTAATATTACTAAAACTAATATTGGCAAGTAGAAATAATAATCATATCTAAATAAAGTCAGCAGGATGAAAAAAATTGGAAGGCTCAATAAAAAATTGATAAAATGAGCCATCACGGTTGACATCGGCAAGGCTTCTCTGGGAAAGAATGTCTTTTTAACTAAGTTGGCATTACCAATAATGCTACCAACACTGGACATAAGACCAATGTTTAAAAAGTTCCATGGCAAAAGGGCACATAAAAGAAAGATAGGATAATTTTCTACTTCAAAAAAGGCTAGCATTTTTGAAAAGACAATAGTAAAAACAAGCATCATTAATAACGGATTTAATAATGACCAGAAAAAACCAAGAACTGAACTATTGTATTTAACTTTAAGCTCTTTCTTTATCAAGTTTCCCAGAAGCCCTTTAGAGGTAATAAGATTCTTTAAATTGTTTATCATTTTAAAAAGTATTGATTTTTTTATTTAACCCTTTCTGAAGTAAGAGGGGTAGTCATTTTCCATCCGCGCTCTTGGTGCTTGCTTCCAACACTTTCTATCATAAAGAAATAATATATCATACAATATTTAACGATGCATCTTAAGTATTTTTAACCTTTACCTTTATCCAGTCTATTTTTATACCTAAATCTCTGATATCAGGTTGCTTTGAGTCTATATTGGGATTCCAGGTATCTGTCTTAATTTTAAGTTCAAATAAATTTAGTTTGTTTATCTTAATGTTTGGATTATCGATGTTGAATTCATATATTTCAAAGTTATTACTTGTTTTTATTTGACTGATAAATACTCCTCCGGCATAGATTTTAATTATGGGAGAATTAATTCCCTCTGGCCTGTATCCAGAAATATTTAGCTTGATATTGATTTTTTTTGTTTCATTTGCAGGTTTGGGAAGATAAAAACGGCTTTCATTTTTTGTCCAACGAAAATTGTTTTTTCCTTCTTTTTCCTGTCTATAGGTACCCTCTAGTCCACAATCATCTATTCCAATATCTAAAAAAATTGGATACTTAAAAAACGATTGATTTGAGCCTTTTTTTAATTCATATATATAAAAAGGGTACATTTGGGGGATAATGTTAACCGGCCTTGATAAGGTAGTCTCTTCCATTACTTTAGTTTCTAATTTGGTTTTCATGATTTTATTTAGCTTGAAGGTAGCAAATAATGGATTTTGATAATTGTTTCTGGAGATATAGTATAACTTTTTACCGGAAACGGAATCATAGGCCAGTAATTGATTAAGCCTAATATCATTTATACTGCCTTGCCTTAAGGGTAAAACCTGTTTTTGCCAGATAAAAGTTAAAGGCCCGGTAAAAAGGGAGTAAATATCAGGTGTTTCAGTAGGTGCTTCAAATAAGATAACAGAATCATCAGGGATATTGTCAGCAACTCTGGATAAAAAATTGTAAGAATTTTTAAATTCGACGTGATTTATGCCGGGGACAGAGTAGCTATACATTTTAAAACCTAAAAATATTGATAATAATATAACCACGATGTTAATTGAGTAATAAGATATTATAGATTGATTTCTCTCTCTAAGTTTTTTACTGAATTCATGAATCGAAATCAAAAAATAAGAGGCAAAGATAAGAAAAGAAGGAATTACCAGCGGAACATATCTTCTCATAGCCCATATTAATTGGGGGCTGATTCTGCTTTTATAAAGAAAGATAAATACAAAGAAAAAAGTAGTTGATAGGAAGAAGAGATTTTTCTTATCTATTTTCCTAAATAATAACAAGCACCATCCTAAAACACCCAGAAGAATGCCGGTTCTGGTAATAAACAAACCTAACCGGAAAAGATTATACTCATCTAGAGTTTTGATAGTCCTGTTAAAAGCATATGTGGTGACTTCAGTGAGGTGCGGCCTAATTGCATAACCGTAGAAAACAAGAAACATGACCATTACGACTATAAATACTTTTAGGTAATTAGTGTTTATCCTACCGATGATTTTTTTTACATTTTCCGATTGGCTAAGATTTAATCCTAATAGAAGAAGGGGCAAAATTATTAAAGCCACAATGAAATAGACTGGTTTATATAGCAGGCTAAAATTCTCTTTTCCATACTCAATGACCACAAAATATATATAAAGTAAAAACTGGATTGTTAAGAGGGCCAGAGGGATTGAAAGATATAAATTTTTAATTTTAAGATCCTTTTTGATATAAAGGTAAGCTAAAACAATAAATAAAGGTATAAAAACCAAAATTGCGTCTATCCGATTGAGTAAGCCAATTCCAAAACTGGCACCGGAGATAAGGCCGAAAAAACCTTCATCTGTATCTAGGAAAATAAAAAAAGATAGGAAACCACTAAATAATAAGAATTGAGATAACATTTCTGAAGTAGGATACCTGGAAAACCAGTTCTGTGGAAAACATAATGCGATCAAGAGAATTGAGAGTAAAGCTGTTTTTCTGGTAAAAAGATATTCTACTGTCAGATAAATAGAAAATAGAGAAAGAATTGAGATAATCGGAGTCAGATATATAACCATTTTTGCACTGGACAAGCTATAAAAAATAGCTATCAAGGTTGGCCAGAGATGAATAAATTGAGGAATAAGTAGCTCTCCACGTATATAAAAAGCAGGTATCCAGCTTTTTAAACTCGAAGGAATTTCAGAAAATTGGTTTTCTATGACAATCGATCCGGTTTTAGCGATATTAATTCCAGTACTTAGGTAATTACCTGGGTCTTTATTGCCAACAAAATATTGATGGGGAGGAATAATTATAAAAAGAGTAACAATGATTATCAGAATGAAGGCCAGGCTATAGATATCGAAAGATTCAATTTTTTTTAAATCAAAAACTTTACTTAATCTTTCTCTGGAAAAGAAAGCGAAAAGCAGACTATATAAGATTAAGATTAATAATAAATTAACCATCGAAAATATTCTGAAAGTAGCAAGGGTAAAAGCTACCCCGCTTGAAAGAACAAGGCTGAAAAGAAACATGGCAAAGATAATATGTTTAAACGAATACTTTGGATTATCGTTGTTTTTTTTAAGGAAAGCAAAAGTAAAAAATCCAGGTAGAAAAAACAAAAAAGGAAGTATGGTTATTTTTAAGAACACAATAATATCCTTTAAATTAGATAAATTAACTTTCTGAAAATAGTATACAGACAGAATGAAATATTCAAGTGTTTGATTCTAATAAGTCTAATTATAATTTTATTTTAAATTAATAATAAAGCCTGCGGTGATATGTTGATTATAGGACCTAAAGTAGGCGGTGTAATGGGCCGATACAATTTTTAGAAGGATATTTTACATTAAAGAAAAAAGAGTTACGAAGATGAGAAAACGGACTTTTATTATTGGCGCTTCATTAACGATATTTTTAATTTTTCAATTAACCTTTGCCTTAAATACTGTCAGGACAGTTGAAAATACAGAGAAAGATAGAATAAATTTTGTTTTACCTTCTTTAAATCTTGATGATCAATTTATTAACGGCATAAATAAACATTTTATCAAAGCCGAACTCAAGGGAGCCCAAATAAATGAAGCTAATACCTTAAAACAAACTATAGAAGATTCAACTGATTTAAATAAAACTGGAGCTAATTACTCAGTAGCTGTGGAGAAGGATGATATATCCAATCATAATTATGAACTTAGTCAGGTGTTGGTCAATAAAGAAGTTATCAAGTCAGACATTTATAAATATTATCCAAAACGTGTTCCACTCGGTAATAATAATTCTAATAAAAAATGGTTGTCCGGACGAATAATGGGAGAAGATGGCCGACATGTTAATGTGCTATTAGGCTTTGATTTAACTGATAAATATGGCCGGAAATTAAAGATGGATGGAAGCCTCAGTACTGGTGGTTATACAAACTGGTTTCGTATAAATCGCGGGATTACTTATGATGGTGTTGCTGATGATTCTCCCGGAACAACACATCGCTGGGTTCTGCCAGATTTACCTGATAATGCTGTCAAAGCTTGGGTTGAAGTCTATCCCAAGGATGGTTGGGGGGGCACGACTGATGTCCGTTCATATTGCCGGGCGATGTGGCACAATATTGATATAGCTTCAAACGGAAATCCGGATGTTAACATAATCCTACCATTGAGAGATGGAGTGAGAGGCGGAAAGTCAGGCGGAATTAACGGTTATGCTTATAAAGATGGAAAGCCGGTTCAAGGAGCTAATTTTTCAGCATTCAGCATTTCTCATGTCTCCTGGCCAGAAGATTATTCCAGTTCATTAGGTTTTAGTTTCGGTAGCTCAGGTTCGAATGGATATTATCGGATAGAAGCGCTTTCACCCAATCAGTATTATAAGGTATATGCTTCTTATGGTGGAAAGACAATTGTCAAGAAATACATATATGTTCCTCAATCAAAAGTTGTGGGAGCATTTAATTTTAATTTTTAGGTTTTATTCGTTTTAAATTTAACAAATATCCACTTTAATGCCCACTTTAACTTTTAAGTAATCTCTATTTGTGGTAGAATTTTTCAGAATACATAGAAAAAGATAAAGCAAGATTTATAAATAATTTACAATAGGAACTATAACAACGAAAGATTACAGAAAAATGATTTCATATCTATCCAGCTACCTTTTAAAAATATTTAAGATTAATCTTAAATATAAAGCAGGCCGCACACTTTTAACTTTATTGATTCTTTTTTTGGTTATCAATTCTTCAGGGTGTTTAAAAAGAGATACAGACAAAGAAAGAGATAAGCAGAAGAAATCAACTGATAATCAAGAAAAGACCGGGAAAGAGGAGGAAAAAATCACTCTCCTGCAAGGAGAAAGAAAAAATATTCTAAGCAAAGGAAGGAAGATTGCCTATTGGCGGGACGGACTTGTCTACCTTTATGACTTGAAAACTAAAAAATCCCAGGAAATCTTTTCTATCAAAAACGTTATTGCCCTTTCTTGGGCAGCTGACAATAAGAATTTGGCTTTACTGAAAGGTTTAGGCAAACAAAATGAAGCTGGAGAATACCAGAATACTGAGATATTTATTATTAATATTGAATCGAAAGAAGGGCAACCTCTATCGATTTCGCCCGGTAAGATTCTATATCCATCCTGGGATTCTTCTGGTACAAGAATTGCATATACAAGGGTTTTTAATGAAAAAGAACAAGATATTTATTTTTATGACTTCACCCGTTCAAGAGAGTATCCTTTGACTTCAGATGGTAAATCATTCATGCCGGCCTGGTCTCCGGATGGAAAATCAATTGCCTATCTTAGGGGTCAAGACAAAGGGAATTATTCTACTGGTTTCAAAAGCTTAAATATATGGGAGATAAAAGTTGAAACTGGCCAAAAAATAAAAATTTCAAGTTTTAAGGAATCCAAATTAACAGGCCAGGTATCCATTTTTTCATTAAATTGGCTGGTTAACGGTAGAGAAATTGCCTACCTTGATTTAAGTAATGGAGTGATTGGTACGATTAATATAGAAGATAAAAAAACACAGGTGATACCTATCAAACTTAATGGACAAAAGCTGCACAGGGAATTAGCTGCAGACTTTGAAGGGAAACAATTTTTAATTGTTCTTGAGGAACAAATAAATCCTTCGGTTGATCCAATAAAAATAATGCTTCTTGATAGGGACAGCAAGAAAATGACTGAATTAATAAAGGGGAGTTATTTTATTGCCTGGTATTAGAAGAATATGAAGATAACATTCTATGAATAAATTATTTAGAAAATTATTAGAAAGAAATAAGATTAATCTAATTATCTTAACTGCTATTACTCTAATATTTATCTTTTTTCTATCCGGGCAGGCACTGGCGACAATAGTTAATATTCAACATTTTCCCATAGAAGGGCCTTATTGGTATGGCAATGATTGGTTAGCTCCCCGCCCAGGACATCAGCACCACGGAAATGATATTTTTCCTTTAACATCAACCGGGCGAGCAATGTATGATTATAATTATCGGTTACATAAAGTATATGCTGTTGAAAGCGGAGTCATATCTCGAATAGGAACTATTTCTGGAGGAGGTAACCGTATTTGGTTAAAAGGGGATAGTGGAACAGGTTATTATTATGCTCATTTATATGGTAGCCCAAATAGGTTTGCTTTTGTCAAGGAAGGCCAGAGAGTAGAAACCGGACAAACTCTGGGCTATGCAGGTGATACAGGTGCTGCCCAGGGAGGTGCCTGGCATCTCCATTTTGGCGTAAATGCAAAGGGCCGAGTCACTTACAGTGAATCTACGGCTATTTCAGATGGAATGGTCAATCCTTATTATTATCTGGTTAAAGCCGGTGCTGTAAGGATAAAAGGAATCGACCGTTATTCTAATGCTATTTCTATCTCTAATTTTGGCTGGCCTGATGGGTCGGATAAAGTAGTAATTACCAGGGGGTCTTCTTATGTTGATGCTTTATCGGGAGCTCCTCTGGCAGCAAGACTTAAAGCTCCTATGCTTTATACTTATCAAAATTCTCTTTTATCGAGTGTAAAAAATGAAATTACCAGGTTGAAAGCGAATGAAGTAATCATTCTGGGTGGAACAAGCTCAATAAGTGCAGAAGTTGAGAATGAATTAGTAGATATGGGATTGACTGTAAATAGAGTAAATGGTGCAAACAACCGCTACCAAACTTCAGCAGAAATCGGGCGCTTATTTGGTTCTCCTAAATATAGAACAGCATTTTTAATAAACGGGGAGGAGTTTCAAAGCTCGTTAACAATTATTGCTTCTGCTTCTTTACTCAAGATTCCTGTATTTATCACCCAAAATAATAGCCTGGATTCTGAGATTAAAGAAGCAATAAGGGAGCTTGGGATAAAGAAAATAATTATAGTCGGCAATTATACTAAAGTTGGTTCAGGTGTTGAAAGTTGGCTGCAGAGGAAGGGTTATCAAACTAGAAGAATAGGCAGTTCCTCAACTAATATTTATAATCTTCATAATCTCTTTTTAAATGATAAAGTTTTAAATACTGGAGCCAAAAGTATATTTTTAGCGCAAAGCAATAATTTTCCAAATGGTTTAGCAACCGGCCCTTTGATTTCAAAAGTTGGAAATGGAAGTCTGATTCTTACAGATTCAGATAGATTGGTCTCTACTGCTTCTTACTATATAAAGAAGAATGAAAAATATATTAAAAACATATATTTAATCGGTGATGAAAAAGCCCTATCCGAAAAAGTTAGGCAAGACCTTATTAACCTGCGATGAAGAGAAGAATAGTATTTTTAAGCTTACTAATAATTATTTTAATTATGTTAGTTGAACCTCATGCTTATGCGGTTAGTGAGGTTGAATATATTATTAATGGGCATGGTTGGGGGCATGGTGTAGGCATGTGTCAGTATGGTGACAGAGGCAGGGTCCTTGCCGGCCATAACTATCAATCTATTTTAAAGAATTACTATAGAGGAGTTGAAGTCAAAAATGCTTCAACTCCTTCGAGAGCTAAAATTACAGTTGAATATGAAATAAAAAGAAAACTAAAATAAAAATTGGATGTGAAAAGATGAAAAAAATTATTCTATTATTGTTAATCTTAGCAGTTTTGAACTTAATGGGCAGCCAGGTTTTGGCAATCCAGCGAATTACAAGCGATGTCGATCGCCAGGAATCAGCAGCTCATTCCGGTGATATAGTTGTTTGGGAAGATTCAAGGATTCGCGATGGTGGCGGAGATATTCAATATGATATTTATTTCTATGATTTAAGTTCCCCGGTCACTAACGGGACGAGAATTACAGACGACTTGGACGATCAAAAATTTCCCGACATATACGGTTATTATATTGTCTGGGAAGATTACAAGAATGGGGAAAATGACGAAGATATCTATCTATATGATTTAAACAGTCCGGTATTGAACGGAACCAAGATTACTGCTACTGGG
>CAYFWW010000018.1:0-8058 GCA_964346985.1 uncultured Actinomycetota bacterium
TTAAGACCATTTTCTTTGTTTTAGGTTTTGGTTTAATCTTTACTCTTGCTGGTGGTTTGGCTGGATTTGTCGGTCAATTATTTCAAAAATATACGATTTGGCTTGGCCGGGCTGGAGGATTAGTAATTGTCCTTTTTGGTCTGCAACTTAGCGGCCTTATTAAATTAAACTTTCTTTCTAGGGTTCGATTATTTCCTAGTTTATCAATAAAAAATTTAGAAAATCAGACTGTTGCCCCTTTCTTAATAGGGATATTCTTTGCTGTTGTATGCTCTCATTGCATAGGGCCATTGCTCTATTCGATTCTTATATATGCAGGATTAACAGGATCTGCTACTCAAGGTATGCTTTCTATGGCAATGTTTTCAGCAGGACTTGCCATACCCTATTTACTGATAGCTTTGGGAATAAAGCCAATTTTGAACAAAATTAACCGCTTAACTAATAGACAGATTAGATATATTTCAATATTTGCTGGATCTTTTCTTGTCTTATTTGGATTACTGCTTTTTTTTAATAAATATCAATTTTTAGTTGAGCTTACTGGGAAGATTCTTCCATATAATTTTCCTGGAAGCATGTAAAAGCTTACTAGATAGCATAATAAATATTATACTGGCGGTAATAACTAAAGTATTGACAATAAATCCCTACCAAATTATTATAGTATAAAACATATCAATTAGATAGGATTTAAAATGAAGTTTTCAGCCAAAGGTGAATATGGGATAAGAGCAATTCTAGACATTGCTATTAACGCTGATGAAAACCCTGTTCAGGTTAGGGAAATTGCCAAAAGACAGTCGATTCCGGAGAGGTTTCTGGAACATGTGATGGCTGCCTTAAAGAGGTCAGGTTTGGTTGATAGTATTCGCGGTGCTCAGGGTGGATATCTTTTGGGAAGGCCAGCTTCAGAAATAAGTCTTGCCGAAATAGTGGAAGCTCTGGAGGGACCGATAAATCTGTGGGAATGTATTTCAGATGAGGAAAGCTTTTCATGCGATTTGGAAAGCGGTTGTGTGGTCCAGGATGTTTGGCGGAATGTAAAATCTGCAATTCAGGATGTTCTTGAATCCATCACTCTCGAGGACCTGGTTAATAAAAAGAAAGAAAGAGAAAAAAAATCTCTTATCTATCATATTTAAAGATATTTTGAATATTTAAAGGAGAAAGATTTTGTCAAGAATTGCTAAAGATTTAAGTATGCTGATTGGTTCTACCCCATTGGTCCGGTTAAATAATATTTCTGATGAAACAGGAGCCGAAGTTGTAGCCAAACTGGAATCGTTTAATCCTGCCGGCAGCGTAAAAGACAGAATAGGTGTCAGCATGATTAATGCTGCTGAAAAAGACGGATTGATAAACAGCAGTACGGCAATTATTGAACCTACTAGTGGGAATACTGGCATAGCCTTGGCTTTTGTTGCTGCGGCCAGAGGTTACCGCCTTATTCTTACAATGCCTGATACTATGAGCATTGAACGGAGAAATCTTCTTATAGCATACGGGGCTGAACTGGTTTTGACTCCGGGAGCTGAGGGGATGAAAGGTGCAGTAAGAAGAGCCGAGGAACTTCTTGATGAGATTCCTAATTCTTATATGCCCCAACAATTCAAGAACCTAGCAAATCCAGAGATTCATCGCTTGACCACAGCAGAAGAAATCTGGAATGATACAGACGGCCAAGTGGATATTTTAATCTCAGGAGTTGGCACCGGTGGAACTATAACTGGCATAGCCCAAGTGATTAAAGAGAAAAAGCCTGACTTTAAAGCTATTGCTGTTGAACCAAAAGATTCAGATGTTATTTCAGGTGGAAAACCCGGTCCTCATAAGATCCAGGGCATTGGCGCAGGGTTCATTCCGGATGTTTTGGACCCCGAACTTATCGATGAAATTGTCCTGGTTGAGAACGAAGATGCTTTTAAAATGGCCCGTTTGTTAGCCAGTGAAGAAGGTATTCTCAGCGGTATCTCTTCTGGTGCTGCTGCCTGGGCCGCTAAATTTATTGCCGAAAAACCTGAAAATAAGGGTAAATTGATTGTAACAATTATACCCGATACAGGTGAAAGATATTTAAGCACTCCCTTATTTCAATAGGATGAATAATATGTTTAAAAGGTTTAAAGAAGAAATAAATACTATTTATGAAAAAGACCCGGCAGCAAAGAATATATTCGAGATTTTCTTGGCCTACCCTGGTTTTCACGCTATATTAATGCACCGTTTGGCTCATTCTTTATGGAAGAGAAAGATACCTGTTATTCCAAGAGTGATATCCCATTTTTCACGTTTTATAACTGGAATTGAGATTCATCCCGGGGCTACAATTGGAAAGAGGTTTTTTATAGATCATGGAATGGGAGTTGTAATTGGAGAGACAACAAATATAGGTGATGACTGTCTGCTTTATCAGGGAGTTACTTTAGGGGGGACTGGTACAGAAAAAGGTAAAAGACACCCAAGCTTAGGGCATAATGTAGTAATTGGGGCTGAGGCTGTTGTCCTAGGGGCGATAACTCTTGGTGATAATGTCAAAGTAGGAGCAGGCTCGGTAGTGGTTAAAGATGTTCCACCTGATTCTACAGTGGTTGGTATTCCGGGAAGGGTAGTGATGGTCAACGGCAAAAGAATCGGCCCTCTCGATACACTTGAGCATGGCAACCTTCCCGACCCTGAAGCAACAGCAATAAAATGTCTGGTTGATAGAATAAACAAACTTGAGGAAACGGTAGACCAACTTAAAAAAGAATCATCAGAAGATAAAAAGGTTAATTTAAAACATAATACCAGAAGCAGATGACTATAAAGAAGAATTAAAAGTATTTAATCTATTATTTAAAGTTATAAATTTTATTATTTTAAAATGGGACATTCAAGTAAGCTATCTCAAAAATATAATCAGTTAATTGAAGCAATAAGTGCATATGATAGTGCAATTGTTGCTTTTTCTGGTGGAGTTGATTCAACTTTAGTACTTAAAGCTTCAATTGATGTCCTTAAAGATAGAGTAATGGCTGTTAGCGCTATTTCAATGACCTATACTCAGGACGAGCTTTCAGCGGCCAGGGCAATCGCAGCAGAATTAGAAGTTGATTTGAAAATTATTATGACCGATGAGCTAGAGGATGAAAAATTCATTAAAAATGATGCTGATAGATGCTTTTATTGTAAGTCTTCGTTATTTTCGAAACTAAAGGAGATAGCCACAGAAGGTGGATATGATGTAGTTTTTGACGGAAGCAATCTGGAGGACCTTTATGACTATCGTCCGGGAAGAAAAGCAGCTGAAAAGTTCAATATCATCAGCCCACTGCTTCTGGCAGGATTTACCAAAGATGACGTGCGTCATGTTTCTAGATATCTTGGGCTATCGACTTGGAGTAAACCAGCTTTAGCTTGCCTGGCTTCTCGCTTTCCCTATGGCACCAGAATTGAGGAGCCAGCCTTGAAAAAAGTAGAAAATGCTGAATCATTCTTAAGAAGCATCGGGCTTAAAGAAGTCAGAGTAAGGTTTTATGATAATTTAGCAAGAATAGAGGTTTCAGTATTTGATTTACCAAGATTTTCAGATGATGATTTTAGGAGAAAGATTTTATCAAAAGTTAAAAACTTTGGGTTTGAGCAAATCTGTTTGGATCTTGAAGGTTATCGAACAGGCAGTATGAATGAGATCTTAGATGATAGAGATTTTGCTGGAGAAAGGATTATATTATGAAAAGGATTTATGTGGATTATAATGCCACAACTCCAGTCAGGCCTGAAGTGTTTGAAGAGATGAAACCTTATTTTGTCAGTAGATTTGGAAACCCCTCAAGTGTTCATTCTTTTGGCCAAGATGTTGCCAAAGAGATAAATGTGGCCAGGGAAAGTGTTGCTAATTTGATTGGAGCAGACTCAAAGGAAATATATTTTACAGGGTGCGGAACTGAATCCGACAATCTTGCTCTTAAAGGGATTGCTTTTGCTAACAGGGATAAGGGAGATCATATAATTACTTCAAAAATCGAACACCGTGCTGTTCTTGATTCTGGTCATTTTCTTGAAAAAGCAGGTTTTAGGGTTAGTTATCTACCAGTTGACCAAGATGGGCTTATAAGTCCGGATGTATTGAAGAATGCAATGACGCCTGACACTATTTTAGTCTCGATAATGCATTCAAATAATGAGATTGGTACTATAGAACCTATAAAGGAACTGGCAAAAATAGTCAAAGAGATGGGTGCCTATTTTCATACAGATGCAGTCCAGTCAGTAGGCAAAGTCCCGCTTGATGTCAGGGATTTACAGGTTGACCTGCTTTCAATATCTGCTCATAAATTTTATGGCCCCAAAGGAGTTGGAGCAATTTTTATCAAAAAGGGGACAAAAATTGAACCTTTTATGCATGGCGGTCATCAAGAGAGAAGGAAAAGAGCTGGCACCCTAAATGTTCCGGGAATAGTTGGCCTGGGCAAAGCAGCCGAGTTGGCCAAGGCGGAGATTTCAGAAGAACAGGCTAGGCTGGTTAAGATGAGAGATAAATTGATAGATGGATTGCAATCACAAGTCAAGGGAATTCGACTTAATGGCCACAGAACAAAACGCCTGCCTAACAATGTTAGTTTTTGCTTTGAGAAAGTTGAAGGTGAGTCAATCCTTCTTATGCTTGACATGGAGGGAATTGCTGCTTCAAGCGGATCAGCCTGCACCTCTGATACGCTTGAGCCATCTCATGTGATTTTAGCTATCGGAGTACCGGCAGAGTTAGCTCACGGGTCTGTCAGATTTTCTATTGGAATATTAACTGTCGAGGAAGATATTGATTATATTCTGGAAAAGACTCCACCGATTATTGAGAGGTTGAGAACTTTATCGCCGCTAAAGTGAGATAATTTTTTATAAAATAATTAATAAGTTGAGTATGACTAATTGATCTGGAGGAAGATATGTACTCGGAGAAAGTTATGGAACATTTTTCCAATCCCCGTAATGTCGGTGAGATTGAAAACCCTGACGGGGAGGGAACAGTTGGTAATCCAACCTGTGGTGATATTATGAAACTTTCTATAAAAGTTGAAGGTGACATAATTGTTGATGCGAAATTTAAAACATTCGGTTGCGGGGCAGCAATTGCTACTTCATCTATAGTCACAGAGCTGGTTAAGGGTAAGACAATCGAGGATGCCCTCCAGATTTCAAATAAAGCTGTAGCCGAAGCTTTGGACGGTTTACCGCCGGCTAAAATGCACTGCTCAGTTTTAGCTGAAGATGCATTAAAAAAAGCAATTGATGATTATCGAAATAAAAAAGAGGCAAAGCAGGGGTAATGTCCCCAAAAGTTGCAGTAGCAATGAGCGGCGGAGTTGACAGCTCTACCACAGCTGCTCTGTTAAAGGAAAAAGGATATCAGGTATTCGGTATCACTCTTCAAATCTGGACTCCAGATATGTTTCCAGAAAAAAGAAGCGGCTACCGGGACTGCTGTTCAGTGGAAGCAATAGAAGATGCCAAAGCTGTTTGTGCCTCACTGGGAATCTCACACTATACTTTAAACTTTCGAGATATATTCGAAAAAGAAGTTATTCAAAATTTTATCCAGGAATATTTATCTGGAAGGACACCCAATCCATGCATTGTCTGTAATAAGATTATTAAGTTTGATTATCTTTTATCTAAAATAAAATCTTATGAAGCCGACTATCTGGCAACTGGCCATTATGCCAGAATAATTTTCGATGAACCTTCAGGTTATTACCAGCTAAAAAAAGGAATAGACCCTGAAAAAGATCAATCCTATTTTTTATACAATCTTAAGCAAGAGCAACTGGGCTCGATTTTGATGCCGCTTGGCGAATATAAAAAAGATATGACCAGGGACATGGCAAGAAGTTATAATCTACCGGTATCAGAGAAAGAAGAAAGCCAGGAAGTTTGTTTTATTCCAGATAATGATTATAGAAAATTTTTATGGCAAAAAGCCAGGATTGCATTCAAACCGGGGAAAATAATTGATAACCGGGGAAAAGTTTTAGGTGAACATAAAGGGATTGCCAATTATACAGTTGGTCAAAGAAGAGGACTGGGAATTGCCGCTAGAAAACCCTTGTATGTTATTGAGATACGGCCTAAGAGCAATGAAGTAGTAGTAGGATTTATTGAAGAACTTGAAAAGAATTTTTTTCGAGTAAAAGATATTACTTCGATAAGTGGCCAGAATATGAGTGGGGTATTCTCAGCCAGGGTAAAAGTAAGGTACCGGAGTAGAGAAATACCGGCTAGTATTTCAGTGAAAAATAATCACCTGGCCGAAGTCTCATTACAAGAAAATCAAGCTGGCATTGCTCCTGGGCAAGCAGCAGTATTCTATCAGGATGACCAGGTTATTGGTGGTGGAATTATTATATAAAAGTAATTTTTTCCAGATATATTTTTAGGAAATTTGTAGATTTAATTTAAGAGTTGTTAATAATTATTCAGAGTAAATAACAGGATATAAACTGCATAAAATGGTTAATACCAGGTGCATAAAATGAAGACACATTAATTATGCTTGGAGGATTTATATAAAAGTTTTATTAAGGACTTCTAATAAGTTTTTGATTGGTTATGAAAGTATACAAAGTATAAAACAGGGCTTTCAAATCCTAAAAGAGCTGGAAATGCATACCATTTGGATTGTTTTTAAGTAATATCATATTATTAGAATTAAAAATAAAATAATAAGATATGCCAAAGAAGAAATTAGAAAAGTATCATGAAAGTCGTATTAAAAATAAAGCTACGAAAGCAGTAGCCTCAACATTAGGTGTTCTGGTAGGGCTGGCTGGCATAGAACATGGCTTCTTTGAGTTGCTGCAAGGCAATATTGCCCCAAGCAGCTCAACAATTGAAGCTATTGGCCCGGAACAGAGGTTTTGGGAGTATGGAACTGAACGGGCTTTAACAATTATCCCCAACTTTTTATTAACAGGAATACTGGCAATAATATTTGGCCTCTTGGTCGCAATATGGGCAGGTTTGTTCATCAATAGGAAATATGGCGCGGGAATTTTTTTATTTCTATCAATCATACTGTGGCTGGTTGGAGGAGGTTTTGCCCCAATATTTATGTCTGTATTAGCAACTATTACTGCAACAAGGATTAAGAAACCATTAGAATGGTGGCCTAAAAATCTCCCATTGAGCATAAAAGGTTTCCTGGTCAAGTTATGGCCTTGGACATTGATCGCCTTTGTTTTAGTGTTTATAGTCGGTGTAGTAATCGGTATTTTCGGCTACCCTTTATTGTGGTTCTTTGATGAAAAGGCCACAAACAACATAGTCTGGACATTAGCCTACATAATGGTTGGATTGATGCTGGTATCTATTATTACAGCATTTGCCTATGATATAAACGAGGATGATTCCACTCGAGTACAATCTACCTAAACAGAAGCAGGATAAATTAGTCGATAACTTTATTGTCTATCGTCTTAAATAAGGCATCAAAGTTTTGAAAAATCATTTAATGGCCTTTATTGGATAATCTTAAAAATAAGAAGCATATATCACTTATAAAAAGATGTGTTGGAATTTGTCTTTGGAAAGTTCTAGATTTTTAGTGGGCCATTCTGGACACTACTTGAAATTACTAGATGACCTGAAGCTATGGGCATATTACTTGAGCTGGGAGAATATATCAAGAAGTTACAATAATATCTTCTGATACTTTATGTTTAGTCCTGAATATTATATGTCTTCTTTTCTACCTTCAATATGTATATCAGGCAACCACTGTAGAGCTTTAGGCAGATACCAGTTTCTCTTCCCTAATAACTTCATACTGGCTGGTACAAGTATCGAACGAATAATGGTCGCATCCATTATGACAGCTACTGCCAAACCGAAGCCCATCTGCTGAAACATTATCATATCTCCAGCAGCAAAACCGGCGAAAACGGCAAACATTATAAGAGCTGCTCCAGTAATGATTCGCCCGGTTGAGCGAAGCCCAAAAGCAACAGACTCAGTGTTATCGTCTGTCTGATCAAAGCGCTCTCGAATCCTGCTTAACAGAAAGACGTGGTAGTCCATGGA
>CAYFWW010000019.1:0-7363 GCA_964346985.1 uncultured Actinomycetota bacterium
ATAAAATGAATCCTGCCCTTCTCTTTTTTTATAACTATATAAACAAATCCATTAATAATATTATTCTTTATGGCATTATCTATCAGATTATTCAGAACTCTTTTAATAGCTGAACGGTCAGCGACTATATATTTTAATTCTTTGGGAATATTTATTTTGACTCTAATAGATTTATTCTCAATATTAATCTCATGGTCTGCAACTACCTCTTCCACTAATCTTTTAATGTTGAATCTTCTTTTAGCTATTGGATATTTTTTTGATTCTATTCTTGATAAATCGAGCAAATCGTCTGCAAGCAAAGTAAGATTCTTAATCTCTCTTTCTATAATATTTAGCTTTTCCTTGATTTTCGGTTGAACCTCTCCTAAAATTCCATCCTTTATTATTTCAACATATCCCTTAATTGTAGTCAGCGGTGATCTTAGTTCATGTGAAGCGATGGTGACAAATTCTGATTTTAAATAATCAGCTTCTTTTAATTCTTCATATGCATTTTCTAGTTCAGAAGTTTTATTGCGCATTTGCATAAATAAGATTGAGTTTTCTATGGCAATTGCTGCAATTGAAGCAAGAGCTTTTATGACTTCGATATCTATTTGGCTATAATCGGAACCATCCATTTTATCTGACAGCAGTATTCCGCAGATAGCTCTGCCTCTACTGTCAAGAACAGGTACTCCAAGCAATCCCCTAAGTTTTAAATGACCGCGAGGAAGGCCTCTAGAGGCAGGATGTTTCGAGATATCAGGCAGGCAAACTATCTTACCCGTTTTTAAGAACTTGACGGCTAGGCTATCGGGATTAAACTCGCTTTTAACACGGCAACCCCGGGAGCTAAACCCTGAATATATTTTGGGAACATATTTGGGTTCTTCTTGATGGCCCCTGATTATGCAGTATCTTGAATTAGTCAGATATCTGGCACTATCAGCAAGAATCCTTAAAGTTTTTTCCAGGTCATGCTCGGCAACAATCTCGAGGCTTATTCTATTTAGGATTCTAAGTTGCTCAGCTCTTACCTTTGTCCGATTGAACAATCTTATGTTTTCAACAAGCACTCCCAATTGATTGCCAATAACACTTAATAAGTCTATATCGTCAGAGCTCAGCCTAAATTTTTCTTTAGACAGCAGGAAAAAAGCTCCAAGCCCTTTGCCTTTTCTATAAATCGTATAAGGGTCAATAATTATAGTTAAGATATCATTAAAGCCAATCTTATTAAGTTCACTTTTAACTTTTTGGCTAAAATCATCTATCCTGCATATTTTGGAAACTTGGTTTATACATTCCTCATATACCAACTTTTGAAGTTGATCAAGACTCTTCTTTAAATTTTCTGATGTATCTTTTTCATAAAAAACTAAAAAGCCTTCTATTTCATTTTTTATTGAGATAAATCCAACATCAAAAAAGGTAAAATCTCTTAATGTTTCTAGTGAATAATTAAAGATCTTTTCAATATTGGTCATTTGGCTAACGGTTGAGAGAATTTTATTGTAAAAAGTCAGCTCTCTATTTCTTTTTTTAATCTCTTCTTCAATTCTTTTTCTATCAGAGATATCAACTATTGACACTATTCTCTCATCTAGGCCCGGAATTAAATTTTCTCTGATTAAAACATCCTTCTTTTCTCCATTTTTATTTACAAAGATTGTCTCAAAAAATAATGGCAGCTTCTCCGGATTGGTCCTTCTCAATTTATGGGACTTTTTAAATTCAGTAAGATCCTTTGGTTCAACAAAAATATCTGATTTTTTCTTATTCTCGATTTCCTCTTTTTTGTATTTTGAGAGCTTTTCAAATTCAGAATTAATCAAACTGATTGTTCGGTCTTCCTTTTCGACAATTAAGGGATTAACACTATACTCAAACAATGTCCGGTATTTTTCCGCAGAAAGCAGGGTTTTCCTTTCCAGTTCTTTGACTTCGGATAAATCTATAATATAGACAATCCCTTGTTTAGTTTCTTTAATATAATTTACTGTTATTAAAACGGGGATAGCTTTACCTTTTTTATTATAGATTTCTGTCTCATATTCATTTGGAACACTTAAGCCTTTTCTTCTATTTTCATGAATCTTAATAATTCTTTTCTTTTGGTTTTTTGGTAGAAAGCCAACAAAAGATTTGCCTATAATTTCTTCATACTTATAGCCAAATAAATCGAGCAATCTTTTATTTATCATTGATACCGTTTTATCTTCCTCAATCATAACAACTCCATAAGGTGCTTCGTCAAAAAGAAGCCTATATTTTTCTTCGGATTTTCTTAAAGCATCGCTTGCCCACTTTCTTTCGGTTATATCTTCAAGGCTGCCTTCACAATAGATAGTATTCTGGTTACTATCACAGGAAGCAATTGAATTATTCTGAACCCAGATTACTGAATTGTCATTTCGACGCAGTTTGACTTCGAATTCCCTGACCATACCATCACAATCCAGTTTTTTCTGCCATTTTTTTCTATCTTTAGGATTTACGTAGAAATCTTTTAAATTAGTCCCAAGGAGAAATTTTTTATTCTCAAAACCAAGCATAAGGCATAGGTTTTCATTGACATCTAAAAATTTTCCGTCGGGAGTTGTTCGATATAGACCAACTGGTACTCTATTAAAAAGATTGCGGAAACGGCCTTCGGATTCGATAATCGAAAATCTCTGTCTAGTCTGTTGTATGGAGACTGCCAGAAGATCAGCTATCTCCCTGGCAATATCAATCATCTCATTAGAAAAGTGGACCTTTCTAACTATTCCAATATTTAGAGAACCCAAAATATCGTTTTTAAAGTAAATTGGAACGTTTAAATAAGATTTGACCCCTTTTTCTATAAATGATTTAAGCGTTTTCGATTTTATTGATGCTTTTGGGATATTCTCAACTTTTTTTATTTTTTTACTTAGTAAATCTTTTGACCATCTATTCTTTGATAATTTAAAACTTTTCTGTTTAATTTTTTTTGAATTATCCTTGAACTTGGCAGCAATTATTTTAGCTTTATTTAAATTCAAATCATATAATATAATCATTGCTCGGTCATATGAGATTAGTGATGACATCTTATCCAGGGCAAAAGAAGCAATTTCCTCAAAAGACTTGGCTGAAATTATTTTTTGGTCAATAGCATGTAGAATCTGTAAACGTCTAGAAAAATTATATGACTTCTGCTCGACTGTTTTTCGTTGAGTGATATCATAAGCTAAAACTACTTCTGCTGGCTTGCCTTTGTACATCATAAAATGTGATGTTATTTCAACAAATATCAAGTGGCCGTTTTTTTTAATATGTCTCCAGACTCCAGCTTCATCAAGGCCTGTGCCAATATTGGAAACATTTTCTAATAAATCCTGAATATCTTCAGGCGGGCGGATATCCTTAATAGTCATAGAAAGAAACTCATTTCGTGAATATCCGTACTTTCTGATTGCGGCTGAATTGACATCTAAAAACTTAAAAGTTTTTATGTCGTATATCCACATAGGATGGGGATTGCGGATAAAAAGGTCTTTATACCTCTCTTCCGACTTTGCTAGTTTTTTTAAGAGATCGCTAATCTCTTGAATATCATTTATTACACTGAATATAATTTGGCCACGGTCATTTTTAACTTTTTTTGAAGTAATTTCAACTGTTGATTGCTTTCCTTTTTTTGTCTTAAAAATACTATTGAACTTTACTTTTCTTTTTTTAGAAAGCTCCTTTATTTTCGATTCAAAAATATTCTTTTGGCTTTCTTGAGTAAATTGGCTTATTCTATTACCTATCAGGTCTGATTTTTTGTTCCCAAGAAAACGAATGGCACTAGTATTTAAATCTATAATCTTACCGTTAAGGTCATGAACAACTATAGGTTTGTCTGAGAGTTTAAATATATCTTTATAAACATCAGATGATAATAGATTATCTGATTTCTTTGGAGTCATTCTTGTTCATCCCAGCTGAAAAAAATTCTTTAAAAAGCCAACCCCAGTATTTTATAGAAATTATGCTTGAAATAATTATGGCTAAGGTAAAAAATGTTAAAAATAAGTATATAAACCTTATGTTGTCAAAATCCTTGAGATTATTATCGATATATATCTCAAAGATTAATAGGCCGAAGACTATTGCAGCTGACACATAATATCCTAGGTAAAAAGGCGGAAAATCCATCGCATCTCCTAATCGCCTGCTTAAAAAGCCAAGAATAATAAACATAACTACAAAACCTATTAGGTAAAACATATATTCAGCCTGAAAATCCAAAACTTCTATAAGAAGAGACCAAAAACTCACTTTTGCCTCCAAATCATAATACGATAGAGATTTAAACTGGAAATTAAAAGAATAATACTTCCCAAATTCATTATGCCTACAAAAATCCTGGAAATATTTTTATTAGTAAATAAAAGTAGATAGGTTAATCCTCCACCGAGTAAAAGAAAGAGTGATAATAAAAACAAATAAGGATAGCTATTTCTGGAGAATTTTTTTTGGTAAAACAGCGCTATATAAAAAGGAATGATAATCTGCAGGCATAATATAAGATAGCTTAATAAGAATAAAATTACTACAAAAAGAGGAAAAATATTATTCATTATTTGGTCCCCAATCTATTAAAAAATAGTCTTAGTCTTGCATCCTACCTTTAAATGCTTCAACGAAAGCCTCAGATGGAACTCGGTATGAAGAAGTAGATAAAAGTCCTTCTCTGTCTTCAAATCGATTTGAAATATAGATACCTTTTTCATTAATATCAAATTTTCTGATGTCGGTAGCATGCTCAGTGCCTCTTGTCTTGAGGACCAAGATTGCTTTTTGGACAGTTGAGTCTATCTCTAAATATTTTAGAATAACAACATTATCAGCTATAAAAGGCAGAGTTTCGCCAATGGATGATAATTCCCCGAAAAGTTCTGGTAATTCTACAATTAAAAATGAGGTTAAATTATTGCGTTTCAATGCATTGACAAGCGAATTAAAAGACAACCTGTTTTCTTCATCTTCGAAATAACTCTCATATAAATTAATTGGGTCTATCAAGATTCTCCTGGCACCTGTTTGAGCAACTATTCTGTCAATGTAGCCCATATCACGTTCAAGCTCAGCTTTAAAGACCATCGGGGAAGTAAATAAAATTTTCAATAGATTATCTTCTTGAAATTTTTTCAAATCCCATCCGAAATTAAGAGCATCGCGGAAATAAATTTCAGGAAATTCCTCAAAAGTAACCATTATGCCGGGTTGGCCATCGCTTATTCCTCCAATTAGGAATTGAAGTCCTAAGGTCGTTTTTCCAGTCCCAGGCGCACCGGCAACTAAAGTAGCACTTTTTTCATATAAGCCTCCACCGACCATTTGATCAAATCCTGGTATACCAGTTGAAATTCGCCTACTCATTATTGGGACCCCTTTTCGAGAATAATGGAAAGAATAGACATCCTTTTTTCACGATTGTTTAAAGCTTCAATAAAATGATCAATCTTGTTCTTTAATAATTCAGCCGGTTGATAATAATATAAGTTATTATTTTCTTCTGAAAGATTAAGAATATTTTTAACTTTCAAAATATCAACTGATTTTTGAACATCTTTAGGGCTCCGTCCAATTTTTACAGAAAGCTGATCTATATTAAGCTTTGAATCAGGATTATTATTGTAATAGACTAGAATATCCCATGATGTAAAAGAATCGATATATTCTTCGACAAATTCTTTTATAGTTTTATCTATCATATATTTCCCCTAAAAAATAAATGCCTGCATTATAAATTATAAAATATTTCTTTGATATTTTACAGAAATAATTTTTTATATTGTAAATAGTCTTGGATTAATTAGTTAGTTATTGCTTTATTTTTTTTGATAATAATCTAGCTTTTTCTATGACTTCTTCTTCGTTTATAGTTAAAATTTGATTGTCTTTATATATAATTTTCCCATCAATGATTGTCATCCAGACATCATTTCCCTCAACCGTATATACTAAATGTGAATAAGGATTATACATAGGAATAAGCCTAGGTTTATTAGTTTCAACAACAATAATGTCTGCTTTCTTCCCTATCTCAATGGAACCGATGAGCTTATCTAATCCTAGGGCCCGGGCTCCATTGATAGTGGCCATGGAAACTACTAACTCAGCTTCCATCACCGTAGGATCGTTATGGATTACTTTATGCAGCTTGGCGGCGGTATCCATTTCTTGAAATAGTGACAAGTCGTTATTGCTGGCAGCACCATCTGTTCCCAGGGAGACTATAACTCCGGCTTCCATCAATTTTGGAATGGGTGCCACTCCTGAAGCCAGCTTCATATTACTCTCAGGGCAGTGGGCTACTTTTACTTTTTTTTCAGCAAGAATTTGAATATCCTTTTCGGAAAGATGGACGCAATGAGCTGCCATAACTTTTTGGTCTAAAACATCAAGAGAATTTAATAATGAGATTGGTGATAGATCATGTTTTTGCCTGGACTCTTCTACTTCAGATTTAGTCTCGCTAAGATGGATAACATAGGGAGCATTATATTCATCAGACTGTTCTTTGGCTTTGACCAGGAGTTCCGGTGAGCAAGTATAGGGAGAGTGGGGCATTATTGCTGGAAATATGAATTCATTATCTTTAAATTCCTCAAGTATTTTCTTATTAAAGGCTAATCCTTCTTCTGAATTTTTGACCATAGGTGTAGGAAAATCCAGTAAAGCTTCTCCGAGAACAGCCCTCATACCAGCATTGATTACTTCCTCGGCAGCGGAATCTTCAAAATAGTACATATCACAATAAGTTGTTGTTCCGGACCTTATCATTTCGGCGCAGGCCAGTTTAACACCAAGGCGAACCATTTCCTCGTTTACAAATTTTGCTTCTGTTGGAAATATATAGTCTTGTAACCATTCCTGAAGAGGTAAATCATCAGCCAGTCCTCGAAAAAGAGTCATTGCTGCATGAGTGTGGGTGTTTATCAACCCCGGCATGACAATCTTTCCGTCAAGATCAATAGTTTTTTTTGCTGGCCAGCTGTTTTCTCCGGAACCGTAATCTATTATTTTATCTTCTTTTATAGCCAAGTAGCCTTTTGTGATGATTGTATTCTGTTCATTAACCGGTATTAATATACAGTTTTTTAGGAATAGGTCACATTTTTTCTCTGACATAATCTGAAATTATACAATAAAAATTGATTTTGGGTGTCAGTTAGTTTAAGTATTATTAAAAAATTGGGGCTGCTGAGTTAGTAGTTGGGAATCACCCTCCCCTTAGTCCCCTCCCATCAAGGGAGGGGAAACCTTTGGACTTTCCTCCCAGAAATAAGATTCACCCTCTCCTAAGCCCCTTCCCATCAAGGGAGGGGAAACCTTTGGACTTTCCTCCCAGAAAGAAGGA
>CAYFWW010000020.1:0-4442 GCA_964346985.1 uncultured Actinomycetota bacterium
TTTTTGCCTTTCATCCCCCAAAGTTGATCGGATAAACTATTTCTCTTCCTCCCCCTGGTGGAGAATTAAACCATCGCCTTTCCTCCCCCTTGATGGGGGAGGATGAAGGTGGGGGTGAATACTCATTACTAACAATAGTGACACGTTGAATAGCTGTTAGTTTTTGGTTTTTTGCTATGGCCGGGTTTAGGGGCAAATTAATTATAATAGTTCATGGCCCAGTCTAGGCTTTCGGTAATTATGTCATAGATAGCATCAGCAGCTTGTTCTAGACTGACCTCGATTTCAGGCAGCTCTTTTTTTGTAAAAGGCAATAAAACATAGTCAGCCGGGTCTTGCCGTCCTGGCGGGCGTCCCAGGCCAATTTTTATTCTTATAAAATCTTCCCGGCCAAATTCCTTAATTATAGACTCAATACCCCGATGGCCTCCGCTTTTACCTCCCTGCTTGATACGTAACTTACTGAATTCAAGATCAATATCATCATAGGCCACAACTATATTTTCAGGTGATAAATTATATTCTCTGATCAATTTAGAGATAGGTTTGCCGCTGCTATTGACAAAAGTCATGGGCTTAATGGCCAAAACATCCTGGCCGGCAAGTTTAAAAACAGCAGCATCATGATCGGGGCCATGCCGGAAAGAAGTATCAACCCGGCTAACCAGTTTATCTAACACCATAAAACCAAGGTTATGCCTAGTATGAGAATATTTTTCCCCGGGATTACCTAAACCGGCAACCAGATACATAGGTTTAAGCCTCTTTACTCTTTGGGAGGAGTTTCTTCTTCCGGTTTAGCTTCCTCGGCAGGTTTTTCTTCAGCAGCTTCTGCTTCTGCTTCAACTCCCTCAGCTTCTTCTCCTACCAATTCAGGTTCAAGCTCTTCTTCTTCTACAACAAGCTCTTCTTCCTTAAGCTCGGTCGGTGGAACAATGCTGACTACAACTTCTTCCATCCTGTTTTTAATCTGGAGTTCCTCTGGTAAGATTAGATCTTCTACTTTTAGGGAATCGCCAATAACTAGCTCAGAAACATCTACTTCTATATGATCAGGTATGTTTAAAGGTAAGGCATAGACATCCATTTCCCATAAATTATGCTGCAGGACTCCCCCTTCTTCTACTCCTTGTGATTCTCCAGTAAGAACAATCGGCACAGTTGCGTCGATCTCTTTGTCCATCGAAATCTTCATAAAATCAATATGGATAAAGTTATCGCGGATCGGGTCCCTCTGGACCTCTTTAATAATTGCGGTATGCTCTTTTTTCTGGCCTTCTATTTTAAGATCTAAAATTACATTTAAGCCTGCATCAGTATGAATTGCTTGCTTAAAGTCTTCAAGCTCAACAACCAGGGGAGTGGTAGAAAAAGCATTCCCGTAAAGTATAGCCGGTATTTTCTTTTCCCTTCTTATCTTTCTGGCTTCGCTCTTGCCGATAGCCTCGCGAACTTTTACCGTAAGAGGTGTAAGTTCCAATTTTTAAACCTCCTTATTATGCATGGTCTGTTCCTTTAAAAAGAACACTGACCGATGTTTCTTTATACACATTTTCTATGGTTTTAGCAAATAATGGACCAATGGATAATGTTTTAAGTTTCGGAAATTTCTTTTTGTCAGAAATAGGAAGAGTATTAGTCACAATTACTTCCTTGACCGGTGATTTGTTTAACCTATCAACAGCCTCACCGGAAAAAATCGGATGAGTGGCACAAGCATATACATCTTTAGCCCCGGCATCCTGCAAAACATTGATTGCTGTGGTCATAGTACCAGCAGTATCAATCATATCATCAATGATGACAATATTTTTATTTTTCACTTCACCAACGATGTGCATTACTTCGGCTACATTACGTTTAGGCCTTCTTTTATGAAGAACGGCAATCGGAGCATTAATATAATCTGCAAACTTTTTAACTGTTTTTACCCGGCCTACATCAGGTGAAACAACAACCAGTGATTTCAATTTTAAGGTCTTTATATATTCAGCAAGAATCGGAACTGCTGTCAGATGATCTACCGGAGCGTTAAAAAATCCCTGGATCTGGCCGGCATGAAGGTCCATTGTAATCAGCCTCTCAATTCCAGCCACTGAAAGCAAGTCTGCAACAAGTTTAGCTGTTATCGGTTCCCGGGCAGCAGACTTTTTATCCTGGCGGGAGTATCCGTAATGAGGTATTACAGCTGTAATCCGGTAAGCTGATGCCCTTTTCAAAGCATCGACCATTATTAACAGTTCCATCAAATCATCATTTATTCTTTCACCTAATGTCTGGACTACAAAGACATCAGAACCCCTAACGCTCTGCATAAAACGGACGTAAACTTCCCCGTTGGCAAACCTGGAAAGCTCTATTTCACCTTTATAAGTTCCGATTAACTCACATATTTCATCTACTAAGCTGGGGGTTGAACTTCCACCAAATATTAAAAGCTTATGAATGCGGTTTTTAGGCATCTAATCCTCCTTGAGTTATTCTTCTTCCTTATTATTCTGATTTTTTTTCTCTAGTTTTTTTCTCCAATCAGGTATATTTCTTTGTTCAGACCTCTCCAGGCCAAGATTTTCATCAGGTACATCCTTGCTTATGGCAGAACCGGCTCCGGTCATTGCTTTTTCCCCAATTTTAACCGGGGCAATAAACATGGTATCCGAACCAATAAAGGCACCATCTTTGATTATAGTTTTATGTTTTTTCACTCCATCATAATTGCAAGTAATGCTTCCTGCTCCAATATTTACTTCTGAACCGATTTCAGCATCACCTATATAAGAAAGATGAGGAATTTTACTGCTCTGGCCTACATAACTCTTTTTTATCTCAACCGAAGTCCCGATATGGGCATCATCCCCAATTACTGTCCCCGGCCTCAATGAAAAGAACGGGCCAAGTGAAACCCTATTTCCGACTTTGCTATTTCTAATTACTCCATAAGTAGCTTGAACACCATCTCCCAACTCGGAGTCCTCAATGGTTAAATTCGGGCCCAATTGGCAAGCCTGTCCAATATTAGTTTTGCCCTTAATAAAAGTGAGAGGTTGAATAACCGTATCACGGGCAATTTTAACTTCTTCATCAATATAAGTTACCTTTGGATCGATAATAGTAACTCCATTTTCCATATGACGCTTGTTTATTTTTTCTCTCATAATCTTTAAAACCTCCGAAAGCTGTTCCCGGCTGTTGATCCCAAGAACTTCTTGGAAATCATCTGTCTTTTGGACAGCAATCAGTTCACCGTCACTTTTTAATATACCAATAATATCTGTTAAATAATACTCTCCCTGTTCATTCTGGCAATCAAGCCTGTTTAGGTTGGGAAAAAGCTTCTGGCAATTGAATATATAAGTGCCGGTATTAATCTCTTTAATTGCCTTTTGCTCTTCAGAAGCATCTCTTTCTTCCACTATCTCCTTTAGGCTATCTTCTCCTTGCCTGACAATCCGGCCGTAACCAGCCGGCTCCGGAAGATTTGTAATCAAGACTGTTGCTGCCGAACCTTTTTCTTGATGTAATCTGATTAATTCTTCGACAGTCTCCTTTCTCAATAAAGGAACGTCACCGCTTAAAACTAGAATGTCGCCTTCAAAATCATTAAAAAATGATTCCGCCTGCTGGACAGCATGTCCGGTTCCCAGCTGTTCTAACTGCTCAACCAGGTTTTCTCTGCCATCAAGCAGCTCATTTAGCATCTCGCCCCTATGGCCAATGACCACGATCCTACGCTTGATTCCCAGTTCTTCCAGGAGCTTTAATGGATATTCAAGCATAGGTTTTCCGCAAAGGGAATGAAGCACTTTAGGTAGCGCAGATTTCATTCTTTTACCTTCACCGGCAGCTAAAATAACGGCTGCGACTTCATTTTTCATAACAGATTACAAACCATCTTAATTTTGGTTCATTAGGAAGCTGGGGCGGGAGGATTCGAACCTCCGATACTGGATCCAAAGTCCAGTGCCTTACCGCTTGGCGACGCCCCATCCCATCCCTAAAAAGACTACCATAGTATAGTTAAACGATAAAATAGTGTCAATTTAATAGCTTGAAAATGATTGCCTGGCCGCTTTGTAAACGAGTGGTTAAGCGGCTGGGGTTCACCCTCCCCTTAGTCCCCTCCCATCAAGGGAGGGGAAACCTTTGGCCTTTGCCACCCCTTGGTGGATTATTAACCCATCTCTTTTCCTCCCATTGGGGTAAGGATTAACCCTACGCTTTTCCTCCCCCTTGATGGGGGAGGATTAAGGTGGGGGTGAAGCTCATTACCAATAACAGAAACTTGGTATTAGATTCAAGATTAAAGCTGGCAGAACAGCCGAAGGATTTTAAAAAGAGAGATTATTTCTTTATTTAATCTCTTTAGCCTTCTCGAAAGCCTTTCTTACAACTTTTGCAGTAGGTTCAAGTTGATAAGATATATCAAAAAGGCGTTCAAAAAC
>CAYFWW010000021.1:0-18871 GCA_964346985.1 uncultured Actinomycetota bacterium
GTAAGATAGATAATCCCAGAGACTAATATTATTATTACAAGAAGAGACACGAGGTAAATTAATCCTCTTATCCTTCTTTTCTTCTGAAGCAACCTTCTATTTTCTTTTCTGTTTAAAAATCCATTGTTATTTTCTATAATCATTTTCAATATTCTATATCTTACATATAATATAGTAGCAACTTCTATTTTTTATTTTCCATATAATAAAGGAGTTTTGTATGAGTAAGCAACAAGAGATGCTAAGAAATATTTTAGCAGTCGATGAGATTCTTCAACTTGAAGAATTGCAGGATCTTCTTGAAGTAAGTCCAAGAATGGTGGTAGTAGAAGCCATCCGTTTGGCCCTTGATAAAGTTCGGCAAGAGATAATATCAGCTGAGAACGATAGTGCGCTCGAGAGAATTGACATAAAAAAGGAAAATCTGATTAAAATTATCCACAAAAAAGTTGAAGAGACTATGGCCTCAAATCTTTCAGCTGTAATAAACGCAACCGGAGTTGTAATACATACAAATCTGGGAAGGTCAATCCTTGCTGGACAGGCTATTGAAGAAATCGTCATGGCTGCCAGCTGCTACACAAACCTGGAGTATGATCTTGAAACGGGGAAAAGGGGCTCACGTTATAAACTGGTTGAAGATATAATCTGCCATCTTACCGGAGCAGAAGCAGCTATGGTGGTAAATAATAATGCCGGGGCTGTTTTGTTATCACTGAGTGCTTTAGCTTCCGGAAAAGAGGTAATTGTATCAAGAGGCGAGCTGGTAGAAATAGGCGGAAGTTTTAGAATTCCTGATGTTATGAGGCAGAGCGGAGCCAGGCTGGCAGAAGTCGGAGCGACTAATAAAACTCATCTTGCTGATTATAAAAATGCCATTGCGGAAGAAACAGCATTATTAATGAAGGTCCATACTTCAAATTTTCGGGTTGTCGGTTTTATGACTGAAGTATCACGAGAGGAACTGGTTAAATTAGGCCGCCAGCATAATCTGCCAGTAATGGAGGACCTAGGCAGCGGCATATTGATTGATTTAAATCTTTATGGATTAACCTATGAGCCGACGGTCAAGGCTTCAATAGGTGCAGGAGTAGACCTAGTCACTTTCAGTGGCGATAAATTATTAGGTGGCCCACAGGCAGGTATTATTGTAGGAAGAAAGGAATTGATCAAGAAAATTGGCCAGCACCCGTTAACCAGGGCATTACGGGTCGATAAATTTACTCTGGCCGGATTAGAAGCCACTTTTAAAATATATCTTGATGAAGCCCAGGCGGTTGAGGAGATTCCGACCTTGAGAATGCTATTGACGCCGGCTAATAAACTGAAGGCTCGAGCTAAGAATTTAGCGGTAAGATTGAAGGCAGAAGCTCCTAATAATCTTGTTATTGGGGTTGATGAGGATATTTCTAGAGTTGGAGGAGGAGCCTTACCCCTCGAAGAACTGCCTACCCATGTCGTAACAGTCGAATCCAACAATTTAAAACTTAATGAATTGGAGGAAAAACTGCGTCATTCCAATCCCCCCCTGTTGGTTAGATTGAAAGAAGACAGGCTAATAATTGACATGAGAACAGTTTTGCCTGAAGAAGTAGATACGATAGTCAGTATTTTCAAAAATATCTAGGATTATTACAAAAAGTCAATGATTATAGGAACGGCTGGCCATATAGACCACGGAAAAACTACCCTTATTAAAGCTCTAACCGGGGCTGACACAGACCGCCTTCAAGAAGAAAAGAAGAGAGGCATCTCTATCGACCTTGGTTTTGCTGAATTTAAATTACCATCTGGTATTATTGCCGGGGTAGTTGATGTTCCCGGCCATGAGAAGTTTATTAAAAACATGCTGGCTGGGGCAACGGGCATAGATTTGGTTTTATTGGTAATTGCTTCTGATGATGGAATCATGCCCCAGACTGAGGAACATTTATCTATAATTAAACTGCTGGGTGTCAAAGATATTGTCGTTGCTCTTTCAAAAGCTGACCTTGCTGAAGATGAATGGCTTGAATTGGTTAAGGATGAGGTCAAGGAATTTCTGGAGGAAAGAGGGTTTAATAATGTTCCCATTATTTCAGTAAGCCCAATTACCGGCCAGGGCATAAAGGAATTGCTTGGCATAATTGACCAGGCAGCTCAGAACATTAAGGGCAAAGAGCTCGATTTACCTATCCGCTTGCCGATTGACAGGGTCTTTACTATAGCTGGAGCTGGGACAATTATTACAGGTACATTATGGGAAGGCAAACTATCGGTCGGAACCGATGTTGATATAAAACCTGGTTTAAAGAAGGCTAAAGTCAGGTCTATCCAAGTTCATAATAAAAAAGTTGAGAAGGCAGATGCTGGCCAGAGGGTAGCTTTAAATTTAACCGGAGTTGAGAAAGAAGAGATTCACCGGGGTCAAGTTGTTATCCAGACCGGTTACCTGTCCGAAAGCTATATTATCGATACCAAACTAGAGCTTCTTTCGAGCTGGGTTAGAAATCTTAAGAACAGGGAAAGAATCCGTTTTCATCATGGCACACAGGAAGTAATGGGCAGGGTAGTTCTTTTAAACCAGAAAGAACTTGAACCTGGACAAAGCTGTTATGCCCGAATATACATGGAAGATGAAATCCTTCCAAAATATAAAGATAGATTTGTAATAAGAAGCTATTCTCCCTTATATACAATTGGGGGAGGGTTGATAATAAATAGCCATCCCCAGCGCAAGGTTAAAGATCGGAATAGATTAATAGAAGAACTGAAAAAACTAGACCAGGGTGACCCAAAAGATATCATTAGAATAAAAATAAACCAGTCGAATTTTGACCCGTTATCTTTAACCGAAATAACTAAGTATACTGAGCTGAAGGAAGAAATAGTTATTGAGATAATTAAAGAATTGGTCAAGGGGGAAGATATAATCGGTCTAGATGATGGCTTCTATTTTTCAAAGATAAATTACCAGGAGATACGCCAGAAAGCTACCGAGATCTTAAAAGACTATCACCAGAAGGAACCATTAAGCAAAGGCCTGAACAAGGAAACTTTTAAATCAAAACTATTTCATAATAAAGAGCCTGTCCAGGGAGAGTTGTTGCTAGCCAATATGGTTAAAGAGGGCATAATAAGCATCAGTGGCGAAGTAGTATTTTCACCTGAATATAAATCTGAGTTGAGACAGGAAGACCAGCAAGTTTTAAGCAGAATCAGTCAGCTTTTAAGAGATAAGCCGTTTTCTCCCCCTGATCTAAAAAACCTGTCTGCCAAACTTGGGATGGACACTAAAAAAACTTTCACCTATCTTAAGATTTTAAAAGATAAACAGGAGATTGTTCAAATAAAAGGGGATCTCTATTTTATTAAAGAGGCTTTTGAGCAAGCTAAGGACAGATTGGTTCGATATATTAAACAGAATGGCAGCATAACTCCGGCTGAGTTTCGAGATCAGCTCAATACAACGCGAAAATATATCGTTCCTTTGCTTGAATACTTCGACTCAATTAAACTGACCATTCGCCAGGGTGATCAGAGAATATTACGATGATGCGGTAACTAGGTTACTATGTGGCCTGGTGGCTGTATACGCATTTTATTTCTTTTCTGAGGTCTGGCTGCTGAGAGATGACATAGAGTATTGATTATTATTCCAATGTAAATTAATCGTGTATAATCTTCATTTGGAGGTGGATTCGTCCTGGTGGGCGGCCTGGTCTTCAAAACCAGTGCGTCGGGTAGTACCCGATGGCTAGGTTCGATTCCTAGACACCTCCGCCAGTATTTCCACTAAAGATATCTTTTTCAAAACTTCAGGTAAAAGCTTACATGGGAATCGGACAAATATGTAATTATCTTGACAAGAGAGCAGGAGATTTATTTAAGGGTCAAGTTACTACTCTTAGGATTTCTTCAAGTGAGGTTATACCAATTTTTACTTTTTCAATGCCATTTTTAAAGAGGGGCTTCATCCCTTGGTCCAGGGCAACTATGTTTATTTTTTCAGCATTAGCGTTTTTTGTTATCAGTTTGTGAATTTCGGGTGTTACTTTTAATATTTCATAAACACCTGTCCGGCCAGAATAACCTGAGTTAAAACATTTCCGGCATCCCTTAGCTGTAAAAATCTTATCACCTATTGACAGGATATTCCTTGATTTATTGGCAATTGCCTTATCAACAATGATTTCGGTTTTACATTTTGCACAGAGCTTTCTGGCCAGCCTTTGAGCTACCACAGCGTCAATCCCAGATGAAATGATAAAAGGCTCGATACCCATATCGGAAAGTCTTGGGAAGGCGCCTGCAGCATCATTTGTGTGTAAGCTTGATAGAACAAGGTGGCCGGTTAGGGCAGAAGTTAAAGCTATATTGCCAGTCTCTTTATCTCTTATCTCTCCAACCATTATTATGTCGGGGTCAGCCCGGACAATAGACCTTAATCCTCGTGAGAAAGACAGTCCGATTCTTGTATTGATTTGAATCTGAACAATTCCTGAAAAACGGTATTCAACAGGGTCTTCAAGCGTGATAATTTTAACCTTTGGCCTATTTAGTTCATCTAAGGCAGCATAGAGAGTGGTAGTCTTTCCTGAACCTGTTGGGCCGGTTATCAATATAGTTCCATAAGGTTTTGCTATTTCCTTTTTAAATAGTTCCTGTAAGTCAGTGGAAAGCCCAAGCTTGTCAATTTGGAGAAATACTCCTGATTTATCAAGTATTCTGATGACTACGCTTTCGCCGCTTGGTGTCGGCAGAGTAGATAATCTTAAATCAATTTCTTTATTATCTACAATTAGGCTACTGCGTCCATCTTGAGGCAACCGATGCTCTGCAATGTTCAAGTCGCTCATTATCTTTAAACGTGAAACAAATCCTGACTGAATTTTTTTAGGTACGGTCATAACCTCCCGCAGTACCCCATCTACTCTGAATCTTATCCTAAAACTTTTCTCATTAGGTTCAATATGAATATCGCTTGCATTTTGATCTACTGCCTGGGCAATAATCTTGTTGGTCAGGTTGATTATTGGAGCTTCTTCGGTAGCTTGCTTTAAATCTAATATTGATTCTTCTTTATTTTCTTCGGCTTTGGCAATGGCATAGTCCAAGCTATCCTGAACATTTTTGTCGTTAGTCCAAAATCTATTAATGGAGTTTTGAATGTCAGATTCAGTTGCTACTACTGGCTCAACTTGTAGATTTGTAATAACTTTAACATCATCAATAGCATTTACGTTCAAGGGATAACTCATGGCCAAGATTAAAGAAGAATCAGTTATCTCCAGTGGAAGGATTCCATATTTTCGGCAGACGTTCTCTGGGATTAAGCTAGCAATGTGAGGATAGATATCGAAATATTCTAAACGGACAAAAGGAAGATCTCTTTGGATAGCTAAAGCTTGAGCTAGCTGGACTTCGTCTATGAGGTTTTTAGCTAGTAGAATCTTTCCTAATGGCAGATTATTTTTTATCTGTTGCTTAAGAGCAGAAGACAGATCATTTGACGTAATCAGCCCGGCATCAATTAAAATTTGTCCGATCTTTTCAACCTGTAAAACCATTGTTTTTTCTATATGTTGATATGAAAATTTTCGTTTACTATATCGGAAAAAAAGATCAAAACCTTGAAGATTTTAAAAGTGTATGAATCTTTGTAAGAAATTTATTTAAACATTTATAATTTTTCCTGTATAATTATGTGGTTTGATGAAAGCAATTATATCTCCGAAACTAATTAATTTTATAAGGGCAACAATACTAAATTTCACAACTTGGGATTTATTGGTTTTTTTCTACACAGAAAATGAAAAGATATTTTCGATTGATGATATATCTGATTTAATTGGTCGTCCAGATTCTGAAATATCTAAGTCAATAGAGATATTAATGAAGCAAAGCATTATCGAGAAGAAGATTGAAGGAGAAAATATTAAATATTCTTACAATAATAATAATGATTACGAAGATGAGATAAAGGAATTTATTCATAAACTAAGTGAAAGGGAAGCTAGGCTTCTTATTCTTGGAATAGTCTTGGATAATAGCATAAAATAATATTTATAGTCTATTTTTTTAATGGCCGTAGAATCTTGGCTACGTGAACTTGAGAGCTACTGTCTTTCTTTGCTTTGTATAGCGCATCATCAGCGGCGGCAATAATTCCTTCCAATGTTTTAGCATCATCGGGAAAACAAGCAACTCCGATACTAACAGTAAAATTACCGCTTGGCAGAGCTCTTTTCCCCGGAAAAGGATATTCTTCTATTGCCAGAAGAATTTTTTGGGCTACATTAATCGATTCTGATTTAGTCGTTTCGGGAAGAATTATGGCAAACTCATCTCCTCCATAACGAGCAGTTATATCAGTTGAGCGGGTAGTTTTATTTAGTATTTCAGCCACCTTTTTTAAAGCCAGGTCTCCCTGAGGATGACCATAAGCGTCATTGTAAATCTTAAAAAAATCTAAGTCGGTCATAATTACTGAAGTTGGCCTATTATAACGTTCTGACCTTTTAATCTCTTCATGCAACCTATTCATAAAAAAACGATGATTATAACAATCGGTCAAGCCATCAGTAGTAGCCATTTTTTTTGTCTCTTTTAACATCTGCGCTTTATCGATAGCAATTGTGGCTTGATTGGCAAGTAAAGACATTATTGAAATTTCATCTTTTGTAAAAGCTCTTGTGTAGAAATCATCTATATAAATTATACCGATGATTTTATCCCCGGAGATTAAAGGGGTAGCCAGAATTGAACATATTCCTTCATCAAGCATAGTCGGGTTATCAAAAGATGGCTCTTGGCTGACGTCAGCTATTTTTAAGGGCGCTCGTTCATTTATTATTCTACTTGTTAATCCTCCGGGCCTCATCTTCCATTTTTTGACACTGTTAAAATTCTTACTAAAACCTTTGGTAATTGTTAGATTAAAGATTTGTTTTTTCGGATCATATAAAGCTATACTGCCGGCAGGTGTGTTGGTGATTTTAAGCGCGCTTTCTAAAATAGTATCAAGGATTTTATCCAGGTCTTCCTCTGATGTTAGAAGAAGGCCGATCCGGTAGAGAAGCTGGTGCTCCAGTAGGTCACGTTTTGTGTTTTGATGACTTCGGGCATTATTTATGGCCAGGGCGATTTCTTCGTTTATTATTTCCATCATTTGAAGATCACTTTCAGAGAAATTATCAGTACTCTTGGAATTATATAAAGCTATAGCTCCTAGGGTATGTGTGGGAAAAGTTATTGGTACTGAAAGAATTGACTTTATGCCAGACTCTAATAGAAGTGTTGAATATTGGTCGAGTGACTCTTTCTGCTGGCTGACGCGATTGAAGTCATTAGTTAGAATATGTTCCCTTGTCTTGATAGTATTAGCTATGTGGTTATCAGTAAAATCTAATCTTTGTTCAATAATAGCATCCCGGTCGATTCCATAGGTAGCAGCGATTTCGATTTTTTCTTCAAAAGGTTCGACTAGAGCTATTATCCCTTTTTGAGCAGCCGGAATGTTTTTAATATATATTGTGAGAATTTCCTCAAGCATTTTTTTCAAGGTATTTGTTGATGGTAAAACTTTATTTATTTCCTGGATTAGATTGAATTCACTAAGCCTGAAGTCAACTTCCTTCTGTTTTTCTTTAAGGCTGACAGCAATATAGCTGATAATTAAAGCAATTGTAGCAAATGCTCCAAACTGAATGAATGTATCAAAAAACAGCATGCCCGGATCAATCTCTCCTTTGTGGAGTAAAAAAGTTGAAACACCAAATAGAACCGATGCTCCAATTGATGAACTTATACTTCCAGCAGTTCCAAAATATAAAGCGGAAAATATAATCGGGATTATATATAGTAATGTAAGTTGAGTTATTTTGTTGCCGTTTTTAAGGTAAATAAGTGTTATAAACAGTAAGACTAAGATTATTCCACAGGAAATTATGAACCTACGATATTTTGGATTAATTATTATCATTAATTATCCTAATATTTTGTTTTTTCAATAATATGATTCGACCTTTTTAAATTAAAACTTTATACTATTTGGCTTTTTTCTATGATTTATATAGTTTTTTTTGATGGCCGGAGAAATATGAAAAGACTTATAAAGAGTTTAGGATTTTTTTATTAATTCATGGCATTAATAAGTTCTTCTAAAAGATTTTTATTATTTTTAGCAGAAGATTTTTATGGAAAATATATAGAAATGTTTTTATGGTGCGGATATATAATATGGAATAAGTTGTAATAGGTTTATGGTTAAACTATTATAGAAAAAGGCTAAGTGGATCTGAGGCTATGGATAAGAATAAACTTATAATTCTTTTAGTCGCAATTTTTATATTAACAATAATCTTTTCAAACAGTATAATCAATCTTTATATTGATTATTTATGGTTTGGAGAAACAGGTTATCAACCTGTATTTTTAACAGTTTTAAGGACTCAGGTTATTCTATTTATTGTTACAGCCTTGGTCTTTTTTATCTTACTGGTTATTAATTTCTTTATTACATTAAAGTTAACTCCAAAATATAAAGTTGAAGGTCCGGCTGAGGAAGAAGTTATTGTCCTCAGGCAGTTTGATATATTTAAATACCTTAAATTTGTCGGTATAATTGTCTTTATCTTTCTCTCCTTGGGTATTGGAGCAGAAGCGGCTTCTAATTGGGAAGTAATTTTGCGTTACCTGAACCAAGTTGGTTTTGGGGTAAAGGACCCAATTTTTTCACAAGATGTATCTTTTTACATTTTTAGCATTCCTTTTTATAAGTTGTTTTTAGGTTGGGGATACCGCCTGATTATTTTGATGGCTATAAGTTCAGCAGTGGTCTATTTTTTTCACGGGAGCCTGGTTATAACCCAAAGAGTTCGCTGGATAGCAGATATTGTCCGCTCTCATCTTTCCATATTTGGGATTTTATTTTTCCTTCTATTAGCTGGTTCATATTATTTTCAAATATTTGGATTGCTCTATTCAGAACGCGGTACAACTTTTGGAGTAAGTTATTCGGATTATCACGCAGTACTCCCGGTCTTGAAGGTACTTATTGTGCTTAGTGTAATTACAGCTGCATCTTTTTTAGCGGTAATCTTTTTAAAAAGTTACCGTTTGTTGATCTTATCTTTAGCGGCTTTATTACTGGTTTCATTTCTGGGGGGCCAGATATATCCTTCACTAATCCAGCAATTCAGGGTATCGCCGGATGAATTGAATAAGGAAAAGAAATTTATTCTTAATAACATAAAATTTACCCGCCAGGCATATAACCTTGACAAGTTTAAAGAGACCAACTTCCCGGCTGTGCAGACTTTAAACCAAAAAGATATTGATGAGAACAAAGAGACAATAGAAAATATCCGTCTCTGGGATTGGCGGCCATTGAAAAAGACTTTCAGCCAGATTCAGGAGATAAGGACATATTATACTTTTAGAGATGTTGACGTTGATAGGTATGAACTTGATAATAAGATTGTCCAGGTTACATTAAGCGCTCGTGAGCTGGATACTGACCAGTTACCGATTAAAGCAAGAACATGGGTTAATGAACATTTAGTCTATACTCATGGGTATGGACTGGTTATGAACCCGGTCAACCAGGTTACTGAAGAGGGATTGCCGAAATTATTCATTAAAGACATTCCACCCAAAAGTGAAGTCGACATTAAGATTAAAAGGCCGGAAATTTATTATGGAGAAGTACATGATAATGATGACTATGCAGTGATTAATACTGCCACCAAGGAGCTTGATTATCCAATTGGCGACGCAAACGAATATACTGAATACCAGGGGGATAGCGGAATAAAAATCGGCACTATCGGACGCAAAGCCCTGTTTGCCTATCGTTTTAATAATCTGCGCCTGCTTCTGTCAGATGCAATAGGTTCCGGGTCCAAGATTCTTATCAGAAGAAATATATTAGATAGAATTAATAGACTGGCGCCTTTTCTAAGATATGACCAGGATCCATATATCTTCTCGGCCGACGGTAAGCTCTATTGGATGATTGACTCTTATTCTGTATCATCACAATATCCTTATTCTACCCGTTATAATGATATAAATTATATTAGGAATTCTGTGAAAGTTGTGGTCGATGCTTATAATGGTTCAGTAAAATTCTATGTTATCGACAAGGAAGACCCGGTTCTCAAAACTTATCAGAATATATTTCCTGAATTATTTCAAGACTTTTCGGAAATGCCAAATAGCCAAAAAGCTCATATTCGATATCCTATTGATTTATTTAAAATCCAGATTGACATATTTAACAGTTACCATATGACAGACCCACAGGTTTTCTATAATCGTGAAGACCTTTGGGAGATACCAAAGGAGACATTTCAAAGGGAAGAGATAGATGTTGAACCCTACTATGTTGTTATGAAGCCGATTGGCCAGGAGATATCACAATTTTTATTGATGCAACCTCTGAATCCATCAAAAAAGAACAACATGATTTCCTGGATTTATGCTGTCAGCGACCTCGATAATTACGGGCAACTAAATGTCTTTAAATTTCCTAAAGAAAAGCTTATCTACGGCCCTTTACAGATTGAATCAAGAATTGATCAGGACCCGATCATATCACAGCAGCTTACACTTTGGGGCCAAGAGGGCTCACAAGTTATTAGGGGCAATCTTTTAGTTATACCGATAGAAGATGGCCTTCTCTATGTAGAACCAATTTATTTACAAGCTTCCAAGAGTGAAATTCCTGAACTGAAAAGAGTTGTGATAGCCTATGGAAGCAAGATAACTATGGCTGAAAACTTAGACGAGGCTCTGGCCAATATCTTTATTGAAGAGGAAGAAGAGAAAAAGGCAGAGCCGGAAGAAGAGGCTAAGTTAAAAGAAGAAATTACTATTAAAAAATCAGTCCAGGAGCTTATTACCGAAGCAAATCAGAGTTTTGAGCGAGCTTTGAATTTCCAGCGTGAAGGTAAATGGGCGGAATACGGAGAAGAGCTGGAAAATCTTAAGAATATATTGGCCGATCTTAGTAAATCTTCCCAGGAGCAAAATAAATAATCATGTTTGGCCGGAGACCAGGCATTGCTCTTTTTTTTATCATTTTAATTATTATTTCAGCATTACTGTCAGCTGGATGCCGGCAATCAAAAGGAAAAGATGATTTTTCAACCGGAGACCCTTTTTTATTAATTATTGCCGGCCAAAACAAGGATAAAGGGACTCAATCACTTGGAATCTTCATTATCCAATTTTCTGAAGAAAAAAAGTTAGGCAATATTGTCCTTATACCAAAAAATTCTGAGATGGTAGTTTCTGGCGTGGAAGAACAGTATTTAGAAGCAGCTTATATCTATGGAGGCGGCCAAAAAGTTTTAGAAGTATTAAACGAAGAACTGAAATTGGGCCTTGTTAAATATTTCATAATTGAGACCGATGATATGGATTCTTGGATTGGTAAAGTGGGCAACCTAGAATATGAACCAAAAAAAGAGGGCTCAGTCTTTATAGAAGAAAACATGCTTCAAAGCAAAGATGGCCGGGTATCTTTGACCGGGCAAAATGTTATTGATCTTCTTATGTATTTAAATCAATTAACAGACCTAAATAAACCTATTTTTGCCGAAAAGCTGTCTCTATTCAAATCTTTCATCGAAATAAACTTGAGTTCCCGCTACTCCAGGGAAAATGGTAGTTTTATCCTTCATCCTTCTGAGACCAACCTGGAAAAAGATGAACTGTCTGACTTAAATAAAGCTTTTATATCTCTTCAGGCGGAAAAAATTTCTTATAATTACCTTGCCGGAAAAGAAATAAGGGTAGACCTGCAAAAATATTGGAAGATTGACAAAAAAAAGGCAGCCGGCATATTAAAGTCTCTTAAAGAAGCAAAATCAATTAAAAACCTTTTTCAAGCCAAGAAAGTTGAAAAAAAAGAGTCTGAAGTGGAGACTAAGACAGTTAGTCCTGAAAAAGAACAGGAGCCGCCACCTGTTGATAAGGCAGTTTATAAAGTGGCAGTACTAAATGGAAACGGGAAACCAGGACAGGCAGAGAAAGTAGCCCAGCAAGTCAGGACGGCCGGATGGAAAGTAGCGATTGTTGAGAATGCCCCGAACTTTAACTATAATGACAGCCTTGTCTTTTTCCGTCAAAATCACCAACAGGCGGCCCAGCTTTTATCCAAGGATATTGGAATAAGCCAGGTCTGGCCGGTAAAACCAGAGATTAAAGAGGCCACAGAACTTATTGTTATCGTCGGACGGGATAAACTTTAATTCAAGAGCTCAGGACAGATTACCTTTTTATGTATATCCCAGGTAATTAATTGATATTCTTATTTGTTATAGACAATGGCCCGGTCATTAACCCATATCTCTTCCTCCCCTTGGAGTCAGGTTTAACCCATTTCTTTTCCTCTCCATGGAGTGAGGATTAACCAATTTCTTTTTCTCCCCCTTGATGGGGGAGGATTAAGGTGGGGGTGAAAACACTTAGCTAAAGACGTTTACTTGGCTACTGAGTGAACGGGCATCACCCTCCCCTTTGTCCCCTCCCATCAAGGGAGGGGAAACCAGTGTACTTTCCTCCCCAATAGTTTGACCGGACAAGCTAATACTTTTCCTCCCTATGGTAGATTGACTAACCAATTTCTTTTTCTCCCCTTGGAGTAAGGATTAACCCATATCTTTTCCTCCCCCTCGATGAGGGAGGATTAAGGTGGGGGTGATGATGGATAGCAAGAAACGATGACTTGGTGACTGTTTGATAGTGCCTGAATCATCGACTGTCTTCTGTCTTTTGTGGCCTGGGAGGTAGCTAGAAGAAAGCGGAAAGTTGAAATTGCTTTAAAAATACAAATAGTTGTCGATTACTTAATTAGTTTGACCTTTTTCCCCATTAAGATATAATTTTCTAATAGTTATATTAAGATTGATAGAATTATTTAAAGCATAGTCATATTAAGTCGATATAATTTTTATAGCAAGTTTTAAAACAATGGGGGTAAAAATGAAAAAAAATGTCTTGCTGTCCTTCATAATTATTATTTCCTTACTAATTTATTCGTTTTTTGCCTTCGGCTGCCGGCCACCATCTGAAAAGGAAAGTAAAGCTCAAGTTACAACCACGACTGAAAAGAAAGATGAACCTGAAGAAAATGGTGAAGAAGATGGTGAGCTTTCTGAAGAGGATAAAGAGGATTTTGCCAGGAAAGTTATTGCTGAGCAACAAGAAAGCCGGGCTGATCTCCGCCGTTTAGCCGAGGGTGATATTAAAGAGATTATTATCAATAAGGTGACTAAAAAAGATGGCAAAGTCATCATAGATATATCTGTTGTATCTATTGGCCAGGATACAGAAGATGGACAGATAGTCTTAAATGAGATTATTCCCGAAGGTATGGAAAATTCATTTTATTACTTTGCCGAACTTACACGCGGCTCACCGCCGGCAACCACTGAAAATGTCGGCCTTGAAGAGATTGATCTAGGCAAAGAGATAGTCGAGCAGCAATTTGAGCATCAGCAGACTATCCAGGATCTGATCGATGGTAAAATTGAGAAGATCGTCATCGATAAGGTAGACTTAGGCACAGAAGAGGGCACAATAGAAATAACGGTAGTCTATAAGGACGGTACAACCAAAGAAGGCATCATCAAGATGCAGTACCTTAATGGTTATTGGTATTTAGTCAGCATAGAGCAGAAGTCTTAATATTTCCAGTTAATATAGCTATTTCATAATAGGTGATTTTTTTTGGAGCTTCAAGACTACCTCCATGTAATTAATGTTAGGAAATGGATTATAATCCAAGCTGTTGTCATTATTTTGGCCGCTGCCTTGGTAGCTTCATATCTTCAGAAACCGGTCTATCAAGCTGAATCAACCGTACTTGTAAAGGAAGAAGAGGTTGGCTCAGGCCTTTTTGGAGACCTTCTTCCTTCTTTATCATCACAACCGGAGAGGAATCTTCAAACCCAAGTTCAATTAATAAAGCTCAGGCCGATAATGTCCTCGACTATTAAGGAACTGGGTTTAAAAATAACTCCAGATGAACTCGCCGGTAGAATAACAGTCACGCCCGAAGGGCAGACTAATCTTATATATCTAAACGTAAATGCCGCCAGCCCGGTAGAGGCAAAAAAAATCGCCGACACCTTAGCTCAAAAATTCATAGAATGGAATAGGACTTCAAAACGTAAAGACTTAAAGGAAGCCAGAGAAGAAGTCTTTTATAAGCTGAAAGATACTGAGGAAGACCTGCTTTTGATAGCCAATAAGATTGATACCCAGCCAGCAGATAAAAAATCTCAGAGATTAGATGCCCAATGGGAGATGGCTACCGGCCTATATGTAATGCTATCCGAGAAGTATGAACAACTCAGGATAAATGAAGCAATGGAAACCGGTGGAGCGGAAATGGTCTCGGCAGCTGTTGTGCCAACTAACCCTATTAAACCGAAACCGTTTCAGAATGGAATCCTGGCTTTAGCGGTTGGATTAGTTTTCGGCACTGGCCTTGCTTTTCTAATTGAATATCTGGACAATACAATCAAAACACCTGAGGATATTGAGAAATACTTTGAGCTGCCTTTACTTGCTCAGATACCAAAGACTGATTTTCCCAAAAAAGACCAGCGCATAATTGTTTCCTGGGCTTATCCTAAATCTACAGTTGCTGAAGCTTATAGGACTTTAAGAACTAGTATCCAGTACTTGAATTTTGACCGCTCCATAAAGAGCATATTGATTACTTCAAGTGGCCCAAGAGAAGGAAAGACAACAACTCTGGCTAATCTGGCTGTTACTTTAGCCCAGGCAGGAATAAAAGTAATCGTTATTTGCAGTGATTTAAGGCGCCCCAATCTCCACAAAATGTTCCACCTTGATAATAACAAGGGTTTGACCAATGTCTTAACCGGCAAGGTCAAGCTTAAAGATGCACTCCAGGAAGTAGAGGATAAAAATTTAAAAGTTCTCCCTTCCGGTCCGCTTCCCCCCAATCCTTCAGAGTTGCTGGGTTCGGTAAAGATGAAGAGGCTAATAAATAAAATGGAGGAAATATCCGATGTCGTCCTAATAGACACACCCCCCATCTTGGCTGTGACCGATAGCGCAGTTCTGGCAACTTTTGTTGACGGAATATTATTTGTTACCAGCAGCGGCCAATCTAACCGTGAGGCAGCAAAAGAGGTTAAAAAATCATTTGGCCAAGAGAATTCACGTTTGCTGGGGGTTGTCTTGAATAATGTTAAACCATCCAAGAGCTATGGGACATACTATCACTTCTACTATTATGCTCAGGATACAGCACCGACCAAAACTGGAAAACCAAAAATGTCATGGAAATATAAAGCTGCTGCTATTGCCCTGGTTTTTGTTGCCCTGAGTTCTGGAGCTCTGGTCCTTGATTATTTTGTCAGATTTGGATTAATTGATACGTTAATGAAGATATTATAAGTGATTATATGGCCATCTTCCGCTATTTAGTTATTCTCTTTGTCTTTTCTTTAGTGTTTACGGGTTGCCAGCAGAACAAAACTGCTCAAGAAGAGATAGAAGAACTTCAGAAAGAGCAGAATACTGAGGTAAAAGTCCGGACACTTTTCAGTAAATACCAAAGCGAGAAGCTAAAGATTATCAATGAGGAAAAAGAAAGTTCCGACCGGTCAGAAAAAGACCAAAAATTACTTGATATCGCTTTAAGTTATCAATCTGATTTTGAAACCCTAAAGGTTCCATCTGATTATGAGGATGACTTGAAACTTATAATCGATTACTTCCAGGCAGAAGTTGATTATTATAAGACAGAGATTGAGCTGGAGAAGATAAAAAAGGAACGCCGGCAGACTAATGTCATGACCAGCCGGGAAGCCAAAAAAATGATCGAACTTCTTGATAAAAGTGAAATAAGATATACATCGCTGGATAAGCTTCAGTCTGAAGTCCCCTATATTTTTACAGAACAACCGTAGTTTTTTCTGTCTTTAAAACCTTAAGCTTAAATCAATGACTGCCTTTTATTATCTGCCTTCTGTTCTTTCTGAAAAAAAATAGTTGTAGGGCAGACGGGCATCACCCTCCCCTTAGTCCCCTCCCATCAAGGGAGGGGAAACCAGCGTACTTTCCTCCCTCTTGTTTGATCGGATAACTCATTTTTTTCCTCCCCTAGGTTTAGGATTAACCCATTTCTTTTCCTCCCCCTTGATGGGGGAGGATGTAGGTGGGGGTGTATTCTCTTAGCAGAAAACGGAGACCGCGAGACTGTACATAAAACTAAAATATATGGAATTTCACTGTTTTATATCCTAGGCCTTATGTCTGCCCACCTAAATAAATAAGCAGTTTAGAGGGTTCATCTAAGCGGTAAATAAGTTATAATATTCAGACTGAGCAAACCGGATTTGAAAGGTAAATGATTTGAGGATTCTTTGGACAGGCGACATATTTAACCACAGCGGCTTTGCTACTCTATCCAGGGGAGTAATCTACCAGCTTTTAGAGAAAAATATTGAAGTAAGCCTGCAACCTGAGCCCCGGTTGATAAATCCTCGTATTGCCCATCTCCACCCCGAACTCAACGAATTGCTAAATGTTCCTGATTTTAAGCCTGACTTCTGTATCTGGGTCGGGGCCGAACTGCAATGGGGAGACTGGCCGAAAGGAAAAAAGGTTGCCTACTTTGTTCAGGAAGTTACCTCGGCCAGGAAGGAGCATATTGAAAAAGCCAATTCGGAAATTGACTATCTGATTGCCGCTTCAACCTTCGCCCGTGATATTTATCAGAAATCCGGCTGCCAGAAGCCGATTGAAGTAATCAACCCGGGAATTTCGAAGATATTCCAACCTAAAGCTGCTCCAGCCGACTTAAAGACCGACAAGTCGTTTGTTTTTTTAATGCTCCAGGAGTTTAATTCACGTTCAGGTGCGGATACAGTTATTAATGCTTTCCACCAGGAATTTCAGCAAAGTGATGATGTCTGCCTTGTTCTTAAGGACTTTGACCAAGTCCCAATGCTTAGTGAATATGTAAATTACTGGCAGGAGTCAAGATCACCCCAAATAATTTATATCAGCGGAGATGTGCCCGATCCTATTCTCCCCGGTTACTATACGGCCAGCGACTGTTTTTTATACCCTAGCCGGGGCTGCAGCCCGGGTTTGACAGCATTGGAAGCTATGGCTTGCGGCCTTCCTGTTATAGGCCCTTTGCATAGTGGCCTGAATGATTATCTTAATGACAAAAATGGTTATCCGGTTGAATTCGACCTTGTTCCCTTAAGAAAAAATGCCAGATGGCTGCATGAAAATGGTTTTTATAACCATTTGTTCCTTGATGGATATGTAAAAGAACCCTTCTGGGCTGAATGCCAGCTTTCATCTTTGCGCCAGGCTATGCGGCGGGCTTTTGAAGACAGAAAAGAGTTAAAAGCCAAAAGCAAAGAAGCCGTCAAGACGGCCAAGGATTTTACCTGGCAAAAAACAACAGATAAACTGGTAAAATATTTAGAGGGCTTGTAATACTGGACACTGATGACTGCTCAAAGCGCATTGAAAATTTATTATTTGTGTTTTACAGTCACTAAGTGGCTGATTGACAAGTTATATCTTATACTTTGGGAGGCCAAAGGTAAGAAAGTATCTAAATTAAATCAATCTGTATTAATATAGTCTTATGAAAAAAAGGAGAGTCCATGAAGATAGGTTTTGTCTCTACCTGGAATAAGCCCTGCGGTATAGCTACTTATACGGCTAACTTAAAGAAAGGGCTTGAACAGAATGGAGCCGAGGTGCTGGTAAATGATAACCGCCTTGACCCGAAAAACATTATAAACTGGACTCTATCCGAAGAGCTTGATGTCATCCACTTCCAGTTTGAACCGGGCATAATGCTTCCGCTTCAAGAATTAATTAAGTTGCTTGATGAGATAAACATTATCCGCCCCCAAACCAAGCGTTTTATCACAGTACACTTCTGGTTTCCTCCCGGTGTGGAAGAGCTGGCTAAAGTAGCCGAGGTGATTGTCCATGGAGATTATATCGGTTCCGGCCCACGCCATATTGTCCAGCACGGTATTCCCGAGCATCCTAAGAAGGATAAGCAGGAGATGAGAAAAAAATACGGCCTTGGCAAGAGTAAGATCCTTGGAACGAGCGGATTTATCATGAACAGGAAAGGATTTGTCCCGATGCTCTCGGAGCTGTTGCCGTATTTGAAGAAGGACCGCCAACTCTTTTTCAATATGGTCATCTCCCTTCACTCCGATGAGAGCGAGGAAGGTAAAGCTATCCTCAGCCAGTTGGTGGAGATGGCCGGTAAAGTACCGGGCCAGGTCTATGTTGGCCGGGATTTTATACCTTCACAAGAGCTTAATGACAGGCTGCAGGCCTGTGACATATTGCTTTCCTGGGAAGGCCGTGACATCCCTGATACAAGTGGAGCAGCCCGGGAGATGGTAGCTGCATACCGGCCGGTTGTCCTGTCCGAGTCAACCCACTTTCGTGAAATATACGAAAATAATCTGGGTATAAACTGCGGCTCAAAATCGATTGCTGACCTGATCAATAAAGCTCTTGAATTAATCGAAGACCCACCACAAATCAACCCTGATTCCTTGGAACCGTTCTTTTATCGGAACATCGCCAAGAAGCATTTGGAGTTGTACAGCTAAGCTGATAAGTTGACATTTTTTTCGGAATAATCATTACCTCCCGTCTGATTTATATAAAAATAGTGGCTGAGTGAATGGGCATCACCCTCCCCTTAGTCCCCTCCCATCAAGGGAGGGGAAACCAGTGTGTTTTTCTCCCCCTTGTTTGATCAGATAACCCATTTCTTTTCCTCCCTATGATAGATTGACTAAAGAATCAATTTTCCTCCCCTTTGTCCCCTCCCATCCAGCGAGGC
>CAYFWW010000022.1:0-9307 GCA_964346985.1 uncultured Actinomycetota bacterium
AGTCAATCCTTCTTTATCATCCTTTGAATTCTTTAACTTTAGCTGAACAGGGCTTCCGTATAAAATTATGTTTATATCCCTTGATTGCATCCCGAGCTTTATTCCTTGTTTTATATATGACTCGGCTTCTTCCATCTTATTCAATTCATAAAGAACCTCGCCTAATCCAATATAGGAATAGCCCGCAGCCGGTAATGGCCATCCCTGCCCCCACTCATTGCCAAGCTTAATTGCATCCTTAAATATTTTTGAAGCCTGCAAAAGATCGCCTTTGGCTATTTTCACTTGGCCCAAGAAATTATATGCCGCCAGGAATACATAATAATTTTTTGAAGCTTTAGCAGTTTGACAGGCGTTTTCCAAATTAGGAATAGCTGGATTAAACTGCCCCAAATTTAAATAAGACAGTCCTAAGATGAGTTTCAAGATACTCATACTTAAGAGATCTTTTTCAGAAATAAGTTCTAATGCTTCATTGGAGAGGTTAATAGAATCTTCAAATTCATTAAGGGTAAAAGCATAAAAAGCGCGGCAAGTTAGAATTAAACCTTTTATCTCATTCTCTTGGACCATCGGCTCTTTTTCTGCCTCAGTCAAACCCGATTCTGCCAGATCGAGAAGCAACTCAACCTCACCCAGTTTTCCCGAAAGAGAACAAGCCCATGCTCTGATCACACTAACCAACGGATGTGAAGAAAATATTTCCTGGGTCAATTTATCGGTTAAATCCAAAATTGATGCCAGCTTGCTTTCTATAAATAATTGCAAAGCAATTGTTTCAAAAATTTTAGCTGCCAGGTTAAGATCATCGGCAGCAATTGCCTGATTTACTGCCTCATCTATATAATTATTTTCTTTAAACCAAATAGCAGCTTTTTTATGAAGTTTAGCTACTATTTCCGGTTCATTTTCAAGAAGCCTTTGATTAAGTGATTCCATAAACAAAGAATGATATCTATACCATTTTCTGTTTTCGTCCAAGGGGACGATAAATAGATTATTCTTTTCAAGCTGCTGGATGAAATTACGGCTATCAGAAATTCCTAAAACACTATCGCAAAGTTGGGCTGAGAAGCGTTTTAATACTGACGTTCTGTATAGAAAGGATTGCATTTCCTCAGTTTGTTGAGATAAAACCTCGTCAACCAGATAGTCCATTATATGCCTATGGCTTCCGGAGAAGTCTTTTATAAAGTCATGTTTATCACTTCTGCTATGCAATGATTGAGCAGCTAACTGAAGACTGGCAATCCAACCTTCAGTTCTTGCTTCCAGGGCTTTTATTTCATTCGATGATAGATCAAGCTTCATAAAATCGTTTAGCAATATAACGGCTTCCTTGTGAGAAAACCTTAGATCATCAGATCGTATCTCAACCATTTTCCCCTCTACCCGCAAACGAGAAATTGGGAGATTTGGGTCGACACGTCCAGTTATTGCCAGACGCATATTATTGGGTAAATGATTTAAAATAAATTCAACACTATTATGAATCAATTTGTTATCTATCACGTGATAATCATCAAGAATGAATACAAATTCGCTTTCCATATCACTAATTTCATTAATAAGCCGACCAAGCAAGACATCCATAGGTGGAGTTTTTGTTCTTTCCAGGACAGCCATTATATCTCTTCCGAAATCTTCTTCCACTTGCCGCAGGGCAGCAACAAAATACTTTAAAAACTGAGTCAGGTTGTTATCACTTTCATCAAGAGTAAGCCAGGCAGATGGCTGCTCAATTTGAAGAATCCACTCGCTTAATAATGTGGTCTTTCCAAAACCGGCCGGTGCAGATATAAGAATTAATTTACTTTGGAGCCCTTTGGTAAGCTTTTCAAGCAAATGGGTACGCTGAACCATCCCTTCGCTTATAGAAGGTTTATATAATTTAGTTTGAAGAATTGTGTAAACAGAATTTTCATTGTTCATAACTTATAATGATTATATTAGATAAATTTATTTCTGGGAAAAGATTTATATAAAAAGCGTTATTTGATCATTGTTTTATCGGTAGCCTTATAGTAAAAGTTGTTCCAACATCCACTTCGCTGGAGACATTAATGTTTCCTCTATGCTGTTCAATAATCTCCTTGGCTAAGGATAAGCCTAAGCCAAACCCATGAGCTTCTGTTTTAACCCGAGCTTCATCCACACGATAAAAACGGTCATAAATATGAGGTAAGTCTTGCCTGTTGATACCGATCCCACTGTCTCTCATTTTTACCAGTAGGTAATTCTTGGATTCTTCAGTTTTTATTATGACTCGGCCACCTTGGTTTGTATACTTTATGGCGTTATCCAGCAATATTTGGAAAAGCTTGATGAGGCTCTTTTTATCAGCTTCGATTAAATAATTATCTATATCTGCATCTATTTGAATATTTTTCTCTTTTGCTAATGGGCTAAGCTTTTTGACTACTTTTTCAATAATTTCCCTTATATCTATTTCATTAAATGATAAATGAAAATCTTCTTTTTGAGTCCTACTAAGATAAAGCAGGTTATCTATTAATGATTGAAGGCTTTCGACATCCTCAAGGTTGCTTTCGAGTATTTTTTTTGCTTCATCCTGGGTGATTTTTTTCGCTCGCAAAGCCACTTCTATCGAGGTTCTTAAAGCTGTCAATGGAGTCCGCAATTCATGGGAAGCATCGGCAATAAATCTTTTTTGCTCTTCCATTGTATCCTCAATTGGTTTAAGAGTTCGGCCAGCCAAGAAGTAACCAGCTCCTGCTGAAATAACCAAAATAGCACTATTGGCATAAAAAAGTATTAGAAAAAGACCTCTTTTAGCTGCCCGAAAATCCTCAGCTAGGATGACAGGAACATTGGAACGCAACCTTCTACCAGGGTCCATTGGAGATCGTATCATCTCTTCCATCATATATTGATGTTCCAGTCTAACTAAGCGGTTTCGTATTTGATTTGAGAATACTTGGTAAATCACCAGGCTAAAGATTAAGCTTATCAACATAATAATAATTAGATACCAGGCCGTGAGTTTAATTCTGGCAGATTCAAACATTATTTATCGACTCCAATTTTATAACCAAAACCTCTGACAGTATGTATTAATGGCTTATTCTTTTTAAAAGGTTTATCAATTTTGTTTCTTAAATAACCAATGTAGACTTCAACTGTATTAGGTAGGACATCTGCATCGTAATCCCAGACATTGTTTATGATTTGATCTTTATTAAGTATCTGTTCTTTGTGGCGCATTAGATATTCAAGTAATGTAAATTCTTTTTTTGAGAGTTGAATGTTCTTGCCGGCTCTTTTAACCTCATAACTTAGGGTATTCAAATTTAAATCACCGGCAGTCAGAACTGTCTCGATGCTCTCTTTCGGCCTGCGGGCCAGAGCCCGAATTCTGGCCAAGAGCTCAGCAAAAGCAAAAGGTTTGACCAGATAATCATCGGCACCGGCGTTCAGTCCGTTGACCCTATCTTCTAGCTGGCCTTTAGCTGTCAGTATAAGGATAGGAGTGTGGTTATGTTCTTCCCGCAGTTCACTGCAGATTTCCACTCCGTCTTTATTGGGCAGCATTAAATCAAGGACAATAACATCATACTCTACCGTTGCCGCCAGGTCATAGCCATATTCCCCGTCATAGGCAACATCAACAGCATAGGCTTCTTGTTCCAATCCCTTTTTAATGGAATTGGCAATTTTATGTTCATCTTCAATTACCAGTATTCGCATGTTATCTATATATTATAAAGCTTTGCTGAGATTTAGCTGAGAAACTATTTTTAAATGTCAGTTATTGTCAGTAAAAATATTTTTTTAATTTATAAATACTACTTAAGGTAGTTGACAAATTATGCAGAATTATGATATTTATATATAAAACATTTTTATATTAGTTATTAAATTTATTAATTTAATTTAAAGTTATAAGTTTCATAAAAAAAATTTATGGAGGTGAGTTTAAGAGTGTACTGTAATTTATTATCTCGTGATGGTGTAATTTCGAAAATATTACGGTTAAGAATAGCAATTTTTTTAATTATTTTCATTTCCTTTTTATTTATGGTGGGCTGTAAACCTTCAGCAAAGGAAGATAAGCAAGAACCTAAAAAAACAGCAAAGAAAGGTGAAATTCCTGATACATTAAGGATATCTGCTATTCCTGATGAAGACCCTGATGAAATTTTAAGAATTTACACACCTATTGTGGAGTATCTAGAGAAAGAACTGGGCATGAAAGTTGAATTCAATCCAGTTGTTGATTACGCGGCATCCGTTGAAGGATTAGCTTCGGGGAAACTTGATTTAGTTTGGTATGGTGGACTAACTCATGTCCAAGCTCGAAAAAAAACAAACAACAAAGCCTATGCAATAGTTATGCGGGAAGAGGATTCTAAATTTCATAGCAAATTTATCGCCAGTGTTGATTCTGGTATAGATTCACTTGAGGATTTAAAAGGTAAGACATTTGCTTTCGGCAGCGTTAGCTCGACATCCGGTCATTTAATGCCTAGATTTTTTCTCTTGAAAAGTGGAATAGATCCTGAGAAAGACTTTGCAAAATTTAGTTATAGCGGGGCTCACGATGCAACCGTTCAATGGGTCGAAGCAGGCAAAGTAGATGCCGGTGCTTTAAATGAAAAAGTTTGGGAAAAATTGGTAGAAGAAAAAAAAGTTGATAGGAATAAAGTTAAAGTTATTTGGACAACGCCTGGCTATGTCGATTATAACTGGACGGTTAGAGGTGAACTAGATAAGGATCTGGTTAAAAGAATAAAAAAGGCTTTACTTAAACTTGATTATGATAAACCCGAAAACAAAGTAATTCTTGACCTACATAGAACAAAAAAATACATAGAAGCCAAAGAAGAATTCTGGAAGGAGATTGAGGAAGCCGCTAAAGCAGCGAAATTACTAGAAGAGTAATCTTGTATTGATTGTGTTTGAATTAAAAAACATAACAAAAATTTATAACCGTCAGATTAAAGCAGTTGATAATGTTTCTCTGCATATTAAGAAAGCTGAAAGAATTGCCCTTATTGGTCCAAGTGGTGCTGGAAAGACTACGCTTTTTAGGATTATAAACTGTACTATTCCCCCCACATCTGGTTCTTTGATTATAGACGGGGCAACAGTATTCAAGTTAAACAACTCTCAGATTAGAAATCTACGCCGTAGAATTGGGATTGTATATCAGCATCATAATCTTATTAATAGATTATCAGTTGTTCATAATATAATTATAGGGAGGCTGGGAAACTGGTCTGCCTTCAAATCTTTATTCTCACTACTCTACCCGTTTGAATTTGAAGAAGTAAAAAAAGCCTTAGAAAAAGTTAGGATTGAAGATAAAATATTTTCCCGGCCTCTTGAATTAAGTGGCGGACAACGCCAAAGAGTAGCTTTAGCTAGAGTTTTATTTCAAAATCCCGATGTAATAATTGCCGATGAACCGGTATCATCTGTCGACCAAAAGTTAGCTCAGGAAATAATTGAGTTATTAATTGAAATCTCGGAAGACAACAATAAGACACTTCTGGTTAGTTTACACCGTGTTGACCTGGCATTTAAATATTTCAACAGGATAATCGGCTTTAACAAGGGGAAAATAATTTTTGATGCAAGTCCTGAAAAAATATCAAAGTTTATGTTAAAAGATCTTTTTTCCAAAGATGGTTTAATTAGAGAGGGATCAGAAATTGAAAAACAAAAATCAATCACCCCACTTCACCCTCTCTAGGATCTACAACATAAAATCACTTGAAATCTTTATCCTTTTAGCTTTTTTTCTATTTTTTATATTTAGCGTCAAAATAAGCGAAGTTAATGTTAGTGTATTAATTGATCCGGCAAATATAAAAAATGTGATCAACTTTGTCTCTGAACTTTTTCCTCCAGACTTATCCGTTAATTTTCTGAAGTTAATGGTTAGACCGGTTTTTGAAACTATCCAAATTTCAGTAGCCGGAATTTTCTTAGCAATTTTGATCGGTTTTCCTCTTTCTATAATGGCAGCTAGCAATTTAACCTATAGCGGTGTGCTTCATGAATTGGAGAACAGTCAAAAGAAGATAAAAAAAATAATAAAGTTTATTTTATATATATGTTCTCGATGTATTTTAAATCTGTTAAGGACTATTCCTGAGTTTATCTGGGCTCTTTTCTTTGTAAGAATAGTTGGCCTTGGGACAACAGCAGGAGTTTTAGCTATTGGAGTAGCATATGGGGGAATGCTCGGTAAAATTTATTCGGAATTTTATGAAAGCGTTAGAGCTGAGCCAGTAGAAGCACTTATCTCAACAGGAGCAAGAAAAATTCAGGTAGTCACTTATTCTATTCTCCCCCAAGCCTGGGGGGATATGATTTCTTATACTTTATATCGTTGGGAATGCGCAATTAGAGCAGGAGCAATTCTAGGATTAGTTGGCGCTGGAGGTATTGGCCAACAAATTGAGATTTCAATGAGGATGTTCAAATATGGCCAGGTTATGACCCTGATTCTAATAATTCTCGTATTAGTCACATTATCTGATAAATTTAGTTCTTGGGTAAGGAATTATATTAAATGAAAAAGAGATTTAGTTTAATATTGATAGTTATAATTATTGGTGTGATTATTTGGAGCCTAATTGGAACAAATACTTCACCGTTTATCTTGTTCAGCCGGGATGGTATTTCTCAGTTTCTTGATTTTTTTGGATCTATGTATCCTCCAAAGGTTGACCAAGCTACAATTTATTTAGCCTTAGATAAGTCTGTTGAGACTCTTTCAATGTCATTGTTAGGCACTATCCTGGCTTTTATTATTGCTTTTCCCCTTTCTTTTCTGGCAGCGGAAAATTTAAGCTCAAAGGGGATACTATTTGCCTTCGATAAAAGACACCCTTTTATTAAGAATTCAAGAAAAATAATACAGGTCATGGCAACTTTTATACTGAATTTTCTCCGTTCGATACCAGAGATTCTTTGGGCTTTAATTTTTATTCTTATGGTCGGGCTGGGTCCTTTCCCGGGAGTTTTAGCTTTAGGTTTTCACACAGGAGGTATACTGGGAAAATTATATTCAGAAATTATTGAAGAGATAGATAAAGAACCTATAGAATCTTTACTTTCAGTTGGTTCAGGAACAACAGGATTAATTGCCTTCGGAGTTATTCCGCAAGCCCTACCGCAAATATTATCTTACACTCTCTACCGCTGGGAAATTAACATAAGAGCAGCAGCAATTGTTGGAATAGTTGGAGCAGGGGGACTGGGAATGGAGATTTTTACTGCAATCAGCTTATTTAAATATAAAAGCCTACTTACTTATTTGATTGTGTTACTAATACTTGTCTCAATGGTTGATTTATTCAGCAATTGGTTACGAAAGAAATTTGTCTAAGAGTAAGATAAAAGATGTACATTCTATTTCTTTTAGAATAAGCTTAGATTTAAACTTACAAGTTACAAAAGCCTTTGAAATTCTATTGTTTGATAATTTTGGAAACCAGTATGAGAGATAAAACAATATATAGGTCACAAAAGGGCGAAAAAGTAATTACGGAATTGTACGAAAGGGTTTTACAGACGATCCCGGTTACTCTCGAAGAAAAAGAAGTTGACACCCGCTTTGGTAAAACCCATCTTCTGGTAACAGGCCCTAAAGATGCTGAGCCTTTGATAATCTTTCACGGTGGAAACAGTATTAATCCTCTTTCGCTCAGAGATTTCACCCCGCTCTTAAAAAAGAATGAGTATCGAGTATACGCCCCTGATACTATCGGCCATCCGGGCAAGAGTGCCCAGAAGCGTATTTCTCCCAGGGACAATAGTTATGGCCAGTGGGTAATTGATTTTCTTGATAATCTAAGCCTAAAGAAAGTTCTGATTATCGGATCTTCCTATGGTGCAGGTATATCCATTCGTACCGCTGCAATTGCTCCGGAAAGAATTACTAAGTTAGTCTTGATAGTTCCATCCGGGATAGTGAATATCCAAATGTTTTCCTTAATTTCCAAACTTGCCTTACCTATGATTCTTTATCGAATGTTCCCAAGCGAAAAAAGATTCGTACGAGCTGCCGGACCTTTATTCACAGAAGGAGAAAAGAAAGATGAATTGATGCTGGAAATGATTAAGGCAACTTATCAACATATCAAAGTTGAGGCATCTATGCCAAAAATTGCAACGAAAGAAGAATTAACTAGTTTCAAAGCTCCTGTTCTGTTAATAGCTAACGAAAAAGATGTACTATTCCCCGGAAAAGCAGTTATCAAAAGAGCCAAAGAGATTTTCCCTAATCTGGTGGCTACAAAATTTAACCCTGGTTTCGGGCACATAACTCCTGAGAAAGGGAAATATGAGATGAATAAGCTCGTTATCGAGTTTTTAAATCGTTAATCGTGATCGTGTTATGTAATCGTGGAACGTAGTCGATTTTTGGTTCTCGATTCTAGGAAGATAGCTGACAGCCGATATCAGACAAAGCTTCCGAAGGAAGCTTCGGTCATCGGTCATCAGACATCGGACATCAGTTTTTCAGTCTTCTCCACTTCCTCCGGAAATTTTTTTACCAGCCTATTTTTCTTCAAATTCTCTTTTACTATTCTTCCGATAACCTTGTTATCTGTCGAAGCAAGCTCCTGAAGGTAAGCAAATCCTTCAGTAGGCAGTGAGGCCACAACTACGCTTAAGGTATAGCTTAGCCCTTTGACCAGAGCTTTGAAATCTTCTGCTTTTGTATCTTTTGCTTCGTCTACTCTTTTGAAGATTTTTTTGTGTTGCTCTAAAGCCTGTTTGGCCAGCTTTTTATCGATCAACAAACCAGTTTCAGCTATTCCAGCTGCGACTGCCCGCATCTTCAGCCAGTTATCTTTTGCTATCCATTCATCGAGTTTTAAGAATGTGTCCTGGCCTCTTTTTACGATTATCTTCTGCAAACCCATTGCTACCGCTTCCCGGACTCTCCACCTGGTATCATTAGCCATTCTATTTATAGATTTAAATGATTGCTCAAGATACTTGTCTGATATTCCTCCAATTCCACCGGTAGCTATAGTTCCGCAAAAAGCTAAAAACTCTTTTGGATTATTAGTCGGGGCATCATCAGCGGTATAAGAAATTAAATCCTGGCACATATTCCAGGCTAATTCGGGATTAGCCTTAAATTTTTCTTCTATAATTTCAGAAAAAGCATGCCCCAGCTCAATATTACCCCTGCGCCCGGGCAGATTGCTGTACGTTATAAGATAATCATAGATATTCTTTTCATCTTCAGTTTCTAAAAATCCTTTAAACAGATTTCTTAGCTCTTCTTTATGTTTCTCTTTCTTGTTCATAATTTTTTAAC
>CAYFWW010000023.1:0-38958 GCA_964346985.1 uncultured Actinomycetota bacterium
CTACAGTGACTGTCTCCTACTACAGAAGTGACGGGAGCCTGGAGAAAAGCATCCCCAACAAGACTATAGCCGTTGGGGGAAGCTTGTTTGTCAACCCGGACCGGGATACTAGTATCCCATCCTCCTTTAAAGGAAGTGTCGTAGTCACTTCAAGCGCCAACGTGGCAGCTATTGCCAATGAACATAAGACTGACGGCCAGGCTATGTCCTATAACGGGTTTTAGAGAAAAAACTTAAAATCATTGATTTATAATCTATTAAAAACTATGTTAATTATTTCTGTAATTAAGTTTTTGCTCCTGATCTGCCAAATCTTATAAAATATAGTTTTTAATATAATTAAAAGATTCAATGATATTTATGGAGATATAACTGATAAAATAAAAAATGATCTTTGAACTGAAGTCAGCTAGTCATAATTGTGGGTGCTAGAGGATTTGAACCTCTGACCTCTTCCGCGTCAAGGAAGTGCTCTCCCCCTGAGCTAAGCACCCGGGATATATTTAGTTTGTTAAGTATATTAAATCTTAATAATATTTTCAGTAAAAATCAATTATTAATGGTCTCAAATCTTGCTTATTTTTATGATTATATTTATAAAATTTAGTGAGAATTTATAAGGAATTGTGTATTTTGAATTACAAAATATGGTAATTATAGTATAAAACCCATCTTTAAAATATATATATAAAAAAAATAAATATAAAAAAATTTAAAAGATTTAAAATTGGACTTAATAAAATGAAATATAGTAAAATATAATCAAATAAAATAGGGGAAAATAATTACCATATTTTAACATGGTAAAATTTTACAAATTTTTGGGTAAATTTTATTTTTAGGAGTTTTAAAAAGGGCTATATATGCAATAAAATAACGTATAATGATGCGACATATAGCTAAAGATATATATAGATATATTAAAATTATAAATAATAATGTTAAATATTGTTAACTTAGAAATAATAAGATTTAATAGCATAAAAAGATATAAAATAAGGTTATGGAAATTCTAACGCTTGAAGAAGTTGCTAAAATTCTAAATTTGAAAGTTTCAACTATAAGAAAATATTGTCGCCATGGAGAGCTTCCTTGCATTAAAATTGGTCGTTCTTACCGTGTTGAGAAAAAAGATTTGGAAAATTTTCTGTTAGACCGAAAAAAATATACTAAATCTCAAGATTATAAAGATATTTGGGGCGATTAGTTTTATATTTAACTAAATGAAAAATAATAAGCTAGGAAAACTTTTAGTTATTAACTTTCTTGGTTTTTTTAGCTTTTTTTTATATATATATTTATTAACAATTGGTGACTTAAGAGCTAAAACAGTTATTTTCGAGTACATTTACTTTTTATTATTTTTTATATATCTAACAGCTTTTTTTATTGTTTTCAAGACTAAAAATAACCCAAATTTAATCTATATAATTGTTTTATTTGCAATTTTATTTAAGATACCTATGGTTTGGTCTACTCCAACTTTATCAGATGACATATATAGATATATTTGGGACGGCAAAATCCAGGCTTCAGGTATAAATCCATATACTACGTTTCCAGCGCAACCTGAGTTAAAAGATTTTAGAGATGATTCTATATTTCCTAATATAAATTCAAAATCTAAGTACGATCCTTACCAGCCTGTTTCTCAGATTTTCTTTTTGATTAATTATAAAATCGGGAATAATAACCTTTTAATATTTAAGCTAATTCTGTCAATTTTCGATATTTTCTCAATTTTAATACTAATTTCTATTCTAAAAAAATTGAAGATAGATATTTCCAGATCAATTGTTTATGCTTGGAGTCCTCTTGTGATATTTGAAATTAGCCACAGTGGCCATATTGACGGTCTTATCGTTTTCTTTTTACTAGCAGCAGTTTTAGCCAGAATAAAGAAAAGGTCTTTTTTATCAGGTATCTTTCTTGGTTTATCTATTCCTGTTAAATTATATTCTATATTTCTGGTTCCCGCTTTTCTTAGAGGAAAGGATTATAAATTACCCACAGCTCTAATTTCTACAGTAATTCTGGTATATCTACCTTATTTGGAAGCAGGTTGGCAGATTTTTCGCTTTTTATTCTTTTTCCAGCAAGGCCCAAGTTTTAATGCTGGGCTAAGAGGGCTGGTTCATATGCTTTTCGGAAGTTCAAATATATTTGCTGATAAGGTCTTTCTTATTATTACTCTTATTATTATGTTATTAGTAGCTATTATTGTAATATCTAGGAAAGAGAGGAATAACCGGGATTTTTTCTTAAATATATTGATTCTATCTGGAACCTTCGTTGTTTTTCTTCCTTTTTTAGTTGGTTGGTATCTCTTATTTATTATTCCTTTTTTATCTATACTGCCTTCATATGGCCTTATATATATTTCAGGAGCGGTAACTTTAAGTTACATATTTTATGCTCAAAAACCTTGGAATATACCTAGATGGGTATGGTTGGTAGAGTATATTCCCTTTTATCTGCTAATTGCGATTGAAATTATTTATTGGCTTGGTTTTTTACCTAACCAGCTTGACAAGAAAATCAGTAATCTTTCGGAAAAGTGGTTCAAGGTATAAGCCTATTTTGTTCCGATTGGACCGAAGCCTGTGTTGAACCAAGCCTTTAACCATTGCCAATTTTAGCTTATATTCGGAAAAATCAGATTTGAATAATAATTTGTGGCTTTTTGGTGTTTCCCAAGTGGTGTTTTTTAATCTATCCTTGACTTTTTGATATAAATCAGTTCCAGGCAATGGATAGGGTACCGTATAAGAAAGATAATCTAGGGGAAGAGACGAGGAGAAATTGACTGTTTCGATAAGAGTTTGGTTTGATTCACCAGGGTAGCCCAAGATAAAAAAGCCCCCGGCTTTGATATTTGATTTTTTAGTAATTTCAACTGCTCTTTTTTCTTCAGATACAGTAATATTCTTTTTCATTATTTTTAAGATATGGTTATTGCCGGATTCCAAACCAAAAAAAATTCGGACACACCCAGCTTCTTTCATAAAATCTAATATTTTTGGTTCTATTCCATCGACTCGGCTGAGACATTCCCATTCAAACTTAAGTCTGCGGGATATAATTTCCTTGCTTATAGCAATAATTCTTTTTTTATTTAAGGTAAAACAATCATCTGCTATCCAGACTCTTTCATAACCATAGCTCAAGATTTCTTCTATTTCATCAACAATGTTTTGAGCGGATCTTTCTTTATATTCATCTCCGAAAATTGGCTTACTGCAGAAACCGCACTTAAACGGACAACCTCTAGAAGTTATAATAGAGGAACTTGAATAGCCATAGTTTTTTTTCCAGTAATTTATATAATTATTATTTTTAAAGAAATGCCGGGCAGGAAATCTAATTTTATCTAATTCCTTAATCCTATTTCTTGGTTTTGAAAATAATATTTGACCATTTCTGGCATGAGCAAAACCTGAAACCTCCATCGGTTCAGTATTATTATTAACGGCTTTTACAAGTTCAAGCAGGCTATATTCACCTTCTCCAATGGCCACAAAGTCAAAGTAAGGAATAAAATATTTTGGATCAGCTGATGGATATGGGCCACCGGCAATAATATAATTACTATAATTTTTAACTTCTTTGGCCAGGTGAATAGCCTGGGTATCCATGGTAACCATGATATAAAAACCTGTTATCTCTGGTTTTAAATATTGAATTCTCTCGACTACTTCTTTTGGTGTTAAAAAAGTTCCGTCAACGATTTCAACATTAAAATTATTATTTTCGAGGCAAGCAGCTAGGTAACCCAGGCCAAGAGGAGGAAATTTAAAAATTGATTTATCTTTTGCTTGCTTATAAAAATATGGGTAGATTAAGGCAACATCGGTCATTTTATTAAATTAGGTTTCTATAGAGATGGAATATTTAAAGAATGGCATTTTATAATCCCCAAGATCATATATTAATCCAGACCAGGAAAGATCATCAGGTACATATTCCCATCCTCTATATAGCTTTACTTTTTCTAGATTTTTAAGACAGAATCCAATTCTCCTGTCTGATTTATAAAAACAGGCTTTATCAGCTCTAACTTCATTCCAGCCACCAATTTTATTATTTTCAAGAATATTGCCATCTGAATCTTTATATATTGTAAAATTGCTTGCTCCTTGTTCATTTAAGATAAAGACTTTAGAATTATTTTTTATTTTTTTATATTCAGAGAGGTCAACTTTTATCTGAAGCGGTTTAGAACCAATATGATAATAGACAGTTATTTTGGTCAATGGCTCGATTTTTTTAAAAAAGAACTCAAATCCCATTTGCTTTTGTGATTTTGACCATATTCTAAGTAGTTTTTGCAGTGGTTTTATTTTCTTATAGGCAAGGCCTCTTAATTCAATCCAATTGTAGTAAAAAGTATTCTCAATCTCTTTTCCTCTAAGTTTTATCCTTTTAATTGCATCGAAATAGAATGTTTTTTTTAAAATCTCAGTTTGCTTGTAGGGAATTTTTTCTTCCAGTGCTGAATAGGATAAATAAGTATATAAATCCTTGACTATTACCGGTACACCGAAACCCATTCCTTCTTCACACAAAAAATCTCTGCCTGACTTTATAACTAAACCTTTTTGAAGGTTTTTAGTTAAATTGAAGCATTCTGTTTCTACTATTGGCATTTCTAAAGATAATTCAAACATAGCTTAAAAACCCTGGACAGGGATATTGAAAAAATATGCAGTTATTGCCGCAAGTCCATGGCCTAATGCAAATAATAAAATTATCCAACCGTTATAACGGTGGTATTTGAAATTAATTTTGAGCCATCTTTTAGCAATTGAGATTTGTAATAAAACAAGTAAAAACAGAATAATTCCGGACCAGACATAAACCGGTTGCCCAAAAAAACTTGGAATTTCCAATTAGGTTACCCCCTAAATAATAGTTGAACTATATGATTAATTCTTACTAAAATAAACCCTTTTTATCTTTAAAAATTCACTTGTTTCTTTTAAAGATTTACTTCTATGCCTTTTTCCTGTAAATATTCTTTAACTTGACGGATAGTAAATGTGCGGAAATGAAAGACAGAGGCTGCCAGGAGAGCTTTTGCATGCCCTTCAACTACTCCTTGATAAAAGTGCTCAAGCGTACCAGCTCCTCCAGATGCGATTACAGGCAGGGATACGGCGTCAGCTATTAATTTAGTGAAAGGTATATCATAACCGGCTAATGTACCATCTCCGTCCATACTGGTTGGAAGGATTTCGCCAGCTCTTAATTCTTCACATTCTTTAGCCCACTCAACTGCATCTTTATCTGTAGGTTTTTGGCCACCACTGACAACTACCTCGAAACCTGAGGGCATTTTCTTATTACGACGGCCGTCAATAGCAACGATTATTTTTTCTTGCCCGAATTCTTTTGATGCTTCTTCAATGAGTTTTGGATTTTTAACAGCTGCTGTATTGATAGAAACCTTTGAAGCTCCCATCTTAAAAAGTTTATCCAGGTCCTCGAGTGAAGTTATTCCCCCACCAACAGTCAAGGGGATATTTATTATAGCTGATACTTGTTCAACCCAGAAAAGCCTTGTTTTTCTACTCTCTACTGTGGCAGCAATATCAAGCATAGCTAATTCATCCGCCCCTTCTTCGTGGTAAAAGGACGCATTCTCTACAGGATCCCCGGCATCTCTGAGATTAACGAAGTGTACTCCTTTAACCACCCGGCCATCTTTCATATCCAAACATGGGATTATTTTTATTGCAGACATTTATCCTCCTGGAATTTATTATAATTATTAGAATATCTATTGCTTATAATGACATATTTGGTGAGGTGATGTAAATTCTAATGCCTAAGTATTATAGGATTGCTGTTTTGATATTTTAACCTGAAACCAGATGCGGAATCCGGGACAATAAATCCTATCATCAGTAAAAAGTTGTCATCAATTAAACCGCTATAAGCAAGCTGATATTTATTTCCTTTATTATCTTCTAAAGAAAATTGCTGGGACATAATTTTGTTGAATTCAGCTTCTGTAAAAGCATTGTTGTCTTTTTTAAAAATAGTAAGTGTGAGTTCATTGTTTTTTACTTGAGCGCCGCTCTGATTTGTTGCCACCCCAAGATTTTCGTCTTTTATAATTAAAATTCCTGCTGGAGATTTAAACCTACCTGCCCCGGCTGTTAATGTAGTTCCAAAACAACCAGCTAAGAAAAGAAGAATGAAAGCAGAAGTAGTAATAAAGACTGTTGTTTTGATTATTAGTTTAATAATTCATCTCCTTAAATAGATTAAACTTTTTAATTATGTAATTTTCTTCGACAAAAAGAAGCCATAAATTTAATTTTGTAGAATATAAGTTTTCTAGAAAGAATTTGTTAAAGTTAATTAGATGATAAAATACGAAGCTTTATTTCTTAAAAGTGTAGTTTTTACAACCTTGATTTTGGCTCTTGATTATTTAACTTGAGATTATTGCCTAATTAATAAATTCGGGGCAAACATATCTTTTAAAAATGGTATATTTACCCAGAGAAGGATGAAAAAAAGAATAACTGACAGGAGGCAGAGAAAGAATAGATTTTTTTGTTTGTATAACTTCTCAGGATATTGAACAGGACTGTCAGGTAGGAAAGTTAACCGAGTATATTCAGCAAATAACGCACCCACTGGAATTATAAGCATTATCTCTTCAAATTTATATCTAACTGCAAATATGGCAAAAGTATAAGAAAAAGTAGCTGAGAAAAAGACCAATAACATTATTAGCTTTTCATTTGTGTACCAAGCAAGTACCTTTCGGTAGTTTCGAACCAGATTAAGATCATTTAAATGATTTCTTTCGGCAATCCGTTTTGCGGTCATAAAGTATGCTCCAAGCATCCAAAAAGCAATAAGAGCAGATAGTGGCGGTATAATTGTTGGTAAAACAATAAACCAACCCAGAGATAATCGAATTGGATTATTTATCGATTCAGCAATAATATCAAATAATGGTATATCCTTTATACGCATGGGAGGAAGATTATAGATTAAACCCATAATTAAGAAGAGTATGTTCACCGTAAAAAAAGAATAAGCTATCATATATGAAATAGTTAATCCTACAAAAGCAAGCAGAAACCATTCAAATGCTCCAAGTGATTCTATTATTCTGCCGGAAGCAGCTGGGCGCTTTTTTTTCTTTGGATGATGTTGATCGTATTCCGCATCTAGAATCTCGTTAATAACGTAGTTAGCTGAGGCTATTAAGCAAGTAGCAAAAACGCCAATAATAATATTGAAGGCAAGATTCCAGTCTACTGGTAAGCGAAGGAGAAGAATAGCCATTACTATTCCAGGTAGCATAAATATATTTTTAAACCAGTGGTCCGGCCTGGCAATCTCAATATATGGCTTAAGTTTCTTATACATTATTTACCTTTTTGGACTTGGATAGTATTGCTACAAGATGATCGTGGAGATTAATTGGAATTGTAATTCTGGACAAGAACTCAGAATCTTTTAAAAACTTATTCAGTCTTTTTAGCTTAATATAGGTAAAAGCTCTCTCCAAAAGATAACCAAAAGGAAGATACCAAGTCTGTGTATGGTACCTTAATATATTAAATCCAGCTTTTTTTGCAGCAATCCGAAAGCTATGACGGTCAAAATATCCGATATGTGCCAATCGATAATGCCACCACTTTCGCCTTAAAATACGAGGGATTAAACTTCCTCTGTCAGGCGTACTTATAACTGCAATACCCTCGTTAGCAAGATGGTCTCTTATTGTTTCCAGAAAATGAACAGGATTTGTAACATGTTCTATTACATCAATTGCAAAAATAATATCAAATTCATCGTTTGATAAAGAAGCATTAGGAACAGTTCCTTCGATTAATGAGATTTCAAACAGATTTTTCGCTTTTTGGACGAAAGATTTACTTGGTTCAACTCCTGTAGCTTTTATATCCATATCTTGAGCTGCTTTAACAAGTAAGCCTACCCCGGCACCTATATCAAGAATTGTCTGCGCTTTAGGAAGGTGCGTCAATGCTATTCTTAATATTTTTTGCATTTCAAATTCTCTTGCCTTGATTGTATCCAGATAAGTTTGGTCATTCATGTTTTCATAGAGGGCAATTAAAGAACCGTTATCATTTCGGATGGTATTAGCAAAAACAAACCCGCAGTTCAAACAGAGGTTAAGAGCAAGAGTTTCGCCATATCTCTTATCAGTAATTAATACATCATTTGAATTTAGCTGTCGGTCAATAGATGAAGGCCATAATAATTTAGTTTTTTCAGAATTGCATATCCAACATAATTTGTTATCCATCTTGTTTATCCAATCATTTAATTACTGTAGTGCAATATTATACTTCTTAATGATTTCCATGAGGAGCAAAAAATATACTTTTCTGAGTTTCTATAATGCTTGTTCATAATGATAGGAAGCATTCCGGCCTTGAATGCTCCTTCACCGTCTACATCAGGACGATCACCGATATAAGCAATTTCTTGAGGGGCTAATTCTAAACGATTAGCGGCAATAATAAATCCTCGATGATCTGGCTTAAAAACACCAATATCTTCTTCCATGGAATGAACCATTATATCAACATAAGATTCAATACCTAACACCTTGGCTTTTTCTGCACAAGGATAATCTGAAAAAAGCCCGACCCGAAATTCATTTTCCTTAAGCCAGTGAAATGTTTTCAACATACCAGGTTGCCTTAGATACTTTATAAAACGTAGTGGTAATTTATATATCCAGAATTCAATTATCTCTGATAAGAATATAGAGTCAATATCTGCTTCTTGCGATGCTTTTTGTAATTGGGCATTACCAAGATCTTTGTATCGGCTTCCAGCCTGTCTTAAGAGTTCTTGCGCATTTCTGTATGATCTAATGCCGGTGATAGTTACTGGTATTCTTCTAGGGTGAAGGAAAAGTTCAAAGATAAGTCGAGAAAATATTAAGGTATAAAGAAGGTTATTTGAATATAGTAATCCATCAACGTCGAATATAACTCCTTTAATCTTTTTTGGCCAATCTAATTTATTTGTAAACATGGAAATATCAATAATCTAACAACATCTGGAATTAATTTAATTATATTCCAGTATAAGTTATTATTTATTTCAAATTAAATTTTTAAAATATTTTAACTCTCACAAGTGTAACTTTCTAATATCTTAAGTATTGATAGTCTATTAGTAAACTAAAAGGCTATCATTACTAATTTTTTAATCTATTATATTGGGTAGTATCGAAAGAGGATGCTTAGAGTTGATGCAAGTAAAATAATAATTGGGGTGATGGCAAATATTAATGGTTCTTTTTTTCTTATTGAAGTTATTTGCCAGGGTATTATCAAAGTTATAACCAATATAAAAAGGGCAGAAAGAGAAATGAAATATCTACCTTGTAGTCCTTCAATATATGGATTGGCTAAAGGTGTCCAAAATAAATATTGCGAAGTGCTTATTGAAATAAAGATTATTATAAATAATAGAGTAATAAAAAATCGCCTGATTTTATCTATTTTTAATCCAGTTTTTTCAATGAAAAGAAAGCTTACTAGAATAAAGCTAAAATTTAGTATATAAACCCAAGCGGGCAGGTGAGTATCTAGCCAGCCTAAAACTCCGATAAACTGATTGGATAATTTATAGCCTCTTATTGATATATATGAATTATAGATTGTTTGTAAATAAACTAATGGGTGCTTCAAAATATATGCAAGCTGTTGAAATGGATTAATTTCAACATCTGAGCGGAGCGATACGAAATTCACATTTACTAATTGGTTCCATAATAAGATGATTGAAATAATGCTTAAGATAATAATACTGGAAATAGTAATTGTTTTTTTAAATGATCCATACTTTACATTGGGCAGAAAAATAAAGAGTAGAGGCAATAAAAAATATGGAGGTTTCCCAAACAATAAGAGCAATGTGACAAATCCCATTAGAATAATGTCTTTATTATTCAGTGGGTTTTTATCGCTAGCCCATTTAATAAATAAAGCTATAGACAGAAAAGATATGCCGTTTGTCAGTGTATCTGATGAAAGTGAAGTAGCTATAAATAATGATATCGGAGTAAGTGAAAAAACAAGAAATGGCCACTTTGCCTTAGTGTTTATTCTAATTGCAAAAAACATAATAATCAGCCAAGCTAAGAAGTTAAAAATTCTGCCTAAATATAAAAGCATCAAAACCGGCAGATTTAATATCCTACCGATTTCTATTCCCATGATTTGGGGGATATAAGCTATTGGGCTGTATAATGCTGTAATCGGAAAGCTTACTTCTTCTCTTTGATCCTCGTTAATTTTAATCTTCATGACCTCAATAATATCTTTTGAAGAGGTCTTATTATTCTTTTTAAATCTTAATTCTTTTAAGAATTCACCAGTTTTAACTACATTAGCAGGCAGTCTTCCCCCTACACTATTTCCAAATTTCTGGGGAAATATTTTACCTTCCGATAGTTGATAAGATCTATAAAAGTGATGTGGCTCATCGGGCACTTGAAACGGAGGGGTGATAATTATAAAGAGAAAACCAAAAATAAAGGCAATTACCAGAAAAATATTTTCCTGTTTTTTAAAAAACTGTATAAATATATTCAAAAAACTATACAAATTAAGATCACTAATCGACTTGATAATAATATGCCTAGAATAGCATATTTTTAAGTAAGAGGATTAAGCCATCAATATAAAGATAGCTGAATGATTGAAAGCTTAATTTGAATTTTAAATAAAGATATCTTTAATAGAGCCTATATAAATAAATCTATAAACAATTCTATAATGTTTTCCAGGAGGTTTCTGATCCCGAAGATTATTTCAAGTATTAAAACAAGAGATAAAAAACCCAATATAATATTTGTTGTTCGATGGTGTTCAATAGCTTCACTCTCGATAAAGATATAATTCTGCCAGTTTCCTTCAGATTTCAATTCGGGTTTATTATTTAAAGTATCCCACCTGTAGGTATATATTTTATTCTCTATATCATTAGGTATTAATTCAACATTAAGCCAATATGCACCATCAATTCTTAATGTAGCTTTATCAAACCATATAGATACAGATTCCTGCGGTTTTAAGTGTTTAATAGAAAAAGTTTTGAGGCATTTTAATTTACTGTCGTCTGTTTTTTGAGTTGATCTGAGTAGAATATTTATAATTTTTCCTCCATTAAATGTTGTATCCCCAATATTTTTTATATTTACTCCATATTCGAAAGGATAATTTCGTACAAGGTCTTTTATTCTGAACCCTAAAACTCTGGCGAAGGATTTAGTTATTGGTTTTATTAATAATTCATTTATCATATGCTTATCATTATAAGAATTTATGAAATCAAATTAATTAAGATTCTACCATAACATTTAAATCCCAATAGATGGAAACATTAATTAAAAGAATATTAAATATATAGGAAAGGGGTCAGACATCAGTATATTCTTTAAACAGGCATTTTATTTTCTTATTTTAAATCTGTGGACAGTAGACGGTGGACTGTGTTGATATAAGCAGATATTCACGTCGGGCGAAAGCTAACCATGCTTCTTGGAAAGCAGGCTTCTTGGAAGAAAACTAGTTTTCAGAAGAAGGTTTTTTGAACCAGTTATCAAATAAACATCGAAAGTCGATCTTATTTCTTACCCCAATGACTTCCTGCTTTCCGAAAGGCGGCGACCGGATTCGAACCGGTGCTTGAGGGTTTTGCAGACCCTTGCCTTACCACTTGGCCACGCCGCCATATTTATTTCTACTAATAATTTGAGCGGAAGACGGGACTTGAACCCGCGACATCCACCTTGGCAAGGTGGTGCTCTACCACTGAGCTACTTCCGCACTACGTTTAGCAATTTTATCATAAAAAAATCATCAATCAATAATTCCTTAACATTTTTATAACCATTCCTCTAATGTAATCTTTAGACTTTATTTTGCAATGATGATTATTATGAAGTAGAGATAAATTAGCCTAAGGAAGTGGGCCTATTTTGAGAGCAGAAGTATATATAGTGTATTTATATTTAGGATATTTTTTCGGTTTTGAAGAAGTGTGTGAGTCTAATATCGATAGGCTAACCTGTCTTATGAAAAAGATAAACACGGAAGATAAATCCTATATTTGGTTGATAAAATATGCTAATATCAAGGAAAGTTTACTGACCAAAGGAGAGGTGAAAATGGAAGAGGAAAAGCATGAAGAGGAAAAACATGAGGAGGAAGAAGGGCAAGCCCAGATTAAAATTGACACTGAGCGAGTTCAGGTTAGGTCACGCCCAACATCTAAACCAATCTGGAAATTCAGCCGAATTGTTAATTTTGTTTTTATTGTTATTGAAGGCTTTTTAGTTATAAGATTTGCCCTTAAATTTTTAGGCGGTAATGAAAATAATCAAATTGTTAAGACAATCTATGAATTAACCAAACCATTTGTTTTGCCCTTTTCAGACTTGCTGATGATTCAAGATTTTGTTGCCGGAAAGATAGTTGTTGAAATTAGTACGATTCTAGCTATTATTTCTATTCTTTTGATAGATTATGCTATTGTCAAATTAATAAGAGTTCTTGCTTCATGACTAATTTCTTTTTTGTAGAGGCAACAAACCTGAAATTACTTTAATGAAGTATTCAAAGCTCAAGCAGGCTCTTTTTGTATTTGAGATATCTGACAGGTCAACAAGTGAGTATACTCTTCTTAGCTACATCCAACATGGATTCTTACGCAAGGACACTCGATATCTACATAAGCTTCAAAACATGGCTTCTTATGGATGAATGCTGGACAGCATGTTAGCTTTTCCATTTCACAGTTGCGGACTTCCCAGCACATTAAAATATTATCATCTTTATTTGAATTTTTTAAAAATTTCACAGAGTAATTATTTTATCATCTGTTTTGTTTTTTAAAATACTTTTTCTTTTTTCTTTACATTCTTAATTGGAATAATAAAATTATATTAAAGGAAGAGAGTCAATGAAGAAAAAGAAACTGATTGTTGTATTAATAATATCCATTATATTAACAGTAGGTTTGTCCTGTAAAAATAGTAAAGACAAATCTAAAAATAGCAAAGATGTTGAGCGTAAGCTTAAAGGCAGTGAAATTACATTTAGCGGTGACGAACGTTATGATGTTGTCTATAAGAGGAAGAAAGATGAAATAAATGAAATACATAATAAACTTGATAAGTTTAACTTATACGCAGATGACGTAGGAGAATTTTACGATTACTACCAGAAATTGGAAGAAGTTTCTGATTTTATCATCGAGTATCTGACTGCAAAGTCTGATGTAAAAGGTGGAGACAAGGATCTTTATATTATTGCTGATTCATATGATATTGTAGGACGCTCTCATTTTGATACAAACAAGGATATTGCTGAAGCTTATATTTTGCTTATTAGAATGTATCCTGAAAGCAAATATGTTTCCAATGCGGAACAGTGGCTGAAAGACCGCAATATATCATACTAAATTCATAAGACATATGCTTTTAAATTTAAGCTTGAGTTTCTAATTTTGGCTTTCGACCAGCAAAGGAAAGCTGATAGAGGATTGACGCAGACCCAGATGTTAAATAATAAACAAGGCTACTTTTTGCACTTTACGTAAATTGATATAATCACCAATAGTTATTTTTCAAGAGAGGTTATTTATGATTAGTTTAATTTTGCCTGATAATAAGAGAATTGAGTTAAAAGAAAGTTCTACCGGAGTAGAGCTTGCCGAATCATTGGGTCCAAGGCTTAAGAAGTCAGCTTTGGCAATTAAAATAAACGGGCAATTATTTGATCTCAACACTGAGTTGAAAAACGAAAGCAGAGTTGAAATTGTAACTTTTAATAGTTCAGAAGGTAAAGAAATTTTACGCCATAGTGCTTCACATATTATGGCCCAAGCGGTAACGGAGTTATTTCCGGAAGCAAAGCTTGGAGTGGGACCAGCTATTGAAGATGGTTTCTATTATGATTTTTTATTAAAAAAACCGCTCAATCCGGAGGACCTTGAAAAAATCTCCAAGCGGATGAATAAGATAATTCAAAAAAATCTGTCGATAAGACGAGAGAATTTACCGAGAGAAGAAGCCATTTCTTTATTTAGTTCCCTTGACCAGAGTTTCAAAGTTGAGTTACTTAAAGAAATTGAAGAGCCAGAAGTCAGCCTTTACCGGCAAGGTGAATTTATTGATCTATGCAGGGGGCCTCATATCTTAAATACATCGAGGGTGAGGGCATTTAAGCTTCTAAAAGTTGCCGGGGCATATTGGAGGGGAGATGAAAAACAACCAATGCTTCAAAGGATTTATGGAACTGTCTTTGAAAAACAGAAAGAGCTTGAAGAATATCTCTACCGGCTGGAAGAAGCTGAAAAGAGGGACCATCGCCGACTGGGCAAGGAATTGGATTTATATAGTATTGATGAAAATTTTGGCCCCGGATTGATACTTTGGCATCCCAAGGGAGCTTTTATCAGGAATACAATAGAAAATTTTTGGCGTGAAGAGCATCTTAAAGAAGGATATGAAATTGTTTTTACTCCTCATATTGCCAAAGTTGATCTTTGGGTACAAAGTGGCCATTGGGATTTTTACAGAGAGAATATGTATTCACCGATGGATATTGAGGGTAAAGAATATGTTATTAAACCAATGAATTGCCTTGGCCATATTTCAATTTTTCAAACAAAGACCAGAAGTTATAGAGACCTGCCCTTAAGATGGGCCGAATTAGGAACCGTATATCGCTTTGAGCGCTCGGGTGTTCTTCACGGTTTATTAAGGGTTAGAGGATTTACTCAAGACGATGCTCATATTTTCTGCCGTCCCGATCAACTTGAGGATGAAATTGTCAAAGTAATAAATTTTGTCTTGTTTATGTTGAAAACATTTGGATTTGAAAAGTATGAGACATTTCTTTCTACCAGGCCGGAAAAATATACAGGTACTTTAGATATCTGGGATAAATCCCAGGAAGCATTAAAAAATGCCTTGGAAAGAGTTGGGCTTGAATACGAAATTGACCAAGGCGAGGGTGTTTTTTATGGCCCTAAAATTGATATTAAGATTAAAGATGCTTTAAACAGAGCCTGGCAATGCTCGACAATTCAGGTTGATTTTAATAACCCCGAGAGATTCGAGATAAATTATGCTGGAGAAGATAACAAACCACATCAGCCTATTATGATACACCGTGCGCTACTTGGAAGCATGGAAAGGTTTATGGGTTGTTTAGTTGAGCATTATGCAGGAGCTTTTCCATTATGGTTATCACCTACGCAGGCTATAATAATTCCAATTGCTGACCGTCATTTGGATTATGTCAAATCAGTTGAGGAACGCTTAAAAAAAGAAGGTTTTAGAATTGAAGTGGATGATAGAGCAGAATCTGTTGCCAAAAAAATTCGCGATGCTCAATTGAATAAGATTCCTTACATGTTAGTAGTCGGAGATAGAGAGATTGAAAACCATCAAGTTGCGACTAGAACTTTAAGTGGAGGTGATTTGGGGCCAAAAAAACTGGATAATCTAATCATTGAAATGAAAGAAATTATTAAAGAACGTAAGGTTATTTAGTTTTAAATATATTGTTTAAAGAGTAAATTATTAAATATATAAAATACTGGACGATTTCTTGCTAAAGATATATACTTTTTTAAAATCAAATAAGTTAAAGTAGAAGCCGAAGCTTCTCACCTTGCGGCTAATATTTAAGTTTTATGCCAGTAAGGTTAAAAAAGTGGCTTCGGGCCGCTTTTTTACTTTCATAAAAGGAGGCAGCAGAATTAAAAAGGAAGAAAAAATAAGAATAAATAAATTTATTAGGTCACCCGAAGTCCGGCTTGTGGGGGAAGATGGCCAACAGGTGGGAATAATAAAGTTAGAGGAAGCTATAGGCCTTGCAGAGGATAAAGGGCTTGACCTAGTGGAAGTAGCGCCAAACAGTAATCCGCCAGTATGTAGGATAATGGATTACGGTAAATATAAATATATTCAAGCTCAAAAAGCGAAAAAAGCCAGAAAAAAACAGACCACTATTGTTATAAAAGAGATGAAGATGCGACCCAAGATTGATGTTCATGATTATGAGATTAAAAAGAAGCATATAATCAGGTTTCTCGAGAAGAAATGTAAAGTTAAAGTTACAATTATGTTTCGGGGAAGAGAGATGACTCATACTGAGCTAGGCAGGGAACTGCTAGACAGGTTAGCCAATGATTTAAACGAACTGGCCGAGGTAGAAAGCAACCCTATCTTAGACGGCAGAAATATGGTAATGGTTCTCAGTCCATTACGGAAAAAGTAAAGGAGAATTTATGCCTAAACTAAAGACACATAAAGGGGCAGCCAAAAGATTTAAGGTTACTGGTTCTGGAAAAATAAAGAGGAGACGGGCTTTTAAGAGTCACATCTTAGAAAAAAAATCAAAAAAAAGAAAGAGAAAGTTTAAAAAAGAATTTGATGTTAGCCCTGCTAACCAGAAGAGTGTTCGCAGATTAATTTCAAACAAATTATAAATGCTCACCGGAGGTGATTACAATGCCTCGTATAAGAAGAGGTATACATACTAAAAAGAAAAAAAGAAAGGTCTTAAAGCAGGCGAAAGGTTACCGAGGAGCTAAAAGTAGGTCGTATAAATCTGCTAAAGAACAAGTAATGCATTCTTTGAAGTATGCATATAGAGATAGAAAAGCGAAAAAGAGAGAGTTTAGAAAATTATGGATTAGTAGAATCAACGCTGCCGCAAGACAAAACGGGCTTTCCTATAATAATTTTATACATGGCTTAAAGGTTGCTGAGATAGATATTAACCGGAAGATATTGAGTGATCTGGCCATAAATGATCCGGCAGCTTTTAGTGAACTCGCAAATCTTGCTAAAGAAAAAATAGGCGCCTAAAGGAGTAATTTTGCTGAATGGCCAGGCTGTAAAAAGTAAGGCTAAAAAAAGATCTTTAAGCAAGCTGTATGATACATTAAAAGAACGTTTATCTCCCTCGCAATTAATTTTAATTGGTTTTTTATTATTGATATCAATAGGAACAATTCTATTGCTCCTTCCAATATCAACTGCCAGCGGTGAACGAATGAGCTTTATAAACGCTCTATTTACTGCTACTTCAGCGGTATGTGTTACTGGATTGATTGTTGTTGATACCTCAACTTATTTTTCGCCTTTTGGAAAAACCGTTCTAATAACTCTGATTCAATTCGGTGGCCTTGGTATCATGACCTTAACGACTCTGTTTGCCGTTCTTCTGGGACGAAGAATTACTTTAAGAGGCAGGATAATTGCTCAGGAGACTTTGGGTTATATTTCAAGATCCGACATTATTAAATTGGTGATAAGTATTATAATTACTACTGCCATTCTTGAAACTATTGGGGCAGTGGTTTTGTTTTTACGCTTTCTTATTAGTTATAATTTTCCTCTAATGAAAGCTCTGGTTTTTGGTATTTTCCACTCGATATCCGCTTTTAGTAATGCAGGCTTCTCCCTCTTTACGACAAATTTTGAAAATTTTAGCAGTGATTCAATAATTAATTTTTCTATCATTTTTCTATTATTTTTAGGCGGGTTGGGCTTCGGAGCATTAATGGATATATACAACCTGCGTAGCTTTCGGAAATATGCGCTTCAGTCCAAAATGGTTATTGCTATCTCATTAGGATTAATTGTTGTCGGGACCTCTTTGATATTATTGATGGAATATAGCAATCCTGCAACACTAGGGCCTAAATCCTTTGGCGATAAATTATTATCATCACTTTTTCAATCAATGACTCCTAGAACAGCGGGGTTCAATACTGTAAGAATAAATGCTCTCAATCAAGCTAGTATGTTTATTATCATTATGCTAATGTTTGTCGGAGCATCACCTGGATCGACAGGCGGAGGAATAAAAACGACCACTTTTGGAACCTTGTTTTTTGCATCTCTTTCAGCAATAAGAGGGAAGAAAGACGTTGAAATATTTGAAAGACGCTTACCCGCAAGTAATATCTGGAGAGCCCTGGCTGTAACCTCTATCGCTTTAACAGTCATTTCTTTTGTTACTATTTTATTGTTGATTTCAGAAAAAAAACCATTGATTGATATTATGTTCGAAACGGTTTCAGCTTTTGGTACAGTGGGTTTATCTACCGGATTGACCCCAAATTTGACCTCAATAGGAAAATTTTTCTTGGTCATTACAATGTTTATTGGAAGAGTAGGCCCTTTTACTTTTGCCTTGGCCTTAAGCTTGCGTGAAAAAAGAACATTGTTTCGCTATCCTATAGAAAGAGTTACAATAGGCTAGGTGGTGTGTATGGCAAAAAAACAGTTTGCAGTGATAGGATTAGGTCGATTTGGAAAGAGTGTAGCCAGATCATTAGTAGAAACTGGAAATGAAGTACTTGGTATTGATATAGATGAGGAAACAGTTCAGAATTTTTTAGAAAGTGTTTCTCATGCAGTTCAAGCAGACGCCACTGACGAAAAAACTCTCAGGGCTCTCGGCCTTCAAGATTTTGATAGTGTAATAGTAGCTATAGGTGAAGACATGCAAGCCTCTGTATTAATAACTCTTATCTTAAAAGAGATGGGAATAAAGAATTTGTTGGCTAAGGCTTTAAATGAATCCCATGGAAAGGTTTTAGAAAGAGTTGGTGCAGATAATGTTGTTTATCCTGAGAGGGATATGGGTGTTCGAGTAGCCCGAAATCTGGCTGGCCATATTATTCTTGATTATTTAGAGCTTGATCCAAGTTCTAGTATCATTGAAATAAAAACTCCAAAATGGATGATAGGAAAGACACTTGGCCAGTTAGAGCTTCGAAAGAAATATGGCATCAGTATAATTGGTATTAGCCGAAAAGGAGTATTAAATATTAATCCTGGCCCAAATGATCAATTAGATAGTGGAGATTTACTAGCAGTTCTTGGGCGGAATGAAGACTTAGATAAACTGGAGAGTATGTAAACAATCAGTATCTGTGACAGAATCAGCGATAGTCATCTATCGAATTTAAATCTTAAATCCTTTGGCTTACAAATTGTTTGGAAAAGTGGACATTGAATTTTCTATTTGTTACAATTTCCTTTAAATTTATAGAGGTATAAAGCGATGAAGGGGAGGAGTAGGTTCTCAGATTCTTTTCAGGAAGGCCCACCTGAGATTGGAAGTGGGTTAGGAAGAAAGAGAATTGAAGTTCGCCCCGGAGCTGGAAGGTGAAATAGTAGTAGTCTTCCCCGGTTGCCCACCGTTATATGGGTCATAAGTGAGTGGAAAAACTAAGTTAGGTGGTACCGCGGGAATAACCTCTCGTCCTTTGTATGGGGGGTATTTTTTATTTATCATTAGCTAGAGTAAACTTTAAAAGACTGAAATCTTAAGAATTGAGATTTTTTACAGCCACTATCACTTTAGAATGATTATATGTAATATTTATAAATAATAAATTATAGGGCCTGGTATCTGATTAAAATGTCTCTTATTGATGAACTAAAAAAAATAGAAGAAATATCAATAAAAAAGATAGAGAAAGCTCAGAGTGGAGATGATCTTGAAAGTATCCGAGTTGAAGTATTAGGCAAGAAAGGCAGCTTGACCAAAATCTTACAGAGACTCGGAGACTTCACAGCTGAAGAAAGACCAGTTGTCGGTCAGGAAGCAAATAAAATAAAAAGAGCTATATCCGATAGATTGGAAAACCGCCAGCAAGAAATACAATTGATCGACCTGGAAAAAGTTTTATCAGAAGAGACTACAGACATCTCTCTCCCTGGCAAATGGCCGCGGATTGGACACCAACATATCCTGACACAAATTATTGATGAGGTTACCGATATTTTTCTGGGCTTGGGTTACCAAGTCGCCGAAGGGCCAGAAGTCGAACTTGACTATTATAACTTTACGGCTTTAAATACTCCGCCAGACCACCCAGCCAGGTCGCTGCAGGATACTTTCTATATTAATATGAAAAATAAAGACGGCCGGCCTAGTAAAGACGATATACTGCTTCGAACTCATACATCGCCTATGCAGATTAGGGTGATGGAAGAAAATGAACCGCCATTATTCTATATCTGTCCGGGAAGGACTTTCAGGCGGGATGTAGCTGATCCAACTCATTCACCGATGTTTCAGCAAGTAGAAGGATTTGCTGTAGATAAAGATATAACTTTTGGTGATTTAAAAGGAACTCTGGAGACATTTGCCAAAGAGATGTATGGGCACGATAGAGATGTTCGATTACGTCCTCATTTCTTTCCTTTTACGGAACCAAGCGCAGAAGTAGATGTATCTTGCATCAACTGTGATGGTAAGGGTTGCCGTGTATGCTCGCATACAGGCTGGCTTGAAATACTCGGTGCTGGAATGATCGATCCAAATGTCTTTAAATACGTTAAGATCGACCCGGAAAAATATAGCGGTTTTGCTTTTGGTATGGGAGTTGAGCGTATCGCCATGCTCAAATACAAAATTAATGACATCAGGCTTTTCTATGAGAACGATATGCGGTTTTTGGCACAATTTTAACTTGTGGCTGACGGCGCAACATGCTCTGCGCAGTGTGCGCCGTCCACAGTTATTTTGTATTTTTGGAGAAGATTATGAAATTCAGTCTTAGCTGGTTAAAAGAGTATATCGATATAGATATGTCTATTGAAGAATTGGTCGAGCAATTAGATATGAGCGGGACGGCTGTTGAGGGGGTAACTTATTTAGGAAAGGGACTGGAAAAAGTAGTAGTCGGACAAATCCTCAAAGTGGAAAAACATCCTAATGCGGATAAGTTAACTCTTTGCCAGGTAGATGTAGGGGAGAAGGAGCTTACTATAGTATGCGGGGCTCCTAATGTCAGTGATGGACAGAAGGTCCTGGTTGCGCTGGTAGGGGCGGAACTTCCTAACGGAGCAAAAATAACTAAGGCTAAGATTAGAGGAGTAAAATCAAAGGGCATGATCTGTTCGGAAACTGAGCTGGGGCTCGGTGACGATGCCAGTGGAATAATAGTCTTGCCAGACGATGCTAATGTTGGCCAGGCCTCGGTCGAATATCTTGGCCGTGATGATTACCAGTTAGAATTAGAGATTACGCCAAACAGGCCTGATTGCCTGGGAATTTTAGGTATTGCCAGGGAAGTGTCTACTCTGACAGGTAAAAAGATATGTTGGCCTAAAGTTGATCTGGAAGAAGATAATGAATCTGCCTCTGATTCAGCCACAATTACTATTGAAGATGATGATTTATGCCCACGTTATGTTGGTAGGGTAGTTAAGGGCGTAAAAATCGGTCCATCTCCTCAATGGATGCAATCCAGATTAAAAAATGCCGGAGTCCGTCCTATTAATAATATTGTTGATATTACCAACTATGTCATGCTGGAATCAAGCCAGCCACTGCATGCTTTTGATCTTAATAAATTATCAGATTCTTCTATTATAGTCAGGCGGGCCAAGCAAGGAGAGACAATTATATCCCTAGATGGAATAGAGCGCCAGCTTTCTACTGACAATCTTTTGATCTGTGATAAACAGGGGCCGGTAGCTATTGCCGGGGTAATGGGCGGAGAAGATTCTGAAGTATCTCCCAAGACAATAGATATATTAATTGAGTCAGCCCATTTCAAACCAGAATCGGTTATGAATACATCAAGAAATTTGGGATTGATAACTGAAGCTTCATACAGGTTTGAAAAAGGGATAGACCCAAATGGCTGTTTATGGGCAGCTGACAGGGCAACCCAAATGGTCGCAGAAATCGCTGGAGGAAGGATTTTAAAGGGCGCTATAGATGTTTTTCCAAATAAAATAGAGCCGAAAAAGTTAGACTACAGGATTGACAAATGCAACAAGTTCTTAGGAACAGCAATTAAAAAGAAAGAGCAGATTTCAATATTAGAAAGCCTGGGAATGAAAATCAGTTCAGCTAAGGATAGAAAATTAAAAGTTGTAGTCCCGACCTACAGGCCTGACCTTGAGAGAGAAGTAGATTTATTTGAAGAAGTTGCTAGGATATTCGGTTACTCCCGGATTGAATCAACTCTGCCCATAAGTAGAAAAAGGCGCGGTAAGTTGACTGAATACCAGCAATTGAAAAGAAAGCTGCGGCATATATTGATAAGCAGCGGCCTTAATGAAATCTTAAGCTATAGCTTTTTAAAGGAAGGCTGGGAAGACAAACTCAAATTAGGAATCGATAATGATTTAAGAAACACAGTTAAAATAACCAACCCTCTTGCTGATGACCAAGCGGAACTAAGAAGCTCTCTTTTGCCCGGATTATTGAAAGCTGCTCAATATAATATTAACCGGGATATGGCTAACGTTCAGATATTTGAAATAGGCCGGGTATTTTTCTCAAGAGCAGAGGGCTTGCCAGCAGAAAAAGAAATTGCAGCTGCCATTTTATCAGGTGAATGGACAGATAAATCCTGGTATGGAAAATATCCAGATATCGATTTCTTTGATGCCAAGGGTATTATTGAAAACCTATTAAACATAATAGGGGTTAAGAACTATGAATTTAAGCAACAATCAGGAAAAAGGCAATCGATTAAAGTTGAAAAACAGATTGAAGCTGATGCAAGTTCAAAGAAAAAAAATGATGCATATCGTTTCTTGCACCCTGGTATCTCTGCAGATTTAAAAGTCGGCCATGTAACTATAGGAATAGTTGGAGAGATTCACCCGCAGGTATTACATAACTACCAAATTGAACAAAGAGTGATTTATTTTGAGCTGTATTTAAAGACATTAGCTGAAAATATATCAACTGAAAAATCATTTTCCCAGTTTTCACCTTACCCTGGTATTGTTCATGATATTGCCATTGTTGTTAATGAAGAGTATACGGCCAAAAAAGTAATTGGAGTCATTCGCCAGATTAAATCAGATATTTTAAAAGATATTAGACTTTTTGACATATATTCAGGAAGCCAAGTTCCAGAAGGCAAGAAAAGCTTGGCCTTTAGGCTTTTATTTCAATCAGGGGAAAGAACTCTGACCGAAGATGAAGCTAAAGAGACGAGGGATGAAGTCATCGCCTTACTTGAGGAAAAAATTGGGGCAAAGATTAGAACTTAAGTTTTTTGTTAATACTGCCGATTACTTAATTTGCATAATTATTTATTATTTTGTATAATTATTAATTGGTGATTTTGATGATTAAAGTTGGAATTATAGGAGCATCTGGATATTCAGGAGGGGAATTAATCCGTCTACTTCTAAGGCACCCTTTAGCTGAAATTACATACCTATCAGCTGATAGGTATGCCGGATATAAAGTTGACGAACTTTTTCCTAATTTAAAAAGCAATATCAATCAGGTTTTCAACAAATTATCTATTAAAGATATCCTTGATAAAAGTGATGTTATTTTTATATGTCTTCCTCATGGTCAGTCTCAACATATAATTCCTCAATTAATGACAGGCGATCACATCATTATTGACTTAGGGGCTGATTATAGGCTAAAAGATAAAGAATTATATCAGGCTTGGTACAGCTTTGATCACCAGTCTCCGGAACTTTTAAAGGAGGCAGTTTATGGGTTGCCGGAACTTTATAAGAATAAGATTAAAGAATCAAAGCTGGTTGCAAACCCCGGTTGTTACCCAACCAGTATTATTTTGGCCCTGGCTCCTTTAGTTAAAAATAAAATAGTAGGAGAATCGACAATTGTTATTGATTCAAAATCAGGTACTTCTGGAGCCGGACGAAATCTTGAGCCAGCCAACCTATATGCCCAAAGGACTGAGAGCCTGACTTGCTATAAACCTGGAAAACACCAACATACACCGGAAATAGAGCAGGTTCTAACAGAGATATCAGGAATTAATATCAAAACATCTTTTGTGCCTCATCTTGTCCCAATGTCAAGGGGCCTATTTTCATCGATAAATACAAGCTTAAAAGAAAACTTGAGTGAAGATGAAATCAGGAATATATTTATAGATTTTTATAGCAAAGAACCATTTGTTGAACTTCTGACAGCAGGTATTTATCCGGAAACAAAATATGTGAACGGAACAAACTTTTGTTACCTTCAAATAGCAGTAGACGAGAGGAGTAAAAGGATAATCATATTTTCAGTAATTGATAATCTGATAAAAGGAGCTGCCGGGCAGGCAATTCAAAACATGAACCTGATATTAGACCTTGAAGAAGAAAAAGGATTACGCTATGAAGCCTTCCATGTCTAGTTATTCCAAAAAACAAAAGAACATAAAAATAATAAGTGGTGGTGTAACTGCACCTAAAGGATTTTTAGCTGGCGGAGTAGCTTGTGGGCTGAAAGGAAAAGGGAAGTTGGATTTAGCCCTGATTTTAAGCGAAAGTGACAGCAATAAAGCTTTTGCTGCTTTCACTAACTCTAAAGCGGCAGCTGCGCCGGTGCTTTATGATAAGGATATTTTAAATAAAAATAAGAATATTCGTATGATTTTAGTAAATAGTGGTTGCGCTAATGCCTGTACGGGAGATCAGGGAAAAAATGATGCCAAAACAATGGCCGGACTTGCCTCTGAAGTATATGATATTCCATTAGACCAAATCGTTATTGCCTCTACTGGAATAATCGGTAATTACTTGGACCTTAAGAAAATTGAAAATGGTTTGAAATCATTATTAGATACAATTAACCAAGAAGGTGGCGGAGAAGCAGCTCAAGCTATTATGACGACTGATAGCTTTAATAAGGAAATTGCTGTTGAAGTAAAATTTTCATCGGGCTCAGGAATGATTGGAGGAATGGCTAAAGGAGCGGGTATGATAGCTCCTAAACTTGTCCCTCAGGCAACGATGCTGGTTTTTATTACTACTGATCTAGAATTACCAGAAGATACCAAAATTTTTAATCTGGCAGTTGATAATTCTTTTAATAAAATAACTGTCGATGGATATTCCAGCACGAACGATAGCGTTTTTCTTATAGCTAATAGTAAAAGCGGAACAAAGATTTCATCAAATTCTGATTTTGCTCTTTTGAGGGATGCCTTTGAGTTTATCTGCCAGGAACTAGCCAAGATGATTGTTATGGATGGAGAAGGGGCTACTAAATTAATTCATTATTTTGTTAAGGGCGCCATTAACGAAAAAGAAGCAGAGATAGTTGCTCGTAATGTTGCCAATTCAATTTTGGTCAAGACCGCCTTTTTTGGTGAGGATCCTAATTGGGGAAGAATAGTTGCGGTTGCTGGAGATTGTGATGTTATTTTTAATCAGAAAAAAATTGATATATGGTACGGACCGGTAAAAATGGTGGAAAATGGTTGCCAGGCCGAGCATGATAAAAACATGCTAAGAGAAGTAATGTCCGAACGTGAAATTGATGTGACTATTGATTTGAATCTTAAAGATGGTAAAGCTGATTTTTATGGATGCGATCTAACTTATGACTATATAAAGTTAAATGCTGAGTATAAAACATAAAGCAATTAAAATTAATCAATGAAACTATGAGCCATTTGTCTTTAGCCGTGAATTTAACAAGGGGAGATTGATGATGGAAGATGCTTTAAATAAAGCCAAAATATTATTAGAGGCAATGCCATATATAAAAAAATATCATAGTAAAAAAGTAGTTATTAAATGTGGGGGTAATGTGATATTTGATGATAAGTTAATGGACTCGATATCAACGGATATATCATTAATGAAGTATGTCGGACTCAATCCAATCATTGTTCACGGTGGCGGCCCCGAGATATCGGCTTTTATGAAGAAGCTGGGCATGAAAGTTGAATTTGTAGATGGCCTGCGAGTAACTGATGAAGAGACAATGGAAATAGTAAAGATGGTTTTAGTCGGGAAAATTAACAAAAGGCTGGTATCGAGATTGAATCTTCATGGGAAACTTGCTGTTGGATTAAGCGGTGATGACGGAAATTTAATAATGGCAAAAAAGAAAATGGTAGAAAAAGACCTTGGATATGTAGGTGAGGTTACTTCCATTGATGTTGAAATCATGGAGGATTTGATAGCTGATAACTTCATACCGGTAATAGCTTCTCTTGGAGTTGGCAAGAAGGGTGAGAGCTTTAATATTAATGCTGATAATGTGGCCGGTGAGATAGCAAAAGCAGTCAAAGCTAACAAAATAATATTCCTAACCAATATTGAGGGTATTTATGAAAATTTTGAAAAGATGGAAAACCTAATCTCGGTATTGAAAATTCCTGATTGTCAAAAGATATTGGATTCTGGAAGGATAAGTTCCGGTATGATACCTAAACTTGAAGCTTGCCTGCTGGCATTGCAGGGCGGAGTTGAAAGGGCTCATATTCTTGATGGGCGTATTCCTCATGCTTTATTGCTTGAGATTTTTACTGATGAGGGCATCGGGACAATGATTAAGAAAAATGGGTAGGAAAATGGAGTTACAGAAACTGGCTGAACTAGATAAAAAATTTCATATGCCGACTTATAATCGCTTGCCTGTTAATTTGATCAGAGGAAAGGGAGTTAAAGTCTGGGATAACCAAGGAAAAGAATATTTTGATTGCATCGCAGGCTTAGGTGTAATGAATTTAGGCCATTCTCATCCGTTAATAGTAGAAACACTTTGTCAGCAGGCCAGGGAGCTTATGCATGTAACTAACTTATTCTTTATAGAACCTCAAATTGAACTGGCCAAAAAAATTATCGAAAGAACTTTTCCTGGAAAGTGCTTCTTTGCAAACAGCGGAGCTGAGGCAAACGAAGGTGCTATCAAATTAGCCAGAAAATATTCAAAAAAGATGTTTGGGCCCGGGAAAAGCAAGATAATAACTGCCTGGAATTCTTTTCATGGCCGGACATTAGGAATGCTATCTGCAACCGGTCAGGAAAAAAAGAAGGATGATTTTGAACCTTTAGTTCCTGGATTCGTTCATGTTAGATTAAACGAAATAGAAGAACTTGAAAAGGTAATTGACAAAGAGACCTGCGCACTTTTACTTGAACCTATCCAGGGGGAGGGAGGCGTATACCCTGCGGATAAAGGATATTTAGAGAAAGCAAGGTCATTATGTGATCAAAAAGAAGTTCTTCTTATCTTTGATGAAGTACAAACTGGAATGGGCCGCACTGGTACTTTATTTGCTTATCAAAATTTTGGAGTAAGACCAGATATTATTACCATAGCCAAAGGACTGGGTTCAGGTTTGCCAATCGGGTGCTTTGTTGCTCAAGAAAAAATAGCGAATGTTTTTAAACCGGGAGATCACGGCTCAACATTTGGAGGGGGGCCGTTAGTTACCAAGGTTGCTGGTAAAGTTTTAGAGATAATTGATGACGAATTCTTGCAAGTAGTCCAAAAAACTAGTCGATACTTTCGAAAAGAATTGGAAAAATTGATTTCCAAGTACCCAGATTTAATTAATGAGATTAGAGGCTTGGGCCTATTAATCGGTTTGGAGCTGACTGAACCTTTAGCTGAAAAGATCACATTGGATATGTTGGATAAAGGTGTAATTGTCAATAATATAGGTGATTATATTATTAGGCTTCTCCCACCGCTGATAATAGAAACTGAGCAAATAGACTTGATTATAGATATAATGGACCAGAGTATGGGAACCATCGGAGTGAAAAATGAATCTTAAAGGACGCCACTTTTTATCATTAATGGACTATACAGAAGAGGAAATCTATTATCTAGTTTCAAAAGGAATTGAGTTTAAAAAACTAAGAAGAATTCATAAATTGAAGCGATTTCTCCAAGGAAAGACAATAGTCTTGATATTCGAGAAACCTTCTACAAGAACCAGGGTTTCATTTGAGACTGGAGTTTACCAGCTTGGCGGAAATAGTATCTATCTTTCTCCGAGGGATATTCAATTATCGCGTGGGGAATCGGTTAAGGATACGGCCAGAGTTATTTCCAGGTATGCTGATGGGGTTGTCATTAGGACTTTCAGCCAGGATTATTTGGAGGAATTTGCTAAATATTCAAATATACCGGTTATAAATGGGTTGACTGATGAGTTTCATCCCTGTCAAATACTGGCTGATTTTATGACTATCTTGGAGGAAAAGAAAAGATTAAAGGGAGTCAAGTTATCATTTGTAGGAGATGGTAATAATGTAGCAAATTCTTTGATAATCGGAGGTATAAAGCTTGGCATGGAGATTACAGTTGCTACTCCACCAGGGTTTGAACCGTCAAAGGATATTTTAAAGATAGCTGATGATTATTCAGGGAAAAATAAAGGCAAACTGGAAATTTTGAATGATCCTAAAAAAGCTTGTACTGATGCAGATGTTATTTATACTGATGTTTGGGTCAGCATGGGCCAAGAAGAAGAAGGTGAAGAAAAAGTTTCCTTATTTAAAGAATTTCAAGTAAATAAAGAGCTGGTATCATTGGCCAAAAAGGAGGTCATGGTAATGCACTGTTTGCCGGCTCACCGGAATTTTGAAATAACTGATGAAATAATGGAAAAATATGAGAATAATATTTTCGAGCAATCTGAAAACAGGCTTCATACCCAAAAATCATTATTGTTTTCATTGGTGGGGTGATTATGTCAACAAAAGTCAATAGGCACAAAGCTATTAGAGAACTTGTTCAAAAGAAAAAGATATCGACCCAGAATAAACTTACAGAAGAGCTAAGAAAGCTGGGATTTAAAGTTACTCAATCAACTATTTCCCGGGACATAGTTGAGCTTAAATTAAATAAGATAAGGATCAATTCAGAAGTAAGCATATATGCCTTGGAAGAAGAATCGAAACTTGGAAGATTATTTAGGGATTTAGTCATATCGATTGAGCGAGCGGGTAATTTGATAGTTATTAAAACTGCTCCAGGCTCTGCTCAGGGAATTGCCTCTGCTATTGATAGTTATGGAGTAAACGGTATTTTAGGTACAGTAGCTGGAGACGACACTATTTTAGCCATAGCAAAGACTGAAAATATTGGTAGTAGAGTAGTAGCAAAATTAAAGAAATTTGAATTTCATTAATTCAATTTTAGAGGTGACATAGAAGATGGAAAAAGTTGTTCTTGCTTATTCTGGAGGCCTTGACACTTCAGTAGCTATAAAATGGTTAATTCAAGATAAAAAGTATGAGGTGATAGCTGTTATTCTAGATGTCGGTCAAGATGAAGATTTTGAATCTATAAAAGAAAAAGCTTTAAACACAGGTGCAAGCGAGGCACTGGTGGTCGATGCCAAGGATGAGTTTTTAGCAGAATATGCTTTTAGGGCATTAAAAGCAAATGCTTTATATGAGGGAAAATACCCTTTAATATCATCTCTCTCCAGGCCGCTAATTGCTAAACATATGGTTAAAGTGGCCAGGGAGAAAAAGGCCACAGCTTTGGCTCATGGTTGTACTGGAAAGGGAAATGACCAGGTGAGGCTGGAATCGGCTTTTGCAGCTTTAAGTCCAGATTTGGAAGTAATCGCCCCGGTCAGGGAATGGGCAATGAGCAGGATGGAAGAAATTGAATATGCCAGGAAGCATAATATTCCGGTTAAACTGACAAAAGAAAACCCTTATAGCATTGATGAGAATATTTGGGGTAGAGCTGTTGAGTGCGGAGTATTGGAAGATCCATGGGAAGAACCGCCTTCAGATATTTATGTATTGACAAAAATTGATGAAAGCAAGGTTTCTGATGAAATAATAATAGGCTTTGAAGAAGGGAAACCGATTAGCCTGAACGGTGATAATATTGGTTTCTTCGAACTTATATCAATGCTTAATAAAATAATTGGCCCGTATGGTTTCGGCCGGGTCGACATGATTGAAAACAGATTAGTAGGAATAAAATCAAGAGAGATATATGAAGCGCCAGCCGCTCTGGCCTTAATAATGGCTCATTCTGATTTAGAATATCTTACTTTGGAGAGAGACTTGCACCATTATAAAAGAATAATTGAGGAAAAATATGCAGAACTTATCTATTACGGCCATTGGTTTTCACCGTTAAGAGAAGCATTGGATGCCTTTATCTCGGAAACTCAAAAATTTGTCAATGGTGAAGTTAGGTTAAAGGTAGTGCCGGGGGACTGTTCGGTAACAGGCCGGCGCTCAAAGAATTCATTGTATCAATATAAGCTTGCTACTTATGAGCAAGATGACCAATTTAAGCATTCATCATCAAAAGGTTTTATAGATATTTTTACTTTGCCGGTAAAAGTCTGGGCAAATTCAAGAAAAAATAAAAGGTTGTAGATAAAACTAATATTTTAAGGAAATGATGTGGAAAAACTTTGGAGTGGGCGTTTTAGCCAGGATTTAAATAAAAACGTTGAAAAGTTTACTTCTTCAATATCATTTGATAAAAGGCTTGCCCTTTATGATATTAAGGGGAGTATGGCTCATGCCCGCTCACTTCTTGAAGCGAAGATAATAAATAAACAGGAATTTAAGATTATTGAAAAAGGGCTATCGGAGATTAATGAAATGATAAAAGCCGGAAAGTTTAAATTTGAACAAGCTGATGAAGATATTCATATGGCTATCGAAAAAAGTTTAATAAAAAAGGTTGGTTCACCAGGACGAAAACTTCATACCGGTCGTAGCCGTAATGATCAAGTTGTGACTGACCTGAGAATGTATTGCCGAGACATGGTAATTGAGATTATTAAGCTGATTATCGCTTTGCAAGAACAATTGGTAAGTTTGTCAGAAAAGAATATGAGTCTAATTTTTCCCGGTTATACTCATCTTCAGAAAGCTCAGCCAATTCTGTTTGCCCATCATTTATTGGCCTATATTTGGATGTTTAAGAGGGATGCAATCAGGCTAAAGAATCTGTATGGAACAATAAATGTTTTACCTTTAGGTGCAGGCGCATTGGCTGGTACTGCTTATAGTATTAACCGTGAAAAAGTTGCCGAGGAACTCGGGTTTAATGAAATCAGTGAGAATAGCATTGATGCAGTCAGCGACCGAGATTTTGTATTGGAGTTTCTTGCGGTCCTTAATATTTTGATGATTCATCAAAGCAGGTTATGCGAAGAACTGATTCTTTGGTCAACAAGTGAGTTTAATTTCGTCATTCTTGATGATTCTTATACTACAGGCAGCAGTATGATGCCTCAGAAAAAAAACCCTGATGTAGCTGAATTAATAAGGGCTAAAAGCGGCAAGGTCCTAGGAAACCTGACAGCCTTGTCCGTAGTGCTGAAAGGCCTTCCACTTTCCTATAATCGTGATTTGCAGGAAGACAAAGAAAGTCTTTTTGAATCAGTTGATATTATAGTTCAGTCACTGATCTGCTTAGGGGGATTGATTCAAACTATAAAGATCAATAAGGATGCAATGAAGAGTAGTGTTTTAAAGAGTTATGCTTTGGCAACTGATGTAGCAGATTATCTGGTAGTGAAAGGCCTGCCTTTCAGGGATGCTCATAAGGTTGTCGGGAAGTTAGTCGCATATTTAGTTGAAAATAATCTTTACTTGCATCAAATTAAACTCGATGAGTATAAAAAGTTCTCTCAATTGTTTGAAGCCGATATTTTTGATGTTCTGGACCCGAAAGCAGCTGTTGAAAAAAGGAAGATTACTGGGGGCACATCTTATGAATCAGTTGAGATGCAAATCTTTAAAATTAAAGAGTGGTTGGTTGATGTTGAATCTTGGATTTCTAAAAAATAAAAAAGGGTAACTTTTTACAATCGGAAGTCAAGTTTTATGCAAGGAGAAAAATTATCTAAAGAAGAAATTGCCAGCCGCCTTGAAGAAATCGGAGAATTACTTAACATAAAAGGTGAATCTCCTTTCAAAGTCAGAGCATATCAAAAAGCTGCTGATTCAATTAGAAGATTAGATAAAGATATTTACTTGATTGCTAAAGATAATAGATTAGATAAAATTAGCGGAGTCGGGACCAGCATTGCTGAAAAGCTCAAGGAATTAATTACAACGGGGAAGCTCACTTATCTTGAAGAACTTTATTCTGAGATTCCTTCAGAGTTAATTGAATTGTTGCAGATTCCCGGTTTAGGCCCGAGGAAAGCTCATCAAATATATTTCGAGTTAAATATCACTGGTATCGATGAGCTTAAAAAAGCCATTGATGGCCACAAGCTGCGACAACTTGATGGTTTTGGGCCAAAGAGCGAGGAAAAATTAAAAGATGGTATCGAGCAATATAAAAAATTTCATCAAAGGCTTCTATTATCGGAAGCATATCCTTTAGCTCAACAAGTTGTCGATTACTTGAAGGAATCTTCTCAGATAGAAAATATAGAAATGAGCGGCAGCTTGAGAAGAATGAAAGAGACTATCGGTGATATAGATATCCTTGTTTCAAGTAAAGAGCCGGAGGGAGCGATAGACTTTTTTACAAATATACCACTTGCCTCAAAAGTTTTACTCCGCGGCCCCACAAAATGCAGTATTTTAACTAATAAGGGATTACAAGTAGATTTAAGAGTGGTAGCTCCCAGTCAGTTTGGAGCGGCGCTTCAGTATTTTACCGGTTCAAAGGAGCACAATACAAAAATCCGGGGAATAGTAAAGAGAAAAGGATGGAAATTAAATGAATACGGCTTATTTGATGCGAAGACTGACAAGCTTCTGGAGGGAGAAGATGAAGCTAAGATATATGAGAAAATTGGAATGGCCTTGATGCCACCTGAGATAAGGGAAGATAGGGGAGAGATTGAACTAGCCCTAAAGAATAAAGTTCCGGAGCTTATAGAGCAAAAAGATATAAGGGGTGATCTTCATATCCATTCTACTTTTAGTGATGGATATAGCACCCTGGAAGAGAATGTTGAAAAAGCAAGAGATCTGGGATACGAATATATTGCTTTTAGCGACCATGCAGAAAAACTCAAAGTTGCCGGGGGGCTTACCGTCAAGCAGTTTGAAAGTTTGATTGGTAAAATCAGAGACTTAAATGATTCAAGTTCTGGAATCAGGATATTATCCGGAGTCGAGTTAAACATTGATAATGATGGAAATGTTGATTTTGATGAAGATTTTTTGGCAAGGTTTGATGTAGTTACTGCTTCTATTCACTCGGGTTTTAATCAAAGCCGGGAGCAGCTAACAGAAAGAGCTTTAACCGTTTTAAATAATCCATATGTTGATATATTAGGCCATCCGAGCGGAAGGATTATAATGAGAAGGCCGCCTTTTAAAATAGATATGATTAAAGTTATTGATGAAGCGGCAAAAAACAATAAAGTCCTGGAGTTAAATTCATACCCTGACAGGCTTGATTTGAATGATGAGCATTTAAAGGAAGCCAAAATAAAAGGAGTTAAAATCGCAATATGTACAGACGCACACCTTGCTGACCATATGGATTATATTTTTTACGGTATTGCCCAGGCACGGCGTGGTTGGTTGTCAAAGGAAGATGTAATAAACACTTTCTCTTTAAAAAAACTACTTTCTTATTTAAAAAAAGATAATAATTAGAAAAATAATGTAAAATGGCAACTATATAAAACCGTGTTTGAATGGTTTTATATAGTTTAATAAGCTAACAAGGAAAGATAATTGAGGGAAATGAAGAAAATTCTAAGTCAAAAATGTTATGAACGCGACACATCCTTAGTTGCTAAAGAGCTATTAGGTAAGGAATTAGTATTTAAAAAAAATAGTTCAATATTATCAGGTATCATTGTCGAAACCGAAGCATATTATGGCCAGAATGATCCGGCAAGCCATGCAGCTAAAGGAGCAACTCCCAGATGTGAGATAATGTTCGGCCCCCCGGCTAGGGCTTATATCTATCTTAATTATGGTATTCATTATCTATTAAACGTGGTGACAGAAAAAAAGGGGAAAGCCGGAGCGGTATTGATTAGAGCTGTTGAACCTCGAACAGGAATCGATATAATGAAAAAAAATAGAAATATGGAAGATTATAACAAATTAACCAACGGTCCTGGAAAGTTGACTCAGGCTATGGGAATAAATCTTGATTATAATGGGTGTAAATTAAATCGAGGATACCTTACTATTTGGGATATTGATTACAGGGATTTTAGCGTCAAGGAATGCTCTCGAATCGGTATAAACGAGGGCAGTGAAAAGAAATTACGTTATTTTATAGTAGGGAATAAACTAGTTTCTAAAACTTAAGCAGGTGGGAAGATATGAAACTTAAAGATATTTATAAAAAAGCTATCAGAACTGGAATTTCTGTTGATCCTCGTGGCGAGGAGGAAATAATAAAGATTCTAAATGAAAAAAAGAAAGAATACAATGATTTAAGCGATGAAGATAAACGATTTTTTGATAAAGAAAAACTAGAAAATCCATATGCTGATACCAGAATTCTCTGCGGGAATTCAAATGAAGAAATAACAGGAATTATAACCGGTATTGACCTCGAAGTAGGTGAAGTTCTCTTAGCTGATAGGCTGAATCAAAAAGGCGAAAACATAAATTTATTATTAGCTCATCATCCGGAAGGAAATGCTCTTGCCTCTTTAGGTGAGGTCATGGGGATGCAAGCTGATATCTGGAATAATTACGGTGTTCCGGTTAATATCGGTGATGTTCTGATTGACAAGAGAAGCAAAGAGGTCCAAAGAAGTTTAATGCCTGTCAATCATAATCGGGCAATAGATGCAGCCAGGTTACTAGGTTTTAATTATATGTCAATTCATACGCCTGCTGATAATCTTGTTACCAATTATTTACAGAACATATTTGACGAAGAAGAGCTCAAAACTGTTAAAGAGATAATTAGTAGGCTAAAAGAGATCCCAGAATATCAGGAAGCTACGAAAATTGGTACAGGACCTAGTGTACTGGTAGGAGATAAAGGTAGGCGGGCTGGCAAAATCTTTGTTGAAATGACTGGAGGAACAGAAGGGCCTAAAGAGATTATAGAAAAATTGGCAGACGCAGGTGTTGGTACAATTGTCGGCATGCACATGGGAGAGAAATTGCGAAAAAAAGCTGAAGAATTTCACATTAATGTGGTTATTGCTGGACATATTGCTAGCGATGCAGTTGGATTAAACTTATTTCTAGATGAAATCAAAGACGTGGGTATTAAAATTATCACATGCTCTGGTTTTATTAGGGTTGAAAGAAATATCAAACCTTCTTAAAAAATGACAATTCAAGTTCAGAAAAGAACTGAATTATCCTCTGATAGTAATTTATTACTTTTACCTGAACTTTTATCACCCGCTGGAGATTGGGCATCTCTAATAGCTGCTGTTGAGAATGGAGCTGACGCTGTCTATTTAGGCGGTAAAAACTTTTCTGCCCGGCGCGGAGCGAAAAACTTCAGTATTGATGAAATCAAGAAAGCTGTACATTATGCTCATCTTCGGAGTGTGAAAATATATGTAGCGGTAAATATTCTAATTTCTGACTTTGAACTTTATAAAGTTGCCGATTATCTGATTGATCTTTACAACGCTGGTGTTGATGCTTTTATAATTCAAGATTGGGGTGTTTACCAATTAGCCCGGCAATTAGTTCCCGAGATTTCATTGCATACAAGTACTCAGATGAATATTCACAATATTGGCTCTCTCAAACTTTTACATGATAAAGGTTTTAAAAGAGCAAATTTAAGCCGTGAATTGACTTTAGATGAAATTTCAATAATTGCTCAATCCAGCCCAATAGAACTTGAAATTTTTATCCATGGTGCTCTTTGTTTTTGTTACTCTGGTTTATGTTATTTCAGTAGTATGGTTAGCGGAAGAAGCGGAAATAGAGGACTATGCATTCAGGCCTGTAGATTACCTTACATAATACTTGATTCAGAAGGAAAGCAGGAAAGGATTCATGGAAAATATCCCCTTTCCATGAAAGATTTGTCTTCTATTTACACCATAAAGAAAATTTGTGCTTTACCAATTACTGCTTTGAAGATTGAAGGCAGGATGAAATCTCCCGAGTATGTCGCTCTGGCTACGGCAGCCTATAGGAAAATTCTAGATACTCTAAACTCTTCTACAATGAATGAAGAAAGCTTGGCAAAGCTTTACGAGGAGCTGGAATGGCAACTCAAGGAAGTATTTAACCGCAAATTTTGTGCTGGATATTTGGAGTATGAAGATAAAAATAATCTAGTTTCATATATCCGCCCTAACCACAGGGGAGTCTATATTGGCCGGGTATTACAATCGGATTTTTCTACTAATAAAACGTTTATTAAATTAAAAACAGTACTCAACTTGAATGATACTATTGAAATATGGATTAAAAAAGGGGGCCGGGAGAAGCTTTCTCTTACCAACTTTAAAGTAGACGGACAGTCAAGGGAAAAAGCTGAACCTGGAGAAATTATTGAGATTGAGACCAGAGGAAAAATATTTCTCGGTGACAGAATTTTTAGAGTTGGGAATAAACCCCTATTAGATGAAGCAAGAAAAACTTTTAGGCGAGAGGGCTCTAAACGAAAAATCGGTTTATCAGCCAAAGCCAGCTTTCATATTGGGAAAAAACCGATTCTATCGATTCATTCAGATGATGGTTATATGGTTGAGGAATCATCTGAAGATACTGTAGAAAGAGCTAAGACCAAACCATTAACCAGGAAAGAACTGCATAGCTTTTTGGAAAAAACAAAAAAAACACCATACCAAATTGTCAAGCTTGATCTTGAATTTGACGAAAATGCCTGGTTTCCAACTTCCAAAATAAACTCTTTACGGCGAAAAGCTATCGAGTCTTTAGATAAGATGAGGCTTGCCGGTTATGAAAGAAGTTATTTGGAAAAAATTGGCAAGGATGAATTCAAGAAAAGATTTTTTCAAGATATCCCCAATTATAAATCAGAAAAATTGATAATCTCAGTATTATTAGAAGATATTAATCAAGTCAAAGAAATGATGATGTTAGATGTTGATTGGATATATTTTGATTTGTCCAGGCGATATATTTGGGATAGAAATATAGGCAAAGATCTTCAGGCTTTATACAAGAATAAGAAAAATACTAAAATAGCCATTGTTTTACCGGCTATTGCTAAAGATAATGACATTATTTTAATCCAAACTTTTCTTGAGGATTTTCATGACAGTTTTGATGGTTTGGTAAACGGAAACCCTGGTTTATTTGAAATTACTAAAAAGTTTAACAACAAAACTATTATTGCTGATATTTTCTTGAATACATTTAATCATCTTACAGGTTTGTTTTATAAGCAAGAAGGAGTAGAAAAAATAATATTATCCCAGGAGGTTACTCTTGCTCAGATTAAAGAGCTCTGCGCAAAATTACCCTTAAGCATTGAAATCAATGCTCATGGTGAAATGGAAGTTATGCAGTCAGAACAGGATTTAAGTTCTTCAATATTGGATGATAATGGAAAAAATAATGTAATTGGAAATTACTATTTAAAGGATAATAAAGAATATCTTTTCCCTTTTAGAATAGACATGAATGGTTATTCGCATATTTATAATTCTAAACCCCTGTCCTTGCTAAAATATATTCCTTTACTGAGAGAAAGCGGAATCAATTCCATTAAACTAAACCTGGGTGGATATAAACTTACAGAGATAAGGAGTATATTTAAAATCTATAAAAAAGCTTGTGATTTGGCAATCGCCGGCCAGAGGGACCTTTCAGAGTTACTTTTGGAAGCTCAGAATATTGACCAAAGTTTTATTGATAATACAACCGGCCATCTATTCCGGGGAGTAATTTAGAGAATTATTCTCCAACATATAAAGTAATTAATGCACCCTTATTAGCTTCTGCGCCGGCTTGTGGATTTTGTGAGAGCACAATTCCTATTTGAGAAGGATTATTTACCTTTTCTTTAATAATCTTGATAAAGAAATCATTGCCTTCAAGCGTTTTTATTGCTTGGTCAACAGTCATTTCGATAACAGCTGGCACCTGTATTTTTTCAGGGGGGCTGTTCACGGTAATTGTCACTTTTGAATTTTTTTCTACCAGTTTTCCTTCACTTGGATTCTGGCTAAAAACCTGTCCGATATCAAAACTGGGATTGTTTTCATATTTAATGTTGACGGTCAAGCCAGCGTTTAAGATTTTGCTAACAGCATCCATCTCTGACAAGCCTTCTACTCCTGGCACAAGGATTCCTTTATGGATAGTGCAATTTTCTTTAGGTTCAGTACCCAAAAAATATGTTTCAGTTATGACTTTTGGACAGACCGGGTTGGCAAGTAATCCACTTTCCTCACAGATTTCAACTTTAACTCGATCTAGTTGTGGTACAGGAAATTGGGAAAAAGGAGTCCCCTCAAGGGCTTTATTCATGAACTGAGCCCATATAGGGGCAGGTATAGTCCCACCGAAAACCCTGACTCCATGAATATTGGTCATCGGTTTTCTCTCTTCAGGATACCCGACCCAAACAGCCGCGACTAAATCAGGCGTATAACCTACAAACCAGGCATCGGCATAGTTCTGGGTAGTCCCGGTTTTACCGGCTGAGGGACGTCCGATGTTAGCTCTTCTTCCAGTCCCTCTTTCTATTACCTCGCTGAGAATATCATTGGTTAGGTAAGCAGTTGATTGAGAAATTACAGGAATGCCAATAGGTTTATTCTCAGCAATAGTTTTATTCTTGCTATTTTTGATTTTAGTAATGGATATATTTTTATAATGAGTTCCCATGGCAGCTAATGTGCCATAGGCAGAAGCCATTTCCATTGGGCTAACTCCGATAGATAAACCACCAAGAGCAATAGATGGAAAAGCTTCAAGTTTGGAGTTAATTCCCATTTTGTGGGATGTACTGACCACATTTTTAGGTCCGACATCCATAATTAGGCGAGCATATACTCCGTTGATTGAAGCTATGGTACCCTGCCTTAGAGTAATTTTTCCATAAGATATGCCATCAGCAGCGTTATCAACCTCCCAGTCTTCACCAGGAAGCTTAATTATTGTTGGTGATGAATCATAAATTTTATTTGGTGAAATCCCTCTTTCCAAGGCAGTTACCAAAACAAAAACTTTAAAGGCACTACCCGGCTGTCTCTTTGCCTGCACAGCCAGGTTGTATTTCTGGGTTCTAAAATCTTTCCCTCCGACCATTGCTTTTATATGGCCGTTGTTTGGGT
>CAYFWW010000024.1:0-28486 GCA_964346985.1 uncultured Actinomycetota bacterium
TCTTCAGTTTCTAAAAATCCTTTAAACAGATTTCTTAGCTCTTCTTTATGTTTCTCTTTCTTGTTCATAATTTTTTAACTTTAATCATTTATTTTTAAAAAATCTAGATATATTTTTAAAAATTAGGACAGTGGGGTGCTGATAGTAATTTCCAAATGGTATTTTTATCAACTTTCCCATAGGGAAATTGTCACTGATTTTCAAAGAAAATCTTTGTCATCGGCTCTCGGAGAGAGCCTTATCACCACTTCCGAAGGAAGTTTATTACTTACTCCCATAGGGAGTTATTAAGTAGCTTCTTTTACCTTCTTCCGTATATCTAATTCTGCCAGAAACATTGCCCCTAAACCAAAGAGCATGACTGCCAAGCTAATAAAAAATCCTAGAATTGGTATAAAACGCAAGAAAGCAAGGATTAGTAATCCCAATAGCATTATAAATCCGGGCCAGATTTCTTTTTCTACTTTCCAGAAATCAATTATGATTTTTCCAACAAAATATCCTACAAATACATTAGTAGCATAAAGGGCAATAGCATAGCCAAAAACAGCAATTATAGCAAGAGGAATTCCAATAATCGTGGCAAAAATAAAAAATATAGCAATGGGAACTATAAATAATATTAAGAATCCGATTCCCAGGCTTTTCCATGGATCACTCTTTATTTTTCCCCCGGTAAGAACCAATCTATGAGGGGCAAGAAATGATAATACTATTCCCACTAAAGCCAAGGCAAAAAATGACCAGATAGAGCTTAGGACACGAGCAAAAAATAATCCTATCAGCGATGATATAAAATCCGGAGCTTTATCTTTCTCTCTAGGAATTTTGCGTTTTATATCACCCCTTATAATTGACCCAGCTTCTCTATCCGCTTTGTCTTCACTTTTGTAAGTAAGATCTCCCCCTATTTCTGCTGTTGAAGCAATTGTTAATTTATCAGTTTCAATCTTAGCGTCATCACCTATTGTTCCCAGAATATTAACATTACCAAATGCTGCTTTTACATCTCTCTTTACTGAACCATCTATCTGCAATAATCCACCTGCTCCAATTAAATCTCTTCCGATAAGATTGTTACTTCCAAGTATAATATTTCCTCCAACAGCTACTAGATCATCATCAATATAGCCATTTATATTAATATTCCCTCCACCTATTCGCATAGAATCATTGACAGTACCATTAAGATTAATACTGCCTCCACCAGCAAACAAATCTCCGTTAACAACTCCATTTATTGTTACGCTGCCCCCACCAATAAATAAATCTCCATTAATAGTACCCTCAATGGTTACAGTTCCACCGGCAATATATAAATCATCGTTAATAACTTTTCCTGAAGGGATAGTTATATTATCCCCTTCCTTAAAAGTTGCTGCCTGCGCCTGGGCGCAAACATGAAAAACAGTTAAAAAAATAATGGTTGTCACAACAGCAAATTTTAAAAAATATTTCATCACTTTCACCTCCCCAATAAGAGCACAAGAAAATTATATCTTAAATATTGATAAATATTAACATTTTTATAACCGTATAATTAATATAAAGTAGAAATATTTTCTTTCTAACTTCTTAAGAATTATTAACTGAAGAATAAAACGTAAATAGCGAAGAGTAGACGAGAAATCTATTCAAGAAAGCTATCTGTTGTCAGCAATCTACTGCTTACTATCTGCCATCTGCTAATCACAAATCACCATTCGCGTTTTAAGTAGGCTCTCCGCTAGACTCAACATGGTAATTACGCTTTTTGCTTTATGCCCCGCATTTATGGACGGAGACTAATGGGAATGGGAATAAACAAATAATTAAAATCCGTTAAAGGCCACCGGTTAACCATCTAACTTTGTAAAAGTTCTTAGTTATCTGCCACAGGACTTCAACTCATAAAGAGATTTCTATTCATTAATCTTCTTCACGCTTCCGGATCCAGATATATTTGAATCTACTTCTGGGTCTCCTTTATATTGAACTTTACCACTGCCGCTAATATTTACTTCAAGATTATCTCTAACATTTATTATTGCCTTGCCGCTTCCGCTAACATCAATTTCAGCGTCTTCACTTTTCAAATCTTGAGCTTTATAATTGCCGGAACCACTAACTTTCATTCTTTGTTCTGTAACTTCACCACCATCGATAGCTACATTTCCTGAACCACTTACTTCAATTTCTAAATCCTCCGCCTCTAATTCATCGATATTTACCTTCCCTGAACCGTATATATCTATCGTAAATCTATCTGCTGAAATATCGGTTGCATCTACTTTTCCACTACCAAAAATTGATATCTTTTCGAGTTCAATAGCCTTCAGATGAAATTTAATTTTCTTCTTCGGCCAAAGTCTGGTATTTGGTTTTATTCGAATTATTAATTCATCACCTTTGACCTCAGTTATAATATATTCCATCAAGTTATCTTCTGCTTCAATAACAAGCTCCTCTTGATCATCAAACTCAATATCTAAATTTCCCATACCGGATAATTTAACCTGTTTAAAATCACTTACATCGCGTTCTTCCTCAATTACATCTCCCGAACCGCGAACTCCTATTATACTGCTCAGACTGGTACAACCTAAAAGTAGAAAAACACAAATTAATGCTAAAAAAAGGCTAATATATATCCTTTTCATAATTCACCTTCCCGAAATAGGAAAATCACTATTATTAAAGCAGCAATCGGGCCTGCTTGCCACTATTGCCTCAATAAAGTTATATCCAACTGTAAAATATTAGAGAAAGTCCTTTTTTATACAGCTTTTTCATAATCTATCAAATTATTAGATAATAGCCTGCGGCTGGGTTAAAATCTATAAAATTTTTTCCAATCGATGAAATTAATTATAATGTTATTTTGCAGTTCTTGAACCGGTCATGCCCTCATAGGCAGGGCAACCGATTTCACCTTGCTTACAGTTTTTACAGACCAAATTCTTCCTGATTAGAAAACCGCCGTTAACAGCAATTAGAAAATATAGAAACATAGCTATTAGCAGAATCCATGAAAACTTAATGAATACAAAGATCAATCCAAATATTAATGGCACAAACAACAGTCCAAAACTTAAAGGAGCGACTTTGGCTATATTTTTCGGGTTGCTGAATTCCTCTCTGTCCCGTTGCTTAAAAAGAATGCCAGCAAGTAATCCCAGTCCCGTGGAACAACATTTGCCAAAGTAATAACAATAAGTACAACGAAATCGCATAGAAAGACCAAACATAAAAACAACCAAAATAACATATGTTAAGCTAAAAAAATAACCGCCGATCAGGTAAAAAATACCGGCTCCGATTAAATAACTTATTAAAGTAGATATTGAGGTGATTGCCAAAATATTGATTGGATATTTTTCATAAGAATTCATCTTTTCACCCGCAAAATAATTCGGAATAAGGCAGCAATTAAAAATAAAACTCAATAGATTCCATTCTTTTTCAATAAATCAATCTTATAATATGACTTAAGCACACTCAATGCTTCAGAAAGGCTTGGCAAACCTTTCCTTCCTCCCAAAGCCCGGCAGTTCATCACGGCAACAACGCTGGAAAAAGACATGATAGTTCGCAGATCCCATTTGCTAATAAGTCCAAATATGAAAGCTCCATGAAAAGCGTCTCCGGCTCCAGTTGTATCTTTAATAACAAATTTTTTACATGCTTCCACCCGTAAAAACTCACCGTTGTCGGTTACACCTGCCGAACCTCTTTCACCCAGAGTGGCAATAACCACTTTTGGGCCAAATTCCTGCATTATAAGTAAGGAATCCTTGATTTTTTTCTTGCCAGTGAATTCCCTGGCAAAATCTTCATCACAGATAAGATGGGTTGTCAGCTTAATCATTTTTTCAATGCCTGGCTTAGCTCTTTCTGCATCATAGACAACCGGAATACTATTTTGACGTGCAATTTTTGCTGCTTCAATCCCGATTTTAGTTTCCTGAGGATCAATAAGGATTGTTTTTGAGGATTTAATTATTGATGATTTTATTCTCTTTGATAAAGTTTCTGCCGGTTTTTGATAGACAATAGTCCGCTGGCCTGAGTTTTTTTCAACAATAATCAAAGCCTGGGGAGATTCGATGCCTTCTGTTTTCTCAACATCAGCAATATCAACACCTTCATCTACCAGTTTGGCCAAAATCAGTTTACCAACTTCATCAAGCCCGACTTTGCCAATAAATTTTGTTTTAGCACCCAGTTTGGCAAGAGAAACCAAAGCCGTGGCAACTTGCCCGCCGCCTTCAACTAAAAATTTATTAGCCGCAATCTTACTGTTTTTTCGAGGATGTTTATCTACCAAAGCCAGATAATCTAGACAAGAACGGCCAATTCCAAGACAGTCGTATTTCTTTTCTATCATTAAAAAAGTATAGCATTTAACAATCTGCAAGAGATACTTAAAGCTTGTCGCAATCAGATAATAGCAAAAAGTGAAAACTTATAAATAATCGTATAAGCTAGACCCAGATCATATCCTTTTAAGAATGGAAATTAAAATTACCTTAAACCCGGTACAGACGCAATTTAAAAACTTATAATTAAATAGACAGTTATTACACCCTGTGTCAGTGAAACAATAAGAGTTGCTACCAAGATAAAAATTGAAACCATATTTTTAAACTCATTTCTCCCCTTTTTTAAAAAGTAGCTATGGATAGTGAAAGCAAAAATTCCTGCGCCACTTAAAATAAGAGAAAAAACAAGCCCCGAAAACAAATGCTGGTAAACTAAGACTAATCCATATAGGACAAAAAATAAAAGCGGGATATGCAATACCAGAAAACCAGAAATGCCGCCGGGCAGTTTAAACAGATCCCACTCTTTCCAGTAAGCTGAATCTATCTCATGATTAATCAATAAGATAGCATTGATTAAATATGACCAAAAAAGAAATTCAAACACTAATTATCCTTATTATCTAATTTATGTTCATCGATTCTTCTAGTTATTATATTTAAAATACTTTCGATATTAGTTCCTTTTAGAATTTCAATGTTAATGTCTGTATATTTTTCATACATAGGCACTCTTTCATCATATAAAGCCCTTAACCCCTTTTCTTTTAATCCGATAATTTGGCTCTCGGGTTGAACGGAGGTTCTGCGTTTAATACTTTCATAGTCTGCCTTTAAATTAATGACCAGAGAGCATTTTTTTAAAAAAACCATCGCTTTATGAGAATAGATTATGCTACCTCCTGGGGAAATAACAGAATCATCTATATTTCCTAGGCCTAAAACAGATTCCTCTTCAATCTCCAAAAATTTATCTTGCCCATGTCTTTCAATAATTTCAGGCAGGGGCATACGATATTTTTGCTCGATTCTTCTATCTATATCAATAAATGTGTAATTTAGTTTTGCTGCAAGCTTTTTCCCGATTGTGCTTTTCCCTACCGAAGGCATACCAACTAAAGTAATATTCATATCTATTATTTTATCGCTTTAGATTAATACCATTAAAATTTATTTATTACTTGGCAATAAAGTTGAACCAATTGCCCCAAGTAAAGCTACCACTCCAGCCAAAAGAAAGGCCAAATCAAATGAACCAGTAGCATCAGCCAGGCTGCCAGCGATACTTGGCCCAGTAGCCTGCCCGATTCCAAAGAAAAGGGTAATAAAGCCCAAAGCTGCCGGAGCCATTCTTGAACCAAGCACATCCCCGCAAGTTGCTGCCATGATAGCCGGTATGCTCCATGCAGTTAATCCAAATAATATAGCAGAAATTGTAAAACCTGCCGTGATCGGCCAGAGGGCAAAAAGACTAAAAGAAACTGCCTGGATTATATAGACAATAACTAGAGCCCATTTCCGGCCGATTAAGTCAGAAATCCCACCCCATATTAATCCACAAAGTAGGCTAAACCAACCCATTATCATAAAGAGCTGTCCAGCAGCACCTTGAGTATAGCCTCCCTCAGAAACAAGAAGCTTTATAAAAAAAGTCATATAGATAATATATGAAAATCCAAAAGCTATATAGACAAGACCTAGATGCCAAACTAATGATGATCGATAGACTGACCTCCAACTGAGTTTTTCTATCTTTTGAGGTGTATTTATTTCACCGGTTCGATTGCCTAAAGGTTGTATTCCTTTTTCCGATGGGTGATTTCTTAGAAAAAGATAACCAATAACCGCCAAAATAACTGTAGTAAAACCGAATATATACCAACTTACCCTCCAGCCAAAATTACCGTATACAGATAAAATATAAGTTACAAGAGGTCCGAGAAGAATGAGGGCAATTGAAGAACCCGACACAGCAATACCTGAGGCAAGGCCCCTTCTTCTTGACCCAAACCAAGCTGACAGAAGTCCCATAACCGGAACATTGCTAGCCCCACTGCCTACGCCCGTTACTCCACGCCATATGGAAGCTGAAAAGAATGAACCCGACATTCCTGTAAGCAACATACCGCCTCCGGCAATTAAAAGACCCATTGATATCACTGCGCGAGGCCCAAAACGAGAGGCTAATGCTCCACCAATTGCTGATAAAGCAAGATAGCCAAATAGATTGGCTGTTGCCATTACTCCTGCTTGGGTATTATCCATCCCTAATCCATGCTGCATTGAGGGAAGGACAACGGAATAGCCAAAACGAGCAAGTCCAAGGGAACCAAATACAACAAATGTACCTACAATAAGAATAATCCAACTATAGTGTACTCCTCTTTCTTCCTCTTTCAAATCTCTCCTTTTACTGTATGTGAAAAATAACGTTTAAAATCTTATCTCATGGACAGTAGAGAATAGTCTATCATAATCTTTAATATCTCAAGACTTATTTGCCTTTATACACCGTGATTAAACAATTAACTCTTAATTTTAAACCAAGTACTTCTTCAAGTTTTTTCTTCTAATAAGATTTATTAATTTATATATCTATCACTTCTGGGTCTTGTTCTAATTTAACTACTTTCCATTCTTGCACTTCAGGTTTAAAATCTGCAATCTTATCCAATGATAACTTTATGTATTTCCCATAACCTTCTATAGCTGTCTTACCATTAGGCAATAAAAGTTCTCCGCTTCCTTGAAAAAACCTTCTAGTCTCTTTAGTCACTCTCCCAATCACTTTTAATTGCTCATTTAAAGGTACTGGTTCTTTAAACCGGATATTTAATTCTGCAGTCACGCCCCATATATCACCATCATGCCCAATCATTATTGCCCTACCGACTGTTTCATCTATTACTGCAGAGATAATTCCTCCGTGTAGACGACCTGGATACCCCTGGTGCATTTCCAACGGTTTAAAAATATAAACTAATTCATCATTCTCAAGCTCATAAAAAGAGCCTTTTAAACCACAAGGATTCTTTAAACCGCATACTAGGCACATTTTACTGTTTGGTTGTTTCCTTATGACCTTATGCTTCATCTTTAATCCTCCCGCTTAAATCATAATCTCAGAAAAACAATTGGAAATAACCTCTTAAACAATCTATTAAGGTTAGTGTAAAATCAAAACTTTAAGAATCTATTAAACTATCTTAAACCTTATTGCTGGCCAGGTATCATCCGCTGAAATCATGGTAACTGGTTAAGCCTATGGTCAGAGCATAATTTACAATTATATCTCTATTAATATCAGTATCGACCTCAGAGGTTCCGTTAAAATAAGTTATCCAAAACAAACCAGATCAGGCATATTTAAAAAAGGCACAAATTATAAAAAAATGAAAGGTAGTATACCGACTTTTTAACCAAATGGTTTTATGGAAAAGATTATGAAAAGAGTGTTAAATTTATATACTTTATTTTTTATCTTTATTGAGATATTCCTGAATCTTTTTTTCTTCCCAGTCTTTTCCAAAAAGGCCGTAATTAATTAAAACACTCGCGCCGTGGATAACAACACCAATACCCCAACCTACAAGCGGCCAGTAAAACCATAAAGTATCAGGTGTTTGAAGTATATTAAATAAGAATAAACCTAAATTAACAATAATATAAATTACCAAGTGGGTATAAAAACCCTTTAGGTCTTCTACTCTTTTTTTGGCTTCTTGATACTTTTCATCTTTCTCCATTATTCACCTCCTGTCCTTTTTCATATTTATAATATATAACCTTAGGTAAAATTTCCATTACTTAACATATAACAGCTTAATTACTTACCTTTAACTATTTAAAAGTTAATGAATAAAAGGATTTAATTGATTTAAGATATTTAATACAATAAAATTCTTATACTATCCAAATTATTTTCTGTATAATACATACTAAAAAAAATTAAACGGCTAGCAAGTATATTCTTGTAATATAAACTCTAATTAAAATATTTTAATATCATAAGAAAAAGGAATTGTGAAAGAACGCAGATATGACATAGACTGGTTAAGAGTGATTGCAATCATAGCTGTTTTTTTTCTTCATACCACTCATTTCTTCGATGAAGGAACAGACTGGCACCTCATAAATAACGAACAGAGCATTGCCATGACAGTAATACGAGGATTAATTGATTTATGGGTAATACCACTCTTCTTTTTGCTCTCCGGAGCTGGTACATGGTATGCCTTAAAATCACGAACTGCTATTAATTATCTGTTTGAAAGATTCAAAAGGCTTGTTATTCCAGTTTATACGGTTGGCCTATTCATATTAATCCCGCCTCAACTTTATTTTGAGCTTCATACGCATAAAGGCTTTACCGGAAAAATATGGGAATTGATTCCACCTTTATATAATGGAGTTTTTAAATTTATTCCTGAACCTTTTTTATTTACTAATTTTTGGATCGGCCATTTATGGTTTCTTCAATTTCTTTTTTTAGTTTCCTTTATTATATTACCGGTCCTTTTTTATCTTAAATCTAAAAAGGGCCAGAATTATATCGAAAGGTTTTCTAAATTCTCAGAACATTGGGGAGGTATTTTTTTATTATTAATTCCTCTCGCTCTTATTAAAATTTCTCTTACCCATTTCTTTGAAGGACAACATACATGGGCAGATTTTTTTTACTTCTCGGTTTACTTTTTAATCGGCTATGTTATGCCAGCCGACAATAGAATTACAGAAAGCCTGAAAAGGCATGGTTGGTTTTGCTTGGGGCTAGGCATGGTTAGTTTCGGGATTATTGCCTTCTTTGTTTTAGCCCTGGATTATAATTTTTACGGTGAAGATTTCTCCTTGAAATATATAATATTTCAGGCAATTTTAAGCCTTACCAATTTTAGTTTAGTTGTTTTTATGTTGAGCCTTGGGGCAAAATATTTAAATTTTTGCAATAAATTCTTAACATACAGCAATGAAGCGGTACTTCCGTTTTACATTTTACACCAGACAATTATATTAATCGTAGGATGGTATATCTTACCATGGCAAATTGGTATTTTCCCCAAGTTCTTAATTATAAGCGTTATATCGTTTGGATTAATAATGCTTATATATGAAGCTGTCATAAGGCATTTTAATTTAATGCGTTTTTTATTTGGGCTTAGACTAATTAAAGGTAAGAAGATTTAAAAGTCTTTTAGTCTTTACAACATTCTTAAATGTACAACACCGAGAACTTAAAAGTTAAGGCTTATGAAGAATCTTAGAAAGTATGGAAAGGCTCCTTTCAATATAGTTACAATACATGGAGGGCCAGGTGCTCCCGGTGAAATGGCCCCTGTTGCCAGAGAATTATCAAATTCATTCAGTGTTTTAGAGCCCATGCAAACAAAGATTAATATTAAAGGGCAACTTCTAGAATTAAAAAATATAATTAAAATAGAAGGCGAGCTACCAGTTTATCTAATAGGATATTCCTGGGGAGCAATGTTAAGTTTCATCTTTACAGCCCAGAATCCCAAGATTGTAAAAAAACTAATACTTATTAGTAGCGCTGTCTTTGAAGAAAAATACAGCGCTGAGATTATGCAGAAAAGGATGGAGCGCCTTTCAAAAAGAAACAAGCAAAATGCCGAAAGTTTATTAAATACTCTATCCGGCCTGACCTTAAAAAATAAGAATATAGCATTTTCCAAGCTTGAAGAACTTTTCTTTAAATCGGATTCTTATAATCCTATCCCTCATAAAAATGAGATATTAAGATTTCAATACTACATCTATAAAAGTATTTGGAATGAGGCAAAAGTGCTGAGAAAAAAAGGGAGGCTACTTGAGCTTGGTAAAGAGATTAAATGCCCGGTGGTGGCCATCCATGGAGACTATGATCCTCATCCTTTTGAAGGTGTAAAGGAACCACTTTCCAATCTTTTAAATGACTTCAAGTTTATACTTCTTAAGAATTGCGGTCATCATCCCTGGTATGAGAAACAAGCAAAAAAAGATTTCTACGATTTACTTTTGAAAGAATTATTGTAATCTTAGGATTAATCTTTAAAAAGCCTTATGCTTTTTTGCTTGATTATGTTTAAATATCATTCTTCAATGCTAACCAGAAACAATCTTCTGTAAACAATATTAATCTGTAAAAAAACAAGAGTCTTATAGATTGACTTCAGATAAAAAAATGACCGAAAAAGCCTTTTAAAAATTGACCAGTGAGAATATAATCTTCTGCATGATTTATCATATCCTGCTCGCAGTTCTTCGATTTTCAAATTAAGTGGATTAAAAACAACATGGTTTACATCGTATTTTTCCCATTGGTTATGTATTATTCGTCCCATTTTATCCATTTTTTCTCTAAGTATGGTTCCAGGATAAGGAGTCAGTAAAGTCAGCTGGGGAACTTCAATATTAAGCTTTTTAACATATTTTACAGTCCTTTTAAAAATATTGCTTTTTTCTTCGTCAAAACCAAATATAAAACATCCAATAATGCCAATCCTCTCTTTATGCAGTTTTTTAATGGCCTCCTTATATTCCTTAGTTTTGTTGATATCCTTATCCATGGCCGACAATGCTTGATCAGACAAAGATTCAAAACCTATCAGTAAACCAACACAACCGCTTTGTCTGGCCAGCTTCAATAGTTGATTATCTTTGACAGCATTAATAGAGCACTGGCCTATCCATCTTATTTTTAATGGAATTAAAGCCTTGAATAATTCCTTGGCGTATTTTGGGCGCCCAATGATATTGTTGTCAGTAAAAAAAACAAACTTAACTTTTAACTCCTTCAACTCTTCGATTACATCTTCAATTGCCCTGTATCTCATTTTTCTTCCAAAAAACTTAGTAGTTGAGCAGAAACTACAATCAAATGGGCATCCTCTGGAGACTTCTACTTTAGGAATATTTACATATTTATTTTCATTAACTAATTCTCGCCTTGGCCGGGGCAAGTTACTTATATCCGGTTTAAAGTCTGCCCTATATATTTTTTTCATTTTTCCTTTCTCAAAGTCTTTAAGAAGCTTAGGCCAAATCCCTTCTGCTTCTCCAATCAATAAAGAATGACAATGGTTTATGGCTTCTTCTGGACAAAGTGATGGATGAATTCCACCCAAGACAACCGGAATATCTCTGGACATAAATTCTTTGGCAATTTCATAACCGCGAGAAGCAGTTGGGGTAAGAAGAGTAATTCCTACAAGGTCTACTTTTTCACTGAAATTAATTGATTCAACATTCTCATCGATTATTTTTACTTCATGTTTGGGCGGTGTCAGGGCAGCAACTGTCGGCAGTGTTAGCTGGCTCATATATACCTTCCCAAACAGTTTAACGTTTGATCGATGATATGGTTGAATTAACAGTATTTTCATGATTTGTTTTACCTCCTGTTCCAAATAAATCTTGAATAATAAAAAGAAATACTTTTAATGTATTTTCAGCTTTTGGTTGCAGAGTCACAATAAGCCGGTCTAACTCTGTTTTTCCTTCTGAGGTTATAGTATAAATTCTCCGAGTCCTTTTATCAGGATCTTCCCATTTACCTTCAACAAATTTCTTTTTTTCCAGCTTTCTAAGAAGCGAGTAAATCCCCCCAGAGCTTGGCTCCCATCGATTTTCGGTTCTATCAACAATGACTTTTAGAATTTCATTACCATACAAAGGTTTGTTATTTAAAAGATGTAGAATATAAACAGTTAAAAAACCTCTGGTTAATACTTCACCGATGAGAGAGCTTGTTTTTTCAATATCTTTTAAATTTTTCTTTTTTTGCTTATATTCTTTCTTTAATCTTTTTCTTGCTTGCTTGATTTTATCGGGATCAAAGAGGTTGTTGATTTCTTCCATTTTATTAATCCTATCTTTTATAAAAGATTATTAATGCTAATATGCTTAGTACTAAGTATATTAGCTCTAAGAATATATTAAAAACACTTAAATGTCAAAAGATAAATTAAAATTTAATGGAAAATTTTTTTTGAAAACTTTTACCGATTAGATTATAGGTTATGCTGATTTGATTGTAGTTGAAACTTGTCTTTTCGGTGAATCTTGATTTAGTTTAACTATGTTAACTATTAAGCTAGACAAGCTGGAAATAATCTTTGTTATTCTAAAAAATGGCACTATTTAATAACGCCTTCTAGTATTTCTGCCTTTACGCTTTCTGGAGTTATAGCTCCCACTTCTCGAAAATCGATCATTGTCATAATCATTTCTCATTGGATAATTTCGTCTCTTTGGCCTTTTTGCTATATTAACTTTTATTTGGCGCCCATCTAGTTCAACGCCGTTGGCTTCTGCAATAGCCTTGTTTGCATCTTCATCGCTTGACATCTCAGCAAAGGCAAAACCCTTACTTTTGCCAGTGACTTTATCAGTGATAATATTAATAGATTCAACTTTTCCTGACTTGTTTATCAGCTCCTCAATCTGTTTTTCAGTAGTATCATAGGATAGATTTCCTATATAAATTTTATGTGCCATTATGGCTCCTTTCCCCGAGAAACTAGATTGATTTCCATACAAGTCTTAAATGTCATATATATAATAATAAATGTATGATTTGTTCATCCCGGCAAACATTAATAATAATAACACATAACTGAGTACGCTTTTTATAAAAGCAAAAAATACCGGTAAAAAATAATTCTTGACCATTTTTAAAAAATTAGATAAAATCTCGTTTGAAGTATCGGAAGTTTTTTGTTGTTTATTTAAAACCGCAAAGATTCGGACTTTGCGTTTTTTTTATGGTAAAACTCCGTTTTCTTCAAATACTTAGCAAGGAGGTATATTAACGTGGCAAAAGGAACTGTTAAGTGGTTTAATGAATCCAAGGGTTTTGGGTTCATTGCCAACGAAGACGGCGGAGACGTTTTTGTTCATTACAGTGCAATAAAGGGTAATGGTTTTAAGACTTTATCCGAGGGCGATGAAGTAACTTTTGAGGTTACTGAAGGTAATAAAGGCCCGGCTGCAGAAAATGTAGAAAAGCTCCAATCTTAAATTAGAACCTAAAAAAACAGGCTCTGAAAAACAGAGCCTGTTTTTTATTCTTTGAATTAATCTTAACTAATATAAAACATTACTTATTTTTTATCATAGATATGCAATTTGCCAATTAAAAGAATGCTGCCGGCAATGCTTTCAGTTATATCTATAATTCGCATCTCTCAACTGGAAGCATAAAAACCTTTAGCGCAGGGGGTTTGGCAAAAGAAGTGCGTAATTCTTTCAATTTCTCGATAAAAGATAAGACTTTCTCTTCTTCATCAGCAATCAAGCGCATAGTATTGGTTCCCGGCCATGTTTTAGAACCATATCTCTTTCCGGTACTTCCCATCCCCTGAACTTTTTCCCAACGTGTATAGCCTTGAATGTCCGTTTCCTCAATTAGGGAAGTAATTTCAGGTTCTATAGCAGTCGCATAAATTACAAATAGCATCTTCATTTTTTCTGTCATCGTAATCCCCCAATCACTTCAGTTTAGCACTTTGGGCAAGTGTTCTTGTCTCACGCCTTTCCCTGTTAAAAAGAGAGTATAGTACCGGTATAAAGATTAAAGTTAGAAAGGTTGAAAAACTAAGGCCGCCCATAACTGCAATAGCCAATGGAGACATCATCTTGCTGTTACCTAAACCTATTGCCAGAGGGGTCATGGCCAGGACCGTAGTGGCCATAGTCATAAGTACCGGCCTTAATCGATCCTGGCCTCCTTTGATAATAGCTTTTCTTAGAGAATAGCCTCTTTCTGAAAGTGTGTTTATATAATCAATAAGCACAATGGCATTATTAACTACAATTCCCACTAATATAATAATTCCAAAAAATCCTGTCATGCTAAAAGCAGTATTAGTTATATAGATAGCTAATATAACTCCAATTATGGCTAAAGGAATGGTAAACATGATAATAAAGGGATTTTTAAAAGAACCAAATTGAGCAGCCATTATCATATAAACAAATCCTATTGCCACTAATAAAGTAAAAAAGAGCTGACTAAAGATATTGATCATCTGCTCATATTGACCTGCATAATAAAAATCATAACCTTCAGGAAATTCCATTTTTTTCATCTCAGTTCTGACTTCACCAGCAACCCTTGATAGAGTTATCTTCTCTTCATCAATCTCAATATCTATACTAATACTTCTCTTTTCATCAATATGATTTATATCTAGAGGAGCATTGACTTGCTTTATTTCTGCTAAATCTTCCAGTTTTGTGAATTTTCCTTTAGAGTCCATAATGACCAGATTTTTTAAATTATCAAGACTATCTCCGGTTCCCGAAATATACATCCATACTTCTTCTTTCTCCCCATCTTCATTATTTATTGAGGCTACTTCCTGACCATAGAGTGCAGTTCGCACACTAGAAGCAATTTGATATTGAGAGAGGCCTGCTTCTGCTACTTTCTTTTTATCAACTTCAACATCAAACTGAGGTTTCTTTCTTTCAAGCGATGACTTTGTTTTTATTACCCCATTTATTGTCAAGATTCTTTCTTCTGCTTTCTTTGATAATTCTTCAAGTTTTGATAATGAAGGGCCATATATCTCAACTGTAATTGCCGAACCGAAACCACCGTGAACTTGACTTTCAACTGCATTTGCCTGAATGTCTTCGGCTCCCTTGATATCATCCAATCTATTCTGAATTAATTCAATCAAATCATTTAATTCTTTATCGCTATCTATCTTTGATGATGTCTTGACATTAAAGGCAACCTGATTATGGCCATTATCTTCCGAAAAAGCACTGCCTATATTCTGATTGACTCCACCTTTTATAGATGTGGTTATCGTATCAATTCCATCGAGATGCTTAATTTTATCCTCTATGTCGGAGGCAATTTTATCATTAGCTTCCAGAGATGAGCCAGCTGGCATAAGGACTTTAATTGAAATTATTGGCCGTCCGGACTCAGGAGGTAATAATTCTGAATCTATACCTGTGGCTAGATAAATACTACCAATCAAAAGCAAAATAGTTATAAAGATTGTGACCGTGCGATGCTCTAAAGACCATTTAAGAATTATTTTATATGGTTCCCTGATTTTATGAGCTACTTTTTTACGACGTTTTTCTTTTTTATGTCTAATCATAAAAAGAGTTGAAGAAAGCATTGGGACAAGCGTCAAAGCAACTAGTAATGACATTAATAATGCGAAAATTACAGTAAAACCCAGCGGCGTAAACATCTTCTGAGCAATACCACTAATAAAAACCATAGGTAAAAAAACTGCTATTGAAGTGAGAGTAGAAGCGGTAATAGCTCCGCTAACCTCTTGGGTTCCTAGTTTGGCCGCTTCTTTTGGGCTGATTCCCTCTTCCATCATTTTAAAGATACTCTCAAGTACAACTATAGAGTTATCTACAAGCATACCTATCCCCATGACCAGGCCACCAAGAGTGATAATGTTTAAAGTGTAATTAACAGAATAAATTAACCCAATAGTAACTATGACAGAAGTTGGTATAGACAAAGCAACAATTAAAGTAGAACGAATACTTCTAAGGAAGAGAAAGAGGATAAAAGCAGCAATTAATGCTGCTATGTAAGCATTGCTAACAGTACTGTTAATTGAATCATTAACTTCATCAGCCTGATTTATTATTTCAAAGATTTTCACATCTTTTGGAATATCATCCTCAATCTTTTCTATTTTTTCCTGAATGTTTGCACATGTCTCAACAGTATTGGCATCACTTCTTCTTTTTATTTCCAAGTTAATAGCTGGTTCTCCATTAAACCGCCCAATAACACTTGAATTAATCGATTCTTCTTTTACTTCAGCAATATCTTTAACTCTAACTTCTTCTATTACTTGTTCAAAAGGTTGAAGCCTGTAAACTGCTGTCTCAGGCATTATTTGCATTGTCGAGCGAGGGCGAATTATTATATCTTCAATTTTTTCAATATTTTCCAGCTCGCTTGAAAGTTGGACCGAAATATTTTTATCCTCTGTCTTCACCTGGCCAAGAGGAATATTTATATCCTGTGACATAATAGCGTTAGCAATCTGCTCAGTTGAGATGCTCTTTTCCTCTAATTTGTCTTGGAAAACTTCTATATTGATACGTTTTTCAACATTTCCTTGAACTGATACCGAAGCAACACCCTTCACCTTCTCCAGTTCAGGTATAATATCCTCCTTGACCAATTTGGATAATTCATCAATTTGATCTTCTCCATAAATGCTCAATGTCATAATTGGCATTTGTGAAGGGTCATAGCTTGAGACGATGGGGCTTAACGCTTCTTTAGGCATGGAATTTTTTATTTGTTCAATTTCTGCCCTCATCTCGCTAGTTGCTTCATTTATATCCCTGTTATAGTCAAAACTTACAATAACAATTGAACTCCCATCAGAAGAAGTTGAGACAATATCTTCAATGCCCTCTATCGAACCAACAGCTTCTTCAACAAGGTTTGTAACTTGTTCTTCAACCTCAGCTGAAGTTGCACCGGGGTACGGCGTAATTACAGTAGACACAGGAAACTCAATGTTTGGCATAAGCTCACTATTAATTTGAAATAAAGAAAGTAAACCGAAAATAACAATACCAATAATAAACATTGTCATAGCGATAGGATGATCAACTGACCATTTAGTTAACATTTCTATTCTTCACCTATATCTCTTTTCGTCTCTTCGGTTATTTTGTGTGAATATTCTTTTAAAATTTTTGCTATCTTAAGCGCTGTTCTTTTCTCGCCTTTATCTAATCTATTTAAAATTTCACTAACAAAATGAAGATTGGTCTTAGCAATCTGATTATGGAGCATTTTTGATTTTTTAGTTGTTTCAATAAGCACAACTCTTCTATCATCATTCGTCCTTTTGCGCTTGATTAAATCAATATCTTCCAGTTTATCCAGCATCTCGGTCAATGAACTTGCTGGAAGATCAAGGCTATTGCTTATCTCGCTTATCTTCAAGGAACTTTTAGCTTGAAACAGCTTAATCAAGATAAAAAACTGAAGCATTGTTAATCCATACTTTTCAATATGATTGGTCGTATAACGCTGAATATTACTGATTATTTCCGGCATGTATTCTGCTATTTGAAAATATTCTTTGCTTTTGGTAGTAATCGTTGTTTCCTTAACAATAATTGTTCGTGATCTGAATATTACGAAATACGAAATATTTTTTTACCATATCAAAATCTGTTTGTCAATTCTTTTTTTGATCATATCTACATAAAAATAATTATTTTTATTAATGAAAATTGACTAATTGTTTTTTGCTTATCTTTAATTCATTTGTTAAAATAGCCTGGCGATGTATTCAAAAACACTAACTTCTAATATATGGATTGGCAAGGATTAATCTTCGGGGTTGCCGGTGGGTTAGCTCTCTTCTTATATGGTATTTCGCTAATTTCCCATGGCCTCCAAAAAGCATTAGGTCAAAAAGCCGCTTCTCTACTTGAAAAGATTACAAATCATCCAATTAAAGGGCTCTTTGTTGGAATGAGTATCACCATAGTATTTCAATCAAGTAGCCTGACGATGGTTACCCTAATTGGCCTTGTAAATGCAGGATTGCTAACTTTGTTTCAAGCTATAGGAGTAATGCTTGGCGCTGAAATAGGAACAACGATTACCGCTCAAATTGTTGCCTTTAAGATAAACCAATTTGCTCTACCAATTATTGCCTTAGGTTTCTTTTTGACTTTTATCAGTAAGAATAAGAATGCCAAATATATTTCCCAAACTATAATAGGATTCGGGATTCTCTTTCTTGGAATGAGCTTTTTGAAAAGTGGTGTAAAACCTCTTGAAGAATTATCTTTCTTTCATAATATGATTTTAAATTTTAGCAATACCCCTATCTTAGGGGTTATTGCTGGGGCATTGTTTACAGCTATGATCCAAAGCTCAAGTGCTACAACTGGTTTGGTAATAGCCATGGCTTCTGAAGGAGTTATGTCGCTTGGTGCAGCCATATCTTTAATATTAGGAGCAAATATTGGAACGACCATAACTGCAGTGATTGCATCATTTAAATCTTCAAAAACTTCTCAAAAATTGGCTTTAGCTCAAGTATTTTTTAACATCGTTGGCGTAGGTATTATCTTGATTTTTATCCAATATTTTACAAATTTGATAGTAATAACATCATCAAGCTTGCCAAGACAAGTAGCAAATGCTCATACTATTTTTAATGTCTTAAGCGCTTTGATTGGCCTTTTCTTTATTAAGCAATTAGCCATATTAACAGAAAAGATTATTCGCAGCGAAGAAGTTAAACTGAAAAGCGGGGTTGAGCATATTGATGAATTAGTACTGAATAATCCTCCTATTGCCCTTATGCAAGCTCAAAAAGAAATTGTTAATATGGCTCAAATTGTAGGAATAATGATAAAAGACTTTAAAACACTTTTCCTTAAATATGGCCACACAGATTTTAAGAATCTTATGAGAAAAGAACAAAATGTTGATTTTCTTTACAAGACTATTAATGGTTTTCTCACTGCTTTAACTGAAAAACCTCTTGGTTTATCTGATTCTCAAAAACTGACCACCCTGATTCATTTAGTTTCTGATGTCGAAAGAGTAGGAGACCATATTGTAAACTTAGCCGGTTTTAAAAAACAATTAACTAAAGAGAAAATACCTTTATCAGATGACGCCAAAAATGATATAGAGCAAATGCTTGATTATATTGAAAATATCTTCAATGAAGCCATAAATATTTTGAAAAATGAGGATATAGATACATTTAAAAAAATAAAGAATCTTGAAGATTCTATCGACGAACTTGAGAAAAAATTTCAAAAAAATCACATTAAACGTTTAGAAAAAGGTATATGTAAACCTGAATCAGAGACTATTTTCACCGGTATTATTAGAAATCTGGAAAGAATTGGAGATCACTCTAATAACATCGCTCACGGTATTATCATCAAGAATTATAATGAAATAGAAGTTTAAAACACTCCTAATTATTAAAGAAAAACCTTAAAACAAAGATTAAATACCTTTCCGGATGAAAAATTTATAGTAGATCAAAGCCTAAAAATTCTAGACCCAGCCCTTATTCTTATAAAAATCAAGCCCTAAGTCTAAAGCTTTTTTAACATTATCCAAAACATACTTTTCAGTGCTTCGAATATAAAAACAAGATTTGCCCTTTAAAAGAGATAGAAATTCCGGATCAAATTTTTCGCTTATCTTCGGATTTGCATAGGCAAGCATATAGTAAAAACCAACGTAATCCTTTTGGATGATTAATCCAGCAAAATAGATTTCATTTTTAGACCTGCCTTCAATTTTAACTTTTTTAAAAGAAGTAAGCTCATAACTTCTTTTATCTTTCAGAGCTTTGGAGGGAATTTTGACCGAAAAAGGCGGCGAATATTTCTCCATTATTTTCTTTAATTCATCAAATATCCTATTTAATTCACTTTGAGCCATCATAAAAACTCAACCTATAAATTACACAATATTTTCACCGATTAATAGATAACAAATTATAATCATTTAATATTTCTAATTTACAAAGACCAGAGTATTAAATGATTTACATCGCTTCAGCAAATTCAGGCAGATATTTAGCCATCCCTGAAATACCTTGCAGTTTGGACTCGTCAAGTACTAATATCATAAAGGCTTCATCCGGTACATCCCATTCACTTTTTATTCCAAGTTGACTGGCTTTTATAAATCCAAAGCGAGGATAATAATCTGGATGGCCGATAACTATTATAAATGGACACTTTCTATTTTCCAATCTAGAGATTCCAGCTCTGACGAGTTCTGAACCAATACCCTTTTTTTGATGCTCAGGCAAAACAGCCATAGGAGCTAAGCCCATACCATACATATTTCCTTCTTTGTGCTCAATCGTAACTGGACTAAAAAGAATATGGCCAACAACTTGGTTTTCCCTAACAGCTACAAGAGATATAAGATTATTACATTTCTGTCGAAGCTTATTGATAATATTGGCTTCTTCTGTTTGACCAAAAGCCTTAATATTTATTTTGCTGATTACTTCTATATCTTCTGGCTGCTCTTTCCGTATTAAAAACATCTGATTAATTATTTCCTTAAATAGGCCTACTTAAACTTTTAGGAGCTTAAATTCCAAGTAGTCCTTTCATATTTAATCCTAAAATCATATTTTTTTCATCTTGTCTTATCGGAAGCCTTTTTACTCTTTCTATGTTCCTTTTCAAATTGTTTTTGCCATATGGTGTATCTGATCCCATTGTAATTCTTTCTGCTCCAAATCTCTTAATTGCTTTTAAAACTCTTTTGTCTGAAGTAACTTGGTAAGTTGAAATATCAAAATATATTTTTTCTAAATTCTCACTCTGTTTTGTAAATAGCTCCAAGCCAAATAGATGTCCAATAATAACCTTTAAATCCTTACGTTTTCTTTTATAATCAATTAGTTTAGTTACTTCTTTATCAGAAACAAGATGAATAAATATTGGAATTTTTCTTTCTTCTGCCCATTTTGCAGCTATATTGAAATAATCAGAATCAATTGATATTGGATACCAGCACTGGTGTAATTTTAATCCCCTAAATTTCCAATCATCATACTTTTTTTCTAATTCCTCATATATATTTTCTGATTCATCTGTTAGCAAATAGAATTGGATAACCCTATCGGGTAATTTCTTAACCAGATCATGAACATATTCATTTCCTTTTTCAAATTCCAATCTCATATTGGTAATCCTTACAACCATTTTTGTTAATTGGTTAAATACTTTTACAACATTTCTATCAGGAAATAATCTAGAGACATTCGGAAATGGATAGGTCCTTGTACTGCCTAATTCTCCTGGTGCTAAAACCACTTTGCTTGTATCGTTTGAATCCAGGTTTTTTTTAATCTCTTCCGGTTTTAGATAATCACCGCAAGCATGAGCATGTCCATCAATAATCATAATGCCTCAGTTCATTTATTTTATTGAAAAATAGCTCCATGGGTTTCAACCAGGTTCTTGAATTTTTCTAATTCTGCTTTAGCTTGCCGGACAATCTTGCCCCGCCTAAAAGGCATAATTATTCTTGGGAAAAGTGAGCTGCTCGTTCCCGACCAATCTAATATCAGTTCGGTTCCATTTGCTATCGGGTTTAAGATTGTCTCCACTCTCCCTTTTAAACCTGCGCCAGAAATGCTTGACATATATCTTCTTCCTGGTTCACATTCCTCAAGTATTTCTTCCATGACATACGAACGGTTTTTTTGTTTATAATGCAAGCGGGCAACTGCCCCAACTTCATCAGCTTTTCCTTTGACAACTTCAAATTTCTTTAGGCCTGTCGTCCAGTGGACCGCATTATCCGGTTCATTTAAAGCTTGGGCGACAATTTTTGGGGGTTGATGAATAATAATACTGATTTTAAATTTTGGCATTTTATTTAGACTTTAATAGGTTTTAAGCTGCAATATCTCTTCGCACAAACCAAAGCGCCCCTAGGATTGTAGCTACCAGCGAAAATCCTAAAAATACATATATAGCTTTTTCATCTATGGTGTTTTTATTCATGGCCGCTGAATAATCGAAATAATAAAAAAATGATATATATTTCAAGTCCGCCAGGCTTTCTTTAAAATTAGCAATAATTTCAACCACATACATTAGCATTAAAATTCCACCGACAGTAAAATTTGCTTTGCTTTTTTCTGAAAAAACTGCTGTTGCCAGCATGGAAAAGCTAAAAATAGCCAAAACTAATAGGAATCCCAAAACGGCAGATGTCGTCCAATTCTTTATTTTATAATCGATATCATGTAGATAAGCTAGGGGTATAATTGCATAAATTGAAACGACAACAAAGATAATCAAGCTGATTATGCCAGCAAAATATTTGCTAAAATAAATCTTCAATCTTGATAACGGTTGGGCTAGAATTGTTTCAATAGTGCCTTTTTCAATCTCACCGGCAATCATCGCTCCACCAAAAGCAATTGCCATAATTATGGCTACTATCGGCCACATCAAACTAAAGTGTTCAACAGCCACCCAGGATTCAACAGTATCTAGGGTAAATTCGGCTGCGTCCATACCCATTGCTGTAAAAACTTCTTCCGGATAAGCTTGTATAAATTTTTCCAACTCCGATTGTCTCTCAGCAAACAATGGATAAATAGCTAGAACCATCCATAACAACCCAACCGCACCTAAAGTGTAAGCAGTTAGCGAAGTCTTTCTATTCTTTATTGTTCTCCAGATTAAGCTTAACATTGTTATTTCCTTTATAGAATTCCAAAAAGACATCTTCCAAAGTTGCGTGGGAGATTTCTAGATCATGGAGATTATAGCCAGCTAGTTTCTTAACAATCGGATTTATGTCTCCGCTGACCGTTAAAATCAAACCACCGGAGAGTTCTTCAATTCTTTCAATCCCATCAAACTTGAAATCTTCTTTTTTAAATTTCGAATCAAACCTCACTGTAACTCTCCGCAAGCGTTTTTCACTAAGTGCACCTACATTTTCAACTCCAACCAGTTTTCCCTCTTTTATAATCCCGACCCGGTTACAGATTCTTTCAACTTCTGGTAGATTGTGAGAAGAAACAAAAATGGTATAACCTTTATTCTGAATTTCATCAAAAATTTCATAAAGTTCGTTTTGAAGAAGCGGATCTAGGCCTAGAGTCGGTTCATCCATAACAAGTAGTTCCGGATCATTCATTAGAGCTAGAATCACTCCTAGTTTCTGCCTGTTTCCTGAAGAATAATGTTTAAACTTTCTGGTTGGATCAAAATTAAATCTTCCTAATAGTTCTTTAGCATATTTTGATTTTCCTTTGATGCTCTCGACAAAACTAATATGTTCTTGCCCCGTCCATTTGTCGTAAAGCTGTACATTACCCGGTAGATAACCAATTCTCTTTTTCGAATCTACTGTATTTGTATGGGCGTCTTTTCCAAAAATCTTTATGTTGCCGGCAGTTGGGCGGATAAAATCCATGAAACAGCGGATGGTTGTAGTTTTTCCGGCACCATTTGGGCCCAAGAAACCAAAAACTTCACCCTTTTTTACTTCAAAAGAGATACCGTCAACAGCTTGGATAACTTCTCTTCCTCTAATACCCGTAGATGAATAGTATTTTTTTAAATCTTTGACTTCAATAATATTTTCCATATATACACAATATTAACAGTTTGTTAAAATTAATAAAAGAACATAACATCTTAAATCATCACAGGAAAAATTTTATTAAAGCCAATAGAGACCTTTTAAATAAGGAAACTATAAAAAGTGATTATCAATTATTTTATGGATATTCTCTAAACACTAATTCGGAAGCATTAAATGTAAATTTAACTAAAGCCCCAAGAATAAAGGAACTTTTTTTAATTCAGCCTACTGTCCATCATCAAATATAAATAATTCTTCAATTGTTGTCTTTAAGGTCAATGCCACATCATGGGCTAATTTTAGAGATGGATTATATTTTCCCTTTTCTAAGAATACTATCGTCTCTCTCCTTACCCCAACTTTCTTTGCTAAATCTTCCTGGGTTAAGTCATACCTTGCCCTGAACTCTTTTATCCTTGTCTTTAGCATTATAAATTTACCCCTCTTTTATTTATCCACAAATAGCTGAGCCCAAAAATTATTGACATCCCGAATATCCCAACTCCGATTGCTTGTTGAACATCTCGAAACTGAATTATTCCATAATCCTCAGCAAAACTAATTCCTAATAACCAATAAAGTGAAATTAAGAAAGTTTTATATCCAGCATAGATAAAGATTTTTTTTGTTCTTTCATCTCTAGCCGGAAAACCTTTTTTCACTTCTTCAAATTTTCTTTTCAAAATCACAACAGAAAAAAACATTAGTGCCACTGCGGCTAAAATTGGAAATAACGCTGATAAAATTTCGCCTTTAATAAAAGACGGAATCGCCCATAAAAGCATGACTAAAACTACAAGTCCTGTGACTATTCCTGCAAACATTATGCCAATTAAATCCTTTTTTCTATTTTTCATTATTTTACCTCCTGTTAGATTTATAAAACAAAAAATTATTAATTTCTAACATAATGTTATATTTATCTAACTTTTTTGTCAAGTTTACAAAATATATAGTTTAATGCATAAAATAAAATTGAACTTTTATTCCAGCAACCTCTTATTTTTTAATTTATAAGTTTTTTGTATCTTTATTTTTATTAGAAAAAGAGGGAAATGTAAGCGGGTATAATTAATAATATAGATAGATTATTCATCATTAGGAATAAATAATTAAAAATGATTATTTAATTCCCAAAAGCATTTTGTATATATTGGATATTATTAGTTAATGCGGGTATATAATCTCACCTAAAATAAAAATGAGTATAAAAAGGCCTATTGTTGTGGTCAGAAAAACAAGTACCGATCTTTCCTTATTTTTAATAATACCTATAATGCCGATGATAAATGCTAACACACCTGAGGCTCCCATTAAAATTCCGGGAATAGCCAAAAAAAGATTGTTGAAAAAAGTTTCACCACCACGCTGGCCCATCATAATTAAGGATTGCAATATGATGAACAGAAGAAAAAAAGAAATAATTAAGGCTATTGACAATTTGCCGAGAAGAGTTTTTGCTTTAAAATACACTTTTAATGTCAATCCCCTTATTAATAAATAGATTATATTATAAATAATCAAGATAAAAAATTCTAATCTTCCTCAATTAAATTTAATAAATAATATTGAAGGTAATTATTCCTAAAGATTAGGTTATAAATTTTATTCTGATTTTTTAAAAATGAAAACAATATTGTTATATAAAAAGAGTTATTTGAAAGGGTAAGTTAAAAACAAAAATAATCATATATAAAATTCAAAATATGCTATTTATTACAAGCCTAAAGCAATTTTAATCAAATGTCTTAAAGCTTTTATCTTTTCTATTGTAATGTTTTGTAAATCTGATACTCTTACAAACTTCAAGAGCTAGCTAAATTGCTTAATGTCCCTACGCTGGAAAAAAACGACCGATAATACGATCAAAACCAGGAATACTGCTGCAAGAACCGCAGCATTCCCCCAGTCCAATCCATTATTTAGCGGATCGTAGTTGTCTTGCCTGCGCCATTCGGGCCTAGATATCCAAATATCTCACCAGCCCGTATTTCTATGTCAAGATCAACCAAAGCCTTTACTTTCCCATAGTGTTTAGTTAGACCTTCAGTCTGAATTGTTACCTGATTATTCATCTGATTACCTCCCCAGTTGACTTTCGCCCCATCAATTCATTTAATAAGGAATTATTAAGCATTTGCTATTAGCTTTTAATGGTCTATTTTTAGCTAGTTTCTAGGTGACTTTAATCATAGGTAAAACTTTCGCTTTAGCTAATGTTTAGACTAACTCTTAAAAAGAGTAAAAACAAGTTTAAAATTTTTTTCAAATCAAATATATGAGTGGAATGAAACCCTCAATTTTTCATAGAAATTAAGAGTAACAACAGCTTAGAATGATTGAGATGAATTAATAACTTATCTTAAAGCTAGTCCTAGGTAATATGGCCAGATCACCAATCCTAGAAGTATCTTCCACCATACTAAATTGGCATAGGCTATAGTGAACAACCATCCAATACACCAGATAAAAGCTCCAGAAGCTCCTGTTGCGCTATCTCTTTTTGCCATAATCGGCCTCCTTGTTATTGATTGGCTTTTATATTTAAAACTCCGAATCTCTTTTTATTTCAATCAATATAATATCCGCAATCATAACATTCCCTATCTGTGATACATATATTTCCTCCACATTTAGGGCATCTCCATTTATCCTCTTGTTCTTTTATCCATTGCTTTGCACCAATCTTTTTTATCCGCATTAAATTTTCAACTAGGCTTATATTATCATCACGAATATGACGTTGATCCAACTGCTGAAGATTGGCGCAAGGGAAATCTTTACATTCATAACAGAACTCTACTTGTCTCTTTCTCACAATTTCACAATCTCTTTTAACCCAAACGCAATTTTTATCTTGTATCCGGCAACCTTTACATCCATGTTTTAGATTCTTTTCTTTTAATAACCCTTTAGCTCTGGCCAGGTAATGACCACAAGTACCACAATAGAATCCACATGGGCCGGCCAAGTTTATTTCTACAAGTTCATTACGATTCATTTTATTCCTCCAATTAATGACATTTTAAATTGCTGAAATTTATTCCTACTAAAAAATTGAAACTATAATTATAAACTTTTTCATAGTATTGCCTCGTTTAAGGAAGGGTTATGAATTTCATATAACATATTATTATATAGAATTTTATTAATAATGCTGTTTTTTTGTTAGTGATGGCAGAATTTTTTTAACACCGAAGTTAAAGTGTTAGGTTAGGCAAAACGATAGGAGGCTGAACTTAGTTTTTAAAAGTAATTTGCCAGGTCACGAGGATTGTTTGAGTCTAAAGACGAGTTCTGCAGTGACCAACAGGAAATTATGTAGTAAAAGCAAGGACAATGACATGTTTAGCATATCTGACATTTGAGCTAGCTGACCCTGATATACATTATTATAAACTCGAGGATAGTGAGAAATTAGCTAACTCTATTTATCGAATTCTCTTCAAAGCCTCATTTTTTTTACATATTAAAAGCGATAAAGAAATATTACAATAAATGAAGCTTAATACAGAAAAGTTCTTCTATTACATACTTCTTTTTGATCAAGAAATGTTATATTTATATATATCTAAGAATAAGTGGTCTTCCTTTTTTATTGTTCTGCTGTCTATTATGTTTATAGCTTTCTTAAAAATAGGTCCATTAGTTACTAATGTGTGATATTCACCATTCTCCCCGCATAAGTCAATACCTCTATCTTCTAAATACTCAATAAAATCTTTGCTCACTTTTTGCCCAATCCATTCTTGACTAATATATTTAGATTGAGCACTGACAATTAAAGCTTCAAAACCAGCTTCAATGAAGTCAGTAAGTATCTTTTTGGCATTCATGCCCCAAAGTGGTTCAACAGCTTCTATCCCTAAGTCTTTGCAGACTCTTTCCACCCATTCCTTATGCTCTTCTAAATAGATATCACCAAAAATCATTCCTTTTATTCCGTTAGGGATCAAGCATTTTACAGCTTCCTTAAATTCTTGCTCATATCCATTATTTGTTGTTTCTTTTTGCATTAGAGGTAAATCCACTGAATCAGCCTGTAAATGTATTAATTTCGCCTCGGTTCCATGAAAACTAACTCTTTTGAATTCTTTAGAAATAAAATTTACAAGAGAAGAAATTCTGTATCCTTTAGCCATGGCTTTATACAAAGCCATACAACTGTCTTTACCTCCACTCCATGAGGCAATATAGCTCATAAAATAATTTTCCTTTAAAAATTTTTATATATGAAACAGTATATTATAAATACTATTCTTAAAATTAACAATAAGATCAAGGATGTCATGTTATATAGCAATATCTAGGTGATGCTCTGTTCAGCTAGTTTAACTGATTAATTATAGGCAGCTTATAGATAGAAAATATTCTAGTGTATATTCTTCTTTGATTGTTTCGACACTGTCGAAAACATTCACCTTGTCCACCAGATAAAGATAGACCTTGTATGCCTTATTGTCAGTAAGGTCAGGTTTTGGTTTTCCTTTCGTATCTTTTGGCTCCTTTTGATAATACACTCTTCTTCTTTTTCCTTCGGTAGCTCGGGCGGAGCTTCCCGGCGAGTCTGTTGGATGCTACAATTGGGCGCGCCGAAACCACTGGATCCAGCCTCCCCGGCACCCTCACATCATAGCAAGGTTGAGCGTCAATGCGATGCTTAGTGCGAGAATCGCAATAGTCAGTATAGTCACACCGGCCTTGGCAGTTATTGATGCGCCCCTCCTCATTTCCGGCATGCCTTCCATGGCTTCTTCCTCTGCTGGGGAAGGCGATGTAACCATGCCATGCTTGAGGCCTCGAGCCACGAGCCACCAATTGACCGGGAACGCGAATACAAAGCCCACAATGAGAGCGACTGACATGACGAACCAGAAGCCAGCAGCGAGGGGATTGGCCCCGCCGAGGACATACGGCCTGACGAGGGCCATTGTCGGAACCATTCCTGCCATAAGCAGATTCATTGAGACGAACTCCGGAAGGAACGTCTGTCCGAGCGAGCGCAGGTAGGAACCGCCGGCCATATCACGCATGGCCAACGCCTGGAAGAACA
>CAYFWW010000025.1:0-49960 GCA_964346985.1 uncultured Actinomycetota bacterium
CTTTTTAAAACAGATGGATGAATACAAGGAAAAGAATTGAGGACAAATGCCAAAAAGAGAAGATATCAATAAAATTCTAATAATTGGATCGGGCCCGTTAGTCACAGGGCAAGCTTGTGGATTTGATTATTCTGGAACCCAAGCTTGTAAAGTGCTTCGGCAGGAAGGCTATTGAAAAGATAAACCTTGAGATTCCGGCATCTGGTTATGTAAGAAATGCTAATGAAGCATTAAAATTGATTGAGGAGCACGGGTTTCAATCGAAGCTGTGAAGGCGGTAAAAGAAAAGGATATTCAGATTAAAAATGTTCAGGAATACCACCAGGCTGATAATAGTGTAAAATCAATACTAATGATGGGGGGATGAGCTTGCCTGAGAAGATTAATGCAGAAGTGATTTCCAGGACTAAATTGGCTGATGGTATTTATATTATCCGGCTTTTTGTATCGCATATTGCTTCTCTAGCTCAACCAGGCCAGTTTATAAATATCCTGATTGGTAAAGATCGTGATTTTATTCTGAGAAGGCCATTTAGTATACATCGAGTACTCTCAGCAAACACCTTGGATATATTATTTAAGGTAAGAGGTCGGGGGACAGAGGAGCTTGCCAAGGGAAACCAGAAAAAGTTAGATGTAATAGGCCCCTTAGGCAAAGGATATAGCCTACCGGAGCAGGGAAAACAATTTCTGATTGTGGCTGGTGGAATTGGGCTGGCTTCACTATTTTTTCTGGCTGAAAGATTAATTGAAAATAAAAAGCACTTTAATTTTCTATATGGGACAAAAAACAGCCAAGATCTTCTTTATTATCTAGAACTAAAAAGGATGTCTCACCGAGTAACAGTGGTGACAGAAGACGGGAGCAAAGGCAAAAAAGGACGGGTAACTGATTATCTCCTTGAAGAGATTCAAAATATTCAACCTGAATATATTTATTCATGCGGTCCTGAAAAGATGCTAAAAAAAGTTGCTGAAATAACAACAGAAAAAGGCCTCCCCTGTCAGATATCGATGGAAAGAGAGATGGCTTGCGGCCTAGGAGCCTGCCTGTCATGTGTCTGCCGGACTAAAACTGGCCGGGATGGTGAGTTTGTATATTCAAGGGTTTGTTATGATGGCCCGGTCTTTGAAGCTAAAGATGTGATTTTTTAGGAAAGGCATAATTTTTAATGGTTGATCTTTCGACAAATTTGGGGAAGTTAAAACTTAAAAATCCTATACTGACTGCTTCTGGAACATTTGGAAGCGGCCAGGAATATCTTGATTTCGTCGATTTGAATGAACTCGGGGCTTTAGTTACAAAAAGTGTTACCTTAAAGCCAAAAGCTGGCAATCCTAATCCAAGAGTTTGTGAAACCTATGGTGGAATCTTAAATTCGATAGGCTTACAAAACAAAGGGGTAGAACTCTTTATCAAAGAAGACTGGCCATTTTTAGCAAACCTGGATATTCCGGTAATAATTAATATTGCCGGTGAATCTATTCAAGAATATAAGGAATTAGCGAATATATTTAGCAAGCAAACGAAACCTGCAGCTCTGGAACTAAATATTTCTTGTCCAAATGTCGACAGGGGAGGATATATTTTTGGTTGTAATGCTGCCCTGGCGGCTGAGCTAGTCAGCGAGGTAAGAAAAACAACTGAACTTCCCATAATTGTTAAGCTAACCCCAAATGTTAACAATATTGTCGAGGTGGCCAATGCTGCGGTGAAGGCAGGAGCTGATATTGTTTCTCTGATCAATACACTCTTGGGCATGGCTATCGATGTTAATACATTTAAACCGAAATTAAGCAGGTCTGTTGGCGGCTTGAGCGGGCCAGCCATAAAACCTGTAGCTATAAGAATGATTTGGGAAGTTGCCAATAATATTGATGTTCCAATAATTGGAATGGGCGGTATAATGTCAGGCTTGGATGCGATGGAGTTTTTTCTAGCCGGAGCGAGTGCTGTTTCAGTCGGGACAGCCAACTTCATAAATCCACAGTCTACTATGCTGATCAAAAAGGAAATTGAAGATTTTTTAGATAATAAAGGTATATCTAGCTTGAAAGAGGTTATAGGCGCTTGCCAGGCTATTTAATATTAAATCAAGAAAACGGGTGAACCTGAAATGAAAAAACCCATTATTGTCGCTTTAGATGTTGAAAATAGAACTAAAGCCTCGGCCTTGTTTAATGAACTGAAAGAATATGTGAATTTTTATAAGATTGGTTTAGAACTATTTCTCTCTGAAGGAGTAGGCCTTATCTCATTAATCAAAGCCATGGGAGGCAAGGTCTTTCTAGATTTGAAACTTCATGATATTCCATACCAGGTTGCCCGGGCTTGCCGCGAAATGGTTAAACTCCAAGTCGATATGTTTACTATTCATACTCTTGGGGGAATGGAAATGATGGTTAAAGCTGTGGAATCTGTAAAAGATGCCGCTGAACATTACAGTTTGCCATGTCCTAAAGTAGTGGGAGTAACCGTATTGACAAGCCTTAACCAGAAAGCGGTTGAGGAACTTCACCTATCCGGCGATATTTCGCAATTAGTAAATGATCTTGCAGCACTTGGCTATAAGGCAGGCCTTGACGGAGTAGTTTCTTCACCGCATGATATCTCAAGGATTAAGCAAAACCATGGTCCAGGCTTTATAGTTGTAGCTCCAGGTATTAGACCGGTCTGGGCAAAAAAGGATGATCAAAGAAGGGTATCTACCCCAACGCAGGCTTATAATGATGGAGCTGATTATTTAGTAATAGGCCGGCCAATAATTGAAGCAAATAAACCTGCTGATGCAGCCAGAAAGATATTGGAAGAGTTAAACCTAGATGGATAATCAAAAGATTCTAAAAATATTTCAAGAAAAGAAGGCAATTTTAAACGGCCATTTTCTTCTAACTTCTGGACTACATAGCTCGACTTATATTCAGTGTTCAAGAATATTGGAGGATCCTAAAGTCACTTCCGAGATGTCTAAATTAATCTCTGAAAATTTCAAAGGTCAAAAAATAGACTTGGTTTTATCTCCGGCAATCGGTGGAATAATCTGGGGTTATGCATTGGCTGAAATATTAAATTGCAAGCATGTCTTTGCTGAAAGGGAAGATGGCCATCTTGTCCTACGCCGAGGATTCGATATAAAAAAAGGCCGAAAAGTCTTAATTGCTGAAGATGTTGTCACTACCGGAGGTTCGGTTAAAGAATTAATAGAAATCTGCCAGCAAGCCGGAGCTGACATAGTTGGTTTGGCGGCTATGGTTGACCGTTCTATAGGCCTTGATGGTGTAAACAGAGTGGAATCATTGTTAAAAATTGATGCCAAAACATATTTGCCGGATGAATGTCCTTATTGTAAGCAAGGCACACCTATTGAAAAACTTGGAAGTAGAATGTTTGGAAGTGCTTAAAAGCCTTACTTTGAAATTTGTTTTCAGTCTTTATTTAAAACGGATTTAATTAAGCTTAGGTTTTTTCTTACTGATTTCAGAGTTTCTATTTAAGTATTGGCTTAGATATTCAATGGTTGACGCTTTTACTTTTTTAATTTTTTTCGGCGAAAGGTGGTCTGGGTCATAAAAAGGATTAAAGTTTATCTTTGTGCCCCGGATACGCCATGGGCCGAACCAATGAAGACCAAAGAAAAGTAATCTTCCATGAGTGATATGGTCCTGGAGGCTATGTAATCCCTGGCCGAGAATTATTATATCTGAGTCTTTTATTGCTTTAGATAAGTATATTCTGGCAATTCGCTGTGGAGATGTTTCCCCCCAAAAATTTAAGTTGTAATTTAAGTGGCGTCTGGCTTTAAGCTTATCCCCGGGTTGCCGGATATCTATATCCCTGCATGCCTTGGCAATTAGCAAAGCATCTTCTTTACTGAAACCAATTTCAACCGACCATTGATATGTTTTTTCATAATGTATTTTTTTACCAGCCATAGATTATTATTATTTTAAATATATGCAGTTCTAGAATGTAATCAATCATATGGATTTTATTATAGTGCTTAGGATTGAACTTGGATAATTTTTAAATGACATAGGCCATAATTAATATGTATCTCTATTGCTAGGTCACTATTTATTTGAAAGCGGTAGATTTTTCTACCGCCATGCGGGGACAAATAATTATCTGGCATTAGCTGCTTTAGACAATATGTTTGCCCAGCTAATAGGTAATCTAGTATAATTAGCTGAAAATATCAGTTTATTTTAAGGAGGAGCAAATGGCATTACCTACAATTTCTGATGAGCAAAGAAAACAAGCATTAGCCAAAGCTGTCAAAACAAGGCAAGCGAGAGCCAGATTGAAAGGTCAGCTTAAAGATGGTTCTATTAGTTTAAGAGGCTTGCTTTCGGACTCTGATAATCCTGTTGTAGCTAAAATGAGAGTTAAAAGCATGCTTGAAGCTTTACCGGGTGTAGGCAAAGTAAGGGCAAAAAAGCTGATGGACAATATTGGTATCAGCGAGACTAGGCGTATACAGGGGCTAGGTAAAAGACAAAAAGAATTACTTTTTAAAGAATTATCATAAAATTATTGAGGCAAAACTGAATGAAAGAAGAGGGGAAGCTATTTGTAATTTCGGGACCCTCTGGAGTAGGCAAGGGTACATTAGTAGATGAACTATCTAAAAGGGTACCTGATTTAAAGCTTTCAAAATCAGTAACCACTAGGCAACCCCGAAAAGGCGAAAAACCAGGAAAAGAATATTATTTTATAAGCGAAAAAAATTTTAACCTTCGCATTAAAAAAAACGAGTTTTTAGAATGGGCTCTAGTCTATGACAATTATTATGGGACCCCTTATGCGACTGTTAAGAATTCTCTTTACAGAGGCGAAGATGTAGTTCTTGAAATAGATGTCCAGGGTGCAGAGCAGGTAAAAAATAAAGTACCTGATTCTATTCTGATATTTATTAAACCTCCTTCATTAGAAGAACTTAGAAATCGTTTAAAAAAAAGAAAGACTGAAAAGATAAGAGATATAGAACTGAGAATAGAAGTTGCCAAAAAGGAAATGGAATTAATCGATGAATTTGACTTTGTAGTCATAAACGATAAAATTGACGATGCTATTGATGAACTTGTTTATATCATTCAGACTGAGAGAAGTAGAAATCAAACGATGGAGATGAAAGAAAATGATGCTTAAACCAAAAATAGATACGCTGTTTGATAAAACAGATAGCAAATATACTTTAGTCATTGAGGTTTCTAAAAGAGCCCGTCAAATAAATGATTTTTTTAGAAATCTAAAAGCTAACGAAATAATTAGAGTTAGGCCTCCACAGGTAAAAACTGATTCACAGAAGCCGATTACTTTAGCACTTGAAGAGATTGCTCAAGACAAACTTGCTTACAAAAGGACTATCGACGGTATAAAATAAGCTAAAGAAGTGGCCGCTATGTTCAAGAATAAAAAAATCCTCCTTGGTATAAGTGCAAGCATAGCTGCATATAAAGCAGCAATTCTAGCCAGTAAATTGGTTCAACAAGGGGCAGAAGTCCAGGTTTTATTAACACCAAAGGCAAATAATTTTATTGGCGCTCATACATTTTCCGGTTTGACCGGCCGTAGGCCTCTTTCTGATTTTTTTGCAGATGATAGTTCGAGAGACCATATCGGATTAGGCCAATGGGCTGATTTGATGATTATCTCTCCAGCGACTGCTGATATCATTGCTAAGCTGGCCGGAGGAATAGCTGATGATGTTATCAGCACGACTGCTATGTCAATGCCAGGCCCGATATTAGTTGCTCCGGCTATGAATGAAAGAATGTTTTTGAACCCCGCAACTCAGGCAAATATAAAATTGCTTGGGGCTAGGGGTTATCAAGTTATATGGCCGGAAGAAGGTTTTCTAGCCTGCGGTGATAAAGGAACCGGGCGCTTAGCTGCAACTGAAGTATTGCTGGAGTCAATTAAGGAGAACCTCGAGTTGATGACTGACCTTTCTGGAAGCAAAATTTTAATTACTTCTGGGCCAACCCAAGAAGCCATTGACTCAGTCCGTTACCTGTCAAATTATTCATCAGGAAAGATGGGCCATGCTCTTTCTTCATCAGCCGTAAGGGCAAAAGCTAAAGTAATATTGGTAACCGGGCCGACTAGCCTGCCTGATCCTTATGGAGCTGAAGTTTACAAAATAAGGTCGGCAACGGAGATGCTAGATAGAGTATCTGCTGAATTTAGCCAATGTGATATTTTTATTATGGCTGCCGCTGTTTCTGATTACAGGCCGGAAAAAGTGATTTCGGGGAAGATAAAAAAAGATGGCCTGGATAAAATTGATTTAAAACTTATTGCCAACCCGGATATATTAAAAGAAATATCAAAACAAAAAAACGGGCAATTTACTGTTGGCTTTGCAGCTGAAAGCCAGAAATTGGAAGAAAACGCCCTAAAGAAGCTTAATGAAAAGAAGCTTGATTTGATTATAGCTAATAATATAACTCTGCCTGGCCAGGGATTCGGGTCGGATTTCAACTCTGTTTTAATTACTGACGGCCATGAGATCAGGGTAGAGATCGAAAATAAAACCAAAAGCTTTATAGCCCGAAATATACTAAAAATATTGGCTGATAAGATTTCAAAAGGATCGACAGGCTAATCATTTCAGTGCTTTTTTACAGCTAATAGCTTTAAAATTTTGATAAAGATTGTATTTCCCGGCAACCTCAATTGAAACAAAAGGCTTATATAAAAATCAAGTTCATCATTGAAGTGTTGCAAAAAAGAAATTAAGCTTATATAATCTATTAAGTTTTTTCTCAAATTAATATGGATACTCATCGAGAGAGGCAGAGGGACTGGCCCAAAGAAGCCTCGGCAACCTGTTAAGGAATATATATTCTGATATAAGGTGCCAATTCCTACAGAATTTCTTCTGGGAGATGAGAGGCATATCAATCCTCTTCAACTTCTTGAAGAGGATTTTTTTATTTTTTGAAAGGAGAAAGATATGGTTGATGGAAAATATTTATTTACCTCAGAATCTGTAACTGAGGGCCATCCAGATAAAATTGCTGATCAGATTTCTGATGCAATTCTTGATGCAATTTTTAAAGATGATCCCATGGGCAGAGTGGCTTGTGAAACTTTGGTAACTACTGGTTTGGCTGTAGTAGCAGGTGAGATCACCACTAAGACGTATGTTGATATTCCAAGAATTGCCCGGAATACTATCAGAGAGGTTGGTTATACTCGTGCAAAATACGGTTTTGATTGTGATACTTGTGGTGTAATTACCTCAATTGATGAACAGTCATCGGATATTGCTCAAGGAGTAGATCACGCTATGGAGGAGAGAAAAGGAGAGATAACCGAGGACGATTTTAATAAAGAAGGCGCGGGTGACCAGGGGATGATGTTTGGTTACGCATGCCGTGAAACAAAAGAGTTGATGCCATTACCGATTATGCTGGCTCATAAATTAGTCCATCGCTTAGCTGAAGTTAGAAAATCTAAAATTATGCCTTACTTGCGTCCTGATGGAAAAAGCCAGGTTACCGTAGAGTATGTGGATGGCCAACCAAAAAGAATCGATACGGTTTTAATCTCAGCCCAGCATAGACCTGGGGTTGAACTGGAGCAGATAATTATCCCCGATCTGACTGATCATGTTATAAAACCGGTATTACCTGAAAAACTTGTTGATTATAAGAATTTAAGAATTCTGGTTAATCCTACCGGAAAGTTTGAAACAGGTGGTCCAATGGGTGATACAGGTTTAACCGGGCGTAAGATTATAGTTGACACCTACGGAGGTTATTCTAGGCATGGCGGTGGTTGTTTTTCAGGCAAAGACCCGACTAAAGTTGACCGTTCAGGAGCTTATGCTGCCAGATATGTGGCTAAAAACATTGTTGCGGCCGGCTTGGCTGATAGGCTCGAAGTAGAGATTGCTTACGCCATTGGTGTTGCCCATCCTGTCTCGGTATTAGTTGAAACATTTAATACTGAAAAGATTGACTCCAAAAAAATTGAAGAGATAATTAAAGAAGTTTTTGACCTAAGGCCGGCGGCTATTATAAAGAACCTGGATCTTCGCCGGCCGATTTATAAAAAAACGGCTGCATATGGTCATTTCGGGAGAGAAGATAAAGATTTTACCTGGGAGAAAACTGATAAGGTAGAGGAAATAAAAAAGCAAGCGGGAATCTAGCAAGGAATATAAGAATAGAATTTTTTCTTAAAAATTAGGATCTAAGCATTTATGGTTTTTAGAATTGAGTAGAGGTAGTTCTATTTTTTTTACCGAACAGATAATCCGAAGCTCTGATAAAATTTTTGAGCCTCTCTTGTTATTCGTTATTAACAATAGCTGTCTGCATATAATATAATCAAATATAATAAAAATTCGCATTTCTTTTAGGGATGAATAAAAAAGATAAAAAATTTGAAGTAGCAGAAGTAGTAATAGATCTGCCAGCATTAGAATTAAACCGTCCTTTTGATTACAAAGTAGCACCTAAGTTAATCAAATCAATTAAGATAGGGCAGATTGTCCTGGTTCCCTTCGGCCACAGAAAGGAAACCGGTTTTATTGTAGGGCTTAAGAAAAAAAGTGACTTTCCGGAGCTTTTAGAGATAGAAGAGATTATCGAAGAGGAACCGATATTAGATTCCAGCCAATTAACAATATATTCCTGGCTGTCGGAATATTATCTTTCTTCATTTAGTGAAGCTATACATCTAGCTCTTCCCCCCGGGCGTTCAAGAAAAATTGAAGTCATGTATAGATTAGAGGAGAATTACCTTTCCGGAAAGCATAAAATTTCTTCCAAGCAGCAGGAGAAAATATTAGAGTATATAAAAGGAAAGAGCGGCCCGGTCGCTAAAGACGAAATTACAAGATTTTTCAAGAGCAAGTTTCCCGCTTCTTCATTAAGTCAACTGGAAAAGAAAGGTATTATTAGCAAGACTCATAAATTAGCCCAGCCTTCGGTATCGGCCAGAGATATATCATTTGCTAAGATTAAAGCCGGCTTGGTTGTCCAGGAAAACATAAAGAAAATATCTTCGAGAGCGAGTGTCCAGAGGCGAATGTTTGAATATCTTCTTGAGAATAAAATAGTTCCTGTCAGCAAGTTGGTCTCGTCAACCAATGGAAATTACTCTTCACTTAAAAGCCTGAAGGATAAAGGCTTAATTGAGATTTTTAATCAGGAGATTGAAAGAAAACCGGATAATTATTATCTGGAAGAAGTTGAATTTCCTATAAGGCTGACTGACGAACAAAAGAGAGCTCTTCAGAAAATAATGAAATCTATTAATTCAAATCAACATAAGGCTTTTTTATTGGATGGTGTTACCGGTAGCGGAAAGACTGAGATATATATTAGAGCTGCCTCAAAAGTATTGGAAAAAGAGAGATCAGTAATCATTCTGGTACCGGAAATAAGCTTAACACCCCAAACTTTTCGGAGATTTCAAATTAGGTTGAATAAGCCGGTTGCCTTGCTTCATAGCAGTCTAAGCCTTGGTGAAAGATATGATCAATACCGGCGAGTTAAAGATGGCCAGTATAAAGTCATCTTGGGAACACGTTCGGCTTTATTTGCCCCGGCTAAAGATTTGGGGTTGATAATAATCGATGAAGAACATGAAGTTTCCTATAAGCAAAATACCAGTCCTCGTTATAATACTCGATATGTAGCCAGACATATTGCCAGGCATCTTAAAATCCCGTTGATTCTAGGTAGCGCTACACCTTCTCTGGAGAGCTATTATTTGGCTGATTCTGGAGAATATGATTATTTACAGCTGACCAAAAGAGTGAATGAAAAAAAGTTACCGCAAGTTGAAATAATTGATATGCGGCAGGAATACAAATCGGGTGGTTACAATATTGTCAGCCGTAAATTGCTTAAGGAGATGGAAGTAAGATTAGAGAAGCAGGAGAAAGTAATACTGTTTCTTAATCGGCGGGGGTATTCTTCTTTTATTTTATGCCGGGATTGCGGTTTTATCGCCCGTTGCCCAAACTGCAAGATATCTTTGACCTTTCACCGTTCTTTTAGTGAATTACGTTGTCACCATTGTGACTATGGCCAATCTGCTCCGAGAAACTGCCCACAGTGCGATAGTCATAATTTTAAATATTCGGGGTCAGGCACAGAGCAGGTAGAGCTGGAAATAGAGAAAAAATTTCCAGGTTGGCCCATAATCAGAATGGACCGTGATACGGTAGCTGGCCGAGACAGGCACCGCCAGAAGCTTGTCCAGTTTATCGAGAGCGATTCCGGAATACTGGTTGGAACTCAAATGATTGCCAAGGGTTTGCATATCCCGCAGGTTACATTAGTTGGGGTTATCAATGCAGACACAGCACTTAATTTCCCAGATTTTAGAGCAGCAGAGAGAACATTTCAGATTCTAATGCAGGTATCCGGAAGAGCCGGAAGAGGCGAAGTACCAGGAAAAGTCATTGTCCAAACATACCAGCCTGACAACTACTCGATTAAAGCTGTAGCTGATAGTGATTATAAGAAGTTTTACCGGCAAGAGCTCTCTTTTCGTAAGGAGTTAAATTATCCTCCATACTCGCATTTAATCAATATAACCGCAGGTGGTCTAAGGGAAGATGACGTCCGGCAAGTGATCGAAGGTCTAACAGAAAGGTTGGACCAAGAAAGTATGAATTATTTAGGGCCCAGCCGGGCACCTTTATATAGGTTGCGGGGTACTTTCAGATGGCATATTTTAATCAAGTCTAATGAAATCCTGAAGGCCAGCATAATTCTACGCAAAATTTTAGAGGGGCTGTTAGCCGGCATAAAAAAGAAACAGGTCACTTTGACCGTAGATATAGATCCAAACTGGCTGCTTTAATAGAGCAATTTGATTTTTTTATTTGGCCTTATGCACTGGTCTTTAAGATATTATTCAAGGTTAAAATTTAAGTAAATAAAACCTATAAATTTTAAGATATTATTAATCAAAGAAAAAGTAGAAGCTTTTTATTTTTTAGGCGGCCTGTTTGTAATTCTATCTGTCGTATAATATAAAATACAATTAAAAATATATAGGTGATTCTTATGGCAATCTTGCCAATTAGAGAGTTTGGGGATCCTGTTTTAAAGGAAAAGTGCCGCCCAATTAAAGATATTAATGATGAGATAAAGAAGTTGATCAAGAATATGGCTGAGACAATGTATGATGCTCCCGGGATTGGCCTTGCCGCTAATCAACTCGGGATTCTGAAACAATTATTTATAGTTGATTTTCAAGACAAGCTGGAAGTATTTATCAATCCCTGCCTGGTCTGTGTCTCGGAAGAAGTTGATGAAGATGAAGAAGGTTGTTTAAGCTTGTTTGATGTGAAAATTCCGATTGTCAGGCCCAAATCTATAGAAGTAAAAGCTTTAGATGAGAAAGGAAAAGAAAAAATTGTCAAAGCCGACGATTTATACGCCCGGATCCTTCTTCATGAATTGGACCATCTGACCGGGAATCTTCTTCTGGACCGAGCAAGCAAAATACACAAGAAGGAAGCTTTACGTCAGCTGGGAGACATAATTCTATCATAGTTCCATGTTTTACAGGAGATAATTATTGAAAATTATATTCTTTGGAACACCTCAATTTGCTGTTGCTCCATTAAAAGCTTTGATTTCAGATAATTTTAAACCGGTATTAGCTGTAACCCAACCTGACCGGCCAAAAGGCCGTTCTGGTAAACCAGTTCCTCCACCGGTAAAATTAGCCTGCCTTGATTATGATATTTCTGTTATTCAACCAGAAAACCTAGATAGGATTTTTCGTCAAAAAATAGAAAAATTAAGCCCGGACCTTGTTGTTGTAGTTGCCTACGGGAAGATTCTTCCTCCCTGGCTGATTGAGCTTCCCAAAAAAGGATGCTTAAATCTTCATGCTTCATTACTGCCGGCTTACCGTGGGGCTGCTCCTATCCAGAGGGTGCTTTTAGATGGTCTTAAAAAAACTGGAGTTACGGTTATGCTTATGGATAAGGGAATGGATACGGGGCCGATACTTGCGATGGAAGAAATAAGTATTTCCGATCAGGACTCAACTGGTACTTTAGCCCGGAAACTTGCAGAAAGAGGGGCAAAGCTCTTATCAAAGACGGTGCGATTATGGACCGAAGGACAGATTAAGCCTGTATTACAGGATAATAGAATGGCTTCCATAGCTCCAAAAATTACCAAAGAAGATAGATTGATAGATTGGTCGAAACCGGCTCATATTATTGTCAATAAAATCCGGGCGCTTAATCCAAAGCCGGGAGCATATACTTTATATCAAGGGAAAGTATTCAAAATTTGGCAAGCCGAGATTCTGGATGGCAGGGATGATCGTATCCCCGGTGAGGTAGTTGAAAGCCAGAATGAGCTTGTTGTAGCTACCGGACATAAACTTCTTCGACTTTTAGAAATTCAACCTGAAGGCAGAAGGAGGATGTCAGGTCGTGATTTTATGCTTGGCCATCAGTTGAAAGCAGGAGAGAGATTTGGCCTTTGACAAAGTCAGGGAAGCTGCCAGCCGGGCAATTGGCTCGATCTTAAACGAAGGAGAATATACCTCTTCAGTAGTTAATCGTTTTCTCAGCCAAGAATTATGGCCGGCCTTGGACCGTTCTTTATTTACCGAGATTGTTTATGGCACAGTAAGATTTAGGTATACCATTGATTTTTATATAAAAAAATATTCCACCAGAAAGTTCTCAAAAATTCTGGTTAAGATACAAAATCTATTAAGAACCTGTATTTATCAGATCTTTTATCTGGATAAAGTTCCTGATCATGCAGCTATAGATGAGACTGTACAGATTGTTAAGGTTAAGTACGGACAGGATTGGGCAAATTTCTGCAATGCCCTGTTAAGAAGAGTTGCCCGTGAAAGAAAAAAAATATTTTCGGAGATTGATAAAAACCAAGAACCCGAGGGGTTAGCCTTAAAGTATTCTTATCCGCTCTGGATGGTCGAATATTTTATTGAACTTTTTGGAGATCAGGTTGAAACTGCTCTTAAATGGGGCAACGGGAACTACTATCTAACCTTGCGGATAAACTTCCTTCAAACGACCCCGGCTAAACTTAGAAGAGATTTATTGGGAGAAGGGATTAGGGTAGAGTATGGGCGATACTTTCCGGAAGCTTTTATTTTTGACCAGGGCCCGCCTCCTTTTTTGACCAAGATTTTTCAAGATGGCCATTTTTCCATACAGGACGAGGCCTCGATGATGGTATCCTGGGCAGTAAATCCTCAACCGGGCGAAGTTATTATTGACTTATGTGCAGCTCCGGGTGGCAAGGCTACCCATATGGCAGAACTTTCTGCAGATAAAGCCAAAATCTTTGCCTTTGATACTGATCCTCAAAAGATTAACCAGATAAATTTAAACAGCCAACGCTTGAAACTTAAATCCATCACCACCGAGTTAGCTGAGGCTAAGAGTTTATTGCCTAAATATTTAAAGACTGCCGATAAGATATTGGTTGATGCCCCTTGCTCGGGTTTAGGTACGATTAACCACCGTCCGGATATTAAATGGAATAAAAGAATCAAGGATGTTGAAAGACTGGCCCGTCTCCAGCTGGAGATTCTGGATTCTGCTGATAAATATCTAAAAAAGGGTGGAGAACTTATCTATTCAGTCTGTACTTTTACCAGGGAGGAGACTACAGGCGTGGTTAAAAGTTTTCTGGAAAAAAATAAAAATTATCAACCACTTGAAATAACAAAACGTTTGCCGGAAGATTTAGTCTTTTCAAAAGACAGTTCAACGGTACAGACTATTCCTCACCGGGATGGCATTGAAGGTATGTTCCTGGCAGCTTTCATCAAGACTGACGGCCAGATGTAATGACTTGATTTTTAGACCTATTACTTTGATTATAAAGTTTAGATTTCAGCAAATATAAAAAAATCGTAATAAATTTGAGTGATTCTGGATACTAAAATCCAATAATAATTTATAATTATATTGATTGCCATTTCTTCATTGAGACAGATTATGATCAAGAAATGTAGCCTTAACGAACTTGAGAAGATTAATATGATAATCAACCAGGCTGCCGAAGCCTTTAAAGGGGTCATACCTAGGGACTGCTGGCATGAGCCTTATATGCCTTTAGATGAATTGAAAGATGAGATCGATAAAGGTGTAGTTTTTTATGGATTTTATAAAGAAAACAAGCTGGTCGGGGTTATGGGCATTCAAAACATCAAAGATGTTACCTTAATAAGGCACTCATATGTTTATCCCGGACATCAAAATCAAGGTATTGGCGGCAAGCTGCTTTCTCATCTTCGTAAACAAACGGTTCTGCCTGTTTTAATCGGGACTTGGGCAGATGCTGTTTGGGCTATTCGTTTTTATGAAAAACATGGGTTTAAAACAGTCCCGGCCGTTGAGAAAGATAGGCTGCTTAAAAAATATTGGACAATTCCTGAAAAACAGATTAAAAACTCAGTTGTCCTTGTTGAATCAAAATGTTAACAGGATAATTAAGACGGATAACCCTCCCGATATACCCTTATTTGCCTGAAATAAATGATCTCAAGACATACATGAAAGATGGCACAGTCATTGGGCAGCTGGTTTCATGCCACCTGATTCTTGGTTTCTGGTTTCATGCCAAAGATTGATTTTTAAGCTAGATCTATATGGTTTAATAACTGCGGAGCAGTTGCCCCGCTATTTATATAAAACAATAGAAAATAATTGTCGGTAGTAAATGCTTATGCTATCCTAAAAAAAATTAAGGAGCGGGTAGGATGAAAATTATTCCAGCAATCTTAACCGAGAATATCTCCGATGCTAATAAATTCATTGAGCAGACTGTTGGATTTACTGATGAAGTGATGGTTGATTTCATGGATGGGGATTTTGTGCCTAGTACCAGCATCACTCCTGAAGAGTCTCCTGTAATCCCCGATGGGTTAAGGGCTCAAGCTCATATAATGGTTCAAAACCCTGAAAAATATATTCATATTTTTGCTGAAAAAGGTTACACGGAAATTGCATTTCACCTTGAAGCCAAAGGTAATGTCGGGGAAACTTTAAACAGGACTGAAAATGAAGGCCTGAAGTCAATAATTGCCTTAAATCCTGATACATCTTACAGGGTAGCTGAGGAATTCATAGACAGGGTAAGGGGTTTATTGTTTCTGGGAGTTTATCCCGGTTACTATGGAAGGCCTTTTCAAGAAAAAGTCTTGGCAAAGATTAGAGATTTCAAAAGTGACTTTCCTCATAAAATTGCGGCTATTGATGGCGGTATCAAGCTTAAAAATATTAAAGAAATAAATGAGTCGGGATTAGACATTGCCTATGTAGGCAGTGCTATTTTTTTAACAGATGATCCGGCAAAAGCCCACCGGAATTTTCTTTCTGCAATTGAATAGCAATTATTTTTAAGACTTTATTGATTAAAGGAGTTGATTTATTTGCCCCAGGACAATAATGAGAGAAGGGCGCTATCCCAAGAGGAGCTTTTAAAACTGGAGGACCTATCCCGCTTGATCAGGGGAGACATCCTCAAAATGACAAAATTAGCCGATTCAGGTCATCCCGGTGGTTCTATGTCGAGCCTTGAAATATACCTGGCAATTTTTTCGATAGCCAGAAATAAACCGGATAATCCATGGTGGCCGGGGAGAGATAGAGTGATTGTCAGCCACGGCCATACATCACCAGGAGTTTACTCGGTCTTAGGAAGGTTTGGATTTTTTAATATTGATGAAGCTATTGCTCATTTTAGGCAAGCCGGCAGTATTTTTGAAGGCCATGTTGAACGCTTGGTTCCAGGAGTGGAGTGGAGTACAGGCAATCTCGGCCAGGGACTTTCTGCCGGATGCGGCCTGGCCCTGGCAGCCAATTTGCAAAAAAAAGACTTTCATGTTTTTGTGGCCATGAGCGACGCTGAACAAGCAAAAGGCCAAGTTTCAGAGGCAAGGCGTTTTGCCTCTAAATTTGGACTAACCAATATTACTGTTTTAATTGATTACAATAACCGCCAGATTTCAGGCAGGGCTGATGAGATAATGCCGGTAAATATCAAAGAAGACTATGAGGCTGACAGCTGGAAGACAGTAGAAGTGGATGGACATAAGATAGAAGAAATCTACCAAGAAATTATAAATTCTGTTGAAGATAAAGGAGCTCCCATTGCGATTATTGCTCATACCCATATTGGAAACGGAGTTTCTTTTATGTTAGATGATGAGCAATACCATGGCCGGGCTTTGACTGATGAAGAATATGAAAAAGCAATGTCTGAATTAAAACTTGACGCCGATTTAACTAAATATCAGGCTATGAGAGAATCTTTTTCCGACTCTATGCCGGAGCATGATTCAATTTTAGATAGATTTGAAATAGACATAGATCCCGGACAGCCCCGGACCTATGGTTCAGAAGATATGACTGATAATCGAAGCGCATTCGGAAATGCAATTTTTGACCTGGCCATGGCCAATAATGCTACTGCGGGCAAGACACCGATTGCTGCTTTTGATTGTGACTTAATGGACTCTGTTAAACTTGGCAATTTTGCCAAAGAAAACTCTTCTTATTTTTTTGAATGTGGAGTCTCGGAACATAACACTGCAGCAGTAGCCGGGTCACTCTCCAGCCAGGGGATTGTATCTTTCTGGGCTGACTTTGGTGTCTTTGGAGTGGATGAAGTTTACAACCAGCAGAGGCTGAATGATATCAATACTGTCAATATAAAAGTTGTGACTACGCATTGCGGACTTGATGTCGGGCAGGATGGCCGCACACACCAATGTATTGATTACGTTGGTACAGTCAGAAATCTTTTTGGGTTTAAAATAATTGTGCCGGCTGACCCAAATCAAACGGATAGAGTAATAAGACAGGCAGCAGCAAAAAAAGGAAACTTTTTAATAGCCATGGGCCGGTCGAAATTGCCTGTTATAGTTGACCTAGGGGGTAATCCCTTTTTTGGGAATAATTACCATTTTGAATATGGTAAAGCAGATAAGCTTAGGGAAGGCGACAAAGCGGCGATTATCACTATGGGCTCTTTGGTTTATCGTTCCATTGAAGCCTGGGAAGAGCTTAAAGCAAAAGGGGTGGAAGTGAAAGTCTTTAATTTCTCCTGTCCCACTAAGATTGATATCGATGCCCTGTCTGAGGCAGCTTCAACCGGTTTGATAATTACTTACGAAGACCATAATGTGGCAACAGGCCTGGGAGCAGAAGTTGCAAAAACTCTTATTCTTAATCAGATTAATTGTAAGTTAAAAATGATGGGGGTTGATAAATACTGTACATCAGGGCCTGCGGAAGATGTTATTAGATATTGTCATCTTGATACTCAGTCCTTAATAAAAAATGTACTGGATGAAATTTAAAAGGATTAATCTAGTTTAGTTTATTTAAGAGGTGAAATAATTGGAAAAAACAAGTTTATATAAGATCACGGAAATTGGTCAAGAAATCTGGCATGATGACCTCTATCGGGCTCTCATAACGTCCGGTGGTTTGGCAGAGATGCTGGAGATAGATGGGTTAACCGGCGTGACCTCAAATCCAACTATCTTTGATGGGGCAGTCAATAATTATGACTCTTATGATAATGATATTAGCCGTTTGTCTCGTGAAGATAAAACTGCGAGTGATATCTATACAGAGCTTACAATTCAGGATATTCAAATGGCCTGTGATGTTTTAAAACCAGTTTATGAGTCGAGTTCAGGAGAGAAAGGCTATGTAAGCTTAGAAGTAAACCCTCACCTAGCATATGACCCTGCAGCTACAGTTAGTGATGTTGAAAGACTGGTGAGTATGGCCAATAGAAAAAATATTATGATAAAAGTGCCGGGAACCCAGCCTGGGGTCGAAGCGGTCAGGGAATTAGTTTCTCAGGGATTTAATATTAATGTTACATTACTATTCTCAGTTGAACAATATGAAAAAGTAGCCAGAGCTTACATTGAAGGACTTCAAAAAAGGTTAAAACTGGGAAAAGAAATTCAACAGGTCAGGTCGGTTGCCAGCTTTTTCTTAAGCAGGATTGATAAGATTATTGATCCAGAAATTGACAAGCTATTGGCTGAAGAAAAAGAGGATAGCAAAAAGGAACGTCTAAGAAATTTGCGGGGCAAGGCGTCCATAACTGTTGCCAAACTAACCTACAATCGATTTGAAGAAATATTTTCTACTCCAGAATTTGTTGAATTGGAAGAGGCGGGGGCACTAATTCAAAAACCGCTCTGGGCAAGCATGAGTACCAAGGACCCAACTTACAGTGATGTCAAATATATAGAAGCACTAATCTTTCCCCGGACTGTCTGTACTATGCCAATGGTCACAGTCGAAGCATTTAGGGATCATGGTCAGGTTAAACTAGCCAAGGTCGATGTTGTTTCTGAGAAGGAGGTTCTTTCGGATCTCAGGGATTTTGGGATTGACATTGATTTTTATCTAGAAAAGCTGCAGAAAGACGGAGTACAGGCTTTTATTGATTCCTATGAACATTTACTGGAAACGATAAATAATAAAAAAGAAGCCTTATTGCAGAGTTCATAATCACTTATTGATAATTAAATGAAAATATTGGCTGAGCAGTACGGTATAGATATCTGGGCTTTATGCCAAGCAATCACCAAATAAGTTACGGCCTTTTTAAATGAGCTTTTATATATATCCTGAATATTTGTTTACTAATTTGAATAGGTTAAGGTTAAAAATCAACCATTTTGGTTTTTTAACTGGAATAATATTTTTTTAAAATAAATTTAATTTAATAAAATGAGTTGAAAAGGGGATAAAATGTTTGCCATAGGTTACAACCAGAAAAAAGGTTTAGTCGATTTTGAAATTGATAAACCTAAGATTATTATTGGAGACCAGGTATTAATTAAAGTTATTGAGGTTGGAATTGACGGCACCGACCGCTCAATCATAGAAGAAAAGCTTTGGGACCCCCCGCCTGGAGCTGAAAACTGGATTTTAGGTCATGAAATGTTAGGCCGGGTAGAAGAAGTTGGCTCGGAAGTAAGCACTCTTAAGCCAGGTGACTTGGTTGTACCAACAGTAAGAAGAGGATGTGGAATATGCAATAGCTGCAGAAACAACCAAAGCGATATGTGTACAACCGGACTGTATAAAGAGAGGGGAATACATAAGCTTGGTGGTTTTTTCACCGAGTATATACTGGAAACAGAACAATATATTGCTAAAGTCCCTGACGAACTTTCTGATTTGGCTGTGCTAGTTGAACCCTTAAGCATAGTCTACAAAGCTTACCTTCAGATTCAGATGATACAGCAACGCTTTCCTTGGGCTTGCGAGCATATTAATCACCGTTTTGGTACCGAAGAATGGGGACATTGCAAGAAAGCTCTAGTTATTGGCATAGGCCCACTTGGTTTTCTGGGTGTATTATTATTCAGCAGCTATATGGTTGATGTCTATGCCGGCATAAACAGGCCTGAGAAAAATATCCGGGTAAAGTTAATAAAAGAAGTTGGAGCACGTTATGTTGACACCAGAAAAGCAAATCCAAAAGAGATTGCCGGGGCAATAGGTGAAGTTGATATAATTCTTGAAGCGACTGGGGTAGCCAACCTTGTCCTGGAATTAATCCAAGCTTTAGGCCGGAATGGAATATTTGTCTTTACCGGTATTCCAAGAGGTTCTGAAAATCTTTGTTTGGATGGTAATTACATGCTTCAACAGCTAGTCCGTAAAAATCAGGTCATGATAGGAACTGTAAATTCCAACCGGGAGCATTTTAAACAGTCTATTGAATTTATGTCGGAGCTTAAGAAAAAATATCCCTCAGTCTTAAAAAAAATGATTACCAGAGTACCAAAAGAGAAATATGAAGAAGTCTTTTTTCAAAAAAGCGATGATGTGCTTAAAGTCGTCTTAACCTTTAATTAAGGCGGTAAAACCGTTTTGATATGGACAAATTAGGCGGCCTTTATCTTATTATTTGCGGGTAAAAGATGCCCGGAGCCCGGAATCTATTTATTACGAGATTTTGCCGCATTGAATGTTATGTTTACTTTATCTGCTTGATGATAGGCAAATGTTTCAGGCCAGATAATGGTAACTTGATATAAATAAGGCTGCCTTTAATTGTTATAATTGAGCTAGAGAGGTTGGATATTAAATGGAAATAATCGCTAGTCATGTCAATGCTGATTTTGACTCTATGGCAGCAATGGTGGCAGCACAAAAAATATATCCTGAGGCTAGACTTTTTTTTACTGGTTCCCAGAATAGGAATGTCCGGGAATTTATCTCACTACACAAAGACCGTCTAGACTTTATTAGCCTTAGAGAATTAGATAAAAGCATTGTCAAGAGATTAATCATTGTTGATACGAAAATTGCGGACCGTTTAGGTGAAATCGAAGATTTGGCCTATAAACCGGATATTGAGATTTTCGCTTTTGATCATCATCCACCGACTCCTGAAGACTTAAAATTAACCAAAGAGTTCACCGAGGATACAGGTTCGACCACAACAATACTGGTGAAAATTATAAGAGATAAAAAGATAACATTAACCACTTTTGAAGCGACTTTGCTGGCTATGGGCATACATGAAGATACCGGTTCGTTCACTTACCTGACGACAACTTATGATGACATTGAAGCAGCCGCTTTTTTAATGGCTAACGGTGCAGATATTAGAATTATCAAATATTTTCTAAATTTAGTCTTGACCGGTGAACAGCATCGACTGTTGATAGAGCTACTCAAGCAGACCAAAATCGAGAATATCAATGGTGTAGATGTCGCTTTCTCCTGGGCCAAAAGCAAGGAATATGTTGATGGGGCTTCGGTATTGACTCATAAAATTGCTGATCTTGAGAATATTGATGTCATATTTAATTTCATTAAGGGTGAAGACCGGATTCAAGTAATCGGCCGGTCTAACCTGATTGATGTGGATGTTTCAGCGATTTTATCCAAACTGAACGGTGGAGGACATTCTCAGGCAGCTTCAGCTGTTGTCAAGAGAGGGAAAATAGACAAGATAAAGAAGGTAATCTTAAAGGAATTAACCAAGAAAATAAAAAAACCGCTATCTGCAAAAGACATAATGAGCGAGCCTGTTCATTTTATAGAATCAAGTTATTCGATACAGAAAACCAATCGTATGATGCTTAATCTGAAATTGACAGGTTTTCCGGTAGTAGAAAAAGGTAAGCTTGTGGGTATGATTTCGAAAACAGATATTGACAAAGCTATTCATCGGGGATTATCTCATGCTCCTGTCAAAGGGTTTATGAATTATAAGGTAATAACAGTCGAACCTGATACATCTTTTTATGAGATTAAAAAATTATTCTTTAAAAAATCAATTGGCCGGGTTCCGGTTATCAAAGATAGTAAGCTGGTGGGCATAATAACCCGGACTGATCTTTTGGAGAAAGCTCATGGTCTGGATTATTTTGAAAAAAAACCTCACGAAAGAGAAGAAGCTATATCTCCTGGAGAGATAAGCGAGAGATTTAGAAAATTGCTTCCGGGCGAAGTTAGGACCCTTTTGCAGAGAATAGGGGCTTTGGCAGAACGCGAGGGGATTGAAGCTTACTTGGTCGGAGGCATTGTCCGTGATTTGTTGATGGAAAGAAAAAATTTAGATGTTGATATTGTGACCGAAGGAGATGCTGTTGAATTTGGCCATAAACTGGTTAAGGCAATAGGTGGAAGAATCAGGCCTCACCAAAAATTCGGGACGGCAGTAATCGTACTTCCCAATAATTTCCATATTGATTTAGCTTCGGCAAGAACTGAATTCTATTCCTACCCTGCAGCTTTACCTTCTGTCCAGCTTAGTTCGATTAGGCAGGATTTATCAAGACGTGACTTTACATTTAATGCAATGTGTATTTCTTTAAACAGTTCTACTTTCGGTACGCTGCTTGATTTTTTTGGGGGGCAGAATGATATCAAGAATAAGATTGTTAAAAATTTACATAATCTGAGTTTTGTTGAAGATCCGACTAGAATTTTTCGGGCAGTACGTTTTGAGCAGAGATTTGGATTTAGAATGGACTCAGAAACAGAACAACATGCTCATAAAGCAATTAAAATGGAACTCGTTGGCCAATTGACAAATGCCCGAATCAGAGATGAATTGGTCCAAATTTTAAACGAGGACACAGCATGGTGGGCATTGAAACGCCTTCAGGAGTTGAATGCTTTAAATGTACTTCACCCTAAATTTAATATCGAACCCGGACAACAGACTATATTTAAGAAAATTTTAAAAATAATTCCTCAAATCGAGGTCTATTTTCCAGAAAAAATAGAGAGGTGGATACTATTTCTAACTGTGATCCTGCAAAATTTTTCAAAGGAAGAATTAAACCAGTGGTGTTTTCAGATGAAGTTTAGGAATAAAGAAAGGAACCTGCTTTATCAAGGAATTTTTGCAGCCACAGATATTTTAAAGGAATTACAGACCAAAGAAAAGATAACTAACAGTCATTTATATAATCTTTTGATAAAGTTATCACCTGAGTCGATATGCTATATTCTTGCCAGAACTACTTTTGTTGGAGTCAGGACCAGAATTAATTTTTATTTAGAAAATCTAAAAAATATAGAATTAGATATTGGTGGAAAGAAGTTAATTGAAGCTGGCTTTGAACCGTCGCCCTATTTTAAAATTGTTCTGGAAGAAGTGCTAAATGCTAAACTTGATGGTTTAGTCAGGACAAAGGCTGAGGAGATTAATCTAGCTGAAAAATTGTTAAATCAGAAGATAAAGAAAGAGTAGACTTATGAGACTATTAGAATTAGCCAATCTTTTATTTGCCTTGCTTATTGGAGTTGTTTTTCATGAATATATGCACGGGAGGTCGGCAGATCTTTTAGGAGACCCAACCCCCAGAGCAAGTGGCCGTTTGACTCTAAATCCGATACCCCATCTTGATTTGACCGGTTCGGTGATTCTGCCTATTGTCATTCTTGTAGCTTCAGGTTTTAGATTTACTTTTGGTATGGCTAAGCCAGTTCCGGTCAATGCCAGATATTTCAAAGACAAGAGAAAAGGAATGCTCATTACTGGTATTAGCGGCCCGGCAGCTAACTTTAGCCTAGCCATTGCCGCTGCTATTCTACTTAGATATTTTATGCCGGGGGTTTATGCCGGTGCCTATATTTTTGTTCATCTTTTGGAACAGATTATTATTATTAATATAGTTTTAGGAACATTTAACCTATTACCCATTCCACCACTGGATGGATCTCACGTGGTACAAGCTTTTATCCCACAAAGGCTATTATATAGTTACAGGAAACTCGAAAAATATGGAATTTTAATAATTTTCGGAATAGCTTTTCTTGTCCCCGGTATTTTATCAGTGATTATTAGCATAGCTCTAGGAGTTTTTTCGCTTATATTTTTACCAACCTATAATTGGATCTCTTTTTAATTGCCCGCCAATCTTTCAGGTGTTAGAATAGAGAATGATTTTTTCGAGGTTGATTTTTATCAATTAGGCTATCTATTAAAATCAATCGAATATGGTGTTAAGGGATTATGAAAAAAGTTTTCAGCGGAATCCAGCCAACTGGTGGAATACATATCGGAAATTACTTGGGGGCTTTAAAAAAATGGGTTGAATTACAGAAAGATTATGATTGTATTTATTGTATTGTTGATCTACATGCGATAACTACTTATCAGGATCCGGTTGAGCTGCGCAAAAATATTCGAGAAACAGCTAATATATTAATTGCAACTGGTATTGATCTGGAGAAATCTTCACTTTTTGTTCAATCATACCTTCCCCAACACACCGAATTGACCTGGCTTTTAAATACTATTACCACTTTTGGGGAGCTTAAAAGAATGACTCAGTTCAAAGAAAAAGGTGGGGACCAGGAGAGTGTAGGAGCCGGTTTATTTGACTATCCGATACTTATGGCTGCTGATATCTTGCTTTATCAGACAGACATGGTGCCTGTTGGCGAGGATCAGAAACAGCATCTGGAATTGACCAGGGATATTGCTATAAGATTTAATAATAAATACGGGCATACTTTTAAAGTCCCGGAAGCTCTTATTGGAGAAATGGGAGCGAGGATTATGGGCCTTGATAATCCGGAGAAAAAGATGAGCAAAAGTGCTTCAAGCGAATACAATTATATATCTTTGACTGATTCTCCGGACTTAATAATCAGAAAAATCTCAAGAGCTGTTACTGATTCAGGGCAAGAAATTAAATCTAAAACTGAAAAACCTGCTATCTCAAATCTTTTGACAATATTTAGCCTTTTCAGTGATAAATCCATTAAAAAACTGGAAGATGAATACCAGGGTAAAGGATATAGTGATTTCAAGAAGGATCTTGCCGAACTAGTTGTAGAAAAAATCTCTCCAATCCAGAAAGAGATAAAAGAGCTGGAAGAAAACCCTGATTTTGTTGACAAATTACTGATTGAGAGCGCAGCTAGAATTGAACCTATTGCTGAAAGTACCCTTAATAAAGCTAAAGAAAGGATGGGTTTAATCTAAGATAAATATGAGTTACCAGGTTAAACTTGATGTTTTTGAAGGTCCGTTTGATCTTCTTCTCAACTTGATTTCCAAACATGAGTTAGATGTATATAAAATTCCTCTAGCCCAAATAATCTCTGATTATTTGGGTTTTATAAGAGAAGCTCACGAGCTGGATCTGGAAATAGCCAGTGAATTTTTAGTCATAGCGGCAATTTTACTGGACATAAAGACCAGCAGATTATTACCGGATGAGGAAGAGCCAGAAGAAGAAATGTCTCAAGCAGAAGCCAGGGAAATATTGACTACAAGATTGATAGAGTATAAAAAGTTTAAAAATGTCTCTAAAATTTTAAGCAGCCGTTTTGAGTCAGAAAAACTTTATTACAGGCGCTTTGCTGATATCGAAGAGAGATTTGCTCATCTCCAGCCTGATTTTTTATCAAAAATCGATTTAAAAGAGCTGGCTTTACTGGTATTTGAACTGGAGAGCCATCAGCGAGCCACGATAATTGATAGCCGGCATATCACTTCGCTAAAGATAAATTTGAGCGAAAAAATCGGTCAGATCAGAAATTCTATCAAATCGAAAAAAAGAACAACGTTCCGCCAGATTACAAGCGATTGCCAGAGCCGGGCGGAATTTGTGGTCTGTTTTTTAGCTATATTGGAGCTTTATAAAGAATCTTCAATAGATATAAATCAGGCTTTTACCTTCGGAGATATTGAGATTGAATTTAAATCAGAGAGAGAGGTAAGTTAATTGATTGATTTGACCACTCTGAGGGGAGCAATAGAAGCCATTCTTTTTATATCAGATTCACCCTTGTCTAATGAAAAGTTAAGTGAACTGACTGGACAGAATAGAGATTTAATCGAAAAGTTACTCAAAGAACTGCAAAATGAGTATAAGGAGATGGATAGGGGAATCCAAATCAGAGAAGTTGGCGGCGGTTTCCGGATGATGACCCATCCTGCTTATGCCGAATATGTTGAAAAACTGGTAATTTCCAAAGATTACCGACGGCTTACCCAAGCAGCCTTGGAGACTTTAGCCATCATAGCTTATAAACAACCGATTACCAGGCAGGAAATTAGTAATATACGTGGAGTAAACGCTGAAGCTGTAATTCATTCACTGATTGAAAAAAATATAGTTGAAGAAAAAGGTAGAAAACAAAGCCCGGGATTGCCTATACTTTATGGAACTACCCGAGAATTCTTAGAGTCATTTAACCTTAACTCTATAAAAGATTTGCCTCCGCTGGAAGAGTTTGAGCCTGATGATGAAACAAAGGAGAAGATTAAGCTTAGGTTGCAAGATACAACAACGGTAGATATAGAAGAGAAAGAAAGAGATTCTCTTGCAGATAAACCTATTATGGAAGATTTCTCAGGTGAAGCGGAAGAGGAGACCCCTCCCGATTTATAGGCCGGTAGCTTTATAGAGAAGGCTAACTTCTTTTAATTTTAAATTACGCCATTGACCTGGTTTAAGGCGCTTTAAAACAATCGGCCCGATTCTTATTCTGACCAACCTCTTCACAATATGGCCCTGGGCTTCCATCATACGCCTAATCTGTCTTTTTCTGCCTTCTTTAATTATAATTTTTAAAAGAGTCTCTTTTTGGAGCCTGTCTATTATTTGAACTTTTGCCGGTAAGGTAAACCCGTCATCAAGGTAAATTCCTTCTGCTAGCTTATTTGCTGTCTTACTAGAGACTTTGCCAAGACACCAGATAAGATATTCTTTTTCTATCTTATATCGGGGGTGAGTCAACCGTTGTGATAAAATACCGTCGTTGGTTAACAAAATTAGGCCTTCACTTTTAAAATCAAGACGGCCAACCGGAAAAACTTTCTTCTCAAGACCTTCAAGCAACTCTGTGATGACCGGCCTCTGTTCAGGATCTTTAAGGGAGGTAATATAACCTGAAGGTTTATTTAGCATTATATAAGTCTTTTTGCCTGGAATTATTACCGGTTTATTATCAAATTCTATAAGGTCGACATTTGGGTCGGCTTTAGAGCCGAGTTCTGTAATTACTTTCCCGTTAACCTTAACCCGGCCGGCTATAATATAATCCTCACACTTTCGGCGCGAGGCGATGCCTGCTTCAGACAATATTTTCTGCAACCTGACAATCATATCTAAATATATTAGCACTATTATTGTTTACGAGTTCAGAACAGAAAAGATCATATTAATATCTTATTGGAATTTTTTTATCGGAATTCGATTATATATTTAAAGCTTTAATTATTAAAAGTTAATGGAAAGGAGGTGAAAAAGATGTTATATAACAAAATGATTATGACCACCTTGCCGGTCGTTGACAAAGAGAGGGCTAAGAATTTTTATGAGGGAAAAATAGGTTTGCATTCTCCTATAATGGAAACCGACGATGAGGTTGTCTATGAATGTGGGAACAACACAAGAATATTGCTTTATCAGAGAGCGGCTACAAAAGCAGATAATACTGCTTTTACATTTTTAGTAGATGATATCGAGAATGAAGTAGATCAATTAAAAAACAAAGGTATTGAGTTTGAAGAATATGATATGCCAAATATAAAAACAATTAATAGTATTGCAGTCTCGAATGGTTATAAGATGGCCTGGTTCAAAGATTCTGAGGGGAATATTATCGGTATCACGCAGATGTAAAAGGAGAGCTTGTCTGAATTAATCAGTATTCTATGAGACAAGGTTTGATTTGGTTAATAACAGTCAACTTGGCATAAAATCAATAAAGGCAAAATGGATACTTTTAGCAGCTATTCTGGCTAGCGGTATGGCCTTTTTGATTACTTCAGCGGTAAGTGTTGCTTTACCAACCATACAATCATATTTTCAAGCTAATATTAGCGGTATTCAATGGGTGGTTAATTCCTATGCTCTTGCCCTGGCCATGCTGATATTAACAAGTGGCTCGCTTGGTGACAGATTTGGCCGGAAGAAGGTATTTATCATTGGTATTGTGGGCTTTATTTTAGCTTCCTTGCTATCAGGATTGGCCAGGACAATAAATCAGCTAATTGCATTCCAGGCATTGCAGGGAATAGGGGCAGCAATGATGATACCCGGCAGTCTGTCAATTATAAATGTCAGCATAAAAGAAGATAACCGGGGACAGGCAATAGGATACTGGGCGGGTATATCTGGAGGAGTAGCGGCTGTTGGACCATTTTTGGGTGGATGGTTAATCCAAAATTATGGTTGGTCATCTATTTTTTTTATTAATGTTCCGATAGGCTTAATAGCCCTTTTCACAACCATTAAATTTGTTCCTGAAAGCTACAACCCTGATTTTAAAACCTTTGACTGGTTGGGGACGTCAGTGATTTCATTCGGGCTTTTTAGCTTATCTTACGGTTTGATAAGGGTTCCGATATCGGGATGGGATGATACTATCGTACTTGCTAGTATTGCCTTCGGTTTATTGGCCATAATATTGTTTGTTTGGGTTGAAAAAATGGTTGACCAGCCCCTGGTTCCTCTTCGAATATTTTCTAATCCCCTGGTAGCGGGAGCAAACATTTTGACTTTTACGCTATATTTTGCCCTATATGCTACCATCTTTTTTCTAGTTTTAAACTTACAGCAGGTTCAGGGATATACACCCATCATGGCTGGCCTTGGATTGCTTCCTCCTATTATTTTGATAGCGTTTTTTTCCGGAATCGCTGGGTCTTTGGCTGATAGAATAGGGCCAAGGTTACAAATGATTTTCGGCCCCTTAATTGTCAGTACAGGCATGTTTTTTTTAATTATACCAGGTGATGAGGCTAATTATTTTACTCAATTCATGCCAGGATTAATATTATTCGGGCTGGGCATGGCCATTGTCATTTCTCCCCTGACTAAATCAGCCCTGACAGTCAAGAAAGAATTTTCAGGAGCAGCCTCAGGAGTCAATAATGCAATCTCAAGAATAGCAGCACTGATGGCAATAGCTATAATTGGTGCTGTTTCTATATCCATATTCAAAAGTAATCTTGAACTCAAAATACCGGCCACAAGTTTAAGCAAGACAGAACAAGTGCTGATTATAAGACAGGTTGATAAATTTGGAGGGATTGAGATCCCCTCTGAATTTAATGCCCAATCGAAAAGAATAGCATCCAAGTTAATTAAAGAATCTTTTATTACTAGCTTCCGCTGGGCAATGGCCATTAATGCATCAATGGCCTTCATATCGTTTTTATTTTCTTATTTTTTTATAAATAACCCAAATAATAAATAAAGATGCGGTATGGTTAATAAACGGTAAGGCTAGTTTCGATTTGAGCTATAAATAGATCAACTATTAAAGCAAGAAGAGCCGCAGCAATAGCTCCTTCTAGAACGAAGGACGGATTATCTCTAATCAATCCAGAAATTATTGGAGTCCCCAAACCCCCAGCTCCGACAACTGCACCTAAAGTTGCTGTGCCGATATTGATTATAATTGATATTCTAATCCCGGCTATTATGACTCTTAAAGACAATGGCAGTTCGACTTTTAATAAAATTTGAATTCTGCCCATGCCCATGCCTTTGGCTGCATCTATGTATTGGGGAGAGATAGACTGGATTCCGGAGATAGTATTTCTTATAACGGGCAGAATACTATAAAGAAATAGGGCGGTTATGGTAGGAGCAAAGCCAAACCCCAAAAACGGCACGGCCAACGCCAATACAGCTACCGGCGGAAAAGTCTGAGCAAGAGATGCTATGTCGTTGACAATTTGCCTGTAATCACTGCCGATTGGCCGGGTAACAAAAATTCCTATAAGGATGCCGGCAAGAACGGCCAGAAAGCTGGAAGCTATGGTTAAAAACAAGTGTTCTTTTATCAGGATTAATAGATTTGCTCTGGGATAGATATGAGTTGACTCTTTAGGATATATGGTTTTTAATATTTGCTCCCATAGGTTCATATTTGAAATCAAATATATAAATAAAGATATTAATAGAATGATAAGCGCCCAGTTCCATAAAAGATACTTCTTATTCTTTAAAGTCATACCTATTCCTTTTCTGTAATTTTTTCGATATCGGCCAAACTAACTTCTCCTAATAAATGGAATTTTTTATCTACCACCGGAACAGTCTTGATACATTGGCCAAGCATTCTGGACAATGCTTCTCTAAGAGTAGAGTCCTTTCTAACCGAGATTTCGGATGGATTAATCTTAGTATAAAATGTTTCTATATCATCGATATCTCTTATATTACTAGTATTAATCCATCCAATGAGCCTTTTTTTATCATCAAGCACCCAGAGAAATCTTGGAATCTTTGATGGCTCTTTTTGTTTGAATTCTTTTATTGAGTCTTTGCTTATCTGAAAGGAGTTGGCTTGGCTGATAACATCTGAGACAGAATATCTGGAAAGCCGTTTTAAAGCCCGGTCTGTACCGATGAAATCCCTTACGAAATTATTAACCGGATGGGCCAGGATATTTTCGGGTGTGTCGTATTGGAGTACTTCTCCATTGTTCATTAAGACTATTCTGTCAGCCAGGCGAATAGCTTCATCCAGGTCGTGGGTGACAAAAACAATGGTCTTTTTCAGTTGCTGTTGAATATTTATAAATTCTGCTTGAAGCTTTTCCCTGGTCAAAGGGTCTACTGCTCCAAACGGTTCATCGGCTAAAAGGATGGGAGGATTAGCTGCAATTGCCCTGGCAACTCCAATCCTCTGGGCTTCACCGCCGGATAGTTGCCCTGGTAGTTTATGACGGTATTTTTCTGGTTCCAGCCCTACTATTTGCAAGAGTTCATCGATTCTTTTTTCAATCTTATTCTTTTTCCAGGAAAGTAGTCTTGGTACAACTGCAATATTGGCGGCAACCGTCATATGAGGAAATAGGCCAATGTCTTGGATGACATAGCCTATTTTCCGTCTAAGCAATTCTGGTCTGTAGGTATTAATATTTTTTCCATCTACCAAAATTTCACCGCTTGTTGGCTCAAACATACGGTTAATTAATTTGAGAGTCGTAGATTTACCGCATCCGGAAGGGCCTATTATAACACAGACTTGGCCGGCATCTATATTCAATGAAATATTATTGACTGCTTTAAGGTCACCGTATTTTTTACTAACTTGTTTAAGCTCAATCATGGTTCAAGCTCCCTGGCTACTCCTTTAGGTGTGACCAATCTGATCATTGTATCCATCACCTTATCTGTAAAGACAGCTATCATGATTACAGGCAAGGAGCCTAATAAGATAAGGTCAGGGACTGCTTGACCTAATCCCTGAAAGACAAAGACTCCCAGGCCTCCGGCTCCGATCAGGGCAGCTACAGTTGTGTTACCAATTGACTGGACAATTGATGTTCTGGCCCCACTTAGAAATACCGGCAGTGAAAGTGGTATCTGTACTTTATATAGAAGTTGAAATTTACTCATTCCGATACCTATACCGGATTCTATTATGGCCGGGTCGATAATTTTTAAACTGGTATAAGTGTTCCTGGTTATAGGAAGCAAAGCATATAAGCTTATGGCTATCAGGGCGGGAGCCCAGCCAATTCCCTGAATTCCTAGGTTACGGAGAAAAGGAAATCTCCCAGAAAGGATAGCTAGGGGGGTAATCATCAGTCCAAAAAGAGCAAGGCTGGGAATGGTTTGAACAGTATTTACAAAGAAAAAAATCGGTTTATCTAGAACTCTTTTCCTAAAAGCCAAGAAACCAAAAAGTGTTCCGATTAGAATGGCAATAGCTACTGCCGAAATTGACAGAAAAATATGCTGCACGACTTCAGCCAGGAAGCGCTTTTCTCTGACGAAATATTCTTGCATAATCGAAAAGTTATTAAAATAGCCAAGGAACAAGAGAGTAGCCAATATAAAAAATCCTGCAGAGGAAAGAAGAATTTTAATAAATAGATTTGCCTTTATTTTTTTCAAGCTTGACTGAATTAGTATATATGCAGCCAAAACCATGATATAGGTTCCAAAACCTAAAGAGACACGGGAGAAAGGTTGGGTTGTATCAGCTAAAAGTATTTTTGAGCTTCTGGCTGTTATTAAGAATACTAAGACCAAGATTAGGTTACCTATAATTCCTATAATATGAAAATGGTATTTATAATCTCGTCCGGCTAGGGCTTGAATCATCACAATTAACCATAGAAAGATTAGAATTAAAATCTCATAAGGCAATGATATATTCCAAATGTACAATGCTGTGCCGCTGGCAATTCTGTTAGGGCGTAATATTAAAAAAGATAAATCAAAGGATAAGATTCCCAGTAATGAACCGGCCAAAGCAACTTTGTTGATTATACGGCCTGGCAATTAGGTTAAGCCTCCTAAAAGGCAGTCTACTATTCAAGGAATCCTTCTGATTCCAGGTACTCTTTAGCTACTTTTGAGGCATCCTGGCCTTCGACTGCTATTTTTGAATTCAATTTTTGAAGTGTTTCCAGGTCCAAGGATTGAAAAATGGGATTTAAAATTTCTTCAATTTCAGGAAATTTATTATATATCTCATCTCGAACGATGGGGGCTGGTTCATAAACTGGTTGTACTCCTTTAGTATCTTCAAGCACAATTAACCCGAGGGCAGCAAGGGCACCGTCAGTACCGTAAGCCATGGCTAGATTGACTCCGTCTGTACCTTCGGCGGCTGCTTTTTCAGTCTGTGAGGTATTACCACCGGAAACAATTAGCAACTGATTTTTATTTAATTTAAAGCCATAAGCCTTCTCAAAAGAAGGAAGGGCATCTTGGCGATTGACAAATTCTTCGGATCCGGCCAGTTTTACATTGCTGCCTTTATTGACATATTCTGCAAAATCTTCCAAATTTTTAATATTTTCTTTTTCTGAAAGGTCTTTTCTGATGGCAATAGCCCAGGTATTATTGGCTGAAGCTGGTTTTAGCCAGATAATATTATTCTTTTCTTTATCCAGCTCCTTAACTTTTTCATATCCTTTTTGGGCATCTTTCCAGATCTCAGGATCAGTGTCTTCAAAGAAGAATCCGCCATTTCCAGTATATTCTGGGTAGATATCAATCTCATCATTTAAAATTGCTTTTCTAATAACATCAGTAGGCCCAAATTCGGTTTTGTCTGTGACTTTAAAACCATTATCCTTTAGGGCTAAAACTATCATTTGTCCTAAAAGAGCTCCTTCTGTATCTATTTTAGAAGCTATGACAAGAGGACCTTTATCTTCATCCTTCTTTGCTTCTTCCTTAGTAGTTGAAGTACAACCTGATAAGAGCAAAACCAAGAAGAAGAATAAAGCAATTACTGCTGAGAAATATTTATTCATATATCCTCCCTTATTCATTAAAGATGTTAGATAAAAATATGAGTAATGTCCAGTTTTTATCTAAAAAGTTTATAGGTTTTGGATTTATTCCTAATTTAATCATTAATATGTACTTTTAACTAACTGTTATATATTAATTTAGATTAAATCTATTTATCTTAATAAAGAAGATAGAAGTCGCCGCATTTTATTATACTTTCGATTAATGATTATATATTCGCCATTAGATATAATCTTATAATTCACATAAAAGATGCCTTAAAGATAGTTTGTTTATAAATGGGTGAGTGAGAAAGGATAATAAATATGAAACTATTAAATAAGGTTATTGTGGTCACTGGTTCGACCAGGGGCATTGGTAAAGCTTTATCTTTTGCCTGTGCTAGAGAGGGGGCCAAAGTAGTAATCTGCTCAAGAAATGAGAAAAAAGTCGAACAGAATGTTGAAATATTTCGGCAAAATGGTTTTCAAGCATCTGGAATAAAAGTTGATGTCACTAATGAGAATGATGTAAAGAGGCTTTTTTCACATGCAGTAGAAACTTGGGGAAGAATTGATATTTGGGTAAATAATGCAGGTTTATCTGGCGGTTACCAATTTCTAGATAAAATGGAAACCGATGAAATTCGGTCGATTATAGAGGTAAATTTGACAGCAGTACTTCTTGCCTGTCGGCTGGTTATACCCTATTTTAAAAAGAATGGCGGCTTGCTCTTCAATATTAGCGGTAAAGGGGGAAGAGGAGATGCCAGCCCTTTTTTAACTACTTACGCAGCTACCAAGTCAGCTGTAATTAGCTTAACTAAAAGCTTGGCCAAGGAAAATATTGGTTATCCGGTTTCAATTCATGCTTTACTCCCCGGAATGGTAAAAACTGATTTCTATAAAGACATAAAGACTAGCTCTGGACTAGAAGAAAAAACTAGGAATATCCCTCTTATATTAAAGGCAATCGGTGTACAAAAAGAAGATGTAGGAAGATTATTTTTACAGGTTGCCCAGCAGAGACCTGGAAAAGCAACTGGTAAAACCTACTCTTTTTTTAAAGGTTTTAAGCTGGTTAGAGGGATAAGCTTATTGGCCTGGTATAGAATTACTAAACAAATATAATTTTTATTTTATACACTTAAAGCTAATAATATAGTAGAATTCTTCAAAGAAAATAATTTTTATATTCGGTGTTATTAGGGCAACAAGGGAGAGGAGCATAATGCCATTTTGTAAAGAATGCGGTAAGGAAATTTCCGAGGGGAGCAAATTTTGTCAATCATGCGGCCAATCTATAGACCAAAATCAAGATAATCCAACAAACGAAGAGAATACCAGGGTCATGACAACACCTCCATCAAAAAAAGATAGAAAGTATAAAGTTGCCATCTGGTTGGTACCATTATTGTTAATCATCTTTTTTAGCTGCTGTTGCTGTTCATCGTTATATGTTTTAAGTGTAATGGGAGCAAAAGGGCAGCCAGCGACTGTCATTCCTCCCTCAAGCCAAGGCGGGACTTCATCTGTTACCGGCGAGAAGACAAAATCAGGTACTTCTGTACCAATACCTGATAACCTTAAAGCCTCCACTACAAGTCAGGACATCAGATTGAACTGGGACGATGTTTCAATCAATGATTTAAAAGAATACAGAGTCTATAAAAGCGTTATTCCAGGTGATAAATTTGTCTTAGCTTCAAGAATTGATCCTGATAAATCAAATTATATAGATAAAAATATTCAAAAGGGTGTTACCTACTATTATGTTGTTACGGCGGCCACGACCGATAAAGCTGAAAGCGGTAATTCAAATCAAGCCTCAGCAGTTGTTGAAGCACCGCCTTTGGTGCCGAAAGGAATATATTCCTGGGAAGATGTCAAGAAAAAATGTGAAGCTGACAGCAAGTACTTAAAACTTCTCAATGATGTCACTGGTTTAACAAAATCAGATGTTGACAGACTGGCCAAGAAAGAAAAAGGCGGAATGAAGCTGAAGAAAACATTAAAGAAAGGAACTATTATTACTAACAGCACCAAAAATTATAAAATTCTACCGGGATATGTTCTCAAGAGAAACCGAATTGCTTTAACAGATGAAAATGGTGTGCCTCATGTTCTGGCTAAATGCGGTAATCCTATGGATCTGCAGGTACCGGTGACAACTACTTCGGTAATAATTCAAAATACACAAATCTTTATCAACAATGTCATAGTCATATTACCTCCGTCGGTAATTAATATATTTATCAATATCTGCCAACCAATTAATGATGTCGTTATTTCAATTATGCCAGAGAGCATTGAGGTCTTGGTCGGCCCGACAATGGCGCCACCACCCCCTGATATCTTTATTGACCCCGCATTTGTAGGTTTAGAAGAAGATTATCATGAGGACGAAGATGTGCCAGAAGATGAAATTACACCTGATCATGATGATTCGGAGATAATTGAAGATGAACCACTTGAAGAAGGTCAGAAATGGATAGAGGAAGGTAAACTTTTAGTAGAGGCCAATCCTCCGGATCCAAGCCCAAAGCAATCTGTGACTATCATAGTTAGATTAATCCCTGCCCAAGCCGGTGTAGATATCAAATATGAAGTCAGTGGGACAGATGACTATAACAGTTCAGGTACTAAAAAAACAAATGCTGAGGGTGAGATTAGCTTTTCCATACCCGGCGGCGCAACCGGTGTAAAGGACAATATTAAAGTCGATGTTCCTTCATTGGGCTTGCAAGGGTCGGTTGATTATGAATTCTGATCTCAGAGGATATTAAAGATTAAAGCATAACAAAGAAATAGTTGCCTCAGTATTTTTATAGATTTAGCCACGGCTGTTTACCGAAAAGGTTTTAACCTATTCGATGAAATAATTATTTATCTGTTTTGTTTATGCATTAAGATAATAATCTATTAAAAGGGAGGATTTAGATATGTTAAATTCAATTAATAATCTGGCAAAAGCATTTATAGGAGAAAGCCAGGCCCGCAATCGCTACACTTTTTATTCAAAGATTGCCAGCAAAGAAGGGTATGAGCAGATTGCTGAGATATTTCTGGTAACAGCCGATAACGAAAGAGAGCATGCTAAATGGTTGATGCGCTTGATTAATACATTGAAAGAAAAAAGCGGAGAAAAAATTGATCCGATTGAAGTACAGGCGGAAGTTCCCTCCGTACTTGCCAATACGGTTGAAAACATTAAAGCGGCAATTGCCGGAGAAAACTACGAATATACCAAAATGTACCCGGATTTTGCAGAAATAGCAAAAAGTGAAGGGCTGACTGAGATCGCCGGTCGATTAAGGTCTATTGCCAAAGCTGAAGAACATCATGAAGATAGATACAAGAAATTGCTTAAAGAACTGGAAGATGGAACGATTTATAGAAAAGACCAAGAAGTAAACTGGGTTTGCCGTAAATGCGGATATGTCTATCAAGGGAAAGAGCCTCCCGAAAAATGCCCCTCCTGTGATCATCCGAAGAACTATTTTCAGGTGAAGTGTGAAGTCTATTAATTTAAGCTTATATATTTTGGTGATTTAAATATCAAAGAGTAAACAAAAAATCTTTGCCGGTAAAGACATGTCAAAAATTATAAAAAATGCTATCAAGTATTTTCTGTTCACTCTGGTCGGCCTCTTTTTTATATTACCGCTATTCTTTCTAGGGGCTCCCTTTAATGCAAGCAGCCGGCGTAAAGTTCAAAGAATGTTAAACCTGGCTGATATAAAAAAAGGTCAAAAAGCTGTTGATCTGGGCTCAGGAGACGGCAGGATTATCATTGCCTTAGCCCAAAATGGGGCGGAAGCTTATGGATATGAAATAAATCCTTTTCTGGTTTGGATTGCCAGGCGAAAGATTAGGAAACTGGGCCTTGAAAAAAACGCTCATATATATTGGAAGAATTTTTGGAGGGAGGACCTATCTGTCTATGATATTGTTATCACTTTTCAGATCGACATCAGCATGCCCAAACTGGAGGTTAAGTTAAAAAACGAGCTTAAGGATGGGGCCAGAGTTGTTTCTCACTTCTGGCCTTTTCCAACGTGGGATTATGTTAAAAAGAAAGGCCGGGTCTACCTATATATAGTTAAAACCTGAAAAAGCTTTGAATATAGATGCTATTTTTTAGTTATTATTATTTAGACTAATTTAAAAGTCAGCCTTATCTTTAATTGTGGAAAGGAGATTGCTATGGAACACAAAAAGAACTTTAGTCAGGAAGAAGCAAAGGAAATTGGTGAAAAACTAGGCCTAGATTGGAGTAAATTTGATGTTGACCAGTTTAGAAGAGGCATGGATGTTGAACTCGAGCACGGTTTAGTTGACCCTGAAACTAATGTAACAGACGATGATTCTTTATTAACTGGAAAGATTGCTTTGGCTCATTTGAACGAATTTACTGATTATTATGACCGGCTAGAAGAGATGGAAGAAGAAGCAGAATCGTTTTGGGAAGAAAAATAATTTCTTAAAATATTAAATAATCTTGCTTTAAGTATGACTAACTGCTATATTTTCAACATTGATAGTTAGGAAGTTTCAGGTACCCGCTATGGGTTTAATGGGGAAACCGGTGAGATTCCGGTGCGGACCCGCCACTGTAACTGGTAAGCTTTTTCTCAAATAGCCACTGTCTTAATACTTTAAGACGGGAAGGCGGGAGAAAGTAGAGCCAGTAGCCAGGAGACCTGCCTGAAATAGATATACCTTCGTGGAGAGAGGTGAGAGATAAAAATATATATTTAATTGAACCTCAGTGAAAGCTGGGTTTTTTTATTATTTGTATTGGAGGAATCAAAATGAATAGAATTAGTAAAATCTTTATTATCAGTCTTTTTTCATTAATGATTCTCGCACTGGCTGGCTGCAAATCTGCAGATGAAGATAGAAAGGCTGAAAAAAATAAGGTTAACAATGAAAAATTGTCATTTCCGGTCGAGGTTACTGACGACCAGAAGCAAGTAGTGACAGTTTCGAAAAAGCCAACCAGGATAATATCTCTTACACCTGCTTCTACTGAAGTATTGTTTGCCCTGGGCCTTGATTCAGAAATTGTCGGGGTGACAACATATTGTGATTATCCGGACCAGGCAAAAAAGAAAGAAAAAATTGGAGACTTTCAAAACCCCAACCTTGAGAAGATAATTGCCCTCGAAGCTGACTTGGTTATCGGGACAGCAGGAGTACAGGAAAACTTAATACAAAAACTGAAAAAGATTGAAACACCACTCTATGTTATGGACCCAAAGAGTATCAAGGGGATAATAGAGGACATCCGAGAGATTGGACATATGACCGGGCAGGATAAAAAAGCAGAGCAGTTAGCTGGCTCTATGGAGAAAGAGATTGATAGGATCAAAGAAGCTGTGGCTAAGCTTGAAAGAAATCCCAGAGTCTTTCTTGAGCTGTCAGCTGAACCTATCTATACTGCCGGAACCGAAACTTTTCAAGATGATTTAATTGTTATAGCTGGTGGGATAAATATAGGGGCTCAAGCCGGCCAAGGTTTTGCCCTTATAGACAAGGAAGCACTTCTAAAAGCAGATCCTGAACTTTATATTGCCGGAAAGGGTACTATGAGTGAGCCCGGTGCTCTCTATCAAAGACCCGGATTTGAAAGTGTATCTGCTGTTAAAAATAAGCGTGTCTTTATTTTTGATGATAATTTGATTATGAGGCCTGGGCCAAGGATTGTTCAAGGGTTAGAGCAATTATTTAATGAAATAAATAATAGCTAGAGCGGTTATATGCCTAAGAAAGATAATTACTGGAAAAGATTATTATTAATTGCTTTCATTGGAGTGGGCATATTAACAGTTGTCATTTCAGCGGGGGTAGGGGCGGCTTCCATACCTCCGCTAGAAGTGGCCAAAACTATCGGTAGTTCAATTCCGTTTATTAAGAACTTTATTGCCTCGGAAGAAATTTCTCAATCAGTAAGAACGATTATTCTCCAGGTAAGGCTTCCCAGAATATTATTAAGTTTATTGGTAGGAGCGGGATTAGCTTTAAGCGGTCTTATTTTTCAGGCTCTTTTAAATAATGCTTTAGCTGATCCTTATATAATCGGCGTCTCATCAGGAGCATCTCTGGGTGCGGTCTTGGCCATCGCATTTAGGTTAAATCAAATTATCCCGGGGGTATATGCTCTTCCTGTAACAGCTTTTATGAGTGCTATTCTAACTATAACCATTGTTTACAATCTGGCCAAAGAGAAAGGTAGGTTAAACCCGGACTCATTGTTATTGTCTGGATTAGCGGTCAGTTTTAGCGTAACAGCCTTAGTCTCAATAGTAATTATCTTCAGTCGAAAAGGTTTTCTGCAAATGATTTTTTGGTTAATGGGAAGTTTTAGCCAGGCTAACTGGGATATAATGCCAGTAATCTCTTTATTTATCTTTTCAGGTTCAATAATGACATTATTTTATTGGACCGAACTGAATGCACTTTTATTGGGGGAAGAACAGGCTACACATCTTGGTGTTGATGTTGAAAGCATTAGGAAAAGGCTGCTCTATATAGCTTCATTTCTGGTTGCCTCATGTGTATCTGTCAGCGGGATAATTGCTTTTGTCGGTTTGATGATTCCTCATATCGGCAGATTTATATTCGGAGCAAATCACCGCTGGTTGATTCCTGGATCTTTTTTATTTGGAGCTGTTTTTATGAGTATTACAGATACTCTAGCCAGAACGATAGTTCATCCTTTGGATCTGCCAGTTGGCATTATTACTTCAATTTTAGGTGGCCCATTTTTTATTTTTCTCCTTAAAAGAAGGAAGGCAGTTCTTTAATGAAGAGGGAGATATTAAAGGCAGAAGATATAACAGTTGCTTATAACGGAAAACCGGTCATAAAGAATATTGACCTTATTGCAAGAAAAGGTGACTTCATAGGTATTGTCGGGCCGAACGGGTCGGGTAAAACAACCTTGCTGAAATCTTTAAATCATTCAATTCAACCTAAAAAAGGTCAAGTATTTCTAGACAACAAGAGAATTGAGACTCTGCCAAGAAGGGTAATTGCACAAAAAATTGCTGTTGTCCCGCAAGTGATTGAATCAAGATTTCCATTGACAGTCGAGGAAGTAGTCTCTTTAGGGCGGCTTCCTTATAAAAACAGGTTTGCAGATATAGATAATAGAGGTTTATCGGTAGTTGAATCAGTTTTTAAAATGTTTAACCTTAAGGATTTTGCCACAAAGAAAGTTAGCCAGTTAAGTGGCGGTGAGAAACAAAGGGTTTTTCTTGCCCTGGCCATAGCCCAGGAATCTGAGATATTAATCCTGGATGAGCCAACTTCCCATCTAGATATTTCATTTCAACTGGAAGTATTAGATTTAGTCAGGGAAAGGCAGGAGAAAGGGTTAACAGTTATTGCAGTTTTTCATGATTTAAATTTAGCCAGCCAATATTGCCAGGAGATTATCTTTCTTCGAGATGGAAATGTCTTTATTTCGGGAAAAACAGACGAGGTCATGTGTACTGAAAATATTAAAGAGGTTTTTGGCATTGAAGTCGAGGTTAGCAGGCACCCTATATCAGGAAAATTATTTATCCATTCTGTATCCAGGGACTTTAAATATAAAAAGTCGGAAAAAGGTTTATGGATTCACCTGGTCTGCGGCATGGGGAGCGGTTCAAATCTTATGAAAAGATTCATCCGGCAAGGGCATAAGGTTACCTGCGGAGTTATAAATGTTCTTGACACTGATGAAGAAACAGCTCAAAGTCTGGGTCTTGATTATATTGCTGAAGCCCCTTTCTCAGAGATTACCGATGAAGCCGACATCATGAATAGAAAGTTAATGAAGTCAGCTGATTTTATTATCTTGCTTGATATACCCTTTGGGCCGGGTAATTTAAAAAATTTAAAAGCCGTTTATGATCTGGCCAAGAAAGGGAAGAAAGTCTTGGTTTTGGGATCTAGCTCAAAAAAAGAAAAGGATTTTACCGAAGGGCAGGCAGATGCTATTTTTAAAGACTTGAGCGACACTACCGGGGTAAAGTTTTTAAATAATTATGAGTTGTTATTTGAATTAGTAAACGGGCAGCCAGATGAAGAATAGAATGACTTTTATTATTGGAGGGGCAAGAAGCGGTAAAAGCAATTATGCTGTCGAGACGGCTAAAGCTGCTAAACGGAAGGTAGCCTATTTGGCAACCGCTCAAATTAAAGATGCAGAAATGAAAGCCAGAGTTAAAAGGCACCAGAAGGCAAGACCTAAAGGTTGGCAGACAATAGTTGTCGAAGCTGGTTTAAAAAGAGCAATTGACAGTCTAGATTCTGAAATAGAAGTAATAATACTGGACTGCTTGACTGTTTATATTTCAAATCAATTGACAGGCAAGGAAGAAATTACCCAAAAGGAGATTATTAGACTTGAAAAAGAACTTTTGTTGTCTATTGAAAAAGACCTGGCCGCTTTGGAAGAATTTAAAGGGCAGAAATTGATTGTTTCCAATGAAGTTGGCCAGGGATTAGTCCCCCCTTATCTGCTGGGAAGATTGTTTAGGGATATTCAAGGTGAAGTAAATAAACGAGTTGCCGAGATGTCGGATGAAGTGGTATTGATGATTGCCGGATATCCGTTAAAGATAAAAGAAGAGTAGCTATGACCTTTACAGTGATTATAGATCAATTTATAAACTTAAGCTGGCTGTTGGCCGGGCAATAGATAGTGATTTTATCAAAGCGGTTAATCGGATATTTACTAATGACCTGAATGGAGAGAGATATTTGAATAAATCGATAAAAGAACTGACAGACAGGATAAAGCCCTTGGACAAGTCGGCAATGCTACAAGCCAGGCAGAAGCAGGATAGCCTGACTAAACCTAAAAAAAGCCTTGGGCGGCTGGAAGATTTGTCTATCCAACTAGCTGGCATATTTGGAAGAATTGATTTCCAGATCAAGAAAAAGGCTATTGTAATAATGGCTTCTGATCATGGAGTTGTCCGGGAAAATGTCAGCCTTTATCCTCAAGAAGTAACTAAGCAGATGGTCTTAAATTTTCTAAATGGTGGGGCTGGAATAAATATAATCGCCGAACTGGTAGGAGCGGAAGTTAGAGTTGTCGATATAGGCATAAAAGGACGGGTGAAGCAAACTGGTTTAATAAATCGAAAGGTCAGGCATGGTACAAATAATATTAAAACAGGCCCTGCCATGAACCGGGGGCAAGCACTGGAGGCAATCCTAATTGGGTCTGAAATCGCTGAACAAATAATAAAAAGGGGTTGTAATCTGATAGGTACCGGTGAGATGGGTATAGGTAATTCAACAGCCAGTAGCGCGGTCGTTTCTGTATTAACCTCCAGCCCGGTTGAACAGATTACAGATAGAGGGACCGGCCTCAGCAATGAGATGGTTATGCATAAATCTGATGTAATCAAGCAGGCAATAAAGAAGAATAGGCCCGACCCGAAAAATCCACTGGATGTCCTGGCCAAAGTTGGTGGATTGGATATTGCTGGTTTGACTGGATTGATTCTTGGCTCAGCGGCCAACAGTATTCCAATAATCATCGATGGATTTATTGCAGGTGCAGCAGCTCTTGTGGCCGTTGAAATTTTCCCAGAAACCAAGGACTATCTTATATCATCACATCTTTCGCGTGAGAAAGGCCATAAAAAAGTGCTAAAGGTGCTTGGGCTCGAGCCTTTATTGAAACTTGATCTATGTTTAGGTGAAGGAACTGGCGCTGCTTTAGCCATGAATCTGGTTGAAGCAGCTGCTTTAATTTTGACAGGCATGTCCACTTTTGAGTCAGCTAGCGTATCAAGGTCTGAAATTGGTTAGACTTAATTGAAGAAAATATATAGTTATGGCTATTAGGAAAGTTACTGAATTTAAGCTCTGGAATAATTTTATTTTGGCTTTGTCTTTTCTAACTGCTTTCCCCTTACCTAAAAAAGGGCACAATGCATCTCAACTTTCCAGGGCGATCCCCTTTTTTACTTTAATCGGGCTGTTAATAGGTGCATTATTGAGCGGGATTCTATACATTCTTCATTTTTATTTGCCTAATAATATTAATCTTTTTATTGCCGTAATCTTGATCTTTGTTTTTACCAGGGGGCTTCATATAGATGGGCTAGCTGATTCAATAGACGGATTGGTCGGAACTACTGACCGAGAGCAAGCACTTAGCATAATGGAGGATGAGAAGGTAGGTGCCTTTGGCCTTTCAGCTGTTATCTTTGACATTATTTTAAAATATTTGTTGCTGTTATCCATAAATCCCGGCTTTATTTGGGTGGCTCTGATTTTATTTCCGGCTATGGCCAGGATGTGCGCTGTTACGGCCCTGACTTTTTTCCCGGCGGCCAAGAATAGCGGCCTTGGCCAGGAATTGAAAAAAAACAGCCGGAAATCATCATTTTTCATAAACCTGTTTATTCTCAGTTGGGCGTTTGTACTTGCCCTTTCCTATTCCGGGTTATTAATATTATTGGCTGGCCTGGTGGCAGGTATGTTTATTACCTATTTATTATCAATTAAAGTCAGGGGAATTACCGGGGATATTCTTGGTGCGGTAATAGAGCTATCTGAGATCTCAATTTTATTTATTTTCGTTGTTATCATAAAATAAACTAGATTATGAAAGCATATCTTGTCAGGCATACTGAAACTGAGTGGAATGAAGAGAGCCGCTTCATCGGCCGTACGGACCTGGGATTGAGCATAAAAGGGAAAGAAAGAGCTGAAATACTTGCTGACAGATTAAAGCCCGTGGAATTTGAGCGAATCTACTCAAGCCCATATAGGAGAGCAATTGAAACTGCTAATTTTATAAAAATAAACAACGATCAAAAAATAATTCCAGTTGAAGATTTAAAAGAAATTGATTTCGGAGCTTGGGAGGGTAGGACTATCGATGAGTTAATGGACCATTCTCCCGAAGTTATTGGACGTTGGCTTGAGGACCCCATAAGCGAGGTGATTCCTGAAGGCGAACATTGGTCTGACTTTGGCCACCGGGTAAGATCTGCTTATGATGATATAATCTCAAATAATTCTATGGGAAATATCCTGATAGTTTCACATGGAGGGCCTTTAAAAAATATTTTGGGCTACGTTCTGGACTTACCGACAATCAGCTACTGGAAATTTACAATTTCACATGGTTCGATTTCAGTGATTGAGTATAAACAGGACAGAACATATTTGACTCTTCTCAATGATTACTGCCATTTTAGCTGTATCTAGAATTTCCTCAAATAATTAGCTTAAACAGATTAAGGTCTTGCTCAATAAATCCGAAAATGAAAATGTAAGTTCTGTGGAGTTATAAGATGGATATTTTAAAATTATTCAAAACATATAAGAACAAATTTGGCTGGTTTGAAGATAGCTTGGACATAGAGAAAGATCTGATTACTGCTTCGGAATTGATTTTCTTGTTTAAAAAACAAAAAATTAAACTGGACCATAAAGCACTTCATCAATTTAGGGAAAAGAAGTGGATTTACAGGGTTAAAGCTGGTAAATCACCAGCTGGAACAGGAAAAACTTCTTATTATCATAAAGATGTTTACTTCAATATCTGGGCTCTCAATGAGATTAAGTCAATCATGAAGAAAAAGGAAATTGATGAATATGTTGATTATTTTAAGGAAATTGCTACAAAAGATTTAATTAAAAAGTTAAAACTGGAAAAGATGGCGGCCAAAGAATTGGCTATATTTGTCTGGCCTAAATATTTTAGCGGCGAAGTTTTTACTAACCTTAAGCATTTTAAGATCGAAGAGTTTATAGATCTTCTGGCTGAACTTTTAAAAAAATATGAGTTGCTGGCAAAAGATAATTTGGTTCCGGAATTTGAAAGTATAAATGTGACCAAGGAAAAAGATGATAAAGTCGGGCTTCATATTCCTTTAAATAAAAAAATATATAAACGTTTAAGAGAGAGATTGAAAAATAAATAATTTGATGATTTTACAAAATCCCTTCCCGGATATTTATTATAAGCTATCCTTTGGTATTTATTTTATTTAACAGGTCAAAGAAATGGGGGAAAGAGATGTCAACACATTCCGCATTTCTAATGGTACTTTCCCCAGAGGCAATTGAGGCGGCAATAGCTAAAGCCATAGCTATACGGTGATCGCTATAACTTTCCAGGATTGCACCTTTTAGTTTAGTGGGGCCATTAACCTGGAAACCATCTTCCAGCTCATTTATCTCGGCTCCCATTTTCCTTAGTTCAGTACAGATTGCTTTAATTCGGTCTGTTTCCTTAATTCTGAGTTCCTTGGCATCTTTTACAGTGGTCGTCCCCTTTGCCTGACTGGCTATTACGGCCAACAAGGGAAGCTCATCAATCAATCGGGGAATAATCTCCCCATTAATATCGGTTGCCTTAAGTTCACTTGGCTCAACTATTAATGTGCCGCGAGGTTCGTTTGAAATTGTTTCCAGGTTTTCAGCTGTAAGGCAGGCATCCATCTTGTCCAGAATATCTAAAAATCCTGTCCTGGTGGGGTTTAGGCCTACATTAGAGATGGTTATTTCGGCTCCCTCTACCAATAGGCCAAGAGCAATAAAAAAAGCAGCTGATGAAATATCACCGGGAATAACTATTCTTTCAGCTGAGAGGCTATAATTTCCCTCTACTATGGTAGTAAATTTCTCAAAGTTAATTCTAGCCTGTAAAATGCTCAGCATTCTTTCGGTGTGGTCTCGTGAGCGAAATTCTTCTTCAATTATTGTTTTCCCATCAGAAATCAAGCCGGCAATCAAAATGGCAGTTTTAACTTGAGCAGAAGGTACCGGCAATCTATAACGAATTCCAGAAAGTCTGCGGCCAATAATTGAAATAGGGGGATAGCGGTTATCATCACGGCCGTAAATTTTAGCTCCCATTTTGCGAAGAGGAGTTATTATTCTATCAACCGGTCTGTAGCGGATTGATTCATCTCCGGTTAGACAGGAAAAAAAGTTTTGGCCGGCTAATAGTCCGGGCAAGATACGCATGGTGGTTCCAGAATTTTGGCAATCTAGAATTTGGTCAGATTCTTTAAAGCCAAAAAGGCCTACACCGTGGATTATTACTTCTTTGGGAGAATTAATCTCAATTGGGACACCAAGTTGTTTAAGGCAATTTAAATTGCTCATTACATCCCTGGCCGGTAAGAAATTATCGATCTCGGTCCTTCCCTGGGCCATTGCCCCTATAATCAATGCCCTTTGTGAAATTGATTTATCACCGGGAATGACAATTACTCCTTTTATTTTCTCCGCTGGTCTAACTATAATATTCATAATAAATCTACTCCGGGATAGTTTCGATAACGACTTCGTATCCCTTTTCCTCCAGGATTTTCTGGGCTTTATCCGAACTTTCCTGGTCGGCAATTATTAACTTTAGAATAGCTGATGATGGAGAAGTGTGAAGTAGTTCAATATCATTTATGTTAATTCCCAATTTTCCTAAAGCTAAGGTAATATCGCTTATAATGCCTGGGCGGTCTATAACGGGAATTAGAAGCTCCCTCAGGCTAGATGGCTTTTTATGAATAGTGGCCGGTAAGGCTAACCTTGTCTGCTGGGCTTCTTTAAAAAGCTTGAAGAGAGATTCTTGGTTATTATTTTTTATTGATTGTTTAAACAGATTAATTTCATTTTCAAGGCCTTCCAGAGCTTCAATTATGGCTGCCTTATTTTCAAGGCAAATCTCAAGCCACATTTTGGGATTTCCGGCGGCTATTCTAGTTACATCCCTAAAGCCTCCAGCTGCAAGCATCAGCAAGTTCTCTTTTTCGTTAGGTTGCCTGTTAACCAGGTTTATCAAAGCCGCAGATAGAATATGAGGAAGATGGCTGATATTGGCGACAAATCTGTCATGGTTTTCAGGATCGATGGCAATTACATTTGCCCCAAGCCTGTTTAATAATGAATGAAGTTTTTTATAAGCTTGGAGATTAGTTATTTCTGTTGGAGTTAAGATATATTGCGCATTTTCAAAAAGATTATCTCTGGCTGCATCAAGTCCGCTTTTTTCAGATCCAGCCATTGGATGGCCGCCTATAAAAAATGCATTTTTACCTAAATATTTCTCTCCGGCCAAGACAATGGATTGTTTGGAGCTACCAACGTCAGTAACAATGGCTTGGTCTTTGACCAAAGGAGTAATATCTTTGATTTTTTCAATAATAGACTCAACCGGAGTACATATAAAGATTAAATCAGCTTCTCTTACTCCTTCTTCCATAGATAAAGTAGCATGATCGACTGCCTTAACTGCCAGGGCTTCTTTGACCGATTCCTCTCTTCGCACTACTCCCCAGATTTCTTTGCTAATTTCGCCTTTTTTCAAGGCTAAACCAAGGGAGCCACCGATAAGGCCAAGACCAACTATAGTGATTTTAGGAAATTCGTTCATTTTATTTTATTCGGACAAGATTTTTATTGAGAGCTTTTAAAACCGATTCAAGTTCTGCCATCATCTCCATAAATTCATCTGGATGCAATGATTGCGGCCCATCACATAAAGCTTCCTCCGGATTAGGATGAACTTCGATCATTACACCATGAGCCCCGGCTGCCAAAGCAGCTAGTGATATCGGTTTTATTAATTCTTTATGCCCTGATGAATGACTCGGATCACCTATTACAGGAAGGTGTGAAAGATTTTTAATAATGGGGATAGCACTTATATCAAAAGTATTTCTGGTCGCAGATTCAAAAGTCCTGATTCCTCTTTCACATAAAATTACCTGTGAGTTTCCTTCTTTGACAATATATTCGGCAGCCATGAGGAGTTCTTCTATTGTGCAACTGAAGCCTCTTTTAAGCAGAACAGGCTTGTTAGTCTTTCCGGCCTCGCTTAAGAGTAGAAAGTTTTGCATGTTTCTGGCACCAATTTGCAAAACATCTGCGTATTCCGTTACCAGTTCCGTATCACGCACATCAAGGACTTCAGTGACAATTGGCAAGCCGGTTTCATCTCGAGCCAAGGCTAACATTTTTAATCCTTCTTCACCAAGGCCCTGGAAACTATATGGGCTGGTTCTTGGTTTAAATGCTCCTCCCCGGAGAAGGGCTGCACCGTACTCCTTAACTTTTATAGCTGTATTTATGATCTGCTCTTCGTTTTCAACAGAGCAAGGTCCGGCAATGACTGTAAAATTATCGCCACCGATTTCTAATCCTTCTATAGAAATAACTGAATCTTCTTCCTTGAATTCTCGGCTGACAAGCTTATATGGTTTTAAGATAGGAATAGCTGTTTCTACCCCTGGGAAAGCCTCAAATGGCAATTTTATTATGGCTTCTCGGTCGCCAATTGCTCCGATTATGGTTTTATATTTACCCTTAGAAATATGAGCTTTTGCTCCGACTGTTTCAAGCTTTTTAACTATATGGTCTATGTCTTGCTGGGTAGCACCTTTTTTCATAACTATCATCATGGTTATCACCTTCTTATTGGTAGTTTTGTTATGCCTGTTTTAATTTATAATCGAAACATAAATCAACCGGCGACAGGAACAGTATTAAAACTTTTGCCCTCACCTGCAAACTTACATGTTTAAGACTAATTTTAGTTTATCAAAGAAAAATTTATTCTCATCTTCATCCCCGAAAGTAACTCTCAGATGGGTTGGATAGCCAAAAATATCTCCAGTTCTGGTAATCACTCCTTCTTTGAGGAGCTTTTCAAATATATCTTTACAGTCACGGCCTACGTCAATCAAAATAAAATTAGCTTCAGTTGGAACGTAATTTAAACCCATCTTTGACAGTTCGCGGTAGAAAATCTCTTTTTGTTCAATGTTCTTTAAATGGCGTTCTTTTACAATCTGGGGTTGGTCCAGGCTGGCCAAGGCAGCTGCCTGGGCTAGCCTGTTAACATTAAAAGGTTCCCTGGCCTTGTTAATTACTTCAACCAGATAATCAGGCATAATCCCGTAACCAATTCGGCAACCGGCCAGTCCAAATATCTTTGAAAATGTTCTTAAGATTGCAATCTGGTTTTGGCCTCCGATATAGTCTAGACTTTCCGGGTAAGCATCGTTTTGAACATATTCGTAATAGGCTTCATCAAAGACGACCAAAATATCTTGAGGAATGTTTTGTAAAAAATCATCGATTTCTTTACGGCTGACGATAGTGCCTGTTGGATTATTTGGATTGCAAATAAAGATAATCTTTGTCCTGCTGGTAATCTTTTCTTTCATATTTTTAAGGTCATGGGTAAAATTATTTAAGGGTACTTGAACCGAATTTGCCTGCATCAACATAGTGACCGTCGGGTAGACTACAAACGAAGGCCAGGCATAGATTACATCGTCTCCTGGATTCAATAAAGCGTTGGCTATTAACCTGATTAATTCGTTGGAACCGTTACCGATGGCAATTAGTGAAGAATCAACTCCATAGAAAGATGATAACTTTTCTTTTAGTAGATAGCTTGAACTGTCTGGATATCGGTTAAGCTTGGCGGTTGCTTCTTCGATTGCCTTGATAGCCTGGGGAAAAGGAGGCCATGGGCTTTCGTTTGAAGCTAGCTTGACTACTTTTTTCAAGCCAAGCTCTCTTTTCACTTCTGAAATGGGTTTCCCCGGTCGGTATGGTTTTATTGGTTTTAGTTCTGGCCTGGTTATATCCTTCATCGTTTCCCATTTAACCTGGTTACCTCTAATCTTCTTTTTAGTGTAGAAATGATTTTAGCATAGCTATAAAAATAATAACAATTATGGGTAGAGCAACCAAAGCAAAGGCTTCAAGAATACTGCAAAACTTAAATTAATACATATCAGCTAAAAACTTGATATGATACTAAGACTTGTTAGCAGAGATAGCTGCGGATAAAATAGTTTCCATGATTATTACAATTGACGGGCCGGCTGCTTCAGGCAAGAGCACGGTTTCAAGAAGAGTTTCAGATGTGCTAGGTTTTCTACACCTTGATACTGGTTCAATGTACAGAGCATTGACCTGGAAAGCTCTCAAAGACCATGTTGACCTTGAAGATAGCCGGAAGCTTGTTCGCTTGGCCAAGAGAGCCGATATTTCCTTTAAGCCTCAAAAGAACGGTTCTAAAGTTTTGATAATCTTAGACGGTAAAGATATTACAGATGAAATTAGGAAGCCAGAGGTAAGCCAAAATGTCTCAACAGTTTCAAGCTATCCTATGGTTAGAAAAGAAATGGTAAAAAAACAGCGTCAAATTGCCAAAGGGAAGAATGTTGTAGCTGAAGGTAGAGACTGTGGAACTATAGTC
>CAYFWW010000026.1:0-69929 GCA_964346985.1 uncultured Actinomycetota bacterium
GGCCGGGCCTTCTTAAGGTCTGGTCTTTTTTTATTATCTTTGTGAGTTATTTGACTACTTATATTCAAAACTTAAAGTGATTATTTATTAGTAAAAGATATTTGACTTTGGATATTCGAAACTAAAATTAATTTCTTGATGTTCTGAGTCAGTCATTTTCCTTTATAGTTTAAAGCTTTTATCTTACTTCAAATTTTAAAAATCTTGCAGAGGAAAATTTACTATTGCTTTTATATAGGAACATGGAATAAAAATTAAGACGGCACCTGCCTGCTTTTGCATGTTTACGTAAATACTTTTCAAATTCCATCAATAAGGGAAAAAAGAGTTATATAAGGCTCAAATAGAAACCTAATATCTTAATTATCTTAAACTTTCTGCATATCAATTATGTAGAAAGTTGCTCTAAGGTTATTCTCAGTTTCATTGACGAAAATATATATAGTCAGTGATGTAATTTGATAAATCAATTATGGAAAGGACAAAACCTGAACCAAAAGAAACAGAAGGTTTATTTCATTTTAAAGAGTTCTTATCTATTTTCTAAAATTTTTAAAGATTATTTGCTTTAAGCAAGTAATGATTACACAAGGAGGTGAGCAGAGATGAAAATGAAAAAGATTGTTATTTTATCAATCTTAACCCTAAGCTTATTAGGATTAATGGGCATTTATGGCGCGGGAGCTTTAATTGCCCAAGTAGATAGTAGTAACTATCCCCCAATAGTTCAAAAGTTAGTAGAAAGATTCAACTTAGATGCTGATGAAGTTATGGAAGTCTTTGATGAAGCCCGAGAAGAAAGGTATGAAGAGATGCAGGAACGCATTGATGAGAGGTTGGATCAAGCAGTAGAAAACGGGAGGATTAGCGAAGCGCAAAAAGATGCAATCTTAGATAAACTGGATGAAATGCATGACAAAGGCCAGGAATTAAAAGGCCTTTCGGTAGAAGAAAGGCGTAAGGCAATAATCGAGTTCCGTAAGGAACTAAGAGATTGGGCAGAAGAAAATGACATCGACTTGGATTTATTGCCCAGGTTTGGCCCAGGTAATGGTGGCCGCGGTGGGATTGGAGCCGGTGGTTGTTTCGGACCTGGAGGTCATGGCCCAAATAGTTCACCTGGAGGTCATGGCTCAATGATGAATTCAGGAATTCAAGGATAATTATATCTATCAACCCCCATAATTGAGAAACACTCCATTTATATATAAAGGGAGTGTTTCTCTTTTTATATATCAAAGCAATTAATTAGATTGCTGCTAAACTATTGCCTGGTTTACTCCGCTTCTGTTTAACTTAATGAGAATATCTTGGAAAAGATGTTTTTTGAGGATAAGTTTTTGGAATATATATAAAAAATTTGACATTACTGAATAATCAGAATATACTGAAATTACAGAATAATAAAAAGGAGATATAATAATGGTCAAAACAGATAATAAAAATTCAACTGGCCTGACGAGTAATTTTATGGATTGTTGTCAAGTTGAATCAGTTATAGGAGTTGATGAAAGAGGACAGATGGTAATGCCTAAAGAGCTAAGAGAGAAAGCAGGCATAAATGCCGGAGATAAGCTGGCTGTCGTGACCAGTCGAAAAGGAGACGATGTATGCTGCATAATGCTTATAAAGACCGAATATCTATCCGACATGGTTAAAAATTTCTTAGGCCCGGCCCTTGGAGATATTAATAGCAAATAGTATAAGTCTATAAGGATTGGAAGGATTGATGATGGAAGAAGAAAAAGTCAAGAAGCTAGTTCGCCAAAATTACGGCGCAATCGCCAAAAACAACAGAAGCTGTTGTAACAGTATAGATACCTCTTCTTGTCAGGAAGAGGCACAGGAGAAAATTAGTAAAGAAATTGGATACTCAGAAGAAGAGATTAATAAAGTACCCGAAGGATCAAACCTTGGCCTGGGTTGCGGTAATCCGGTAGCCTTAGCTTCATTAAAAGAAGGAGAGACAGTACTGGATCTGGGTTCTGGTGCAGGGTTTGATTGCTTTCTAGCTGCGGAAAGAGTTGGACAGAATGGAAAAGTAATTGGTATTGATATGACTGCAGAGATGATTGAAAAGGCTAGGGAAAATGCCAATAAAGGTAATTACGGAAATGTGGAATTCAGGTTAGGGGAGATAGAAGCTATGCCGGTTGCCGATAGTTCTGTCGACATAATAATTTCAAACTGTGTAATTAATTTATCTCCTGAAAAAAAGAAGGTTTTTTCTGAAGCATATAGGGTTATTAAACCTGGTGGTAGAATGATGATTTCAGATATTGTACTCTTAAAGGAATTACCAGCTCAAATTCTTGAATCAGTAGAAGCCTATATTGGGTGTGTCTCCGGAGCTATTTTGAAAGATAACTATTTAAAGATAATAGAAGAGGCTGGTTTTAAAAACGTAAAAATCATTAAAGAATCAAAAATGGACAAAGATTTAATTTTAAATGATGAAATTACCAAAAAAATTCTTGATGAAATAACTGAGAATATTTCATTAAAAGAAATTGAAAAAAGCAGCCAAATTATTGCCAGCGTTCAAGTCGAGGCTTTTAAATAAATTTATTGAATTATAATCTTTAATAACCGGTTAATCCAAAAACAAATTATATATTAATTTATAAAGAATAGTTTATATAAAATATTTCAGCTTCTATCCTCATATAATATTTTTAAGTTTCTTTTAATGCATACCGAAAAAAAACAAATGACCGTAAGATACCTAAAAATATTGAACAGGATAATCTTGTCAGTCTTGCTTTTATTGTCAATTTGGATGTATTTTTCGAGAAACAATTATAAAAGTGTTGATAATATTCATCTGGAAGTAATCAAGGAGCCAATCCAAACTGAAGTTAAATCAAAAGAGCCTATTCGGTTTATTAAAGACGAATATCAATACGAATTAAAGCCATTATTTGATTATGAAGTCAGTGCCATGATTGTCCACAAGATGGACTACCGGTGGTTCAGTATTTATAAGATGGATAGTGTTTTTCCGGTAGATTTAATTCTATTATGGGGTGATAATGTCAAGAATAGAGTCTATCAGGATAAAAGTGTCAAGTTTTCTCAGGATGGACGTTTCGGATACTGGCGATGGGGCAATGGAATTAAGTTTAACAATGATGAAGTCGCCAACACTCATTTGATTGTCAAAGATTCTGAACTTGAGAGAAAAGTCAAGACTTTAATAAATGGTGATCAAATAAGAATCAAAGGCCAGCTGGTTGAAGTGAATGCTAAGAATTCAGGAAAACCCGGAAAATATGATCCAGCCTCTTTTTCATTAAAGTCAAGTATAGTTAGAAATGATACTGGAGCCGGGGCATGCGAGATAATAAATGTCGACAGCTTGGAAATATTAGAAAAAGCCAATATTATACCTGATTCAATTTTTAAGATAAGTTTTACTCTTCTAATTATTATGGTTTTTTTGAATATTTTATTCTTTTTCCTTGATATCTTTCGGGGGCAAAATTAAATCTTATTCTGACAGTATTGGTGATGTTTATCATATTATATTTTAAAAATGAAATAATATTATCTATAATTCAATACTATCTCCATCTAAATTTACTGATTCTGGATTAAGGCCACTCTAGAGAAATGATATTATTCCAAGAGAGACTAAGGTCACTATTATACCGGCAATTATTAAACCCAATGTTATTAAAGGGATTGAGTTTTTAGGGGGGACCCCGAAGACAAAAGCGGCTAAAGCCCCGCTCCATCCTCCTGTTACAGGTAGGGGTATAGCTACAAATATTACCAAAGCCATGTCTTTAAATACTTCGAATTTTTTTGAATGTTTACGGCGTGTTCTTTCGAAAAGCCAGTCAAAGAATTTTTTAAAGAGCCTGGATCTTTGAGAAAGAAAGCTTGAGATACTCTCCAGCATAAAAACTATTAATATTACTGGGATAATATTTCCAATCAGAGACCAGGTAAAAGCTTCCAATCCTGACATTTGATATTTACTTATAGCCAAAGGAATAGTAAGCCTTAGTTCCGTAAACGGAAACATGGATAAAATGAGTACTATTAATTCTTTTGGCATATCCGTTTATCCTATTTATGGCTTAATTAGATTATGCTAATTATACTTAATATATTGCTGGTTGGTAGATGTTATTATTGAAATATTTTTTCTGAATATCTTTAATCGACCTTCAAAAAATTTCTATCCAAATATTATTCATTAAAGACTATTATTCTAAAGACCTAAATTATAAAGTTTTATTTTGCTAGAATTGGAAATATAGATTAATTTTTTAATTAATATTTTTTCCAAGATTTAAATAAATTAGTTAGTTAATATTATTTTACTTTTCTGGAAGTTTAGAATTAGTGAGGATTGGATTTGGAATATAAAAGATTTTATCTAGGCGTCAAGCAAGCGATACCAATAGTAATTGGATATCTACCTATTGGCATAGCATATGGGTTAATTGCTAAACAATACGGGCTGAGCTTAACTGAAGGAATTCTTATGTCTGTCTTAGTTTTTGCTGGAGCCAGCCAATTTATGGGCGTCGGAATGTTGGCTGCAGGTGCAGGTTTTGTTGAAATAGTTCTGGCTACCTTTTTTCTAAACTCGAGACATATTTTGATGAGTTCTTCCTTGGCCCAATTTTTTAAAAAGACTAGATTTTTCCATCTATCTATTCTTGCTTTTGGAGTAACTGACGAGACGTATGCCTTATCCATAAATGAATTTAAACAAGGCCAAGCTGATATGTGGTCAACGATTGGAATAAACTATACAGCTTACCTGGCCTGGGTTACAGGTTCAGTAATCGGTGTCTTTATGGGTGCTGACTTACCTTCATTTTTAAAATCTGGTTTTGATTTTGCTTTATTAGCTATGTTTGTCGGGCTATTGGCTCTTCAGGCCAAGGGTGAAAAGGATTTCCTAGTTATCCTGGTAGCATCTGTATCTTCATATATAGTCTACTTTAACCTGGCTGGAGTCTGGAATGTGCTTATAGCCACTATTATCGGGGCAACAACTGGAGTGATATTGGATATATGGACCAAAGAATTGTTTTCATAATAATCGGAATGGCAGTTGTTACTTATCTTCCGAGATTAATTCCTTTGATTGCTCTGTCAAATATGAAGATGCCTAAATTGATAGAGAAGTGGCTTAACTATATCCCGGTTTCAGTTTTTTCAGCATTAATTTTTCCAGCCATACTTATTCAAAATGGAAAGTTATCTCTTAGTTTAAGTAACTCCCAGATCTGGGCCAGCTTGATTTGTTTAATTATTATTCTTAAATCAAAGAATCTAGCTTTGACCGTTTTAACCGGGATTATGATAATTTTAATATTTGAAAATATAATTTTATAATAATAACCAAGAATGTTACCTATTAATATTAGGCTGAAAAACAGGAAAGTAATAGTAATTGGCGGAGGAAAAATTGCCGAAAAAAGGGCTATTTCCTTACATGAAGCAGGGGCCAATGTAGTTTTGATTTCTCCTGAGGTAACTACCTTGCTGAAAAAGCATATTGAAGCAGACAAAATATTATGGGTTCGTAGGAAGTATTGTCGAGGGGATTTAAAAGGCGCATTTATTGGAGTAATTGCAATAAATAACCCGGAAGTTGAGAGCATCTTTATTGAAGAGGCGGCTGAAGAAGGTGTCTTAATAAATCTTTCTTCCAGCTCAAAAAAAAGCGATATTATCTTTCCAGCTACCGTTAGGAGAGGAAGATTAGAGATTAGTGTCAGTACATCTGGAGCTTTTCCTATGCTTTCAGCTGAGATAGCCCGAGATATTGGTCTATATTACGGTGATGATTTTCAGGGTTTTATTGATTTTTTATCCGAATTAAGAGAGATTGTAATAGATAGATATCCCCAAGAAGAGAGAAAAAAAATATTAAAAAATATACTACAAAAGAAAGAATATATTCTACAGCAAATCAAAGAGGGCAGAAAACCCGAGCTAGATGAGATTTTAGCGAAATAGTATCATCAAGTAAGTAATTCCTATTATTCCTATCGGAAATCTTGACTATATTATGATAATAATATATCCTATTAAAACAATCGATTTAGTATATTATTCAGGTGTTTTTAATGGATGTTAATCGTCTTAAAGAAGGCGGAATAATTAAACAAAGACAAGCAGATTATTTCTTTGCACGAATTAAAGTATTAGCCGGTGATATTAATTCAAGCCAGTTGAGAAAAGTTGCTGAACTGGCAGAAAAATACGGGCAAGGCTGGGTTCACTTAAGTGTGCGGCAAGGTATTGAGATACCTTTCATTGAATACGAAAATTTTGAATCATTAATCTCAGAGTTAGAAGAATCCGGTCTATCAATGGGAGCTTGCGGCCCAAGAGTCAGGGTTGTGGTATCTTGCCCTGGTTCTGCCATTTGTACTTATGGACTTGTTGATACTAAAAATATGGTAAAAAAGATAGATGAATCTCTATATGGCCGTGAAGGCCTGCCCCATAAATTCAAAGTTGGTATTTCAGGATGTCCAAGTTCCTGCGCAAAACCACAGGAGAATGACTTAGGCTACTTAGGAATTGTCAAGCCAGTCTTTGATGAAGTTAAAGGGGAATGTATTAATTGCAGAATTTGTGCTGAAACATGCCCGACTGGAGCAATAACTCTTGACAGTGAACAAAAACCAGTTATTGACCATTCCAAATGCAGTCTTGACGGCAGGTGTGTCTCTATTTGCCCGACAGAAGCGATTCAAGCCGAAAGAAAAGGGTGGCGCATATATGTGGGCGGTAAGTTTGGCCGCAAACCTTGCTTGGGTCTCCCGCTTATTGATTTTGTTGATGATGCAGAAGCTTTAAAAATAGGTGAAAAGGTTTTACAAGCCTACATAGACCTAGGAGAGAAAGGCGAAAGGTTAAGAGAGGTTATTGATCGTGTGGGATTTGAGAATTTTAAGAAAGAGGTACTGGCTCTTGAAAAACTTTCTTGATTTACGGGGAGTTATCTGTCCGATGAATTTCGTCAAAGCCAAATTAAAGATAGAAGAAGCAAGAGATGGAGAGCAAGTTGAATTCTGGTTGGACGATGGTGAACCAGTTGCTAATGTTCCAAGGAGCTTGAAGGAAGAAGGACATAAAATCATTGACTTAAAACGTGTTTCTAATTATTTCTGCTTAATTGTAAAAAAGAAAGGAGAAAATTGAATGGATGATTTAAGAGAATTAGAAGCTTTAAGCACAGAGGATATAATCAAATGGGCTTATGAACTTCACGGTGACAAGATAGCTATCGCTTCAAGCTTTGGAGCTGAAGATGTTGTCTTAATTGATATTGCTCAACGGATAATTGATAAACCGAGAGTATTCACTCTTGATACCGGGCGTCTTCATCAAGAAACATATAAATTAATCGATAAGGTTAGAAAAGACTATCAAATCGATATTGAAGTATTTTTTCCAAATTATAAAGATGTTGAAGAAATGGTCAAGGACAATGGTCTTGATCTTTTTTATAAAGGAATCGAGTATAGAAAACTGTGCTGTAAAGTGAGAAAGATTGATCCCTTAAAAAGGGCCTTGACTGGTCTGAAGGGATGGATTTGCGGTCTTAGGAAAGAACAGTCGCAAAGCAGGACAGATTTAAAAAAAATTGAAATAGATGAAGCTAACAATGGAATTATCAAGATTAATCCCCTTATTGACTGGTCAATCGATGAAATTTGGAATTATATACAAGAAAATAAAGTACCCTATAATCCTCTTCACGATGAAGGTTATCCCAGTATAGGTTGTGAACCATGCACTCGAGCTATTCAACCCGGTGAAGATGTCCGGGCCGGCCGCTGGTGGTGGGAGAATCCGGAGCAAAAAGAATGCGGAATACACGTCACGAGGTAACCATGCATAGAGAAAACAAATCTAATTATTCTTATATGGATTTTAATATTTACGACGGCAAATTATTCAGAATTTTAAGATTAAATTTAGCTCGAGATTTTAAATTGACGGGTGAGACAGTTGGGTTTTGAATTATCCATAATTGGTTTATTTGTCGGCATATTGATAGGTGTTTCCGGTATTGGCGGAGGAGCCATTATGGCACCGATTCTTATTTTTTTAGGCATTGGCCCGTCATATGTAGTTGGAGCTGATTTGTTCTATTCATTCTTGACAAAATTTGTTGGTGGATTTTATCACTGGAAAAACAATAAAGTCGATCTGGGCATAACCAAAGATTTGTTATTAGGCAGTATTCCATTTTCTTTGCTAGGTGTTTTGGTTCATAAGTATTTTCAGATTGCCTTTGGTGAAGTGACTATCCGTAATATTATAGGTGTCGTGCTTTTATTTGTATCTGTATTTATTCTTGTCAGGGCATTTTGGAAGGTTTCCCCTTGCGAAACAAGATTCAGTCGGGTAAGAAGATGCCGGAAGAAGGTTCTCTTTATTATTGGCAGTATTGTTGGTTTTTTAGTTGGTTTGACCTCAGTAGGAAGCGGAACTTTAATACTAAGCAGTTTATTTTTGATTTTTCCCAAATTATCACTGAGTAAGATAGTAAGTACTGATATCTTTCATGGATTTCTTATGGTAAGCGGAGCTGCTTTTCTCCATCTTTTTTTAGGAAATGTTAATTTTTTTATTGTTGGTTATATATTACTAGGCTCAATCCCTGGTGTAATACTAGGAAGCAATTTAGCTTTTAAATTGAACGAAGGGTTTCTTGCCATTTTGCTAGCGTCGCTGCTAGCTTTATCTGGAGTAAAAATGCTATGAGATTATTTTTTTCAAAAGATACTTATCAGAAAATTATAGAACACGCTAAAAAGGAGTTTCCTAAGGAAGCCTGTGGGATTATTGGCGGAGTTGAAAACAAAGGGCTAAATGTCTTTCCATTGACCAATACCGATAAGAGCCCTATTTCATATTTTGCGTCTCCTGAAGAACAATTTAAAGTATTTAAAAAGATTAGAAAAAAAGGTTTGAGCCTAGTAGCAATATATCATTCGCATCCTCATTCAATCGCTAAGCCTTCTCAGAAAGATGTCGAGTTGGCTTTTTACCCTGATGCATTTTATATTATTATCTCCCTGGCAAATAGGGCTTTGCCTGATTTAAAAGCTTTTAAGATTAATCAAAAGAAAGTAGAGGAAGCGGAGATTATTATAAAGGAGGAAGAAGATGCCTATTCAAATTTATATTAATGGAAAATCCGAGCTTGTAAATGAAAAATTCAATCTTTTGGATTTTCTTTCCAAGAAGGAAATTAGGCCGGAAGTAGTCAGCGTTGAACTCAATGGCCAATTATTAAAACGGGAGAACTTTAAAGATGCAATTATTCAAGATAACGATCAAGTTGAAATTATCTTTCATTTAAGCGGAGGGCAAAGATTTACGGATGTAGCAGAATTAATTGGCAATACTCCTTTGATACAAGTAAATTCTGAAGGAGCAAAGATGGCTGAGATCTGGGCCAAACTTGAATCATATAATCCCGGAGGGAGTGTCAAAGACAGAATTGCCTTGAGTATGATTGACGATGCTGAAAAGAAAGGACTGCTCAAACCAGGAGGTACTATTGTCGAACCAACTTCAGGAAATACAGGAATTGGCCTGGCCTTGATTGCTTCTGCTAGAGGGTATCGTTTGATACTTACCATGCCCGAAAGTATGAGCAAAGAGCGAATTGGAATTTTAGAAACTTTTGGAGCTGAAGTGATCCTGACTCCGGCAGCTGAGGGAATGAATGGAGCAGTGAAAGAAGCGGAGAAAGTAGCAAAACAACATAATGCTTATATTCCCCAACAATTTGATAATCCTGCTAATCCAGAAATACACCGTAAGACAACTGCCGAAGAAATATGGAGTGATACTGAGGGGCAAATCGATGCCTTTGTGGCTGGAGTTGGGACAGGAGGAACTATAACCGGGGTAGGCGAGATTTTAAAGTCGAGGAATGACTCTATATATATTGTGGCAGTAGAGCCAGATAAATCTCCTGTTTTGTCGGGAGGAAAACCAGGCTCACACCGGATTCAAGGTATTGGAGCAGGTTTTATTCCAAGCGTGCTAAATATGGATTTGGTAGATGAAGTATTAAAGGTAAAAGATGAAGAAGCTTATAGCACTAAGATGGAGCTGGCTAAAAAAGAGGGTCTATTGGTTGGAATTTCATCAGGTGCAGCCTGTTTTGCGGCAAGGATAATTGCCAAGAAGTTAGGTTTAGGCAAGAGAGTGGTTACTATTTTTCCTGATACAGGAGAACGCTACCTTAGCCTTGCTCCTTATTTTAGATATTGAAAGTGTGCAAATAGAAATGAATCTTTTATTTGATAGTAGGTGGCAAATGTGAGCTTTATAAAGGGCTTAAAATGCCGGGAGTGCGGACATAGATATGAAAGTGGAGCACTTTATGTGTGTGAATATTGCTTTGGTTCTCTTGAAGTTGAGTATGATTATCTGGGCATTACAAAAGTGCTTTCCCGGGATATTATTGAAGGAAGAGAAAAAAATATGTGGCGTTATAAAGAGCTCTTGCCTTTGGAGGGTGAAGCTACTGACGGTATCGGTACCGGTTATACACCTTTCTTTAAAGCAGAAAAACTTGGAGAGAAAATTGGAATCAAAGAGTTATATATAAAAGATGATTCAGTTAATCATCCCACTCTTTCATTTAAAGATAGGGTAGTTGCAGTAGCACTTTCACGTGCTAAAGAGCTGGGCTTTACCGTTACCGCTTGTGCATCAACAGGAAATCTGGCTAATTCTGTTGCTGCGCAGTCAGCAAAGACCGGGCTTAATGTTTTTATTTTTATTCCGGCTGATTTAGAGAGTGGAAAGATTGTCTCTACTCTTGTTTACGGAGCGACTCTTATTGCTGTTAAGGGTAATTATGATGAGGTAAACCGCCTCTGTAGTGAAATAGCAGCTGAAAAAGATTGGGCTTTCGTGAATATTAATATTAGGCCTTATTATGCTGAAGGATCAAAAACTTTTGGATACGAGATAATCGAACAACTTGGCTGGGAGCCACCTGATCATATAGTGGTACCTGTTGCCGGCGGTTCTTTAATAACCAAGATATGGAAATCAATCAATGAGTTTAAAAAAGTTGGAATTATTAAAAACAACAAGACCAAGATACATGCTGCTCAAGCAGAAGGATGCAGCCCAGTTATTACTGCCCTTAAAGAAAAAAGTGATGTTATAAAACCAGTTAAACCAAAGACAATTGTAAAGTCTTTAGCAATTGGAAACCCGGCTGATGGATATTATGCGGTTCAAACAGTTAATAAAAGCGGGGGAAGCGGTGAAAGCGTCACTGACCATGAAGTAATAGAGGGTATTAAACTATTAGCTCAAACTGAGGGTGTATTTTCGGAAACTGCAGGTGGAGTGACTGTAGCTACTGCCAAGAAACTTTCTCAAAAGGGTTTATTTAATAAAGATGAGATAGTGGTTTTAGCCATAACTGGCAATGGGTTGAAGACTAAGGAAGTGCTATCAGGAAAACTTGAGGAACCAATATATATTAAACCAAGCTTAAGTTCATTTGAAGAAGCAACAAAGGGGGTGAGCTTAGTTGGCAACAGTTAGAATTCCAACACCAATACAAAAGCTTACTAAAGGACAAGCAATAGTCGAGGCTGAAGGCAATAACCTCTCTGACCTTATCGAAGATTTGGACAAGAAGTTTCCTGGCTTCAAAGAAAGATTATGCGAAGAAGACGGAGAAGTAAAAAGATTTATTAATATATATATAAACGAAGAAGATATTCGCTTTCTTGACGGACTTTATACTGAGATCAAAGATGAGGATAAAGTCTCAATTATCCCGGCAATTGCCGGAGGCTCTTTAAGCGAAGATGAAGTTGAAAGGTACAGCCGCCAGATTATTTTATCTGAGATAGGAGGAAAAGGCCAAGAAAAATTACTTAATTCCTCTGTTCTGGTAGTCGGCTCAGGCGGCTTAGGTTCGCCAGTCCTTCTTTATCTGGCAGCAGCAGGCATTGGCAGAATAGGAGTAGTCGATAGTGATGTGGTTGAATTAAACAATCTTCAAAGACAGATTATTCATGATACTCAAGATGTTGGAAAAGCTAAAGTGATTTCCGCTAAAGAGACAATGTCTAAAATTAATCCTGATACTATTATTGATGTTTACGAATTAAGGCTTAATTCAGGTAATGCTTTTGAATTAATTTCAGAATATGACCTGGTAATTGATGGCAGTGATAACTTTGCGACCAGATATCTTCTTAATGATGCTTGTGTCATGCTAAAAAAACCTTTGATTGAAGCGGCTATTTTAAAATTTGAAGGACAAATTATGTCGGTTATACCTGAAGATGGCCCATGTTACCGTTGCCTTTTTCCCGAACCACCTCCTGCTGGATCAGTGCCAAACTGCCAACAAGCTGGAATTCTTGGACCGGTAGCCGGCTTGTTAGGTTCACTCCAAGCTATCGAAGCTTTAAAAGTTATTTTGGGAAAAGGAGATATTTTGAAGGGGAAATTGCTGGTTATAGATAGCTTAAGTATGAATTTTCATCTGGTTAAATTAAGGAAGAATCCTGATTGTGAAGTATGCTCAGATCAGCCGCGAATAGAAAAACTTATTGATTATGAAGAGTGGTGCGCAAGGAGGTAAAGAGAAATGGCTAAAAGAATAGTCAGATTGACTTTTCCAGAGGACCTGGTTAATAAACCTATTATCTTTCAGATGGCCAAGAAATTTGATTTGATACCGAATATTAAAAGGGCCAAGGTCAGTGAGACAGCCGGCGAGGTTGTTCTGGAGATTACCGGAGATAAAGAAAAACTCAAAGATGGCCTAGCCTATATATCCGAACTTGGAGTTATTGTAGAAAATATCCCAGGTGATATTGTAGAGGGATAAAAATCATGGGAAAAGTTTTTCTGGTCGGAGCTGGCCCCGGGGCTCCCGGGCTTATAACAGTTAAAGGTAGGGAAGTTTTAAACCAGGCAGATGTTATCTTGTTTGATAGGTTAGTTCAACCCTATCTATTAGAGTATGCTCCACAAGCTAAAAAAATATACTGCGGTAAAAAGACAGAGCGACATACCTGGAACCAAAATGAAATAAACCATATTTTAATAAAAGAAGCGAAAGCAGGAAAGACTGTTGTTAGATTAAAGGGGGGAGACCCTTTCATCTTTGGTCGTGGCGGTGAAGAAGCTTTAGCTCTTTCCATGGCTAAAATCCCTTTTGAAATAATTCCGGGGGTCTCATCTTCAATCGGCGGTCCGGCTTTTTGTGGAGTGCCGCTTACCCATAGGGGAATATCATCAAACCTGGTAATCGTCACCGGCCGTCAGGATCCAAGTGGGCCGTCTAATATAATCGACTGGAAGAAGATTGCTGCCCTGGATACTATAGTTATCTTGATGGGCGTTAAAGAGTTGCCCCACATTGTTGAAAATATTAGAAAGATAAGATCTATTAAAACTCCGGTTAAAATTATCTCTTGGGGGACTTATGCAAAACAAAAGATAATTAAAGGAACACTAAAGGATATTGTTTTTAAGAGCCAGAAAAGTAACATTAAGCCTCCGTCTGTCATCATAATTGGGGATGTTGTAAATGTACCCGAGAGATATGAATCATTTCAAAATTTTCAAAGCCAGGGAATAAGAACTCTCTTGATTGATTCACAAAATTCTTCCAGTGAGATTGGTAGAAAACTTTTGGATTTGGGCTTTTACATTGAAGAATTTTTTTACAAAAAAGAGATTTCCAAGCGTTTGCTTTTAATAATAGATAATCTAAAGAATTACAGATGGATAGTTTTTTCAGACAATGAAGCAATTGTAGGATTTACCGATGCCTTAAGATTAAAAGGTATAGATATAAGAGATATTAATAAAATAAATCTGGGTGTTATAGGTGAAAAAACTAGAAATAGCTTGCTGGAAAAAGGAATGTTTGCCAAGAGAATATTTAATAATAGAACAAAACTCCCTGATCGATCTTTGCTTGTCAACTCTGATTCAAGCAAAATATCTGAAAATGTTGTAAATAATGTTTGTGCTTTTAATATTGAGCCGGTATGCGCATCTGATTATCAAAAACTTCAAAATGTATATGGCGCTACATTTATTCTCTCTCCTTCCGGGATGAAATGGCTATCTAGTGTAAAAAAACTTGAAGATCTTGGTTTGATATATGCTGTATCCGATTGTGAATATAATAATTGGAAGATATATCGAGAAAAAATTATTTACTTTGAATCAATTGAAGAAATTGAAAAAATAATAGACTCTACTTTTACCAGAACTGGATTTGAAAACAATATTATAGATAGGGTAATTTAACTTGGCTCCTCTTTTTAAATAATTCTTTATTAATCCGAATCTCCTCAAGTATTTATAAGTTATTTATATTCAGATATAATAATCGAAATATTTATATCTTATTCTATTTATGATAATCGTCAATGAAATTAAATAGTTAACAAATATTTTTTAAAAAATATTGTATAAGTTTTTAATTTTTGGGAGTGTATATATGCGAACATTAAGAAATATATTTAGAAGAAAGATAAGGGCTTTTTTAACAATTTTTGGTATTATTATCGGAGTTTTTGCACTGGTGGTAATGGGCGCAATGGCCGAAAAATTAAATCTTCTTGTGGCTGGTGGAACAAAGTTTTACCGTGACAAAGTTGTGGTTAACGCCCCTGGTGGAATAGCTGGTTTTGCTGCCTCTCCGTTATCAAAGGATAAGATAAAAGAAATAGAAAAAGTTGAAGGAGTTGAAGTAGCTTCGGCCTCAATCGGTATGACCATAGATGAAGATATTGGAGCTGTGAATATGGGGCCGCCACCTTCGATTGAAGGTACGGATTTGCGGGGGGATGATTATGAGTCCTTTGAAATAAATATTGCTGAAGGGCGAGATCTTGAACCGGGAGATAGCGGCAAGGTAGTTGTAGGTGCTGACCTGTTAAAAAAGTTAGATGTTGAAGTTGGTAAAGATGTAAAAATACGAGGTAAGAATTTTGAAGTTATTGGTATTTATGATAAAACGTTAACTGCTCCCGATGCAGTAGTTGTTATGTCTCTCATTGATGCCCAGAAGATTTACCATAAAAGTTTACCTAAGGCAATCAGATCGGATGTTAATCCATATAATTTGGCGACAGGAATAACTGTTTATATAAAAGGTGATGAAAACCCTGATAAAATGGCTAAGAAGATTGAAAAGGAAGTAAAAGATATTGAAGCTACCGGGCCAAAGCAATTTGAAGAAGAGGTAGCAAATCAACTGGCAATATTTACTTCAATAATTTTTGGTATTGCTTTAATTTCTTTACTTGTTGGCGGTCTTTCAGTTATAAATACCATGACAATGTCTGTTTCGGAAAGGACTCGAGAGATTGGTATTAGGAAGGCAATTGGAGCTACTGATGGGGCTATTGTTAGGCAGTTTCTAGCAGAATCTGCGGTAATTGGTTTTATTGGCGGTGTAATTGGCTTGGTATTGGGAGTAGGTGTAACTATACTTTTAAATTCAGCCGGAAATGAAGCTGGAACACCCCTGTTTCTAGTTACTGCCAGGTTAGCAATTGGGTCGGTAGTTTTTGCTCTTTTTCTTGGCGTAATAAGTGGTTTATTTCCTGCATTTCATGCGGCTAGATTAAATCCAGTGGAGGCGTTGCGATATGAATAATTCATCAAAGAACAATGATAAAGTTATCAGTACAGTAGATGTTCATAAAAGCTATAAGCTGGGTAAGAATAATTTTGTATATGCCCTAAGAGGAGCTTCACTCGAGATAAATAGTAATGAAATGACAGCAATCATGGGCCCTTCCGGTTCAGGAAAATCTACTATTATGCATATAATGGGTTGTTTAGATCGGCCTGATAAAGGCCAAGTCTTTTTAAATGGAAGTAGGGTGGATAATCTAAGAAGACGTGCTTTAAATACTATTCGTAGCCATGAAATAGGTTTTATCTTTCAAGGATTTAATCTGGTCACTACTTTCACAGCTATTGAAAATGTTTCTTTGGCAGCCGAATATGCTGGTGCTTCTCGAAGAGAAGCTAAGAGAAAAGCAATAGAAGCGCTAAAGCTAGTCGGACTTGGAGAAAGATTAAGCCATAAACCAAATGAACTTTCTGGAGGCCAGCAGCAGAGAGTAGCTATTGCTAGATCATTAATTAATAATCCAAAAGTTGTTTTGGGTGATGAACCTACCGGTGATCTTGATACGGCAACTTCTGTTGATATTATTAATATTATGAGAAATATATGCAATGAAACCGGGACTACATTTGTTTTGGTCACCCATGACCCAGAAGTTGCTCAAGCCTGTAATCGCATTATCAATATGCGGGATGGAATAGTAACAAACGGTTAGGAGTTTTTAAAACTATATGAAGAATAATTTATATAGCAATAATCAAAAAGTTGAAGAATATATAGAAAGTTTGAGTTCACCTCAACGGGAAATAGCTAGAAATATTAGAAAGATAATCAAAGAAACTTTTCCTGCCATAAAAGAAAATTTTAAATGGAATCAACCCAGTTATGATTATAATGGTAGCATCTGTTATATAGCTGCTTTTGAGGACCATGTGGATGTTGGTTTTTTCCGTGGAGCTCATATGGATGACCCAAATCATATTCTTAAGGGGACAGGTAAACAATTAAGGCACTTAAAGGTAAGAAAACTGGAAGACATTAACAGGGTTGTCATAAAGGAGTTTGTCAAAGAAGCAGTAAAACTAAATAGCAAGTAGGATATATTTACTATTTGGAGTTTTTAAATTTTGGAAATTCCTTCAGATAGATGGTATAAGGCAGTAAAAGATCGAAGGTCACAAAGGCTTTATCATCCCCAAAAAATAGATCAAAAAAAACTGGATAAAATAAAATCTGTCTGTAATAAGTTCAAACCATTCAATGATGCCAGGGCAGTTTTAATTACGGATTCTCCAGAAAAAGTATTTAAAGGTATAGTTGGTAGCTATGGGAAGATCAAAGGCGCCCCAGCTTTTATAGCTTTTGTCGGTAATATGAGCAATCCTAATATTCAAGAGATGATAGGCTATATAGGTGAGGGAATAATTCTTGAAGTTACCTCTATAGGTCTGGCAACTTGCTGGGTGGGAGGTTTTTTCCGCCCCGAAGTTGTTTCTTCTTTGATCAATATTAAAAGCGGGGAAAAAGTAATAGCTGTTACCCCATTTGGTTACCCCCAGGAAAGGCCAAATCTTGAAGAAAGAATAATGGCTGGATTTGGGCGGCATTACCAGCGGAAGCCTCTTTCGCAGCTTGCTATAGGCCAAGAGATTAATAATTGGCCAAATTGGATTAAGGATTCTCTCGAAACGGCTCGGCTAGCTCCATCTGCGGTTAACCGCCAACCCTGGCTTTTTAGGGTTGAGGGTGAAAGCATTACAGTATTGGAAAATAAAAAATTAAGTATATCCAGGATATCAAAGCGTCTTGATTGCGGAATAGCCATGATTCATATTGAAATAGCAGCCTTGCACTCAAAAATAAAAGTAAAATGGGAGTTTTTACAATCTCCAGAGGTTGCCCGTTTCTATAGAGTTTAGAAATTATTGATATTTTTATTGTTCCTTTTCTAGATAAGATTTTATATCTTCGTGAGAAGGAACTTTACCTGAAAATAAAACCTTTTCATTCACTACTAAAGCGGGAGTTATTAAAATTGGGTATTCCATGATTTCATTTAAATCTTTGACTTTTGTTATCATTGCATTGATTCCTAGTTCTTGGCAAGCTTTTTCTGTGTTTTTATATAAAGTCTGGCATTTTGAGCAACCCGGTCCAAGAATTTTTATCTCCATCTCGATACCCCCTTTATCATGTTATTGATCCAAATAATAAACCAACAAATGTCGAGAAGAATACGACTAATAAAAGGTAGGATAACGTTTTTTTTGTACCGACTATTCTTTGTATGGCAAGTATTGAAGGTATAGATAAAGCCGGTCCCGCCAGTAGAAGAGCCAGAACTGGACCTTTACCCATTCCTAAAGCTATCAAAGATTTAATTATGGGGACTTCAGTCAGAGTAGCAAAGTACATCAGAGCTCCGGAAAATGAGGCAATAAAATTACCTATTAGAGTATTGCCCCCGACATAACTGCTTACCCAATTAGGAGGCATAATGACTTTAATTATGCCTGCTGCAAAAACGCCGATTATTAAAACGGGTGTTATTAGCTTGATTAAATTCCAAGTCTCGGCAAGCCACAATTTAACCTCATTTTGCTCAAAACGCAATAGACAAAAATAAATGATTAAGATGATTTCAATGATTACTGATGGCCATTTAATAAAAATCGGTATTTTTGCAGTTGCTGTCAGAAGTATACTGATTAATACTAGCAAGAATAACAAACGTTGAAAGTCTGTCCCCTTGCTGCCATCAGTTGTGAAAATTATAGCTTGCCTATCTTTTTTAGCTTGCTCTTCTTTAATAAAGATTAAAGACATAATGATGCCGATAGTTGCAGCGAATATGACAGCAAATATTGCTCGGGCTAAACCCAGTTCAAAACCGAGCAAGCGGGCAGTATAAACTATAGCTAAAATATTTATGGCCGGGCCCGAATATAGAAAAGCGAAAGCTGGGCCAAGGCCGGCTCCTCTTCGGTAAATTCCGGCAAACAGAGGAAGGACTGTACATGAGCATACAGCCAGTATTGCTCCTGAAATTGAGGCAACAGTATATGAAATAATTTTATTGGCCTGAGGGCCGAAATATTTTAAAATCGATTCTTTAGATACAAAAGTAGCTATGGCACCTGCAATAAAAAAGGCCGGGAGCAAACAGGTAAAAGTATGGTTCCAAATATAATCGACAAGTGCCTGCCATCCTCCAAGAAGTATCGACTGCCAAGTTATCATTTATTTTTCCTTATCTCGGCTAGCACTTTTTGATTTTCGGATAGTTCCTCGGAGATGATTTCATCTAGAATTGTCAATAACTTATTTAATTTCTTATTTTTAATCCGGTAAAAGACAGATAGACCGCGTTTTTCGTTTTCTACGATTCCTTCTTGCCGTAGTATGTTAAGGTGCTGCGATATATTAGGCTGCTCCAGCTTTAATAAAGGAATCATCTCACAGACACACTTCTCTCCGTCAGCCAGAAAATCAACGATTTTTAAGCGGGTAGGGTGGGCTAAAGATTTAAATATCCTTGCTTTGATTTCATTTAACATATTATCACCTATTTATATTAGTATATTAGTATATTATATAATAATTAATTACTTATCAAATAATTAATTAAAAAATTATATTTGGGGACAATAGCTTCTCTTTAGAGGAGCAATTAAAAGGAGAAACTATAATATTTAACATTACCTTTATCTCCATCTACCTTGGCTAATTGGCCTGTTTTAATAATTTTAGTGGACGGGTCAATATTGACAACAGCCGGAAATACGTATTCCCTGGCGGTAAGCATTTCCGGAGATGTAAAGAAAAGGAGTAACATTAAGGTTATATTTATCCATTTTAAACAAGTTAAATGCCTTGTAACCTATTTCACTTCTTTTTGCTCTAGCTGAATTCACAAGCAAGATTATAAATCTTTGTTGAGTAATGACTTCCAGAAGTTTTTTAGCCATAGTTATTATGTGCTTTAAGCATTAACCTTTTAAATTATTATTGTCAGAAATAGGAAAAGACATGAAGATATTTTATAATAATTGAAAGAGAGATTATTGTTTAAAATAATAATTCTTATTTTATGGAGAGTCAAAATATCTGGGAGATAATTAAATTAATTTGGCCATTGATTATTCTTCAGTATGGATTAGCGATTTGGGCCATTGTTGATATTGCTAAAACAAATAGGACTAAAAACCTTTCTCCCGTAGTATGGATTATTATCTGCCTGTTTATCAATATAATCGGCCCGGTTCTTTACTTTTTAATTGGAAGAAGCGAGGAATAGTTGAGCACCATAAAAGTGAGTAATTTAACAAAATCCTTTAACGGGTTTTTGGCTGTAAACGACCTGAGCTTTGAAGTCCAAAAGAATAAAGTCTTTGGATTTTTAGGGCCTAATGGGGCAGGTAAGACGACAACTATCCGAATGATAGCTGGATTATTAAAGCCGGATAAAGGCCAAATAAAATTATCAGGTAAAGAGATTCTTTTCGGGCAATCGAGAAACCTGAATCTGTTCGGTTATCTGTCTGAGCAGCCTTCTTTTTATAACTGGATGACAGGTTGGGAATACTTGAATTTTATGGCTGATCTTTTTCAGATAGATAAGCAAATAAAGAAAAAGCGCCTTGGCGGCCTGTTAAAAATTACTGGAATTGAAAATTTCAAGAATAGAAAAATCGGAACATACTCCGGTGGCATGCGCCAAAGATTAGGAATTGCACAAGCTTTGATTAATCAGCCGGAGATATTAATTTTAGATGAACCGGTATCTTCTTTAGACCCGATAGGCCGAAAGGATGTTTTAAGAGTTATTGAACAGCTTAAAGAAGATAAGACTATTTTTATGTCAACCCATATACTAGCTGATGTTGATAGGGTCTGTGATGATGTAGCAATTATAAATGAAGGCGAGTTAGTAATTCAGTCACCCCTGGCGGTTTTAAAAGAAAAATATGCCAAGCCGCTTCTTGAAGTCGAGTTTATCCGCGATCCTTCTGAGATAATTAAATCATTATCTATAGAGAAGTGGCAGCACAGAATAGAAAAAAATGGAAACAAGCTCAGGATTTGGTTGAGTGATGAAAAATTAATCAATAAAAATGACCCGATTAAATTTCTAACCCAATTTAATATAGGTATTTTAAGATATGGGCTTACTCTTCCGGAGACGGAAGACCTCTTTATGGAACTGGTGAAAAAGAAAGAATGAAGGTTTTTCTTGTCTTGTTAAAGAAAGAGTTTTTGGAACAAATACGCTTGAAAAAACTCTTAATAATCGTAGTGTTATTTCTTTTTGCTGCTATCGGTTCACCAATCTTTGCCAAGTTGATGCCAGAAATCTTAAGATCAATGGAGTCCAGCAATCTGGCAATTGATATATCCGATCCAACCTACCTGGATTCGGTCGATCAGTTTATTAAAAATCTTAGCCAGATTGTTATCTTTGTCTTGATTCTTGTCTCTGCGGGTACAATAGCTGATGAGAAGACGAAAAAAACACTTGAATTATTATTGGTCAAACCTGTTTCCAAAATTAAATTTATTCTGGCCAAATATGTAAGTTTTTATCTTTCTATTATAGTAACTTACATTATTTCTTCTCTGATTTTTTATTTTTATACGGTCTCAGTTTTTAGAGGATTTAATTTTAACAATTTTATCTATATTGATTTCATTGTTCTCCTTTATATTCTATTAATCGTCTCTATCACAATATGCGCAAGCGCTTTTTTTAGAAGTAGTTTACTGGCCAGTGCGGTTGGTTTTCTAGGATTAATATTTTTTAGTACTTTTTCAAATATTTTTACTGATTTAAATGACTACGCACCAAATTATATTATTTATCACTACAAAGAAATTCTTGTCTCCGGCTGGCAAAATGATTTCATTCTGTCGATTGTTATTTCTCTAATTTTAATTATTTTCTTAGTTATAATGGCTGCCTTTATCTTTAAAAGGCAAGAGATTTTAAACTAATTGAAACTTGTCAATTTAGCCGAAGCTATTCAAGGAATATCAAGATTTTAAATCTGTTGTTTCTAAATATGGATAAAAACAAGCATAAAGAAAGCAAAATGGCTGGAAAAAGCCACCATGAACATATGATAGCTGATTATAAAAAAAGGTTCTGGGTAAGTTTGATTTTAACTTTTCCGGTTCTGCTTCTTTCTCCGATGATTCAAGAATTTATCGGTATTGAAGAGGCATTAAGGTTTCCAGGCTACCAATTCCTTCTGTTTGTCTTTTCTACAATAGTCTTTTTTTACGGAGGTTACCCATTTTTAAAAGGTATATTAAATGAACTGAAATCTTTAAGACCAGGTATGATGACTCTTATTGCCTTAGCAATTTCTGTAGCATATCTTTACAGCAGCAGTGTCGTTTTTGGATTGAAGGGGAAATTTTTCTATTGGGAGCTAGCAACCCTTATTGATGTAATGCTTCTTGGCCATTGGATTGAGATGAAATCAGTAATGGGGGCATCAATGGCCTTACAGGCTCTGGCTAGGCTAATGCCTTCTGAAGCTCATTTAGTCAAAGATGATGGAAGCAGCCTCGATGTGCCACTTGAGAAACTGAAGAAGGAAGATAAAGTATTGATAAAACCGGGAGAGAAGATACCAGCCGATGGGAAAGTTATAGAAGGCCAGACCTCAGTCAATGAAGCTATGTTAACCGGTGAATCCAAACCTTTATTTAAAGAAAAGGAAAGCCAAGTTATAGGTGGTTCTATTAACGGCGAAGGTTCAATTATTGTTGAGATAAAGAAGACAGGAAAAGACTCTTATCTTTCTCAGGTCATAGAATTAGTTAAAGAAGCTCAAGCTAGTAAGTCAAAAACACAGGATCTTGCCAACCGGGCAGCACTCTGGTTGACATTGATTGCTATTGGCGGGGGCAGCTTGACTCTTTTTATCTGGTTTTTTGTTGTTGGCAAGGATTTTACTTTTGCGCTTGAAAGATCAGTTACAGTTATGGTAATTACCTGCCCTCATGCCTTGGGTTTAGCTGTACCTTTGGTAGTCGCAGTGTCAACTGCAATATCTGCCAGCAATGGCCTGTTAATTAGAAACAGAGTCTCTTTCGAACAGGCTAGAAAAATTCAGGCAGTAGTCTTTGATAAAACCGGAACTCTCACTAAGGGTGAATTTGGAGTTACTGATATAGTATCTTTTGACAAAGATTTTAATGATAGGGAACTTCTAAAATTAGCAGCTTCTGTTGAAAATAATTCTGAACACCCGATTGCCAGGGGTATTGTATCTTCAGCCGAAGATTTTTATCCTGTCCGGGATTTTAGAGCAATTACCGGGCAAGGAGCAGAAGGGAAAGTCCAAGGATTTGATGTAAAAATAGTCAGCTCGGGTTATTTAAGAAAGAAAAATATTGAGTTTAATAAAAATAAGTTGGAAAATTTATCGACTGAAGGCAAAACGATAGTCTTTGTTTTGGTTGATAATAAAATAAAAGGAGCTATTGCCTTAGCTGATATTATCAGGCCGGAATCAAGAAAAGCAATTTCTGAACTCAAAGGGATGGGAATTAAATGTATGATGTTGACCGGAGACAATGAAAAAGTTGCCAAATGGGTTTCTGAACAACTAAAGCTTGATGAGTATTTTGCTGAAATATTGCCACCAGAAAAATCAGATAAAGTGAAAGATGTTCAGTCCAGAGATTTAATCGTGGCTATGGTCGGAGATGGCGTCAATGATGCACCTGCCTTAGCTCAAGCAGATGTTGGTATTGCTATTGGAACAGGAACAGATGTAGCCGTTGAAACTGCTGATATTATCTTGGTTAGAAGTAATCCGCTTGATGCGCTGGCCATTATCGGACTGGCCAAAGCAACTTACGCCAAGATGGTACAGAACCTAGCCTGGGCAACTGGTTATAATGCAGTGGCTATTCCTGTTGCTGCCGGAGTTCTTTATAGTTACGGCATAATTTTAAATCCGGCCATAGGGGCTGCTCTTATGTCATTAAGCACAGTTATCGTTGCTATAAATGCCAGATTTTTAAAGATGGTTAAATAAATTATATTAATAATTAAGATGAATTTTAATTGCCTTCTATCTTAATACCAACTGATGGACTAAGGCTCCTAGAAACCAAACAGCGAAACTCAGAAGAAGTGCAGTTGAAAGCCATGTGCCTTTATTAAAACTAAAGAAAGCGGCTATAAAAAATAAAAGGCTTGGCAGGAGGTTATATACTGCATCTAATGTATAATCAACCATAATTTTTCTGCTTCCCTTATTTTCAAAGTAAATCAAGACCAAAACAATAAAAGCAGTAAGAGGCATGGTGGCTATCAAACCGGTTAGAGTAGGTATTTTTCGGGCAAAAAGGTGGCTATTAAAGTTATAAATAAGGAAATAATTATCTTTATTATCAAGTCCATAATTAATTCTCATTTTGCAGATATCGTTATAATGATTTAAAGAATACTAAAAATAGTTGAGTAATGTTATTAATAATGAATATCTATTGTTTTATGAATAAATTGGGCTATTTATTGTTTGAAAATATAAAATAAATCTGCTTCGTTTTGAATATAATTATGACTTCTCAAATTTTAAATTGGGGGATGTTTAATGGAAAAGAATAAAGAATTGAAAAGCGAGGCTTCAATAGTATTAAAAAGGATATTGAGGAAAGACGCCTCTTTATGGGTAAAAGGTAAAAGAGAGCAGCAAGATGTAAAAAATAGGCTTGGCTGGTTGAATGTGATTGAATTTATGCAAACAAAAGTTGATCCGCTTCATAAGTTTTCTTTAAAGATTAAAAGTCAAGGTTTTACCGATATAGTTCTCTTAGGAATGGGTGGCTCTAGCCTTGCTCCCTACCTTTTTTATAAAGTTTTTGGCTCAAAAAAAGGATATCCAGCTCTCCATGTATTGGATACCACTGATCCAGAGGTAGTCGAGGCTTATCACAAAAAATTAAAATTGGAGAGGACTCTTTTTATAGTTGCATCTAAATCTGGCACTACCATTGAATCCATTTCACTTTATAAATATTTCTTTCAAAAAGTTTCTGAATTGAAGGAAAAACCTGGACAAAATTTTATTTCTATTACTGATAGAAATACATCTCTGGAAAAGATAGCCAAAAAAAATAATTTCAGGAGGAATTTTACAAATCCCTCTGATATAGGCGGGCGCTATTCGGCACTTTCTTATTTTGGATTAGTTCCAGCAGTACTTATTGGAATCGATATTAAAAAGATTCTGGATTCAGCCAGGATGATGAAGAATAGATGCCAGCCGAAGGTAGAAAATCACCCGATAGCGGCCTGGGTCCTCGGCTCTTTTCTAAGTAAAAATGTTAAAGAAAAAAAGAATAAATTAACAATAATCTGTGATCCGGAAATGAAAACTTTTAGCATGTGGCTTGAGCAGTTGTTAGCAGAGAGTACCGGCAAAAAGCAAACAGGCGTAATTCCAGTAGTTTTAGAACCGAGAATTAACCTGGCTGATTACAAAAATGATAGATTTTTTTGTTTAATAGGTTTATCCGGTAATAGAAGCAAGAGATTAAAAGATAAAGCAGAAAAATTAAAGAATTATGGATTCCCGGTCATGGAATTCTATCTTAAGGGCAAATATTCATTAGGTGGAGAATTTTTCCGCTGGGAGATGGCTACTGCAATATGCGGTTATCATCTGGGAATTAATCCGTTTGATGAACCAAATGTCACAGAGAGCAAGAATAAGACCAAAGAGATACTTAAGAGATTTAATAAAACTGGAAGATTGATCAGCGGCCAACCTAGGGTTAAGAAGAAAGGCATTAATATATATGCTTCCCCAAATATTTCCCAAAAATTGGGTAAAAATCCCAGGCCAGAGACGGTTCTTAAAAGCTTATTGCAAAAGATTCCTAGCCAGGGTTATCTGGCTATTCTTGCCTACCTACCTTATACATCAAGGGCCGAAAACTTGTTATATAGTTTGAGGGTCGCACTTTCGAAACAGACCAAAAAACCTGTTCTCTTTGGTTTTGGGCCGAGGTATCTTCACTCAATTGGCCAGGAATACAAGGGAGGCCCAGAGGAAGGAGCTTTTCTAATTATTTCCCGCAAGAAAAAGGATAGCCCGCTAGTCCCTGGTGAAAAATATTCATTTTGGCAACTTCAGATTGCTCAAGCCCTTGGTGACTATCAAGTATTAAAGGAGAATAAAAGACCGGTTCTCCATCTACATTATGTAGAGAATTATTTATTTTCCCTAGAAGAGATGGTTAAAAAAATTAGGCTATAGCTAGTCAAGAGGGACTAAGACAACTCGATTGGTTTTGTTTTTAATTTTTTACCATTTAGATTTATAAAAAGTTGATTACTTTTATGGTAGTAGGTCAACCAGTTCTGCCTAGTAAGATTGTTTGAAATCAAGTTGACAAAGTTATTTTCAAAAGCAATCAATTTGATTCTTTTCGAACGCACAAACCTTTTTTTAAGTTCTTTTTGCAAGGCTAATATTTTTTTCTTGTTTTTTTTAAGAATATAAATATTTCTATGGGAATTGCTTCTAAGTATCTTTTCAATCTTATCCAAGCTGGTCTTTCCACACTCAATCCAGATCTGAACTTTACTTTTATTGTCCCAACCCAATAGATCTGGCTTATATTTTTCATCAACTCTCTTTTCAATGGCCATATTTTTATCAAATTGCGAAAACATAATATAGGCCAATATTTTTAAAGTTATGTGGTCAATTGATTCTTTATCGCCTTTGGTTAATATTATTTTTTTATCATTAAACTTAAAAGTTAATTTTGTTTTCATATTTTTAATTTTAACTTTATTATATGTTTAAGGATTGACAGATCTTTTTTTATTATACTTAAAAATAATCATCGGAAAGAACTAAAATCAAAAGTAGGCTAAAATAGTTTTTAAGCGATTGGACAAACGATGGATATTATAGAGTTAATCAAATCAAGAAGAAGCATCAGAAGATTTTCAAAAACAAAAGTCAAAGAGGAAGTAATAGATAAACTTATTGAAGCAGGACGTTGGGCGCCGTCAGGTTTAAACAATCAACCTTGGAAATTTATTATTGTCAAAAATTCCAGCATAAAACAAGAATTGGCTAAACTCACTAAGTATGGAAATGTAATTAACAAGGCTGATCTATTGATCGTTGTATTCCTTGACCATGGTGCAACTTATAATAGGACGAAAGACCTACAAGCTATCGGTGCCTGTATTCAAAATATATTATTAGAGGCCTACTCGCTTAGCGTAGGTTCTTGCTGGTTAGGCGAGATACTGAAAAACAAGGAAAAAGTGGAAAAGATACTTGATGTTACAGAAAACATGGAATTGATGGCTGTAATAGCTATTGGCTATCCAGAACAGGCAATCAATGAAGGTTACCGTAAGCCTAAAGAAAAGTTTATTATTTCCAGGATAGATTGATAAAAAATTTGATTGGCAATATATTACACCAGTTTAATTAATTCAATAATTGTAAGATTATGAATATAAATCAAGAACTAAAGAAAGTCTCATATTTTTCCAGCTTGACCCCGTCTGCTTTAAGTGAGCTTAATTCGATTGTAAATTTAAAAACATATCAACCAGGAGAAATAATCTTTCTTGAGGAGGATTCGCCTTCCGGCCTTTATATCATCAAGAAGGGAAAAGTAAAAATTTATAAACTATCGGCAGATGGCCGTAGTATTTTACTAGAAATAATTCATCCCGGGACGTCATTTGGTGAAGTAGCCGTTTTTGATGGGAAAAATTTTCCGGCAAATGCCGAGGCTATGACTCAAGCAGAAGTGATTTTTATTCAAAGAAGTGATTTTCTAAATTTTTTAAAGAATAATCCTGACGTTGCCCTGCAGGTAATTAAGGATTTGGGCGCTAGGTTAAGATATGCTCAAAACAGAGTAAGAAGTTTGATTACCAGAAAAGCCGAGGAGAGAATGGCCTCAATCATTTTGAAGCTTACGCAAAAACTTGGCCAAGAAAAAGAAGGCGGATTTGTCGTTGACTTGCCTTTAACCAGACAGGATATTGCTGAGATGACTGGAACAACTCAAGAAACAGCTATTAGAATTCTTAGTAAATGGCAGAAAGAGAATTTAATAATATTCAAAAACAAGAAACTGGTTGTAATTGACCAGCAAAGAATAGAAGAAAGAACCGGGCTTCATTAAATTTTACTCTCCTATTATCTTGATGATTAAACGTTTTGGCCTTTGGCCGTCGAATTCAGCATAATAGATTTGTTGCCAGGGACCAAGGTCTAGGCCTCCTTGTGTAATAGGAATAATTACTTGATGGCCGATTATAAGATTTTTTAAATGAGCATCTCCGTTTACTTCACCTGTTCTGTGGTGGTGATAATCAGGCCCCTCGGGAGCAAGGTTTTGTAACCATTCTTCTATATCCTGGATTATCCCTTGTTCAGCATCATTAATATAAACACCGGCAGTGATGTGCATGGCCGAAACAAGTACAAAGCCTTCAACAACCTGGCTTTCGCTGACAGCATGATCAACATTATTGGTAATATTAAGATATTCTCTTTTTTTGTTTGTATTGAATGTTTTATATACAGTGTGGCTTTTCACTTTTATCCCTCCTATTTAGAATATGGATAAATTAATCAAGTTTATATTACAACATTAAGCATAATTTTAATTATTGAGCAATTCCATTTCTTCATAGAGTCGATTTTCTGGTGAATTTATTTATGTTGATATTGATAAATAATTTTAGATGTTATTTTGGATAGAACTTATTTTAATGGTCTGGTAATATAAGAAATTAACAGTTATTTATAAGAAGATTAAAATATATTTAAGGGAGAAAAATTGCTCGATACTCAAAAGATAGTTATGGATTATATTAAAGATCTAAATGAAGGAATGAAGAGCAACGATTTTAGCAAAGCTATTGCTAGATTCAGTGATGAGTCAAAGATAACAGTTGATTCTAGAAGTCAGGGCAGATATTATTTTCGGGAGCCAGAACAAATAGAAAAATTTCATTCAATTTTTCTGAAACACCCGGCTGGTTCGAAAATCATCCCTGAAGAGATTGAGATACGCGATGAGGGCCAAGTTGTTATAGTAGATTATGTAATTAGAACCGAAGACAGTAAACCTTTTGAGGTCGAGCCGGTTGGAAAAATTTCTTTCGATTTTAATAAAGAAGGAAGAATCACATCTTTAATGCTTGTATTAGACTAATTTAATGTTTTTGGAATATGAATATTAACTCAAATCAGCTCAGGTATTATTTATTAAAAAAACAAAACCTATTTCTCAAATCTCCTCAGAAAGAAATAATTGATGTATTAAGTAGAATTGGTGGAATTTATAGTTCGGCCCCTACTTGCCATTTATCTCTGATGAACAGGATCACTGATTACAATTCTAAAAAGCTCAATGATTTACTCGGTAAAAATAAAAAAATAGGCCGCATGGCTCTGATGCGGGGGACAATTTATATCTTGCCGATAAATATATTGCCTTTAGCTTTTATTGCTACCAAGAGTTTAAATGAACTACTATATGCATCATTACTTCTAAGGTTAGGTATTGACGAGGATGAATACAAAAAAGCTAAGAGGAGAATCAATAAAGCTTTGAAAGGCAAGCAATTATCAGCTCGGGAGATAGGGGAGGAAATTAAACCATGGAAAGAGCCGGCTAGAGGAGCCCTTAGCTATATAATTAAATCACTCTGTGCTGAAGGTCATTTAATTAGAACAGTCTATGAAGGAAGCTGGTTAAGCAATAAAACTAAATATGCTTTGTTTAAAGAATGGTTTCCTGGATTAAGCCTCAAAAGCTCTAAACTTTTAAAAGCACAAACTGAGCTAGCCAGGTTCTATTTTAAAGCTTTTGGCCCTGCACTTTGGGATGATTTCCAATGGTGGACAGGCTTAAATCAAGCTGAAGTGGATAAAATTAAACCTCAACTTGAGGGTGAGATAAATAAAATCAAGATTGATGATTTGCCGGAGGCTAGATTTTATTATTATGACGAGGAGCCAACACTGAAACAAGTCAAGATCCCAAGAAGAAAAGCTGTAAACTTTTTGCCCTATTGGGATGCCTATTTAATGGGTTATAAAAACAGAGACCATTTCGTAGATCCCGCCTGGCAAAATTATATCTACGACCAAGATGGTAACTCTACCTATACTATATTGATTAACGGTAAAGCTGAAGGAATATGGGATCTTTTTAGAAATGGAAATGATTACCATATTAAAATAGCTCTTTTTGACTCAAAGAATGAAGAATTTTTCATGAATAAAAAAAGCCTTTATAGGATATTCAAGAGTTTTCTAGATAGTCATGATTTATTAATCGAATTATGTCCACTTCCTAAAGAAAACACCTTTTCCGGTAGCGGTAAATTTTTATCACCATTAAAAGATGTTTCTGGAAAAGTTTTTAGTGTTTGAGATTATGTCAGCTCTTCAATCAATTCAGATATATCGATGCTGTCCAACTTTTGCTTAAAAAGCGGTTTATCAACATAGGAATATAACTCATCTGCATAAGTAGGACGTTTTTCACGGTAAAAAATGCCAATCGGCAGTTTATCATCCTCTTCCAGAGCTTTTTCAAATGCCTTTTTTCTATTATCAGTTTTGTAATCAGTTTCCTCAAGTTTATATATTCTTTCCCTGAACCACTGATAGGTGTTCTTTTTATTAAAAGTGATGCAGGGTTGAAAGACATCTACAAGAGAAAACCCTCGGTGGTTTATTGCTTCTTTTATCAAGCCGGTTAGATGATTTATATCTCCGGCGAATCCTCGAGCGACGAAGCTCCCATTAGAAGAAAGGGCTAAAGCAATAGGATTTACAGGTTTTTCAATTACGCCATGTGGTGTTGACTTGGTTTTAAAACCTTTATCGCTGGTCGGAGAAGTCTGGCCAGTTGTTAAACCATAGACTTGATTATTATGAACAATGAAAGTGATATCTATATTACGGCGGACAGAGTGTATAAAATGGCTCAGGCCAATACCATAACCGTCTCCGTCACCAGCAAAGGTAACAACTGTCAGTTCCGGATTGGATAGTTCAGCTCCTGTTGCAACCGGAAGTGTCCTTCCATGTAAAGCGTGAAAAGCATAAGTCTTTGTAAAGTCTGCCCCGTTACCTGAACAACCAATTCCGTAAACAGCCAGAACTTTATCTATATCCAGATTCAGATCAGATATTGCTTTTTTCCAAGCTCCCCATATTCCGAAATTTCCGCACCCGGGGCACCAGGTGGGGAAAATTTCAGTTCCCAGGTCTGCAGGTTTAAGCATTATATTACCTCCATAATTTCACTGAAAATATCATCTCCTGAAAACGGCCTTCCGTCATTTTTTAAGTAGTTAAATTCAAGGGCCTGGCCTGTTTTCTCCCGGATAACTTGGGCTAGTTGGCCAGTACCGTTGTTTTCAACACAAATGGTTTTTAAAGATTTATTTATAAATCTGGATACAGGCTCAGAAGGGAAAGGCCGGATAAAAGTAACCTGTAAATAATTTGCTTTGACTCCTTCATCACTTAATAATTGTAAGCTATCTAAAATTGCTCCTTTGGTTGATCCCCAACCGATGATTGAAATGTCGGCTTCTTCTGGACCATAAATTGCTGGCTCGGGAACCTCTTTTCCGGCAACCTTTTCTTTCCTCAATCTCTTTGAAACCTGCCTGACTCTTTCTTCTGCATCTTCAGAAGAGTAACCATATTTATCATGTTCGTAGCTGTTGGCAATATGCATCCCATTTGGCTGACCGGGGACTGCCCTGGGTGATATACCATCTTTGCTTGGTGCATACCGGTAATAGTTTTGAATCTTTTGCAGTTCTTCATCAGACAATCTTTTCCCTCTGTCTATTTTTATTTTTAAAAGATCGAATTTTTTACTTGACCAATGGCTTTCGGCCAGGTGTTTATCAGTGACTATAATAACCGGAGTCTGAAATCTTTCAGCCAGGTTAAATGCTTCTGCGGTCAAATAAAAGCATTCTTTAACGTCGCCCGGGGCAATTATAAAACGAAAAAATTCACCCTGGGCAGCATTGATTAAGAACTTTAGGTCTCCTTGTTCTGTCCAGGTAGGCATTCCAGTGGCCGGGCCGGGCCTCTGCGCTTCAATGGCAACAAGTGGGGTTTCACTAATACCAGCCAGACCAAGCCCCTCAGTCATTAAGGAAAAACCTCCACCGGAGGTAGCCAGCATTGCCCTGACTCCCACTAAACTGGCTCCGATAGCCATGTTAATTACGGCAATCTCATCTTCAGCATGTTTGACTGCTATCTGGAAACGTTCTTCATTAGCAGCCATAAAGTGAAGTATTGATGATGCAGGGGTCATTGGGTAGGCAACATAAAACTTACATCCGGCTTGTATTGCGCCAAGGCATATTGCTTCATTGCCTGTTAAAACCATATGCTTATCTCTATCTATTTTTTTTATTTGAAAGAAAGCATCTTTGTAATTTTCTTTAAAGTAGTTATAACCACCTCTGGCAGCTTTAACATTCATGTCAACCACTTTTTTGCTTTTTGTCGCGAAAGCATCGGATATTGAATTTGACAGGATTTCAAAATCAAGGCCTATTATTGCCGAAGTTGCTCCCAGGGCAACTGAATTCTTAGTAAGTTCATTTCCCCCTTTCTCTCTGGCCATTTTTAAAAGTGGAATTGAGATAAGATTGATATCTTTCCTATGAAAAAATTCAGTCATTCTATTATTGCTTTCACCGTCATATATCAAAATACCTCCTGGAAGTAAATGTGAAAGATGGAGATTAATTGATTCTTGATTCAAGGCGACCAAGATATTGATGTAATCTTTATGGGAATATATTTTCTTTGTGGATACTCGCAGATTATAGACGTTATGTCCGCCTCTAATTAGAGAAGGATATTCAATAAAGTCAAATATATTATAACCATAGCGCAAGAGAGCTTTAGAAAAGATTTGCCCGGTAACCATAATTCCAAAGCCGGCTTCTCCCCCGATTTTTATGCTTATATCAAGATTATTTTGTTTCTGCATTTTTTTGTTAAATAAATGATCCAAGTACCAATTAAATAGATCTTTAATATTTTTAACATCTCTAACATCATAATATTTCTAAGTTGGAAAATAAATTTTTTTTATGCTTATAATAAGCTGACATTTCTTAAGGAGTGATAACCATGAAAATTGAGGTTGATAGGGATAAATGCATAGGAGCTGCCAGCTGTATAGGTGTTGCTTCCAATGTTTTTGAGCTTGACGATGAAAATAAGGCTGTAGTTATTGATGCTTACGGAGATGATGATGAGACTATCTTAAGAGCTGCCAAGTCATGTCCGGTAAAAGCCATCATCATAAAAGATGAAGAAACAGGAGAAATTTTATTTCCAGATTAGTACATATTTCTTATCGTTTTGGACTTGAACATATTTTCTTAATCTAACTCACCGGAATATAAGCAGATTCTCATAACTAAAATTCCTAACGGAATACTATTCAAGGCAAAAGGTTTTTAATAATTGTTAAATAGTAAAAATATTAAAAGATTTGAAAGGATGGAATTTATGGAAACTATTAATCTTTTTGCCGGGATAAACAGAGTTACTGATCTTGCTAATATAAGCGATCTGGAAAATAAACATCACCCGACCATTGAATGCCCGGATAAAGCAGAAGCTGGAGAATATTTTAAGGTCAAGATTACAGTCGGCAAGGAACTGGCTCATCCAGATGAAAACGATCATTATATTCAATGGCTTGAACTATATGCCGGTGATTTATTTGTAAGTAGAGTTGATTTTACTCCTAAATTATCTAAAAGCCCAGTTACTCTAGGAGTAAAATTAGAAAAAACAGATGAGCTTCGAGCTATAATTCGTTGTAATCTTCATGGGCTTTGGGAAAGTACTAAAAAGGTAGCAGTTTAAAAGCCTTCTTTTTTATTTAGGTCTTTATGATTGATAATTATAGATCTATCTTATTAAAATTTTCCTTAGGATTATTGCATATAGGGCAGACTTTTGGCGGTTCATCGAAGACTGTATTTCCACATATCTGACAGACAAAGATTTCTGATTCTTCAAAGTCTTCACCATTCTCCAAGAACTCTAGAGCTGCTTTGAAAAGTTCTTCGTGTATTTGTTCTACTGCATTTGCATTTCGAAAAGATAAGACAGCGTTTCTATTTTTTTCAAATTCTGCTTCTCCGATATAACCGGGATACATCTTGGTATGTTCAAAATTTTCACCACTGATAGCTTCTTTTAGATTTTCTCCAGTTGTCTTAATAGCTTTAAGTACTCTTAAATGAGATCTTGCGTGCACTGCCTCTGCATTAGCAGCAGCTTTGAAAAGCTTTGCTATCTGGGGATAACCTTCAAATTTTGCTTTATCGGAAAATGAAAGATAACGTCTATTGGCCTGTGATTCACCTGAAAATGCTTTTTTTAGGTTTTCTTCTGTCGGCATAGCCTGATCACTCCTTGGAATATATTTTAATTTATTAAATTTATCAAAATAAATTGTTCATCTCAAGAATAATTTTTTATCGTTTGACTAACTAATAACTTAAAGCTTAACAGTTTATTGTACAAATATGCTAATATTAGGCTATGTTTTTTATGGTAAAAGGTGGAAAAATACAAGCTTTTTTATTATTCGTACTTTTATTTTTTTCATTTATTTTTTTAGGTTGCAATAGATTCACAGATTCGGGCAGCAAAAAATATCAAAAAGACATAGATGAAATAATTGAAAAAGTTAGTAGTGATTTTGAAAGTTTATCTAAAGATTTTTCTTTATTGGACGGAACAAGAGAATCGTCCAATAAACTGCTTACTAAATTCAAATTAGCAAGAGAGGATTTAATCGATGCCCGGAATGAATTAAAAGAAATTAAACCACCCGAAGATGAAAAAGCTTTTCATAATGATTTCTTAGATCTTCTGGATGACGGGACTCGTATATACTCTGAATTATCTGGAATTGCTGAGTATATTATCAAATCAAATCTGGCAATAGAGAACCATCTGGAAGATAGTGAGGCATTTAAAATGGCTTATGGCAATGCGGTAAATACAGAGCAAAAAGTTACGGTTGTTAAGTCTTTTAGTGATGAGACAAAGTATACAGTTGAAAAATTGGAAAATTTGAAAGGCCCAAAAAAATTTTCGGAATTAAAAAAGGAGAGAATCAGTTTTTTCAAAGAACTTATTAATGTATCCGAAAAGCAGGAGAAACTTCTGAAAAAAAATAAAGATACTGAGGCAGATAAGATTATTTTAGAATTAGACAGCAAGTTAAGAATTGACAAAGTTATTGAAGATAATGCGGATATTATTAATAATATGAAGGATAGAATTGAAGAGTTAATAAGCAACTGGGAAGTTTTAAACAAAGAATAAGAAGAGAGCAATTAATTGTTTTCTATTCAATATTCAATTGATCTTTTATTTTAATGGGTAGGTCAGCTTTCTGGACAAGCAAAACGAACTCTGTTTTTTTTGGGCTCATCGAAGTAATCTTTAGAACCTTACCTAGGAAGGATGTCTTATAGGTTTTAGTCACTGTTTCTTGGTGAGCTGTATTGCTGACATAAGGAATCATAGAAGTATATTCGAAAAGTGTAACTACTTCGACTTTGTCAGAGTCAGAATGGATACGCCAGGAATCAGGGCGTACCTTTCCGTTAACAGTTATAAATGCTTGTAATTCTATCCAGCAATTAAGTTCAAGTGCCTGTTCAACAAAGACATCTTCTCCGAAAAGAGTTATTGTATTTCGCCCGAGATTTTTTGAGATGTAAAGTGCTTGATCGGCGAATCCGATTAGTTCTTCTTTGTCTGTTGTATGTATGGGAAATTCGGATATTCCAATTGAAAGTGTAGGCCTGAGCACATGTTCAAGATTTTTAAAGTTATGCTTAGCCAAGGTATTGGATGTATTATTCATGATTTCTTTTGCTTTATTGGCTTTGACATCCGGAAAGATTATACAAAATTCATCACCTGCATAACGGACTACTTTTCCGTTGCTATCAACAGTATTTTCCAATATTTTGGCTACATCGACTAAAACCGAATCACCGACCTGGTGGCCTTTAGTGTCATTTATTTGTTTAAATCTGTCTATGTCAATCATGACGAAAGATAATGGACTGCTACTTTTCTTAGCATCCTCAATAATTTTATCGAAGCGGTCTTCCAAGAATTCTCTAGTAAATAGATTTGTTAGTGTATCCCGCAGGGGAATTTTCTCTTTTGATCTGTTTTTTTCAAGGATTTTATCAATAACCTTGGTCTTTTCGTCAAATTTTATTGTCAGTTTGACGTAACTAGTAGCCAGAACATAGGAGAGAATGGCGGAGACAAAAATACTAAAAAATCCTTGTATAGTAATTCCGAAATATATTTGGATGAAAAAATAAATTGCTGTAAGCGAACCTATTCCTAAGGCGAAAACAGCAAGAATATTTTTAAAATTCCATCTTGAAAATTTGGAAACAAGTATTCCTATACCACCCCAAAAAAGAGGAAGGATAAGCAGAACAGGATTATTAATAAAAGATTTAAACAGATTACCGTAGAAGGTTAAAAACGAACTATCTGAAAATTTTTGTGGAATCCATGAAAAATCATTAATCGGAGGAAGATTGGCTATGCTAGGCCAGATAGGTGTAGTGCCACCTATATAAATGCCACCTAAAGAAGAGATGCCAAACATTAGTCCAAATATCTCTAAAGACAGGCAGCCAATTAAGCTAAACCAGAAAGCTTCAGCCGGGCTGAGGTATAATGCAGCTAACATAAGTACTCCAAAAGGAAGGTAAAATCTCGACAGGGCAATAAATAAAGTAAAAAGGAGAAGGGTCTGCATAGAAATTTCTTTTCTCATGGCAATTAGGATAAAAAAAGCTATTAGATACAAGATGCCAAATTCAACTGAACTGTAAAAGATAGGTATTATTAGGACGATAAGGGTGAAAAAAATCCCGGCTTCCAGGCTTAAAATTGTTAGCAAACCACAGATTATTGGTAGAAGTATAAATATGCCGGTTTGATATTGAGGTAAGTTAAAAAGAATTAATAAAAAAGCTAGCGCAAGGCCAATTGCCCTTAAGGAAATATTGATATTAATTTTGTTTCTGATTAAGTAAGTTTCAAAAATTTGCATTCCTAGATTTCTTTTATTTTTTTTTATCGTCAAAGCAGAATAAAACTTTATTTTCTGTACAATTTATTAAAGCCGTACAAATTTTTAAATAGAGCTTTAATAGCTCAATAATTAAATTCCCGGATAAATTTTTTTTAATTAACCGGTCAGCTGGTTTCATATCTTAGAAATAATGTTGCTATTTATGTAGATATTTAATTGTAATATATGAATTTAGCTATTAAATTTTTTTATAATTTATAATTTAAATAATTGATATTTTATATTAAAAATTAGTGATAGTATTGCTTTCTTATCATAGAAAAATTTTATATAGTAAATTTTATTGACTAAAATTTAATTTATATATATTATAGAAAAAACTAATTATTTATTACAGGTATATTATGAGACCGTGTACCCATAGCTACATAACCTTTAAAGCAATTGAGTATCTAAAAGTATTTAAGCCCGATTCATGTTTGCTAAAGATTCTTATCCCAAACCAAAAAGATATTTTTAAGTATTCTGGAATCTTACCTGATATGCTCGGTGATTGTAGGCGCGGACACGTTTTTAAAATGGATCATAAACCAGAATTGCTAGGGTTGCCTTATATAAAAGATAAGTATAAAGTTGGTCATGATTTGTTGGCAGGCTACTTTAAGGATAAGAAATACACTCTTGCTTTGATTAAAGATTCAAATGTGCTAAATCTTCCTTATAAATCAAATGATAAGAACGGAGGCAAATTACCCGACAGAGTTGAGGCTATAGCCAGTAATTTAATTTATGGATTTCGAAATGGTTATTATAATGACGTAAAAAGTATAGCCAGGTTTTTATTTATACTCAGCCATTATATTGCTGACGCCCATATGCCCCTCCATTGTGATTTGCGGGATAAAGAAATTGATGGAAGGCGAAGATTAAACAGGGATATCCATCTGTTTATTGAAAACTTCTGGGAATCTCATATTCCTAATATTGATGATTTGGCTGGCCATAATTTAACGAGTAATAATATATGGCTTGAAAAACCATATTTTAACCTTAATAAATTAAAACCTTTAGGATTGAATGATACGGAAAATATCCGAAGAGAGATGATCTATATTTCAAGGATTTCATATGCTGTTTCAAGGGAATATATCAAGAATGACTATCGGAATATAGATGAACTTTTTGATGATATTGGCCGGGAAAATTTTTCAATACTCACCGATTATTTATTTACCGATGCTATCCAAGAAGTAGCCTCAATATGGAATAATACCGCTCAGCATTTTTTAGCTCCAACTAAAACCCCCTTCCAGATTCATTAGTTAAATATTCCTTCATAAATATCTTTAATATTATATTTTGTATAATGGAATAAGTGAGATATAGGTATGTTTGTATAAATATGGAAGAACAGAGCTTAAAAGAAAAAGAGGCGATTTTAAGAAGAATTATTGCTGATTTTGAGAGTGTTGCCCTGGCATTCTCTGGAGGCACAGACAGCTCTCTGCTTTTGAAGTATTGCCTGGAAATATTAGGCAAAGACAGAGTCGCTGCTTTTATTTCATCATCGCCTATCCATCCACAAATTGAAATCAAGGAAGCTGTTGCTATTGCTAAAGACATGGGAGCAAGCTTAAATATTATTCAAACTCAGGAACTTAAAATAGAAGAATTTTATCTAAATAAGAATAATTATCGCTGCTATATATGCAAAAAAGAATTATTCACTAATATTAAAAAACTTTCTAAACAAAAAGGCCTAGCAGCAGTTTGCGACGGAACAAATTTTAATGACTCCATTCATATACGGCCTTCTTTTGAAGCTCATCGCCAGCTAGGAATTTATAGTCCTTTGGCTGATGCTCGTTTATATAAGCATGAGATTAGAAAGCTATCAAAACTTCAGAAGCTTTCTACCTGGGATAAAAAGCCTTACTCCTGTTATGCCCAAAAGATTAATTACGGACAGGCGATAACCATTGAAAAGATAAATCGATTAGCCAAAGCCGAAGAAAAAATTAAGATGGTCAATACTGACCAAATAGAAGTAATAGAGCCAACAGATCATACCATATGCATAAGGGCTGATGAGAATAGTATTAGGAAGCTATTGAATACTGAATTAAAAAATGAGCTGGTTAATGAGCTTAAGGAAATTGGATATCATTATATTTCAATAGATTTAAATCCTTACGAACCTAAGGACTATTAAAAAGATTGGGCTTTTATGTATTACGATATAACATTGACCATTAACGAAAGGATGCCTGTCTATCCAGGCGATGATGGCTATAGTCGACACCGCCTTAAGGATATGAGCAATGGTGATGAATTAAATCTTTCAGTTATTAAAATGGGTGCTCATACAGGCACGCATATTGATGCACCGTTTCATTTTTTGAATGATGGAATTAGCGTTGATAAACTAGACCTCGATTCTCTTATCGGCCCTGTTAAGGTTATTAAGGTCCAGGCGATTAAAGAGATCATGCTGAAAGATATAATCCACCCTTTATCTAATTTTCCTAAAAGAGTTATTTTTAAAACTGTTAACTCTAAACTATGGAATAAGCCTTTTTTTGAAAAGGAATTTGTACATCTCTCTCAAGAAGTTACAGAATATCTTATCTCGGAAGAGGTAAGATTGGTTGGGATCGATTATCTATCTATTGAAAAGTTTCACTCGCCAGACCATATTGTTCACAAGAAATTACTGGACAACAATATAATTATTTTAGAAGGTCTGGATTTGAGAAAAGTTAAACCAGGTGATTATGAATTGATTTGCTTACCTTTGAAATTTGAGGGTAGTGATGGTTCCCCGGCCAGGGTTATATTAAGAGATTTACAATAGTGTATAAGTGATTTTTTAAGTTTATTCTGAAAAAAGTTCGATTAATTTATCTGCTTCTTTATTAATATTGAAATCCTCCATAACTTTTTTTCTACCTGCAAGGCCTATTTTATGCCGCTCTTCAGGCTCCATATTTATGAATTGTTCTATCTCCCAAGCAAGTCTGCGATAATCCTTAGGTCTGATTAAGGTACCGCTTTCCTCGGTGACTAGCTCAGGTATTCCTACTATATCAGAGGAAATAACAGGTAGCTCCAAGGACATAGCTTCCATTAATACAACCGGAATTGAATCCCTATCCCCTTGCTTGGTGATTATACTTGGCAAGATAAATAGATGAGCTTGATTTAAAAATTCTCTAACTTCATCTTTTGTTTTTTCTCCGACAAAATCGACCTCAAGGGGTATTTCAAATTCCTTGCGTAATTTTTTAAGAATCTTTAACTGAGGGCCTTTCCCGATGATATTACATTGAAATTTTAATCCTCTATCTTTGACTAATGATAATGCAGCCAGAAGATAGCGGAAGCCTTTCTTAGAAATAAACTGGCCCACCGAAACTATAGTAAAAATCTCACTTTTTTCGGTTTTTTTCGATTTAAAGAATTCAGGTTCAATTCCTGCATGGACTATCTTAATCTTTTTCTGAAATTTTTTGCCGCATACTTCATTTATAAACTCACGATTATATTTACTCACTGTAATGATGAATTTTGACTTGGCGACTTTCTCGCACAAGCCCTTTTGGTTAATGAAAATATCAAATGCATGAGCTGTAAAGCTGAAAGGTCTTTTGCTGAGGGCTGAAACAAGAGCGGTAATAGTTGTCGGATAATCGGCAAAGTGAGCATGAAGATGAGAAATTCTATTCTTTCTAACGAGCCTGGCAATAGCTGCTGCTTTTAGAAAATTTTTGATGCTTAATTTTCCAACGTACTTGAAATAGTTTTTTAGAAAACTTATAGGATGAAAAATAAAGAATAAAAAACTTCCAGCAATATTTTTCCAATTTTTGTCAAAGAAGTAAGCTTCCTTTTCCAAATCTTCAACACCGGGATGTCTAATCTTATCAGTTGGAGTTGCCAGTGAGAAAATCATTAAATCCAGGCCTTTATCTTTCAAGCTTTTAATTTCATCCTGAATAAAAGTTTCTGAAATTTTTGGAAACATTCTCAAAATATAACCGACTTTTTTCATCAAGCACTCTTCCTTTATATTTCAATTTGAAAGTGATGATATTAGAGTTTATAGGTTTTACATTGATTAAATCAAATGAAATTTATTTTTATTTATAAGTAATCATGATTTTATTATTTTATTTATAATCTTGATTTTGAGAATACCATTCTTTTAATAAATAATATATATTTTGTTAAACTATTATATTATGAAATTTAAAAAATCATGCGGTCTTATTATCTTTAAAAATTCAAATAATAGGGAATATCTTATCTTGCTTTATCCTGGTGGGCATTGGGACTTTGTCAAGGGCAATGTGGAAGAAGGGGAAGATGAGCTTGAGACAGCTTTCAGGGAAACAAAAGAAGAGACTGACCTGGAAAAAATTGAATTTATCAAAGGATTTAAAGAAACAATTTCTTATTTTTACAGGAACAGAAAAGATTTAATTAAAAAAGATGTCATCTTCTTTTTAGGAGAGGCAAAAGAAAGCAATGTCAAGCTATCTCCTGAGCATAAAGGATTTGCTTGGTTGCCCTATAATAAAGCTATAAAAAGATTAACATTCAAGAATACAAAAAAAATTTTGGCTAAAGCTGAATTATTCATAATAGAAGAATTCTTACTCTAGCTTTCTTTGAATTAGAGGGATCGAAAGCAAAGAAGCCAGTTCTTTGGCATTTTCAACAGCATAGCCAAAGGCATCATTGTTAAAATAGATGTAAAAATCAACCCCATTATTTGACTCTTTGTCTATATAATTTTTCCAGTTTGATAATTCTTCCGGGCTGTACTTTGAACCATAGAGTTTTCGGCCTCCATGAAATCTAATATATGAATATCTGGCCGTGGTAATTCTTTTAACTGGGAAACGAGATGAATCAGCAATAACCAAAGCGGCGTTGTATTTTTCAAGCATTTTATATACTGCTGTTCTAAACCAGCTTTCATGACGGAATTCAAAAGCAACCTTTTGGTATGATGGCAATATCTTTAAGAGATTATCAAGCTTTTTTAAATTTTGATGTAAGTTTGGAGGAAATTGAAATAAGATAGGGCCCGTTTTTTCTTTAAGGTGTTTAAAATTCTCAAGGAATGTATTTAAAGGTTCTTCAATGTCTTTTAATTTTTTTAAATGAGTGATAAAGCGAGAAGCTTTTATGGCAAAGATAAAATAATCTGGGACTGATTTATACCAGTTTTTAATATTACTTATACTTGGTAATCGGTAGAAGGAATAGTTGATTTCAACTGTTGAGAAATTATCGGCAAAATAATTCAGCCATTCTTTTTGACTGATATTATTTGGGTAAAATATATCTTTCCAGTGTTTATAATTCCAACCTGAAGTTCCTATTAAGATAGAAGCCATAATATTAAGCACCCATGATAATTTTAGCTTTAAACAAGAAAATTTGCCTACATTTTAATTTTTAGCTTAAAATGCAAGTATATATTCTTTTTAAGATCTAAATATGATATATAAAAACATAAAAATAATTATATTTATATCTATTTTGGTTCTAGCTGCAATTTTTTCTTTTTCTTGTGCAGGCGGAGGCTCGGAAACTGATTCAAAAGGTGCTCATGATAGGTATCTGGATGCTCCACCCAAGAAAGGAATACCGACCGTTATAGAGTTTTACGCTGATTGGTGAGAAACTTGCCGCAAGATGATACCTGTCGTGAACAGTGCGATAGAAAAATATGAGAATGAAGTCCATTTTCGAATAGTTGATATAGATAACTCAAAAAACAAAGCTGAGATGGATCAATATCAAGTTTCAGTCATACCTTATTTTATATTTATTGATAAAGACGGAGAGATAATTGATAAAAGAATCGGGTATATAGCACAGCAAGAATTTTTTAAATTAATTGATCAGATAAAGTAATCTTCGAATAGCAACCACTCTTAAATTTGATTTAAAGGCTTTATTTTGCTGCTTACATATATTGAGGCGGAATAAATTCAGAAGGATGAAAATTATATAAATAAAGAATTATTTGGAGGTGAGAATAACATTGGGAAAAGATGTTTTAATCTATACAACTCCATCATGACCTTACTGTCATATGGCCAAGGAATGGTTTCAGCAAAACAATGTTGAATATCAGGAAAAAGATGTCTCTGTCGATGAGGAAGCCAGAGACGAGCTAATCCGGGAAAGCAATCAAATGGGTGTACCTGTAATTAAGGTAGACTCTGAAATAGTTGTCGGATTTGACAAAAATAGATTGGCATCGCTTTTAGAAGTAGGGTCTGAGCAATATTAATCGATTCAATATTAAACGCTAAGAGAAGATATTAATAAGATGAAATTAGTTATCAGCGAGGGTACTGCTTTTTATATCGGAAATGAGTATGCTGATATCATTCCCGGTAAAGAAAACGGCTTATACTATAAGGATACCAGGTATGTCAGCAAATATATATTAAAACTAAAAAATAAAAAGCCTGATTTATTAAGCGCAAAACAGATTGATTATTATTCATCATTACATTATCTGACAAACTCAGGTAAAGGTTTACCAAAAGATTCAATTGGAATTGTAAGAAGCAGGTATGTTGGAAAAGGTCTTCATGAGGATATTGATATTACTTCCTATAGTGACAATAAACTTGAATTAGATCTTTCTCTGGAAATTGACTGTGATTTTGCAGATATATTTGAAGTCAAAAGTGAAGAGATTTTTAAAAAAGGTAGTATTGAAAAGAATTCTTCTGAAGAAGAAAGAAAGATTGAATATGTTTATAAGAGGGGAAACTTCCTTCGAAAAACCAGTATAGAATTTGTTACCAGCCAGCCTATTCAAATTAGGAATAATATAGTATCTTTTCATTTTTCAATTGAGCCTAAGCAAAGTTGGCATCTATGTATTATTTTTACATTAGGTACAGAAGAAGGAACCGAACCCACAAAATATACCTGATATAACTTCAATATGGGATCTGGTTTGGATTCTAAAGAGATTGAAGAATGGAAAGATAATACGCCTAAAATTAAGAGTGATTTTGATTATTTTGATCATTCTTATAATCAATCAATTAAAGATATAGCAGCTCTTAGAATATATGGTTTGGAATTATCGAAGGAGAAAACTATTCCTGCAGCTGGAATCCCTTGGTTTGTTACTATATTTGGAAGAGATAGCTTGATAACTGCTTTTCAAACATTAATTCTGGGGACAGAATTATGCCGGGGGGTCCTGGAAACATTAGCTGCTTATCAGGGAAAAAAAATTGATAACTACCGTGAGGAAGAGCCTGGTAAGATACTTCATGAGATGCGATTTGGCGAGTTAGCAATTTTGCAGGAGATTCCACATACTCCATATTATGGAACTATTGATGCCACACCATTGTTTATAATTCTTTTAGGTGAATATTTTGATTGGACCGGAGATTTAAATTTTATTGAAAAGTTGTTAGAGACAGCAGAGAAGGCACTTAATTGGATGGATAATTATGGAGATATGGATGGAGACGGCTACCTAGAATATCAAAGGAAGACAGATAAAGGCTTAATTAATCAAGGCTGGAAAGATTCAGGAAACGCTTTGGTGTACGCGGACGGCAAATTAGCTGAACCTCCTATTGCTCTGTGTGAAGTTCAGGGCTATGTTTATCTGGCTAAGAAAAAATTAGCTCGAATCTACGACAGTTTGAACCGGTCAGAAGAGGCCAAAAAACTAAGGGATGAAGCTGAAAAATTAAAGCTAAGGTTTAACCATGATTTTTTCCTTGAAGATGAGCAATTCTTTGCTATGGCCTTAGATGGGAATAAGAAAAGAGTTGACGCAATCACTTCAAATGCCGGCCAGTTATTATTTTCTGGCATAGTTACAGAAAAAAAAGCTGAAAAAATCAAGGATAGATTATTTAAGGAAGATATATATTCCGGTTGGGGCATAAGGACAATGAGTATGTTAAATAAGGGGTATAATCCAATCAGTTATCATAACGGTTCAGTCTGGCCTCATGATAATTCAATCATCGCCGCTGGCTTAAGGTTATATGGGTTTTATCATGAAGCAGCTGAGATTTGCCAAAATATGCTTGAAGCATCCTCTTTTTTTAATAATTTTCGCCTACCTGAATTATTCTGTGGATTTGAGAAAGGCAATTATGTTTTCCCTGTCGAATATCCAACAAGTTCAAGCCCTCAGGCTTGGGCTTCAGGTTCGATCTCTCTTTTTTTAACTACTATACTGGGTTTAAAACCCAGGCTTTCAGAGAATAAGGTTTTCCTCAAACCGTATTTGCCGGCAAATATGAAAAACCTGTTTTTAAGAAATTTAAAAATAGGGCCAAATATTTTGGATATAGAAACCTCCAGGATAGGGGAAGAGACTGATATAAGTGTTGATGTGGTAAGTGGTGATGTTGAAGTCATTGCTGAACCTGGAAGTTAGTATTTTACAATAGTTGAGATATTTGCAGATTGATCTAAGCAGTTTATTAGGGAAAATTGACATATTCAACTTCTTCTCTAAAATTGAGTATTGGTGATTTTTCATGGTGAAAAATAAAAAACTGAAAATATTTATAGCCAATGATTCGCCGGAAAGTATATTGGCCTTGGATATAGCCTCAAAATTAAATACTTACTTTCCGGAGATGGAGCTTGAAGTAATAAATATAAGTAATGATTCCCGGCATGAGATCAAAGAATCATCTCTTGTTCCTTTATTTTTATTAGATGGTCAAGTTATCCACGCCGGATATCCTGGAGAAGAAATCTACAATAAAATTATTCAGCTATCTTTAAATCAATATTTACAGAAACATCTTAATTAGCGTAAAAATTTGAACAAAGTTATATTTAGGCCAAATTATACAATCTTTCACTAATATTCAGTTTTTGCTGTATAATGTATTACATAATGTAGTATTTTAATTGAAAGGATGGAAAGTTCAGCTTTGGAAAGATTTAAATTTGAGTTAATTCCTAGAATTTCAATAACTCTTGTTCTGGCCTTATTGATTATTTTCTCAATTTTATCGTCGATTGATGCTCAAGAAAATACTTCTACTGCTACTTCACAAGCACCTTCAACTGATTCAGGTATATATATTGAGAAATATGAGATTGATGTTAGAACTCAGAATGGCAGTTATATTTTTTCTGAGGTTGTTGATTTAATTAATAATTCAGGAAAAGAATCTTCTGATGGTATCGAATTCAAGCTTCCTGAAGGAGCCCAAAATATTCAACCGATGTCAAATCTAACTCAAAAGGATATTGAGGTAAGCGGCCAGACCCTAAGAATTAAAGTACCTTTTAAAACGGGAACAACTAACTTTTCATACAGTTATATAGTCCAGTCAGACAAAGTTTCATTTGAAAGGACAGTCCCATTTGAAATTCGTAATATGGATATATTTGTGGTTGACAGCATATCAGCACAAATTTCACCTTTACAATTTGAGGAAGCCAAAACTTTTGAAAACATTAATTATAATATTTATGGGCAACACGGACCTCCTATAGCTAAAAATACCAAAGTCAAAATTCAACTTTCTCCTCAAAGCGGCGGAATTTTAGGAGTGGGAGGATTCAAGTTAGAAAAAGTTCTACCTTACTTGATTGGTTTTTTGTTTTTTGGCGGTGTCGCCCTGTTATTAATTACCAGAAGAAGAAGATCCGATTATTATGAAGATTATGAGGATGACAACTTTGACCAGGAATACCTAGATGAAGATGACTATATGGATGATGAATACGATGAAGAATTAGAAGATGAGGATGACGACTTTGACCAGGAATACATAGATGAAGATGATTATATGGATGATGAATACGATGAAGAATTAGAAGATGAGGAAGACGATTCTGACGATGAGTATAAAGATGAAGAAGATTATATGGAAGATGAATATGAAGAAGAAGAATTAGAAGAAGCTGAGAAGGATTCAGTAGATGATCGGTTTGAAAACGAAGAAGATGTCTATTATGAGCTTATTGATTATCTTAGTGAACTACATGATATAGGCTCAATAGATCGGAAAATTTACGAGCGCATAAGGAGAAATCTTTCAAAACTGGCTGAAGATTAAAAAAAATAAATGTTTTTTTAAATTTAATTTAAAGGCGAAAAACCATTTACCGATACTACTATGTGTAGTATAATTAAATATTGAAATTTTTTTCAGAGTGGAGGGTGAATGAAATAGTAGATTTTTCTGAAACAAGCAAGATTAAAAAGGGTATAAAAAACTTTCTCGGAGATCTTGAAGCTGAGGTCATGGATGTGATATGGGATCTTGAAAGTTGCTCAGTTCGTGATGTTCATGAGCATTTATGCCAGAAGAAAGAGATTGCTTATACCACAGTTATGACAATTATGGCTCGATTAGCCGATAAGAAAATCTTGAAAAAGAAAATGGTTAAGAAGGCTTATTACTATCAACCTAAATATGACCGCGAAAAGTTTGTGGAAGTTTGTTTAGGGGGCATAATTGAAGGCGTAGCTGGAAAATATACCCAGCCTGTCTTGACTTGCTTTGTCGATAAAATAGCTGAATTAGATCCGGACTCTCTGGAAGAGTTGGAAAGACTTATCGACAAGAAAAAATCAGATAATAAATAAATGGAAAATTATTTATTTTTTACAATTTTAGCAGTTACTATATTGATATTTTGTGCTGTGTTATATCGGCACTTTTTAAATAATTTTTCAAATAAATCTGCCTGGCTCTTCTTACTTTTTATTATTCCAATATTTATTATTGTTACATTTTCAATTATTAAAGGTTATTCAATCATTGCTAGCCTTAGCACTAGTTTTTCGATAATGATTAGTCAGTCTTGTCGCGATTTAATTGCTTACTGTTCAAAAAATTTACTGATGTTCAGTGATCCTATTGATGGAATGAGTAAAATTAGTTTGATTATGATTATTTTTTCATTTATTGCTGCTCTAGGAATGAATCTCGGAAGATATTTCTCAACCCTAAGGTTCATCCGTCTTATTTCAGCCAGAAAAGTTGAACCTGATGCCAAAACTACTAGGCTATTCAACGATTTAATAGCAAAACTTGATATCAAAAATGTTAGCTTAAGCATGATTAACAGTTCGAATCCGCTAGCTTTTAATGTCGGTGTGTTTAAACCGATTGTTTATTTAAGTAGAAATCTTATGGAAATCTTAGAGATAGACGAACTTAAATCTGTTATCTTGCATGAGCTTGTTCATATAAAAAGAAGGGATAATATCAAACAGTGGATTGGTATGTTTTTAAAGGAATCTACCTGGTTTCTCCCGACTTCAAATTTTTGTTGGAAACATTTTATAAAAGAAAGAGAAGAATCCGCTGATAAAAAAGTGGTTGATATAACTGGCCAACCATTGGATATGGCTTCAGCCTTACTGAAATACATTAAGAGTTTTCAGAAAAAACCTATATGGGTAGCAGGTCTTGCCAACCATTATGGAGTTAAGGACAGAATCGATAAACTAGCAGGTAAAAAAGATTATAATGATAAAACAATAGGCTTAAAATCTTTGGTTATAATGGTCGGTTTAACGCTTGTGATTTTAAGCACCTTGATCCTTCCACCTGCCAAATCAGCTTTGGCAGATAAACAATCAATCCAATTACCTGCTTGCTGTTTACAACATAATCATATATCTTGCTCTACTTCAAATTGTGGATTCTTTTCAAATTAGTTTATAAATTTCTTAAAAATAGATCTGTTGGGATAGGAGAATAATAAATATGTCGAACCCTAAAAAAAGGAAGAAAAAATACAGCGGTAAAAGGCATAGCATAGAACAAAAACGCAGAAGGATTGCTGAGCAAAAAAGAGCAAAAAAAAATACGACCTTAATGATAGTTGCTATTGGAATGATAATAGTTGCTGCTATTGCTTTTGGTATAAATTATTCTCAGAGCAAGAAGAATCAGGTTGGTGGAACGGAAGTTGGACCTACTCAAAATTATTCTCAAGCTGAAAAGGTCGAAATGACCGATATCGATTCGGTTGTTGAAAATGGGAAAATAACAACTTCTCTAAAGGCTATTAAAGATAATACAATAGTGGGTTTTCAATACAAGGGAGAGCAGGAATTTCCTCTATTAGCTTATATATCTCCTTCTGGCAAGCTGGTTACAGCTGTTAGTATGTGTGAACCATGTAAATCTACACGTTTCCATATCGAAGGAGATCAATTGGTCTGTAATGCCTGTGGCACCCGATGGATTTTAAATACATTAAAAGGTATTTCCGGTGGGTGTGTAGATTATCCTCCTGATGAAGTCAGTAATGATGTTCAAGGGGATAAAGTCTTAATCGATGAAAAAATTATTAAAGAGTGGAAACCTCGAGCCTAATCAAGATAAGTACTATTAAATATTTATGAGACCAATTGATATATCCATCAATAATTTAAAAAGGCGCAAATCAAGAGTCATCTTCCTTCTACTTGGCTTATTAATTGGTGTTGGAACAATTGTGGCTTTGACATTGATTAGCCAGACTATGAGGATGGATATTGATAGAAAAATTGATGAATTTGGGGCGAATATATTGATTGTCCCAAAATCAGATCAGCTGGCTTTAGCTTACGGTGGCATTACAGTTTCTGGAATTTCATTTGATGTCAAAGAGCTTACGACTGATGATGTTTCAAAGATTAAGACCATAAAAAATTACGACAATATCAGCACAGTTTCTCCTAAATTATTGGGAGCAGTTAAGATCAAGAACAAACAAGTTCTTTTAGTCGGTGTAAACTTTGATGATGAGCTGAGGATAAAAAAATGGTGGGAAATCGAGGGCACTTCTCCAGAGAAAAAGAACAATCTATTAATCGGTAGTGATGTTGCTCAGAAATTAAAATTGATGAAAGGTTCTAAGGCAGAGATTAACAAGGATACTTATGAAGTTTCTGGCATTTTAAAAGAGACGGGCGGCCAAGAAGATTCACTGATTTATATCGATCTTATAGAAGCCCAAAAAATTATGAGCAAAGCTGGAAAAATAAGCTTGATAGAGATAAGTGCTCTCTGCCAGACCTGCCCGATTGAGGAGATAGTGCGCCAGTTGTCGGAAAAGATGCCTCAAGCTAAAGTCTCTGCCTTAAAGCAGACTGTTGCTTCAAAAGAAGAAACATTAAATCAATTTACTACTTTTTCTACAATCATCTCTTTGGTAGTTGCTTTGATAGGATCGATTATTGTTTTCACTACTACCATGTCTTCAGTTAATGAAAGGACTAGAGAGATAGGTATTTTTAGAGCTATCGGTTACCGCCGCACTCATGTTGCCAGGATTATCCTAACCGAGATTATTATCGTAAGTATTTCTGGAGGTATTGGTGGTTATCTTTTAGGTGCTTTAGGTTCAGTTATTACTACAACTTACATGTCAGAACTATCCATTAATGCAGCTTTTTGGAATCCGGTCATGGCTATATTGGCCATATTGATAGCTTTACTTATTGGTATAGCTGGTGGGATTTATCCGGCTGTTAAAGCTTCGAACAAAGATCCGGCAACAGCTTTGAGGACTCTTTAAGAACGGTGATATTTTATGAGCCTTATAAGAATTAAAGATTTAAGCAAAAAATACAATCATACACAATTAGTTAAAGCCTTAGATGGTATAAGTTTTGAGATTGAAGAAGCAGAAATAGTTTCAATTATTGGTCCTTCGGGCGCCGGCAAAAGCACTCTGCTTTCAGTGGTAGGCGGTTTAAATCCACCCTCGAGTGGGAAAGTTGTAGTCGATGACTTTGATATTTATAATTTATCTATAGAAAAATTAGCTGACTTCCGCCGTGAATATTATGGTTTTGTCTTTCAAGAGTTTCAACTTGTTCCATATCTTACGGCTATAGAGAATACAATGCTTCCGTTAGTTTTCACAGATTTTAATCAGTCTGAACAGACGGAAATGGCTAAGGCAGTTCTCGATCAGGTTGGACTGGCTTCCAAATATGACCGGTTGCCTACCCAGTTATCTGGCGGAGAGCAAGAAAGAGTAGCTATCGCCAGGGCTCTTGTAAATGAACCCCCAATTGTATTTGCTGACGAACCAACTGGAAGTCTTGACAGCAGGACCGGCCAGGAAATAATGAACTTGTTTCAGAATTTAAACTATGATTTAGGCCTAACTGTTTTAGTAGTTACTCACAATCCAGAGAATATTAAATATACTGAGAGGGTTATAAGCTTAAAAGACGGTAAAATTGAAGACAATAACCATAAAAAAGTAAACAAGACAACCGTCACTGAATAAAAACTTTTCCCTTCGTCTAACTTTCTGTTTATAATCTGTATATCTTAAAGTAAATATGCTTTAGGAAAAGGGAAGTTTAAATATGCTGAATAAAATTATTAACTTTATCGGGTATGGAGTATGTCATCAATTACCGGAGAGATCATTTCATTATGGTGGTGTTCAACTACCAATTTGCGCCCGCGATACAGGAATCTATTTCGGGTTTTTACTATCATTCATATATTTAAGCTTGACTCATAAAAAAAGGGAGAATTCAATGGCCAGGCCTTGGATCCTGATTTTAGCTGGTCTAGGAATTGGAGTAATGGCTTTTGATGGATTGAGTTCATATCTTGGATTTAGGGAGACTAATAATTCTATCCGCCTTATTACCGGATTGTTGACTGGTTTTGCCTTGCCGGTTTTTCTAGTACCGATATTTAATTATCAAATATGGAAGAAATCATCTAATAAGCGAATTCTTGAAAATACAAAAACCCGTATTGGATTAGTCTTTTTAATTATTGGTGCCTATTTCTTTTTTATAATTAATATCCCGGCTTACCGATATTTTTTACCCTACCTGGCTGCCTTAGTAGTTTTTCTTACTTTCGCCTTGATTAATATTTTTATATTGACTATTATCCCATTCTGGTTTCAAGCAGCCTCTAAATGGAAAGATTTAACCCTACCTATTATTCTCTCACTTATCTTGGCCGGGCTAGAAATATTTTTTGCTGCAGCTTTTCATAGCAGAATGCAGTCTATTGCCTTATGGATTATTAATTTAATATATTAGTTTTATTTTTTAAAAAGACATTAAATAATTATACTTTAGGTATTGGAAGTTAAGATTATGGGAAATGACGTATCTATTTTTATAGCTTTTGGCGGAGGATTGATATCATTTTTTTCAGCATGTGTCTTACCACTTATCCCGGCTTATATCTCTTTTATAACCGGCCTTTCTCTAGAAGAAATAACTTCTGATGAGCATAAGATAGCAAAGACTGGCAAAATTATTATAAGTGTTCTTCTTTTTATACTTGGCTTCTCCCTTATCTTTACTATTTTGGGTGCTTCGGCCAGCATTGCCGGAAAGTTAATATTCAGTTATCGTTACATTTTAGTAAAGGTTGCCGGTCTAATAATCATAATCTTTGGGCTCCACCTGACTGGCTTATTTAGAATAAGTTTCCTGAATTTTGAAAAGAGGATTGATTTTTCAAAAGGAAGAAAGATATCTTATATTACCTCCTTCTTGGTCGGGTTGGGATTTGCAATCGGCTGGACACCTTGCGTAGGCCCAATATTAGCTTCTGTTTTACTTCTGGCAAGCACAACCGAGTCAGTTTCACAGGGAATGTTCTTGTTGTTTATCTACTCTATGGGCCTGGGGCTCCCTTTTCTTGTTGTCGGTTTGATGGTAAATAAATTCTTGGCTTATTTTAAAAAGATTAAGAAATATCTTGGAGCAATTGAGTTAATCAGCGGTCTTTTCTTAATAATTATTGGATTATTGATTTTCTTTGATAAATTAAACTTGATAAGCAATTATTTAACCAGGATTCTTTAGATTGGAAATCACTGTATATACCAGGAAAAACTGCAAACTTTGTCAGGAAGCAATTAGCAAGATAAAAAACTTAAACATTCAATTTGATTTTGACTTAATATTAATTGATATTGATAATTTGGGAAATGCCAAAGGGGAATACCTTGACAAGATTCCCCTGATCTATATAAATGGACAAGAAGTATTTCGCTACCATTTGGATGATAGAAAGTTGTTGCAGATTCTAATGAATAAACCCTTAAATCCTAGAACAAGAATTATTGAAAAGCGCTACTCTCGTTTTGCGCCTTTTTATGACCTATCCGAGTTTATTGTTGAAGAAATTTACTTTAAAAAATGGCGGGAGAAAATACTTGGCAATCTTAAGGGCGTAAAGATATTAGAAGTAGGAGCCGGGACTGGCAAAAATTTTCCCTACTATCCAGCGGATAAAGAAGTGACAGCGATCGATATCAGCCTGCCTATGCTGAGAAGAGCTGAAAATAGAATTAGAAGCTCTAAAGCTGTGATAAATTTGGCTATTATGGATGCAGAGAATCTTGCCTTACCCGATAATTCTTTTGATGCTATTATCACTACCTATGTCTTCTGTTCTGTTCCTGATCCCGTAAGAGGCTTAAAAGAACTTAAACGGGTTTGTCGGCCAGATGGAAAGATTTACCTTCTGGAGCATGTATTAAGCACCAAGCTATTTATGAAGACCTTTATGAACTGGCTTAATCCTCTTACAGTAAGCCTGTTTGGATATAATATTAACCGCCGGACGGTTGATAACATTAAAAAAGCTGGCCTTACCATAATTGAAGAAAAAAATCTTAGGTCGGACATATTTAAGTTTATTATTGCTAAACCATAATCGTATATCGTGAATCATAATTTTATTGTGATTAGTGAATGGTGATTAGTAAGTTATTAAATCCCCCGGACAGCTATGTCAATCAATTCTTGGTTTGATATGAATTAATATATGATGTCCTTTTTCTCAGTTGAAAGTTCATGAGTAAATAGTGGAATAATATGTAAAGATTACTACTATTGACTGTAGTATTTAATGATGGCATAATATAAAGATAAAAATACCATATAGGGGTATGATGAAAATGTTAAAAAGAATCATAGAAAGATGGAAAAAGTTTCTAAAAAGAATTGAAGAAGTCAGCAAAGAGGAATATGGCGAGAAATCATTGAGCTGTTGCGATGTTAATAAAGATGTTGAATATCAAAGAAGAAATCTTAAGAAAAAAATTAAACAAGTTTAATAAAAAAAATGAAAAAAAGTTTGACCAAGGCTATCACAAAAGGAACATTAAAACGTAAGGATTTTCTATTATGGATGATTGGAGTTTCATTATCATCTTCTGTAATTACAACTTTTTTAACTTTATATAAGAATATTATTCCACCAAAAAGGAGTTTAGAAGGCAAGCTCCAACTTTCATGGGAGGATGTTGGTCATAAAAATGATTTTAATGAAATTCCAAAGATGGTTTATTATGGGGAAGAACCTATATATGTATATATGCTGGAAGGAAAGACTGTAGCCTTTTCAGGTATATGTCCTCATGTTCGTTGTATTGTTCCGTGGAACCCAACTGGCAAACCGAATCCCCGAAATGGTGAATATACATATGATTGCCCCTGTCATGCAAGTTCCTTTGATATATACGGCCGAAGACTATGGGGGCCGGCACCTCGCGGTTTATTTGAACAGAAATTAAAAATAGAAAAGGGCAGAGTCTTGCTTGGAGGCGGGACTCCAGGTTAGTATATATCTTTGTTATAATAAGGAAAGTTTTATAGTTAAGGTGATTTTTTGTATCCTGTTTTAATAGAAATAGGGTCAATAACAATATATTCCTGGGGTTTTATGTTAGCCGTGGCAATAATAATGGCCTTTATTGTTGCCCGTAATGAAGCTTCTAGATATGGCATCCAAAAAGATAAAATGCTGGATTTATTTTTTTACCTTTTCTTTTTCGGATTGGCCGGTGCTCGCCTGGTATTTATAATATTCGAAGCTGGATATTATCTAAGGCATCCATTAAGTATATTTAATATCAGCGGTGGTGGTCTTGCTATTCACGGTGCTATCCTGGGTGGATTCTTTGGGGGATATATCTTTAGCAGAAGGCATGATATTAGGCTTGCTTTATTAGCAGATATAATTGCCCCTGCTTTGATTTTAGGTCAAGCCATAGGTAGAATTGGATGTTTCTTAAACGGAGATAGTTTTGGTAAACTGACATCGGTTTCTTGGGCAGTAGTATTTGAAGGTGTGCCTGGGCTTAGGCATCCTACTCAACTATATGAGGCTTTTTTTAATCTGGGTTTATTTATCTTGATTATCTTAATAAGAGACAAGAAACCATTTACCGGCTCCCTCTTTATTATTTATTTAATCGGTTATTCAATAATAAGAATATTTGTTGAAATTTTTCGGGAAAGCCAGATCTTCTTTGGACCGGTGACTTATGCTCAGGCTGCTAGTGTAATTATTATTTTGGTTTCAGTCTATCTACTTTTTAACCAGAGAAAAAAAATAAATAGCAACCCTAATAATTAAGAAGAGAATCTCTTTTTATTAAATTTCCATATCAATCAACTTACATATCCCAATTTTATGCTTAGAAAAAAAATTTTAATATAAATAGAAGCATTGACAGATTAAGTATTATTTGTTAATATACCCCCGTATGGTATATAGGAGGTTAAAATGTTGCCAAATGTAAAAGAAGAATCACGAAAAAGATTAAATAGAATCGAAGGCCAGATTAGGGGTATTAATAAAATGGTCGAAGAGGAAAAATACTGTATTGAAATCTTGACTCAAATTGCTGCGGCCAGGGCAGCTTTAGACAAAACCGGACTGGTGATATTAAAAGGCCACATGGAGACTTGTTTGACTGACGCAATCAAGAAAAAACAAGGCCAAGAACTTATTAATGAAATTAATACGACCATCACTAGATTTTTAAGATAATTATATATTTTTGAGTTTAGATAAATTAAAAATTTTAGGAGTGATTAAAATGTCTAAGGTAGAAAAAGAATTTCCCATTATAGGTATGAGTTGTGGAGGTTGTGCAGCTAACATTGAAAGGAGTCTTCTAAAGGAGGATTATGTTGAAAAAGCCAGTGTTAGCATTTCCACAGAAAAAGCTATTGTTGAATATGAAGATTCAAAACACGGGGAGAAAGATATTGTAGCCCTTATTGAGAATCTTGGTTATAAGGTTCCAGGTAGTATTAGGAGTGAGAAGAATGCCTAAGAAAAAAATTGAAATTCCTATTCTAGGAATGAGCTGCGCTAGTTGTGCATCTAAGATAGAAAAAAAATTGAATAGCCAGGATTTTGTAGTCAATGCCACTGTTAATTTCGCTACCGAAAAAGCTGTTGTCGAATATGATGACTCTAAAGGTGGAGAAGCGGATATTATTAATATAATAAAGGACCTGGGATACAACGTTTATACTGAAAATATAGAGCTGTTGATTTCCGGTATTTCATGTGCTTCATGTGTTCAGAAAATTGAAAAAGCACTTAATAGCTTGTCGGGAGTTATTAATGTTAGTGTCAATCTAGCAAATAATAAAGCCAAAGTTGATTTCGTACCAGGCGTAATTACCCAAGATGACATAAAGAAAAAAATTAGAGATGTCGGCTATCAGGTTGTTGAGGAAGAAATCCAAGATTCAGATACAGATCAGGATATTGAGACTAAAGCACGCCTAAAAGAAATTGGACGGCAAAAAAGATTAGTTATTATTGGGGCATTGCTTAGCATCCCTATTATGATTATTAGTTTTTGGCCTGAATTTTTCTGGCAAAATTACGTTTTATTCGGATTGGCAACGCCGGTTCAGTTTTTTTTAGGTTGGCAATATTATCGCAATTCTTATAAATCACTTCGCCATGGTAGTGCTAATATGGATGTCTTAATTGCTATGGGTACATCTGCTGCTTATATTTACAGTTTAGCAACAACTTTTATTATTTCTGGCGATGTCTATTATGATACCGCTGTTGTTATTTTAACTTTGATAACTTTGGGAAAATACCTGGAAGCATCAGCTAAAGGACGCGCTTCAGAGGCAATCAAGAAATTACTTGGACTGGCTCCAAAAACAGCCCGTATTATTAGAGATGGTGTGGAAGAGGATATCCCGGTTGAAGAAGTCAGGATCGGAGACCTAATTATAGTAAGACCCGGTGAAAAATTTCCGGTTGATGGTATCGTTAGAGAGGGCAGCTCTTTTGTAGATGAATCGATGCTTACAGGAGAAAGCATTCCTGTTGAGAAGAATGTCGATAACGAAGTGGTTGGAGCAACTCTAAATAAGAATGGATTAATAAAATTCGAAGCAACAAAAGTTGGCAAAGATACAGTTCTGGCTCAGATAGTTAGGATGGTTCAAGAAGCACAAGGCTCAAAAGCTCCTATTCAAAGGCTGGCAGATACTGTCTCTGGTATTTTTGTACCTATAGTTATAGTTATCGCACTTCTGACATTTGTAGGTTGGAATTTTTTTGCAACAGGAGAAAATGCCTTTACGCATGCTCTTTTAAATATGGTTGCAGTATTAGTTATTGCCTGCCCCTGTGCTTTGGGACTGGCAACACCAACAGCCATCATGGTGGGAACAGGAAAAGGAGCAGAGTTAGGTATTTTGATTAAAGGCGGGGAAATTCTAGAGAAGGCGCATAAGGTAAACACAATTATTTTTGATAAAACCGGCACTTTGACCAAAGGCCTGCCGGCAGTAACAAATATATTATCCATAAATGGTCAAACCGAAGACGAAATTTTGCGTTTGGCAGCTTCAGCAGAAAAGGGTTCAGAGCATCCAATAGGAGAAGCAATAGTATTTGAAGCCGATAAACGAAAACTATCATTAATCGAGTTAAAGGATTTTAAAGCCGTAGCAGGACATGGTATTAAGGCTAGTCTGAATGGCCAGAGGATTCTGATTGGAAATAAAAAATTAATGATTGATCAAGGCATAGACATTGAGAATTTAAGGCGAGCAGCAGGTCAGTTGGAGGATCAAGGCAAAACAGCTGTTTATACAGCTGTTAATAATGCTGTTGAAGGATTAATCGGAGTAGCCGACACCTTAAAGAAGGACTCTAAGGATGCTATTGACCAGATAAAAAAACTCTATATTGAACCTATCATGATAACTGGTGACAACCAACGCACTGCCAAAGCTATTGCTTCACAAGTAGGAATTGAAGATGTTTTAGCTGAAGTTCTTCCTGAGGACAAAGCTAACCAAATAAAAAAATACCAGAGTGATCAAAAAGTAGTGGCCATGGTAGGTGATGGCATTAATGATGCTCCGGCTCTGGCTCAAGCTGATATCGGGATTGCGATTGGCACTGGAACAGATGTAGCCATAGAAGCCTCTGACATAACTCTTATCGGTGAAGACTTGAAGGGAGTCTCTACAGCTGTTCAGTTAAGCAAAAGTACAATGAGAACGATTAAACAAAACCTGTTTTGGGCATTTTTCTACAACACAGTTCTCATACCTTTAGCAGTTATAGGCTTGATTAATCCGATGCTGGCTGCAGCAGCCATGGCTTTCAGCTCAGTCTCTGTTGTCACCAATTCACTTCGCTTGAAGCGTTTTAAACTTCAGCTTTAGATTAAAAATGTTTTACAAATAGGAAAGGAGAGGATTGATCATAAGATCAATCCTCTCCTTTTCTGATAACTCTCCTTATTTATTAAGGTTTTTTTATTAAATCCCGATATTTACTATTGTATGTAGTAGCCTATTCTTAAAAACTATGGAAGAAAATTATTTAGATAAGACTATAAAGATTTCAAAAAGAGATAGAATTATTGTACTTCTGGTTACAACTTTTCTATCCTTTGTCATTCTAAGGCCATATATATCTGATTTAAATGTCTGGCGTGGTGATACTTTTATGTTAGTTAATGATGCCAAGCAGGGTATAAGATCTTACAAGAAAGCAGTTCTAGTTTATCAAAGAAACGGGGAAGCTTGGGACGGCCTTGGATACTTTTATTTATTTCAGAAAAAGTTGAATCTTGCAGAAGAAGCTTACTTAAAGGCTATAAAGTATAATCCTGATGAACCGATGAATTATTACTTTCTAAGTTTTATCTATTATAAACAAGAAAAATACAGACTGGCTATAAAGTATGCTGAAAAATCAATCAAAAGAGATTCTGAAAATCTTTTACCATACAATGTATTGGCTAATTCTTTTGAAAGAACTGGCCATTATGAGGAAGCCATCAAATCCTGGAAGAAGATTAAAAAAATATCACCTAAATCAGAGGGTGCTGATTCAAGGATAAAAGAACTGGAAAATAAATTAAGTATTTCTGAGGAGGTAAAAGAAAATTGAAATTTAAAAATTCACAGCTTTACATAACTAAGGTTCATTGCCCTGATTGTGTAGAAGATTTGATAAATGGTGTCCTGCTTAAGGAAAAAGGAATTATAAAAGCTGTTTTTGAAGATAGAAAATCTCTATTATCTATTGACTATGATTCAGAACTGATTGGAGAAAAAAGGATGAAGGAGATAATTGCCGATATGGGGTACGGCTTTATTGAAGACAAAGGCGAAATTAAAAATATTGAAAAAAATTATTGGTTAAATTGGATTGTCATCGTAATAGTAATGGCTTTTTTAATTTTCCTAATAATTTGGTCGAATAATCTTTAAGGTTGGTTATTATGTCTGTTACCGATTTTGCAAGTTCATTTCAGTCAAATCCGCTATATGCGATTGTTGCAGCTTTTGTAGCTGGTTTAATTACTAGCCTTGGGCCATGTACTTTTTCCAGGGCGATTGTATTAATTGGACATATAGCCAGGGAAAAAAATGTAAGTAGGAATAGAGGATTTTTTATATCATTTATTTTTTTAATCGGTTTATTAATTGCCTATGTTCTTTATGGATTATTCGGTTATTTAGCCAAAAATGTCAATTTGATCAGCACAAATATCTTTTATTTGGCTGGAGTGATTGCTGTATTGATGGGGTTGCATTTTGCAGAGATAATTAAAATGAGGCTACCGTTAAGTAGCACAAAACTTTTAAAAGCAAGAAATATCTATTCAAAATATCAGGGAACTGGCGGAGGATTGATAATGGGCTTTAGCTTTGGGCTAATGCTCTGTCCATGTTGCTTGCCGGGTTTACTGTTTATTATAAGTTTTACTTTTATCCAGGGTAATTTTATCTATGGTTTACTGCTTTTATTTGTCTATGTAATCGGACATGGCCTTCCATTACTTGGGATTGGAACATTCAGCGGAGCAATTACCGGACTTAAATCAGTACAGAAATATAGTGTTTATGTTAACTTGATAGTTGGAATTTTAATATTCATTATTGGGCTTCTTTTCTTATGGACAGTCTAAAAATCATTGACAATTACTACATTTCGTAGTAAGATAATTTTTATATTTAGCGGTGGGCACAAAATGCTTTCACCTCCCTTGAAATAGTGCCCAGATTATAGTTTAAATAGGATTTTCCAAAAATCCTAAATAAAAGCCCCTTAAATTTAAAGTGTCCACCGCTTAATAAAAAAAGGAAGAGAAGAATTATTTAGTGCGAAATGAATAACAAGAATAAAGAATATAATATTAATAAACCAATATACATCTTTATTTTAATCATATTTATGCTTTTACTTTTTCAGGTTAATATTGCTTTTGCCCAAGAAGTATTAGAAGTGAAAGAATGGAATGTTGATCTTAAGCCTGAATATGATGATCCACGCTTATTAGTAGTTCATGAAATTGAAATGAAGGAAAGTGTCAAGTTTCCTTTTGAAATGAAATTTCTTATTCCTAAAGATGCTGAAATCGGGATGGCTTGCGAAATAATGGAAAATGGAGGCCATAGCTGTAAGCCGTTTGACATTAATGATGTGGGGGAATTTTCTGAGTTAAGTTACCAGGTAAGTTCTAGGCCAACCCTGTTTTTTGAATATTACACAAATGCAATTGAGGGCGATCCTGATAAAAAGTTTGATTATCTCTTTAAGCCTTTTCAAAACATCGAAAGCTTTAAAATAAATATTCAGCAACCTAAGGTAGCAAAAGATTTCAAGGTAAACCCAGTCCCTATGGAGTCTTTTTCTGACGGCGAAGGGTTCAAATATAGTATTCTAAATTATGCGAACTTAAATCCTGATAAAGAATTATCTTTTAAAGTCAATTATAATAAGCCTGGAAATGACACCTCGGTGGCTAAACAAGAAGGCCTGGGGCAATCTGCTCAACAGCAGAACAGCGGGTCTGGTATTACAAGCCAAGGTGACAACAATCAGTTAATATTGTTGCTCTTTTTTATCGGTGGTATTATTTTCTTTTCTTTTGGTGCAATGACTTTTTTTAATAACAATAAAAAATATAGAAAAAAATATTACAAGGGTAAATCCAAATACCGTAAAAAGAAGAAGAAGAAAAGAAACCGCTAAGATATTTTAATTTGGATTAAATAGCCAATTATTATTTTCACTCTCCTTAATTTTAACTTTATTGGAAATTGATTTAAAACAATTGACGGTTAAAAATAATATTTATAAAATTTAACGGGCTGAAAGCTATAAAAGATTAATTTATTCGGTGATTATATTGGTAATTAAGGCAGTTGGACTTTTATCCGGCGGATTAGACAGCAGATTAGCAGTTAAAGTTATGATTGATCAAGGGATAGAAGTTTTTGCTTTGCATAATGTAACTATATTTTGTACTTGCACCTCTAAGAATAGCTGTAAATATGAAGCACTAAAAGCTGCAGAGGAATATAATATTGACTTGAAGACTATTAATACGACCAAGGAATTCCTTCAGATTATTGAAAATCCCAGGTTTGGATATGGCCGTAATATGAACCCTTGCCTTGATTGCCGGGTACATTTATTCATAAAGGCTGAAGAATACATGAAAGAGTTAGGGGCAAAGTTTATTTTTACCGGTGAAGTCCTTGGCGAAAGACCTATGTCTCAGAGGAAAGAGGCAATGAAGTTAATTGAAAAAGAGACAGGCCTTTCAGGATTGATTCTCAGGCCATTAAGTGCCCGATTGCTTGAACCGACAATTCCTGAGATTAAAGGATGGGTCGACCGGCAAAGATTGCTTGATATTTCAGGGCGTTCAAGAAAGCCTCAGATTAAATTAGCTAAGAAATATAATTTAAAGGATTATCCCTGTCCAGCAGGAGGATGTCTTCTAACAGATAAGATGTTTGCCGGCAAATTAAAAGATTTAATAGATAAAGAAATTAAACTTAATCTTGAAGAAATAAAATTACTCAAGCTAGGCAGGCATTTTCGCCTTTCCCAAAATTGTAGATTCATTGTTGGCCGAGATGAAACAGAAAATACACATATTGAGAAACTTGCTACCGGCAATGATTGGCTGGTCGTTGCTTGTGACTATAAAGGGCCAATCGGGCTACTTCGTGGTGAAATAAATGATATGAATAAAGAATTGGCTGCAAAAATTACTGCAATCTATGGTCAAGGTAGAGATAATACAAATTTAAAAATATACTTGACCAATTCTCAAAATATCAGGGAAATTATAAGCGTACAACTTGATATTGATATAGATTTCCTTGATTCATACAGGATTTCATAAAAAAAGAGATATTGCAATTAATTCTTTTCAAAGTGAAAAACTCAATGATTATATTTAAATATTTAATTGGGAAATAAATTTTTTTATAGGAATATTTAACAATAAAATCAAGTTATTTATAATATTATTAGTTATATAGGTGTAATTGCATATTTTGGGAGGTGTATAAATTGAATGAGTATTTTATTTCTCTATTAGAAAGTCGCGGAGTCAGCAGGCGCGATTTTCTTAAATTTTGTGCTAGTATGGCAGCTTTGTGGGGAATCAGCGATACATTTATACCCCAGATTGCAGCTGCTGTAGAGAAAGCGGTAAAAAAACCGTCGGTAGTCTATCTTGAATTTGCCCGATGCACTGGTTGTACTGAATCGATTATTAAGATTTCAAATCCTTCTATAAATCAGCTGGTATTAGATATTCTTTCTTTTGATTATTATGAAACTATAATGGCTCCTGCTGGTGACCAGGCAGAGAAAAGCTTGGAAGACACAATGAAAGAAGGAGGTTTTGTCTGTTTAATCGACGGGTCAATACCGACTGGCGAAGACGGTATTTTTTACCAACAAAGAGGAAAATCAGCAGAAGAAAAAGTAAGAGAGGTAACCGATAAAGCTAAAGCTGTCATTGCTGTAGGTACTTGTGCCACTTATGGCGGTATACCTGCAGCTGCTCCTGATCCGACAGAAGCAAAAGGAGTAGATCAGGTGGTTGATAAGGCAGTTATTAATGTATCTGGATGCCCACCTAATCCGGAATGGGTTGTAGGAACTGTAATTTATTATTTGACTTATAATGAGATTCCTGAGCTGGATAAATATGGCCGGCCAAAATTCATTTATGGACAAACTATTCATGAAAGATGCCCGCGGCGTTCTTTTTTTGATGAAGGCAAGTTTGTCGAGGTTCTAGGTTCAAAAGAAGAAGAATTAGGTTATTGTCTGTATAAGTTGGGATGCAAGGGACCAGATACCTTTGCCAACTGTCCAACACAACGTTGGAATGACAAAATTAACTGGTGTATTGGTTCTGGTCAGTGCATAGGTTGCACAGAACCGGATTTCTGGGACAGATTTGCCGGTTTTTATAAACCCCTGGATGAAGTTAATGTGGCAGGAGTAAGGACAAACTCTGACACCATTGGGAAAGTTCTTGGTGGAGCTGCGGCAGTAGGCATAGGAGCCCATTTTATTGGGCAGGCGGCAACAGGCAGGCTTGGAAAAGGTGGTCCGAAAAAGGGAGGTGAAGAATAATGGCTGAGAGAGTAGTTGTTGATCCTGTAACCCGGATTGAAGGAAGTCTAAAAATTGAAGTTGAGATAGAAAATGGAAAGGTCAAAGAGGCATGGTCATCATGTCAGCTTTTTCGAGGTATTGAGATTATTTTAAAAGGAAGAGATCCTCGTGATGCCTGGCATATAACCCAGAGAATATGCGGCGTCTGTCCTGAACCGCATGGAACAGCCTCGATTCTAAGCATGGAAGATTCTTTTGATGTAAGGCCGCCTGAAGCCGGACGAATTATCCGAAATCTATTACTGGGAAGCAATTATCTACATTCGCACATTCTTCACTTCTATCATTTAACGGCTCTTGATTTTGTAGATGTGGTTGATGCTTTAAATGCCAAACCGACTGATTCATATCTTAAAGAGGTTCATGCCAAATTGAATTCTTATGTGGAGGCAGGCCAGTTAGGGCCATTTGCCAATGGTTATTGGGGCCATCCGCAATATAAGTTGCCATCTGAAGTAAATTTACTTGCAGTAGCTCATTATCTTGAGGCTCTTCAGATGCAGGCTAAAGCTTCCAATATGGAAGCAATCTTCGGTGGAATACAACCTCATCAAAAAGGAATGGTTGCGGGGGGAGTAGCCGGAAGGCCTACCCTAAACGATTTGAAAGAGTTCAAGTACCGCCTCCATGAAGTTGCTGATTGGATAGAAAATGTATATTTGCAAGATGTTCTAGCGGTTGCTCCTTTCTATCTTGATTGGGCAGCAATTGGAGGAGGTTATGCTAATTTCCATTCTTTTGGAGTCTTTCCTGATAAATCATGGGATCCGGTCAAGCAATTATTGCCCCGTGGTGCTATCCTCGATGGCAAGATTACAGAAGTTATGGACAACAAACCGGAAGAGATTACTGAATATGTAAAATATGCCTGGTTTACAGATGAATCAGGAGGCATGAATCCTAAAGATGGCAAGACTGAACCTGATTATACCGGTTATGATGTCAAAGATAAGTACACCTGGTCTAAAGCGCCTCGATGGAAAGACAAACCAGTAGAAGCTGGCCCCTTAGCCCGTATGGCTGTTGCCTATGGCCGGGGGGATAAAGTTGCTGTTGAACTAATTGACTCTACCTTAAAAGCCCTTGGCGTCGAAGGTAAACCTGAAGTCCTGGTCTCTACGCTAGGCCGTAATGCTGCTAGGATGCTGGAGACTGTAATGGTTGCTCGGGCTATGAAAGAGTGGATTGATGAACTGATAGAACTAGCCAAGGAAGACAAGTTTGAAACTTACGAATCTTACGAATTGCCAGATGAGGCTGAAGGAGTAGGCTTAACAGAGGCACCGAGAGGGTCACTTGGCCACTGGAATTCGATCAAAGACGGAAAGATTGAAAATTATCAGGTTGTAGCAGCTTCAATTTGGAATTTTGGTCCTCGCGATGATGAAGATCAACGAGGGCCGGTGGAAGAAGCATTAATCGGAACACCAGTCGAAGATCCGAAACAGCCCCTTGAAATTATAAGGGTTGTACATGGTTTTGATCCATGAATTGCTTGTTCGGTTCACGTGATTGAACCCAAAACTAATGAAATATTGAAGTTCCAACTAAGGTAGGGGATAAAAATGGCAAGAATAGAAGAACATCCCTGGCCGGCAAGAATAATGCATTATATTCATTTAATAAGCATGGTATTATTAGCGCTTAGTGGTTTCTATATCTATTATCCCTTCTATGAAGGCGGCATGAACCTCATGCGAATGATTCACTTTATAGCAATGTATGTGGTCTTAGTCAATCTTGTAGTTAGGATTTATTGGGCTTTTTTTGGCCAGAGCAGAGACTGGCGGACATTTGTCTATGAAAAATCAAACAGAGGACAGTTCTTACCTATAATTAAATATTATCTGTTTCTCCAAAAAGAACAGCCGGTTACTGGAAAGTATAATACTCTACAAAAAAGTACATATAATTTTTGGTTTGTTCTTTTGGTCCTTCAAGCAATTACTGGCTTTGCTATGTACTGGCCAACAGCACCATTTTTTGAGACACTAAATGCCGCAGTTGGAACAGTGCAGACTATGAGGTTGATTCACTTTCTTGTTATGTGGGTATTTATAGTGACTACTGCAATCCATGTTTATCTATCTTTAGCTGAAGAAATATCTCAATTCTTTTTAATGTTCTTTGGAGTAGAAACCAAGAACGATTAATAGTAAAGATCTGGCTAATTAAAAGAGGAACGAGATTGATCGTTCCTCTTTTTAATTTAAAAAAGAAAGCATTTGACAGTTGGCTGGTGACTCAAGACGAATAAGAAGTGCAAGAGTTAAAGTTTTCCTTCGCTGCTAAGCTTTTAATTTCAGTAATTTATTGAAACAGCTTATTAGCTTATTTTATATTAGTTCTGAAAGTAGGGATTTTATAGATTATATATAGACTACTCCTCTCGTTTTTATAATTGACAAATTTTATTATTTAGGTTAACCTAAATTTAAACATCGGAAAGTTGAAATTTACTATGACACCTGGAATAGAAGAATATCTCGAAGCAATATATAATCTGCAAGAAGAAAGTAAAGCTGTAACAACCAAAGAATTAGCCAACTATTTAGAGATAGCTCCGCCCTCAGTTACCGATATGATTAAAAAACTGGCCAGAAAGAATTTGGTTGATTATATGCCTTATAAAGGAGTCAAGCTCACCAGAGCAGGCCGGAAAAAAGCCACGGAAATGATTCGCAAACACCGATTAAGTGAAGTCTTTCTTTCAGAAATTATCGGTCTTCCCTGGCACGAGGTTCATGATGAAGCCTGTCGATTTGAACATGTTATATCTGACAAGGTAGAAAAGAAATTGTTTGAAGTTTTAGACAATCCGGAAACGTGCCCTCACGGTAACCCAATTCCGGGAGTTAGGCTATCAAGCAAAAAAAATCCGTCAAGCAAGAAAGAGTTAAATCTGAAAGAACTCCCAATTGGTAAGGAAGCTATAATTTCTAAAATAGAAGGGGAAGACAAGGAATTTCTTAAGTATCTTTCAAGTGTCGGTATAAGGCCTGGTAGGAAAATCACAATTACCAAGTCTGCCCCATTTGATGGCCCTTATATTATTAGAATAAAAAACGAAGTGCATCCAATTAGCCGTCGTACAGCCAGCAAGATTTTTATCAAAATGTAACCGTCATTTATTTTCATCTTTGTTCAATCGGTAACCTTTACATATACTACGTTCCGTAGTATTATATTACTACAAAATGTAGTAAATTTGGAGGTTCTTCTTGAAGAATAAGAAGATTATTATTGCAATAATAATTCTAATATCAACTGTGGTTTTCTTGATAGCAAGTGGTATTAGAAGTACAAAAATCTATTATAAATCTGTCAGTGATGCAGCTGCAACTGAAGATAATAGTGAATTTAGGATTGAAGGAGAAGTAGTAAAAAATTCTACTCTATGGAATCCTGAGAAAACACTTCTTAAGTTTAAAATGACCGACGGCAAACAAAAAATAAATGTTATCTATAAAGGCTATAAACCAGACACCTATAAAGAGGGTAAAGGAGTTATTGTTGAAGGCAAATATTTCAGCAAAAGCAATACCTTAAAGGCCGATACTTTATTAACTAAATGTCCTTCCAAATATGAAAAGAAAGAAGAAGAGAACTAATTATGATTGCCAGCCTAGGGAAATTAACACTTTATCTTACCTTTTTTCTTGCACTATATTCACTTTTTTCCTACCTGATTGGAATTAACAGGAGAGATGCTCGACTTATTAAAAGTGCCCAAAATGGAGTTTACGGTTTACTGATTTTAATTATTCTGGCTTCGGGATTTTTGGTCTATTCACTAGTAAATCATGATTTTAGTATAAAGTATGTTTATGAATACACCAGTTCGGATTTACCAATCTTTTATGCAGTTTCTGCTTTTTGGGCTGGACAAGAAGGTAGTTTGCTTTTCTGGGGATTGGTTTTATCAATCTTTGCTGCTTTACTAATTTATCAAAACCGCCGGGACTACGATATCATATATGTCTATGTTTCTTTTATTGTACTAATTGTTCAGACTTTCTTTATCTTTTTGATGACTTTTGTAACTAATCCTTTTATTACTCTCCCTGCTGGCCAAGCTGAAGGTATGGGCTTAAATCCTCTTTTACAGAATCCAGGGATGGTAATTCATCCACCAACTACTTATATTGGGTATATTGGTTTCACAATTCCTTTTGCCTATGCAATGGCCTCTTTGTATTTGCGAAGAAGAGACAACTGGTGGATTAAAAAAAGTCGTCGTTATACAATTTTTGCCTGGTTATTTTTAACTATTGGGAATATTGTAGGTGCAATGTGGGCATATGTTGAGCTGGGTTGGGGAGGTTACTGGGGCTGGGATCCAGTTGAGAACGCATCGCTTATGCCCTGGCTTGTTTCTACTGCTTACTTGCATTCAGTGATGATTCAAGAAAGACGTAATATGCTTAAAGGCTGGAACATATTTCTAATTGTTCTTACCTTTGAATTAACAATCTTTGGAACTTTTTTAGTTAGAAGTGGTGTGATTTCCTCTGTTCATGCATTTGGTGAATCGACCTTAGGTTCATATCTTTTGGCCTTCATAGGAATAAGTAGTTTAGCAGTTATTTCAGTTGTCTTTGACAAATCCAATTTGTTAAGAAGCGATAATGAATTCGATGCTATTTTATCTAGGGAGAGTTCTTTCCTTCTGAATAATTTGGTTCTGGTGGGAATGATGTTTGCAGTTCTTTGGGGAACACTTTTCCCAATTATTTCTGAAGCAATAACGGGAACAAAGATTTCCGTCAAAGCTCCTTTTTTTGATCAAGTCATCTCTCCACTTGGGTATATTTTATTGATTCTTATCGGGATATGCCCGCTAATTTCCTGGAAGAAAGCTACTTGGTCAAACTTCAGTAGAAATTTTATATATCCTTTCATGGCTGGTGTTATTGCTGCTATAGTCGCTTATATTTATCAAGTAAGGTTAACTGGCTCACTAATAATAATATTTGGAGCAGTTTTTGTTTCTACTACTATATTAATAGAAATTTATCGTGGGGCTAGAACCAGAGTGGTTCTTAAGGGTGAGAATATCATTACAGGAGTCTATAGTATTTTTAAACGCCAAAAAAGAAGATATGGCGGATATATTATTCATCTAGGTGTGGTAATTATTTTTGTTGGTATTATGGCTTCTAATGCATTTCAGCAAAGTGTAGAGAAAAATATTAAGGTAGGAGAACAGATAAATATTAAGAAATATCGGATCGAGGCTGCTGAGATATTCCAAGGGAAAAAACGAAATGCTCAGCTGGAAGGTGTACGTCTTAAGGTATATAAGAACAATAAATATTTTGGTGAAATACTTCCAACCAAAGCTTTCTATCCAAATTCAGATCAACCTGCAACAGAAGTAGCTATTAGATCTAGTTATCAAGAAGACCTATATGCTATTTTTGCAGGTATTTCTGGAAATGATTTAATTTCTCTCAAGATTGTTGTAAATCCCATGGTCAGTTGGATTTGGGCTGGCGCGTGGGTGATTTTGGGAGGAGCAATTATTACATTGTTAGAAAAGCCTAGGTCAAAAGAGGTGACAGATTAATAATGTATCGGTTTTTAATAATTTTTCTGACACTAAGTCTCGTTTTAGGTTTTACTCAAATTGCCAATGCAGTTGAACAAGATGAACTGGTTAGAGTCTCTAATAAATTTGTCTGTACATGTGGTTGTGGAAATATGTTAATTGGTGATTGCAGCTGTGAAAAAGCTAATCAGATGAGAAAAGTAATTGGAGCAAAAATTGATTCAGGCTATAGTGAAGAACAGATTTCAGATGAACTTGTTTCCATATATGGCCTTGCCATACTAGCAGAACCTCCGAAAAAAGGATTCAATTTAATGGCCTGGATTATGCCGTTTGCAGGAGTTGTTGCTGCCGGTGGATTGATCTTTTACTCAGTAAGAATATGGACCGATCGACGCAAGGAACGCATGGATCATGAGTTAACAAAATCAGAGGAGGAAATGGATAAATATACTAAAAAGCTTGAGAAGGAATTGGAGGATTGGATTTAGATGGTTCAATTATTATTTATTCTGCTGGTTATGTTGGTAGCAATTATTGTTATTGCCCCCTTCATCAGGGAACCCGCTGAACTTAAGCGTTATTTCAGAAAAGTTAAATCGAGAAGAAGACTGGAATACCTTCAGCAAGAAAAAAATAGAGCCTATGAGATATTAACAGATTTAACTTATGAACATGCTGGAGGAAAAATTTCCGATGATGACTATAAAGAACTTAAAGAAGATTTTATAAACGAAGGGACAACAGTTTTAAAAAGAATTGACATTATAAATAGAAAAATTGCTGACCGTAA
>CAYFWW010000027.1:0-3504 GCA_964346985.1 uncultured Actinomycetota bacterium
TAATCAGGTCAAGTACTTCTGCCTTAATATACCGGAATCTTTGTGTAGCAATCATGTTATTGACCTGCAAGCCTATTACTGGCTGAATACCGGCGAAATAGATAAAGCAAATAACTGGGCAAAAGAAAAGATAAAAAATCTGGATGTCAGGCTTTCCCATCTTCACTTATTTGAGAATCTGACTCTGGTAAAAGTACTAATTAACCAGAAAGATTATAAGAGAAGTATACAATTATTGGAAAAGTTTCTGGCCAACTCGGAAAAAGATAATCTAAATGGGTTTAATATCGAAATAATGGTACAGCTTGCTATGGCTTTTCAATTAAAAGGAGATAACGAAAAGGCTCTTAATATTATAAAAAAAGCTCTAGCTCTGGCTGAACCGGCAGGATATGTCCGGACTTTTATTAATGAGGGAGAGCCTATGATTGCCCTGCTGCGGGAAGCCATTACCAAGAATATTTCACCCGGCTACTCTAGAAAACTTTTAAAAGAAGCCAAAAGTGATAAGAGCAAGATGCTGGTTGCTGACCTAGAGATTTTTGGGGAACAGCTTATAGAACCTTTAAGCCAGCGTGAACTGGAGGTCCTGCGTTTTATTGCCGACGGCTTAAAATATAAGGAAGTTGCCAGCAAACTCTATGTAAGCTTAAATACTGTTCGCACTCATACTAAAAGCATATATAGCAAATTAGGGGTTAACAGCAGGCAAGAAGCAATAATCAGGGCTCAAGATCTTAATATGCTTTAATAGAATTTAATACTCATCACATTTAAACTTTAATCTAAATCACATCATAAAATCACATCTTTATGTGATTTTATCTTCTTATTTATTAGTTAAACTCATCTTTGCCAGGATAAAAAATATACTGGTAACTTTGAAAAGTCGGAGAATGAAAATGATTAAGAAAGTCATAAAATCAAATTTTTACCAGATAAAAGTTAATAGTCATCTTGATTGCTGCTGGTCGGAATGGTTTAGCGGTTTGAAGATTATTCATAAAAAAGATGGAACTTCTATTCTTTCCGGGCTGCTTGCTGACCAGTCAGCTTTGCATGCTGTACTCAATAAAATTCGTGATATGAACCTCGACCTTTTATCTGTTGAAAGAGTCGAATCTAATATAACAGGGAAAACGAAGAATAAAAAATTATCATCTGCTTTAGATAGTAAAAAAGTATTAAATCAAAAATCCAGTAGGGAAGAATCGGGAGGTGGAGTAAAGCTTCTCAACAAAAATAAAAACAAAAATCAATTATTACAGGAGGAATAAAAAAATGAAAACCAAATTATCAACTGAAAATTTAGCCCGTTTTAGCGGTAAACATCCTTGGATAACAATCTTAATATGGATATTTACTATAGTTCTGGCTGTCTATGTAAGTGCAAATTATCTGGGAGATGCCTTAACCATGGATAGCGATTTAACTAATGAACCTGAATCCAAGAAAGCTGATGAAATAATTGAAAAACGCTTTCCTGATTTTGACAAGGTTCAGGAGACAATTGTCATTGACTCAGATATAAAGGTTGATGACCCTGCTTATCAACAATTTGTTACTGAATTACAGAATGACATAACCAGTTTGGATAAAGATACTGTCGAAGGCGTATTTTCCTATTATCAGACAGGAGATCCTTCTATGGTCTCAGAAGACAAACAGGCAACTGTCCTGCCGTTAATAATGGCGGAAGATAGTGATAAAGCAGTGGAAAGTATTGAATCAGTCCAAAAAATAATTAAAGATGCAGATAAAGATAAGCAATTCACTGTAAAAATAATCGGAGATGCTACTTTAGACAAGGATTTTCAAGAAGTTTCCGAAAAAGATCTTCAGACTGGAGAGTTTTACGGAATATTAGTTGCTCTGGTGATTCTAGCCTTGGTTTTTGTCTCTTTAGTTGCAACTTCAATACCTATAGTCTTAGCAATTGTGGCAATTGTTGCTTCTGTGGGTGCTACTGCCTTGCTTGGTCAAGCATTTGATTTCTCATTTTTTATCGTCAATATGATAACCATGATGGGTTTGGCAGTAGGAATTGACTATTCACTATTTATTATTTCCCGTTTCCGCGAAGAGAGAAATAAAGGTGTCGAAGTTCTTGATGCTATTACTAACGCAGGAGCAACTGCTAGCAGAGCTGTTCTTTTTAGTGGGATTACTGTTATTTTAGCTCTTCTGGGTATGCTGATTGTACCTTCAACTGTCTTTAAGAGCTTAGCTACAGGCGCTATTCTTGTTGTAATTTTTTCTGTTATGGCTTCCTTGACTTTGCTCCCAGCTGTACTTCGCTTATTAGGCGATAAAGTCAATTCAGTTCGTATCCCTTTTTTGGGACGTAGAATGATGAAAAATGAAGGTAATAATAACAATGGTTTTTGGAATTGGGTAACCAGGAAAGTTATGAACCATCCTGTGAAGAGCTTATTGATAACTGTTGGGATATTAATTGTCTTTACACTTCCCTTGGTCAATATCAACCTCGGTTCTGATATGGGTGCTGGTTCTCTACCGGATAACTTGCAGTCTAAAGAAGCCTATCAAATTTTGGAAGATAAATTCTCTGCTGGGGAAACCACACCAGCTCTGATAGTTATTGATGGAGAAACAAACAACAACTCAATTCAAAAAAGTATTAAAAAATTAAAAAATGATTTAGCTAAGGATGATCTCTATGGTCCGGCAAATTTAATTGAAAATCCTAAAAATAACTACGCTTATTTGGAGGTACCGATAATTTCACATTCTGATTATGATAAATCAGTCCAGGCGGTAGAGAAAATTCGTAACGATTACGTACCGGAAGCCTTCTCTGGAAGCACGGTTGATGTCTTTGTAACAGGGCCTACAGCAGGCTCATTGGACTTTACTGATATTGTCTATGAATATATGCCAATTGTCCTGTTGCTCGTCCTTTCAATGAGCTTTATCTTGCTGACATTGGTCTTCCGCTCTCTAGTAGTTCCATTAAAAGCGATTGTAATGAATTTACTTTCTGTTGGCTCAGCATACGGACTGATGGTCCTAGTTTTTCAAAAAGGAGTTGGAGCTGAGCTTTTAGGATTTCAGCAAGTGGAAGTAATTGAATCCTGGATTCCGCTCTTTTTATTCTCTGTTCTCTTTGGATTATCCATGGATTATCATGTATTTCTACTAAGCAGGATAAGAGAACATTATAACCAAACCGGGGACAACGGTGAATCTGTAGCTTTCGGCCTTCGCTCCACCGGACGAATAATAACCGGGGCAGCAGTAATCATGGTCGCTGTATTCAGTGGTTTTGCTGCTGGCGATATGGTTATGTTCCAGCAAATGGGGTTTGGTTTAGCTGTGGCTGTATTTCTGGATGCAACTATAATAAGGACAATTCTTGTACCGGCCAGCATGAAATTACTTGGAAAACGTAATTGGTATCTGCCGAAAGTACTTGACTGGTTGCCTGAGATAAAAGTTGAAGGCTCGAATGAAGAGCTATTATCTAAAAATACCGCTTAAGTA
>CAYFWW010000028.1:0-34327 GCA_964346985.1 uncultured Actinomycetota bacterium
ATTCGCCGTAGTAAGGAATTAAAAGAGAAAGGTCTTTCAATAGACCTAAACAAGTTGAAAAGGGATATTATCTTACGGGATAATAAAGATAGTTCCAGAAAGACATCTCCACTGATGAAGGCACCTGATGCTCGTGTCATAGATACGACCATGATGACTATCGAAGAAGTCGTCCGAGAAATAATTAGCCAGCTAAAAAAGGAGTAATCTTTGTTTTATAGTTTTGCCTATACAATTCTTTGGCCCTTATTCAAAATTCTATTCCGTTTTCGCCACAAGAACAGGAAAAACATTCTAAAGTCGGGAGCAGTTATTATCGTTGCCAATCATAATAGTTATCTGGATCCGCTAGTTGTCGGTTTAAGTTCACCCAGGCCGGTAAGGTTTATGGCTAAAAGTGAATTGTTCGAAATGCCGCTTTTGAAAAACATAGTAACCTGGTTGAAAGCTTTTCCTATCCGAAGGAATATTTCTGACCGGAAAGCCTTCAAAACTGCAATCCAGTTACTGGAAGAAGGCGGAGTTGTAGGATTGTTTCCGGAAGGAACCAGAGTCAAAGATAAGTTAATTGGGCCAGTTCATCCAGGTGCAGCTCTTCTGGCTTTAAAGACAGGTGCCAAAGTAATACCTGTTGGAATAGGGGGGACCAGCAGGATTGTCCCACCAGGCAAGATACTTCCGAGGTTCCCAAAGGTACGAGCTGTTTTTGGCAAACCCATCGATTATAATGAACTTAAAGGCGATACATCAAAAAAGGCTATAACCGAGTTGACTATAAAGATTGAGGAAAACCTTTATAAAGTCACAGAAGCAGCAGAAAGGTGGTCTAGTTAATGATTATTGAAGTTGCGGAGCAAGCTGGTTATTGTTATGGAGTGGAAAGAGCCCTAAACTTAGCTACCGAAGCTCTTGAAGGCAAGGCTCAGCCAATTCAATCTATTGGACCGCTCATACATAATCCACAGGTTGTAAAATCATTGCTGGAGAGAGGAATTAGATCGGTAAAAAGCATAGCTGAAATTAAAAGTGGAACTGTGATAATCAGATCACATGGAATAGATCCAAAGGTTATTGAGAAAGCAAGGAATAGGAATCTGGTGATTGTTGACGCAACTTGTCCATTTGTCAAGAAGGCACAACAAAGGGCCTCCCGGTTAATTTCTGAAGAAAATCAAGTCTTTATTATTGGTGAAAGAAATCATCCTGAGGTTGTTGGAATTGTTGCCTACACAAAAGGAAAGGGAATTGTAATTGAAAGCCTATCAGATTTTGAAGGGATTGAAATCAAACAAAAAGTTGGCCTAGTCACGCAAACAACTCAATCTAATGAGAAGTTGCAAGAAGTTGTAAATTATTTGGTCCCGAGAGTTATGGAACTAAAGGTCTATAATACAATTTGCCATGCTACGTTTGAAAGGCAGGAAGCTGCTAAAAAATTAGCTACAAAAGCTGATATTATGCTTGTTGTTGGTGGAAAGAACAGTGCTAACACTAACCGATTAGCCCAGATATGCAGAGAGGCCGGAACGAATACCTATCATATTGAAACATCGGAAGATATTGACCCTAAATGGCTTAGTAAAGATAGTTATATAGGTATAACTGCCGGAGCATCAACTCCCAAGGAAATTTTAGATGAAATAATTGATTACCTTAATAGATTGGAATTTGATTAACAGGAGTGACAAAGGATTGAATAGAGAAGCTGTCATAAGTGAAATCATTCCTGGGAGCATTGCTGAGAGAGCCGGATTGAGCATTGGGGACAAGGTACTTGAGATCAACAATAAGAAACTTCAAGATATACTTGACTATCAATTATTGGTTGACCAGAGCAGATTAAGCTTTACTGTCGAAAGGAAAGGTAAAGAAGAGTATATTGAGATAGCTAAAGCCTTCGGCCAACCAACTGGAATTAAGTTCTCTTCATCTGTTTTTGATCATATCAAGACTTGTTGCAACGATTGTATTTTTTGCTTTGTTGACCAGTTGCCTTCGGGGGTAAGGAGCGAGCTTCTTCTGAAAGATGACGATTATCGCCTTTCGTTTCTATACGGCAATTTTATTACTTTAACCAATCTCAGTGAGGCTGAGCTGTCAAGAATAATTAAACTTAGGTTAAGCCCTTTGTATGTCTCTCTTCACTCGACTGAACCTAATGTTAGAAAGATGTTGTTCGGGATTAAAAAAGACAGGGCTCTTAGCTTTCTCAAGAAACTTTTGGAGAACGGGATTAAGATTCATGCTCAAATTGTTCTTTGCCCTGGGATAAATGATGGTAATCACCTTTGGGCTACACTTATTGACCTGGCTTCCAGGTTTTCAGATATATCTTCAGTAGGAATAGTGCCTGTTGGCTTGACCAAGTTTCAAAATAAAAATCAGCTTAGGCTTTATAGCTCAAATGAAATGAAAAAGATAGTTACGGAAATTGAACGAAACAAAAAAGCCAAATTAGGCGATGACTTTAGCCAAAAAGTTATTATTGCAGACGAATTTTATCTAAAAAGTGGAATGGTTATTCCTGAAACGGACAGATATCTGGACTACTGTCAGCTGGAAAATGGAATTGGTATGACCAGGATGTTTATAAATAATCTCAGGAGTAATGGAAAAGGGCTTGTATTGAAGAGCGACATCGGTATAATTACAGCAAAATTATTTTACCCAGTTTTGAAAAAGGAACTAAATAAAATCTTTAAGAACAATAGCAAATTAAAGATATATATGGTTGAAAACAGGTTTTTTGGGCCGTCAGTTTCTGTTAATGGTCTATTAGCTGGAAATGATATCATAAGTTCCTTAGAGGGAAAAAATATCCCTGAGTATATTTTTATGTCTAAAGTTTTACTTTCTGCTGGTAGTTTTATTGATGGTTTATCAGCGGATGATCTGGAAAAAGCTCTAAAGAAAAAGATAATCTATCTCGATCATTACGGTCAGGATTTTCAAAAAAAGATCATGGAGGTAGCAGTTTAATGTCAACCCCGCTTGTGGCAATTGTCGGTAGGCCTAATGTTGGTAAATCAACATTAGTCAACCGATTGGCAAGTAGTCAGGAAGCTATAGTAGATTCCAGCCCAGGTGTTACCAGGGATAGAAATTATATTCGCACTGAATGGAATGGTACTCCTTTTTCTGTAATTGATACCGGCGGTTTAAATCTTGCATCTAAAGAAAAGATGATGGTTGAGATATCAAAGCAAGCCCAGGCAGCTGTAGAAGAAGCGAGCTTAATTATCCTTCTGGTTGACGGGCGGGCGGGAATATTACCAGGCGACAATGAGATCGTTGATATTATCCGCAAAGAAAATAAACCTGCAATCATAGCTGTAAATAAGATTGACATACCTGAATTAGAGGATCTAAAAAATGAGTTCTACAAATTTGGGCTCGGTAATCCCCAGGCTATATCAGCTTCGCATGGGCTTGGCATCGGGGAATTGCTTGACACGATAGTTAAAAAGATTCCTCCTGTTGAAGTTGAAGAAGGCGAAGCATATTTAAATATTGCTATAGTCGGCCGGCCCAATGTCGGCAAATCTTCTTTGTTTAATTATCTTATCGGGCAAGAAAGGGCAATTGTCAGCGAAGAACCTGGCACAACACGCGATGCTATTGATACTTTCATTATGGTTGACGGTATTATATACCGCTTTATTGATACAGCCGGCCTAAGGAAAAAAGGAAAACTCAGTGGCGAAGTTGAGTATTATGGTCTTATTAGATCTTTAAAAGCCTTGGAAAGAGCTGACTTGGCTCTAATTGTGATAGACTCGGGAGAAGGAATAACTGAAGGTGACCAAAGAGTAGCTATGCTGGCTGAAGAAAGAGGCTGTGCCTCGCTGATTCTTTTAAACAAGTGGGATCTCATCGGAGAGGAAAGCAAAGGGAAAATACTTAAAGAACTTGGAAGAAAGATGGTATTTCTAGACTACGCTCCTGTCCTTCGCATTTCAGCTTTGACCGGTAGGGGTATAAGCAAGATATTTCCTATTATTAACAGAGTAGGATTAAATTATTTTCAACAGGTCAAGACCAATAAAATAAATAAATTAGTAAGTGAGATAAAAAGCGACGGGCATTTACCTTCGAAAAGTGGAAAAGTACTTAAAATATATTATGCTACCCAAACAGGAATTAAACCACCGAGATTTTTATTCTTCGTCAATGATACAAGTTTAGTTGATAACACTTATCGAAGATATATGGCTAAAACTTTCCGTTCAAAATTAAACCTGGAAGGATGTCCTGTATTTCTAAGTTTTAGAAAAAAAGGTCAGAAGAAAGGCTAAGATGGCAAACTGGGCTGCTTATGTTTTTTTGATCTTGATGTCCTATTTAGTCGGTTCAATTCCTTTTGGCTTACTTGTTGGGAGAATACTTTTTAATAGTGACATTAGAGAATTTGGAAGCGGGAATATAGGCGCCACAAATATATATCGTAACTGGGGGGCGCTACCGGCATTACTTGTTTTTATTCTTGATTTTTTTAAAGGTGCCTTTGGGGTCTTAATTGTTAAAATAAGTTTTACTGGAACCTTTGAAAACGTTACATTATTTAGCCTGCTATTGGTCTCTGTGGCTATTGCCTCTATTGTCGGGAGTACATATTCTATTTATATTGGATTTAAAGGAGGTAAAGGAGTGGGTTGTGCTGCCGGTGCTCTCTTAATTATCTGGCCGTATATTACACTAATCCTTTTTTTCGTATTTATAATAGCAGTAGGTATAAGCAAGTATGTTTCACTTGGTTCGATGATTATAGCAATTCTCTTTCCGGTTTTGATAATAATGAGTTATCCAAAAAATGTACCGTTTATGGCTTTTAGCTTAATAGCTTCATTATTGGTGATTTACAAACATCGAGAGAATATAAGGAGAATTTATCAGGGAACAGAGAGGAAATTGTGGTAGATTCTTCCAAGACCATATCAGTCGTCGGGGCGGGAAGCTGGGGAACAGCAATTTCGGCTCTTCTGGCTGGAAAAGGGCAGAAGGTTATTCTTTGGGCTCGTGATATTGAACTGACCAAGGAGATAAACAAAACACATTATAATCCCCGCTATATTAGTAATATAAAATTACCTTCAGATCTAAAGGTAACTAGTGATCTGGAGGAAACAGTAACTGAGAGTGAATATCTTATATTAGCGGTTCCATCACATGCATTTAGAAATATCTGCATGATGATAAAGGATTATTTAAATGCCCCAAAAATATTCATTAGTTTAACAAAAGGAATTGAGCTTGTTACAGGCAAGAGAATGTCGGAGATTATTACCGATGTTTTAGGCCATAAAGCTTTCCCGGCTGTCTTATCTGGCCCCAATCATGCTGAAGAAGTAAGCATGAAAATACCAAGTGCAACTGTAATATCTTGTAATAGTGCAAGTATGATGAAGAGCCTTCAGGAGATATTTATTACTGATTATTTCAGGGTCTACACCAATTCGGACATGGTCGGAGTTGAACTGGGGGGAGCAAGCAAGAATGTCATTGCCATAGCGGCAGGAATTTCTGATGGTTTAGGATATGGAGATAATACAAAAGCTTCACTTATGACGAGAGGACTGGTTGAAATGTCCAGATTGGGTATTACGCTGGGAGCTGATCCATTGACCTTCGCCGGCCTTTCAGGTGTAGGTGATTTAATAGCTACTTGCACAAGCAGGCATAGTCGCAACAGGCAGGTTGGTGAGTTGTTGGCCAAGAGTTACAGCATAGAAGAAATTAATAAAAGGACGACTATGGTAGCTGAAGGTGTGAAGACTGCAAAAGCGGTCATCGAACTAGCTTCAAAATTTAATGTTTCTCTTCCTATTAGCCAGAATGTTGCTGAAGTTATCTATGAAGGAAAAGATCCAAAAAAATGTGTTATTGATTTGATGACCAGAGGAAGAACAGAAGAGAAAAATATATATTGATTACCAGAATAAATTTAATTAATTAATATTGTTTTTTTAATCTTTTTAACCTATTATTTAAAATTGTGCTATTTTAAACGGGGAGGTGAAAGGATTGAATAAATCTGAATTGGTTGATGCAGTAGCAATTGATACCAAGCTTTCAAAAAAGGATGCCGGACAGGCTGTAGATGCAATTGTAACTAATATTAAAAAAACTCTTAAAAAAGGGAAAAAAGTCCAGTTAGTTGGTTTTGGTACCTTTGAGGTAAGAAAGCGTAAAGCCAGAAAAGGTCGGAACCCTCAGACTGGTGAAGCTATAAAAATTAAAGCTTCTAAAGTTCCTGCTTTTAAACCAGGGAAGGCATTTAAAGATATGGTTTAATTTGAAATTAGAGATTATTGCTCTTAAAAAGAAGCAAGCTATATTGCTTGCTTCTTTTTATTATATATTTTTTTTATAAACTTTGGCTGCTTCTTCTTGGTATGAATCCGCTTTATCAAAATATATGAATACATTTTTTAATATTTTTTCTTTGGATTGGAGATATTTATTATAATTTTGGTTTTGAAGCTTCATTCTCTGGTTATAGAAATTATTCTTAGCTTCTTCATCTTCAAATTTAATCTGATTTATTTCGATTAAAATATTATCAAGGTTAATAAAAAAGGACTGGCTTTCTTGGTAAAAATCACTTCGCAAGCTATAAACTGAAAGTAGTTTTTCGACGGCTTTGGCATGCATATTTAATGAATTCTGTTGAAGATCAGTATATTGACTGATCCAAGGTGGCGTTTCAATCTTATTTAGATCTTTCCAATAGCTATTTATTTTTTCAAGTTTTTTCTCTATCTCTTCAACCCTTTTTATATTTTGTCTGTTTTTATCTGTAAGCTCTTCTATTTTGTTCTCAATTTTATAAATTATCTTTCTGTTTTCAGTAATGTTAGCCGCAGTCTCAAATTCTAGGCAAAATTCTGATAAGTCATTTTCTTCAATATCTATTTCTTTATCTATTTTTTCCAAGTTTTGAATATCATAGTTAATTCCATCATTTTCACTATTTATTTTATCGATAATATTATTGGCAGTTTTTTCTTTTTGACTTAGGCAACCGGAGATAATTATGGCCAAAAAAATAACAAATATTATTAGTAAACTGGTTTTTATTAAATGTAATAATCTCATCACTGCTTCAATATCTTCTCTTTTCTTTTAAAATTTGTAAAGTAGTGCAAGGATAAATTATTGTTTGGCTGCAGAATAAGATGTATAGAATGATATTTGTCAAATATAAAATATTATACCTGAAATCATTTATAAGTTTATTTGATGATTTGGTAATAATTGGTAATTTAATAATTTTTTGATTTTTATCAAAAAATTATTGACAATTAAATCTTCGTTATGCTAGTTTTAACATGTCCCACGAGCTGAGGAGATAATACATAATCGTATTAGAATGGCAGTAACGTTATATTATAAATTATATTATTTATATGGGGCTGCTGATTAATTACGAGGAAGTGACCTTCATGGCCGTGGGATTATTTACCCCCCCATGGTTGATAGAGGCAGGGTCTCGATAACCCGCTGGGGGGATTTGTTTTGAATTTTATTAAGAGATTAAAAGAATTTATAAAAAATCAAGACCAAATAGTCTGGCAAACTCTTTTCTATGCTTCGATAATTACTTTAGTATTTTATCTCGCAGTATTTGTCTATACATTAATATATAAACTTTAAAGGCCATTAATAAGTAGGATCAGCAGCTTCGGGGTCAAGGCTGTAAGAATAATTAAAGATGTTATTTTTAAATTTCAGCCTGCCTGATTTTATATAATTGTCGCCCATATTATTTATTAAAGCTAAAAGTCATCTACCTGCTAACTGCTTAAAACAACCGCTGATTATAATTTAAAGCCATTAAAAGTTAAATATTTACCGTTTAAAGTTTTTTAGTTTTATGGGCTTAATAGTTTAGATATAATTTACTTCACTCTGGCGAAGAGATGATAGATATTGGAATAATGGCAATTTTGAAGGAATTATCTGTGAAAATTTTAACAAACTTTTAACAAGGAGGAGATTTTATGTTAAGTGATATCGAAATTGCCCAAGCGGCAACCCTTAAACCAATTGTTGATATTGCTCAATCAATTGAACTGACCGAAGATGACTTGGACCTTTTTGGAAAATATAAAGCCAAGATCCATCTAGATGTAATGGAGAGATTGAAAGATAGGCCTGATGGTAAATATATTACTGTCACTGCTATAACACCTACTCCGTTGGGCGAGGGTAAGACTGTAACAAATATCACCTTGACACAGGGACTGGCTAAAATCGGAAAAAATGTTGTTAATACTCTACGAGAACCTTCGATGGGACCAGTTTTTGGAATCAAAGGAGGAGCAGCGGGAGGAGGCTATTCTCAAGTTGTTCCGATGGAAGATATCAATCTTCATTTTACCGGAGACATTCATGCAATAGGAGCTGCTCATAATCTTTTGTCAGCTATGTTGGATACCAGCCTGTTAAAAGGTAATCCTTTAAATATAGACCCTCTATCTGTAAGCTGGAGAAGAGTAGTTGATATCAGTGACCGAGTCTTAAGGCAAATCGTCGTTGGCCTTGGGGGAGCAGCAAACGGAATACCCCGGGAGTCTGGTTATGATATTACAGTGGCTTCAGAAGTAATGGCTATCCTATCACTTGCTACAAACCTCAAAGATCTGAGGGAGATGATTGGAAAAATTGTCGTTGGTTATACTTTTGACGGTAAACCAGTTACTGCTGAAGATTTAAGAGCAGCCGGTGCGATGACAGTACTGCTTAAAGACGCTCTTATGCCAAACCTTGTACAAACCTTGGAAGGAACGGCTACTATAATGCATTGCGGCCCTTTTGCCAATATTGCTCACGGTAACAATTCTGTCATAGCTGATAAAATAGCTTTAAAACTTGCAGATTATGTTGTTACGGAAAGTGGATTTGGGGCTGACTGCGGTGCTGAAAAGCTTATGAACATCAAATGCAGGCATGGCGGATTAACTCCTAGCTGCGCGGTAGTTGTCTGTTCTGTTAGAGCTTTAAAGATGCATGGCGGTGCTTATGAATTTATTCCAGGACAATCTACTCCCAAGGAAAAGATTGAAGAGGAAAATGTCGAAGCAGTTATTAAAGGCGCAGAAAATCTGAAAAAACAAGTAGAAAATATGAAAATGTTTGGTATCCCTGTGGTTGTAGCCATTAATAAATTTGCCACGGATACCGAAGCTGAAATAGAAGCTGTTATACAAAAAGCAAAAGAAGCGGGAGCTGAAGACGCGGCTATTCATGAAGGCCATCCCAAAGGCGGAGAAGGGGGTAAAGAATTAGCCCAGGCTGTTGTAGATGCTTGTGAAAAACCAAGCGAATTTAAATTTCTCTATCCAGATGATGCCAGTATCAAAGAGAAGATCGAAACAATTGCCGTTAAAATCTACGGAGCTGATGGAGTAGATTATTCACCTGTGGCTGAGATTAAAATAAAGCAATTTACAGAAGACGGCTTTTCCAATTTACCAATCTGTATGGCCAAGACCCATCTTTCACTTTCGCATGACCCGAATCTTAAAGGAAGGCCAAAAGGATTTAGAGTACCAATTCGGGATATCGTTCCTTCAGTTGGGGCTGGTTTTCTATATCCACTGTTGGGTGAAATGAGGACCATGCCTGGATTACCAGCTGACCCGGCAGCTGCCCATGTGGATATTGATGAAAATGGAAAGGTTATTGGCTTATTCTAAAGCATATTATTTATAAGAATGAATAATAAAGAAAGATTTTGTCAGTTCTCTGATAGACGTTTAAATTGTCGTTTAACATTTAAGCCATGTGGACAAAAGAAATCTGAACCTTGTCAAATTAGAGATCTTGAGGAAGAGAGAATTAACAAGAACCTTAGGAGAGTTAATCGTTAATGCCAAGGGTAATATTTTATCCTTTTGGAAAGGAAATTTCGGTTCCAGAAAACCGGACCCTATTAGAAGCTGCCCAGAAAGCAGGAGTTCTAGTCAATGCTTCTTGTGGAGGTAAAGGAGTTTGCGGAAAATGTAAAGTAATTTTAGAAGAGGGCCAGGTTGATGAAGCCGAACACGCACTCTTGACAACTAAAGAAAGAAAAGAGAACTATATTTTAGCCTGTCAGACTAGAGTGATAGAGGATGTACGAGTACGAGTTCCAATTGAGCTAGAGCTTATTTCCAAAGATCAAACAAAAATCCAGACTCTTATTACTAAAAGAGATATCTGGAATAAAAAACTTGAGCAGATTGAGGCGGATGGCCTAGTCAATAAATACTTTCTTGAATTGCCGGTTCCCTCAATAGAAGATTCAAAAAGTGATACTTCCCGGATAAAGAATAAGCTTAAGCAGATTATAGGCAATCAACATCAAATCTCATTTGAGCATGAAATTATAAGAAATCTTGGTGATATTCTTCGGGATAGTGATTATCGAGTAACAGCAACTGTCCATGAAAAAAACGGAAGTGCGGAAATAGTAAGAATAGAACCAGGAAATACTTATATGAATAACTACGCTATTACTGTAGATGTTGGAACGACCTCAATAAAAGCTCAGTTGATTGATCTTAATAACAGAAGAATCATTGAAGAATCATCGGATTATAATTCTCAAATATCATACGGCGAGGATGTTTTATCCAGGATGGTTTTTGCTTTAAAGGGAAAAGGCCTTAATATACTCCAGGAAAAAGTGATAGATACCATAAATGGAATTATCAATAGGTTAGTGGAAAAGTCCGGAGTGGCCAGAAATGATATAAGCCATATGATCGCAGCCGGTAATACTGTTATGGTACATATTCTCATAGGGGTCAATCCTAAATATATAAGGAGTGAACCCTATATTCCGGTCTTTAAATTTCCACCTCCCTTGAAATGTTCAGACATTGGTATTGAGATCAATAACAATGCTCCACTGGTTATTTTTCCCTCTGTTGCCAGTTATCTGGGGGCAGATATAACCGCTGGGTTGGCTGCTGCTGAATTCTGGCATCAGGACAAGCTTACTTTATATATAGATATTGGAACCAATGGTGAACTAGTTCTGGGAAATTCTGAATGGTTAGTGGGATGTTCTTGTTCAGCTGGACCGGCTTTTGAAGGCGGTGGAGTGAAAAACGGCCTTCGTTGTGCTACCGGAGCTATCGAAAAAGTTTCGATTGACAGGGATACACTCGAAGTTGCTTTTCAAACCTATGGTGGAACTCTGGTAAGGGGAATCTGTGGATCTGGATTAATCGATTTAATGGCTGAGTTGTTTTTAAGCGGTATTATAAACGGACGCGGAAAAATTGACCTTGACCTGGATACAGATAGAACTAGAGAAGGAAATTACGGGCCGGAGTTTGTTGTAGCTTGGAAGGAGCAATCAGAAAGCGGCCAGGATATTGTTATTACCGAAGTCGATATCGATAATTTAATGAGGGCTAAAGCTGCTGTATATGCAGGAATAACTACTTTGGTTGAGAGTGTAGGTTTGAATATAGACAATATTGAGAAGGTAATCTTGGCTGGAACTTTTGGTAATTATATTCGGGTTAAGGAAGCCGTAACAATAGGACTCTTACCGGATATTGACTTAAATAAATATAGCTTCATTGGCAATGGATCTCTTTTGGGAAGCACTATGGCTGCGGTAAATCAAGAATATTTAAATAAAGCAAAGGAATTTGCAGAAAAAATATCTTATTTAGAATTAAGCGTTCATTCAGGATTTATGGATAAATATATGTCAGCTTTATTCTTGCCTCACACGGATAGGAGCTTGTTTCCTTCAGTTTCAGTTAATTAATATAAAAGGGTGTGAAGAAATGAGTCAGTTAATAGCGGTGGCAGGTAAAGGAGGAACTGGAAAAACAACTTTCAGTTCATTAGTCATCCGTTACCTGATTAAAAATAATCTGAAACCCATCTTGGCTCTGGATGCTGATCCCAACATGAATCTCAATGAGGTTCTGGGGATTGAAGTGGATGAGACAATTGGCAGCTTAAGAGAAGAGATAAGGTCAAATATTGATGATATTCCTCAGGGTATGCCCAAGGAAAATTACATCGAGCTTAGGCTGCAGGGAGCCATAGTCGAAGCCGCCGACTTTGACCTTATAGCCATGGGAATTCCTGAAGGAAAAGGTTGTTACTGTTATGTGAATTCGGTTCTTCAGAAATATATTGAAATAATCAACAGAAACTATCCTTATATTGTTATGGACAACGAAGCTGGTTTGGAGCATTTAAGCCGGGGAACGACAAAGAATGTTTCTCAGTTGATCATTATTTCCGATCCCAGCCCGCGGGGAGTAATAACTGCAGGTAGAATAAGAGATCTTATGGAAAGTATTAAATTGGATGTTAAAGAATACGGACTGGTACTAAGCCGGCTTACTGATGATAAATTGGTTGAAAAATTATCAGTGATTATTAAAAAGACAGGATTGCAATTATGGGGGATAGTACCTCATGATGAACTTATCATTGAATATGATTTAGAAGGACGTTCACTGCTTGAGCTACCTGATAACTCTAAAGCAGTTCAAGCCGTTGAACGCATTTTGACTAAAGAAAATAATCAAGTTTTGGTTGGAGTTAAAGGAGGATAAAATGGCCACTATAATTGATGGCAGCAAGCTGTCTGAAGAGATCAGGGAAGAACTTAAAGAAGAAATCTCTGTATTGAAAGGGGAGGGTATTACTCCTGGTTTGACTGTAGTTCTGGTAGGAGAAAATCCTGCTTCACAGGTTTATGTCAAAAACAAGGAGAAGGCATGTGAAAAAGTCGGTATTGAGTCATTTAAATATACTTATGCCGAAGACCTAACTGAAGATGAATTATTAAATAAATTAGATCAGCTCAATCAGGATGAAAGGGTAGATGGTATACTTGTTCAGCTTCCTTTACCCGAACATATAAATGAAAAAAAAGTAATAGAAAAGATAATCCCGGAAAAAGACGTCGATGGTTTTCACCCTATCAATGTGGGTAATTTATTTATCGGGGAGCCTTTATATTCACCTTGTACTCCCAGCGGAATTATGGAGATGCTTAAAAGATATGATATTCCCTTGGAAGGTAAACAAGCAGTAATTATTGGCCGGTCAAATATAGTAGGCAAACCGGTGGCAATGATGTTAATGAAAGAAAACTGTACTATAGAAATTTGTCATTCCCGGACCCAAGACCTGGCAGGGCATTCAAGAAGAGCAGATATACTTGTTGCCGCTGTCGGACGCTCGGAATTGGTAAAAGGAGATTGGGTAAAAGAAGGAGCTGTCGTGATTGATGTCGGTGTGAACCGGGTTGATGATAAATTAGTTGGCGACGTTGCCTTTGATGAAGCTAAAGAAAGAGCATCTGCAATAACGCCTGTGCCAGGAGGTGTAGGGCCCATGACCATCACGATGCTTTTGAAGAATACAGTTAAGTCGGCCAAGCTAAGAGCTGGCAAAATATAAAGTTATAATTTTAAATATTTAAATATTTCAATATTATAGTATAATTTAAGGAGGTTAATATGGCTTTCCAGGTCCCAACTGAGAATTACTCGGGTCAGATTGCTGAAGTAACTATAGGAGTTGAACCTAATTTAATAAAAATCGGCGGTGAAAAAGCACTTCCCTTTTACAGTTTTGAAGGGGAGATTCCAAATAAGCCACTTGTGGCCATGGAGGTTTATGATAATAATCCACAGGATTGGCCTGAGGAATCTAAAGAACCCTTCAAGGAAGTCTTGGATGACCCGGTAAAATGGTCTCAAAAATGTGTTTCAGATTACCAAGCCGATTTGATATGCCTAAAGCTTATTTCAACCGACCCTAACGGTGAGGATCGTTCGCCTGATGAAGCTGCTGAGGTGGTCAAAGCGGTTATCGAGAAAGTAGATGCTCCGTTAATTGTTTATGGCACACAGAATGTAGAAAAAGATAAAGCTGTTCTGGAAAAAGCGGCCAATGCTGCTGAGGGGCATAATATTGCTATTGGTCCTGCACAGGAAGAGAATTACAAGACTATAACTGCTGCAGCCATGGCAGCCGGCCATAATATTATTGCTTTTTCTCCATGTGATTTGAATATGGCCAAACAATTGAACATTCTAATCTCACAGATGGGTTTTCCCAAAGAAAGGATTATTATCGATCCTTCGGCTGCCGGTTTAGGTTATGGTTTAGATTATGTCTACTCGATAATTGAAAGGTTAAAACTAGCAGCCTTAACACAAGGAGATGAAATGACAAGGATGCCTGTCATCTCCAATCTGGCTTCAGAGTCTTGGAAGCTGAAAGAATCAAAAGTTTCAATAGAGGATGAACCGGATTGGGGGGATCAAAAGACAAGAGCAATTTCTTGGGAAGTCTTAACAGCAACTTCTTTCCTTCTGGCTGGTTCTGATTTAGTTGTTTTGCGCCACCCAGAATCTGTAAGTAAAGTTAAAAAGTATATTGATGTGATGCTTGATTAAAAATTAAAAAAAGAAAGGGTTTTGTGCATTATGGGTAAAAATGATAAAGAAAAAAAGAATGATAAAAAACCCAAAAGTATCGATAAAGCTGCAATTGCCATGCTGGAAATTGCCACCAAGGAAGGCATTTCAACCATGTTTAGCCGGGTTGATGAGATTAAGCCTTGCCCAATCGGTGCCGATGGCCGGTGCTGTAAAATCTGTGCTATGGGTCCCTGTAGGATAACTCCGGGCAGAGTAGAAACAGGTGTTTGCGGAGCAACCTTAGAGACGATTGCGGCCAGGAATTTCGCCAGGCACGTTGCTGTTGGTGCATCTGCTCATTCTGACCACGGCCGTGATATAGCTTTAACTCTTTTGGAGACAGCTAGAGGCCAAACACAAGGTTATGAAATTACTGATTTTGAAAAGCTTTCAAAAGTGGCTGGTTATTTGGGTGTTGAAGCTGAGAACAAATCTAAAGAACAGTTAGCTGAAGAGGTGGCACTAAGCACGCTAGAGGATTTTGGCAGCCAGACTTCTGAGCCTATAAAGTATACAAAAAGAGCTCCAGAAAAACGCCGTAAAATCTGGGATGATAAAAAAGTCACCCCCCGTGGAATTGACCGTGAAATTGTTGAGACTCTTCACCGGACTCATCCCGGAACAGACCAAGAATATCAAAATATTCTTAACCAGACGGTTAGGACAGCCTTAGGTTCTGGCTGGGGCGGAAGTATGATGGCCACTGATCTTAGCGATGTTCTTTTTGGAACACCAAAGCCATTGCGCTCGAAAGCCAACTTGGGAGTGCTTCAAGATGATGAAGTAAATATCATATTACACGGCCATGAACCGACTCTTTCCAATATGATTGTAGCTGCAGCTCAAGACAAAGAATTGGTTGATTATGCAAAATCAAAAGGAGCAAAAGGCATTAATCTGGCTGGAATATGTTGCACTGCCAACGAAGTTCTGATGCGTAAGGGAGTCCCGCCTGCCGGGAACTTTCTCCATCAGGAATTAGCTATCATCACCGGAGCGGTAGATGCAATGGTTGTCGATGTTCAATGTGTTATTCAAGCTCTGGCTGAACTGGCAAAGAAATATCATACTAAATTAATAACCACTTCTCCAAAAGCAAAAATCGAAGGAGCTACTCATATTGAGTTCGATGAGCATAAAGCACTTGATATTGCCAAGAAAATCGTTAAAGAAGCAGTAGATAATTATTCAAACCGCGGAGATGTCAATATTCCTAAGGATTACGGAGAAGTAATCGCCGGGTACTCCCATGAGTATATTCGTTATATGCTTGGCGGAAAATTCAAGGAATCTCTTAAACCTTTAAATGAAAATATTATTAATGGGCGGATTCAAGGGCTAGCCGGTGTAGTTGGCTGTAATAATCCACGTGTTACACAGGATGAAAACATAATAACTATTGTCAAAGGTTTGATTAAGAATAATATCCTGACAGTGGTAACAGGTTGCAGTGCCCATGCTTCAGAGAAAGAAGGGCTACTTACCCCAGAGACATTTGAGCATGCCGGAGAAGGCCTTAAGGAGGTCTGTCAAGCAGTTGGCATATCTCCTGTTCTACATGTTGGTTCTTGTGTTGATAATACCAGAATCTTGACCGTCTTGAGTGATGTAGTAGAGACAGGAGGTTTGGGTGATGATATCAGCGACATACCGGCTGTAGGCATTTGTCCTGAGTGGTATTGCGAAAAAGCTTTGGAGATAGCGGTCTATTTTGTAGGCAGCGGGGCTTATGTCCTTTTTGGTGGTGTAGATTCACCGGTCTCAGGTGCTGATAAAGTAGTCAACTATATGATTGACGGCTGGGAAAAAGAATTTGGAGGAAAACTTGAGTTTGAGACTGATCCCAATGAAATAGTCAAGAAGTCTTTGGATCATATCAAGAAAAAACGAAGAGCCTTAAAGATTGATAAAGCTCAAGAAAGAAAACTATATGATATGGAAGCAAGGAGGGAGCTAAGTGTCTAGGATAATCGCAACATCGGCAATTAAAGGGGCGCATAAGATAGTAGCAGAAGCTGAAGAAAAGTGGCAGGAAGCCATGGAGTCAAAAGGCGAAAATGAAGCTGTTGAATTTCCAAACACCGGGTATTTTCTACCAGTAATCTACGGATTTACAGGAGAAAAAGTTGAAAAAGTCAAAGACATAAAGAAAATATTGAAAATGTCTAAAGATTTATTGCCTGAGATACCTGATGAAAATCATTGGCTTCCTTATTTGGGGGGCACACTTGATGCGGGTATTGCTACTCTTTTTGCAGAAGAAATAATTGAAGCTTTGAAATATGTGATTGGGCCTAACCCTGTTGAAGGAATATGGCTTGGAGCAGCGGATGATATTATCATGCGGGAAAGGGGCATAGAGTTTGTTGACGGATCGGCCCCGGGATTTGCAGCTATCGCTGGAGCCGCACCCGATATTGAAACAGCTTCCAATCTTGCCCGAGAGCTTCAGGAAAAAAGCCTATATGTTTTTCTGGCTGGAAAGAGCCAGGAAAATAAGAGTATGGCCGAGCAGCTTAATGAAGCCGGAGTTCAGCTTGGCTGGGATACCAGGTTGGTTCCATTTTCAAAGGAAATATATGGGCATATATATTCTCTTGGTTTTGCCACCAGGGCAGCTATGGCTTTTGGGGGTGTTCAGCCGGGCGACTATGAACGCATGCTTTTATATAACAAAAACAGGATCTTTGCTTTTGTTATGGCCTTAAGTGAAGTCAGCGATGAGGATTATGCGACAGCGGCTGGAGCCATTTCTTACGGCTTTCCAACAATTGCCCATACAGATATTCCCCAGATTTTACCTACCGGTGTCTGTACATACGAACATGTTGTTTCTAACGTAGCCTTTGATGATATAGTTTCAAGATCTATTGAAGTAAGGGGATTAAAAGTTGTTATCACCGAAGTACCGATACCTGTTGCCTTTGGTCCGGCTTTTGAGGGAGAGAGGATAAGAAAAGAGAATATGTTTGTCCAGTTTGGCGGCCAAAAATCTCTGGCTTTTGAGCTATTGCGGATGAAACCGATGGATGAAGTAGAGAACGATAAGATTGAGGTCATTGGTCCTGAAATTGATGAAATGGAAGAAGGAGGAGCTTATCCTCTGGGAATAGTTGTCCATGTAGCCGGTCGTAAAATGGAAGAGGATTTCGAGCCGATTTTAGAACGACAGATTCATCATTTTATTAATGGCGCTCAGGGCGCATGGCATATGGGTCAAAGGGATATCATATGGATGAGAATCAGCAAAGAAGCTAGAGAAGCCGGTTTTAAAATTAAGGATTTTGGAGAAATCATCAGAGCTAAAATTTTTGGCGAATACGGTTCCATTGTAGATAAGGTCGAAGTGAATATTTATACAGAAGAAGATAAGGTAAAAGAGTTATTGAAAGATGCTAAAAAAACTTATGAATTTCGCGATACAAGGGTGGCCGGTATGACCGATGAGAGTGTTGATACTTTTTATTCGTGCACTCTGTGCCAATCTTTTGCGCCAACACATGTCTGTATTATATCTCCTGAGAGATTAGGGTTATGTGGAGCATATAATTGGCTTGATGGAAAAGCTGCCTATGAGATAAATCCTACTGGAGGCAATCAACCGGTAGAGAAGGGTGAAGTTATTGAACCGGTCTTAGGGCAGTGGAAAGGTATAAATAAATACGTTTATGAAAAATCAAGCCAAAATTTGGATAAGTTTAATGCTTACACAATGATGCAAGATCCTATGACTAGCTGCGGGTGTTTTGAATGTATAGTAGCTATTTTGCCAATGACCAACGGTGTTATGGCTGTAAATCGTGAATATTCTGGTATGACTCCTTGTGGCATGAAATTCTCGACTCTGGCTGGAACTGTTGGAGGCGGAGCTCAAACACCGGGTTTTATTGGAGTAGGTAAGAGATTTCTATCCAGCAAGAAGTTTATCTCTGCTGATGGTGGTTTAAAGAGGCTGGTCTGGTTGCCAAAAGAGCTCAAAGAGACTATTCGGCCAGACCTTGAAAAAAGAGCAGAAGAAATGGGAATTAAGGATTTTGTCGATAAGATAGCCGATGAGACAATTGGCGTAACCGAAGAAGAAATCCTGGAATTTCTCCAAAAAGCCGAACATCCGGCTTTAAGCATGGAACCTATGCTCTAGCATGTGTTTTGATGCTGTTAAAGATAAAAAATCTTCTAAGATGAAAGGAGAGGAATTATGGCTTTAACTGGACTCGATATTTTTAAGTTACTGCCTAAAACAAACTGTGGAGAATGTGATTTACCGACCTGCATGGCCTTTGCCATGAAGCTGGCAGCTGCCCAAGCCGAGCTCGATGCCTGTCCGCATGTTTCTGATGAAGCCAAAGAACAATTATCCGAAGCATCGGCTCCACCGATTCGTAAGGTTCTAATTGGAACTGGTGAGAGTGAGATAGCGATTGGAGAAGAGACTGTCCAATTTAGGCATGAGAAAACATTTGTTAATGCCCCAGTTTTTGGAGTTTCAATCAGTTCAGATATGAACGAGTCTGAAGTTGAAGAAAAGATAAACGAGGCTAACACCATACATTTTGAAAGAGTTGGCCAGGACCTCAGGCCTAAAATTATCGCTTTGAAGTGCAATGGAGAGAATGACAAGTTTTTGGGCTTAGTCGAAAAAGTTAAAGAGAAATCCAGTCTTGCTGTTGTATTAATCTGTGATAACGTTGAGGTAGTGAGTGAAGCTTTACAAAAAATAGCTGACCGCAAACCGCTTATCTATCCAGCAAATGCTCAGAACTATGAAGCTATGGCCCAACTAGCTAAAGAAAACAATGTACCTTTGGGAGTAAAAGCAGATAATCTTGAGGAACTCTCTGAGCTGACTGAAAAGATTACAGCTATCGGTTTGAAGGATTTAGTGATTGACCCGACTGGAATCAATCTTAAAGAAAATTTTAAAAACAATATTATTATACGCAGGGCAGCCTTGAAGAATTCATTTAAACCGTTAGGCTATCCAATAATTACTTTCCCTGGTTTATTGGATGATGATATTGACATGCAAATGACGGCAGCAGCAACTTTTGTGGCAAAGTATGCTGGAATTATTATTCTTAGCGATATTAATCCGGCAAGAATTTATCCTCTGCTGGTAATGATTCAAAATATCTATACTGACCCGCAAAAACCAATGCAGGTTGAAGAGGGCATTTATGAAATGAATAACCCAGATAAAAAGGCACCTGTTTTAGTTACCACAAATTTCTCTTTGACATACTTTATTGTCAATAATGAAGTAGAGGGCAGCAAGATGCCGGCCTTTCTGATGGTGATGGATGTTGAAGGCCTATCAGTCTTGACAGCTTGGGGTGCTGGTAAATTCGTTCCCGATCTAATTGCTGAATTTATCAAGAAGAGCGGTGTTACTGAAAAAGTCTCACATAACAGATTAGTAATACCTGGCTACGTGGCTCAATTAAGCGGTGAACTTGAAGATGAACTTCAAGATTTATCAATTGATTTTAAAGTTGACGTTGGCCCACGGGAAGCGGGAGATATACCTGCCTTTTTAAAAGAATATTCAATTTCTTGATAGATAAGGATGATTAATTTTGAATAAATTATCCTTGGAAATAGATGGTAAAAAAATAGATTTTTCTTCAGGACAGAGCATTCTTGAAGTAGCTATGGCCAATGGAATAGAGATACCTACGCTTTGTTTTGATCCTCTGCTCAAGTCGGTTGGCGCTTGCCGGGTATGTCTAGTTGAAGAAACGAATTCTGGCCGGATTTTAGCTTCTTGTGTTACGCCGGCAGCTGAGGGTATGGTCATATCTACTAAATCTAAAGCTGTCCTGGAAGGCCGGCGGATAGTGCTGGAATTATTAATGGCCAGCCATCCTGATACCTGCCCGATTTGCGACAAAGGCAATAATTGTCAATTAAGAGAACTTGCTGCTGAAACTGGCTTGGGTGAAGTGCGTTTTACAAAATTCAGAAGATTTTACCAACTGGAAGATGCAAATCCTTTTATCGAAAGAGATCTTAGCAAGTGTATCCTATGCGGAAAGTGCATCAGGGTGTGCCAGGAAATTCCGGTAATTGGGGCGGTAGACTATTCTTTTCGGGGTTTCCAAGCTAAACCGGCTGCTGAATTAGACAAACCCTTGGAAGAATCAAGTTGTGAGTTTTGTGGTGCTTGTCTATACGTTTGCCCGGTCCAGGCCCTTGCTGATAAGAAAAGAAAGTATTATGGACGTGAAGATTGTAAAGTGGATTCAGTCTGTCCGTTTTGCGCCTGTGGCTGTTCTATTAAGTTACTAACCAGAGGCAATAAGGTTGTCAGAATTGTTCCAAACCCGCAAATTTCGTCAGGAAAACAAGCCCTCTGCCCCAAGGGAAGATTTGGCTATGATTTTATTCAGGAAGATGGCCGCCTGACTCATCCATTAATAAGAAAAAATGGCGAACTGGTTGAGTCAAGCTGGGAAGAAGCTTTCGATTTTATTGTCCAGGGAATCAAGAAACTCCATGAAAGCACTGGCCAGGATTCCATTGGCGGTATTGTCTCGGCTAAGCTGACTAATGAGGAGATTTATTCCTTCTATAAAATGATGGAACAGATTTCATCCTTGGAAAACATCTACAACCATGTTGATTATTGCTTAAGGCCAGCGGTGGAAATATTTAAAAAAACCTTTAATTCTGCTGCTTCAAATGTAACATTTGATCAACTGGAACAAGCGGATTTAATCATTCTTTATGATGCGAATATAATAAACAGCCATCCTGTTGCTTCTCATGCTGTGAGAAGAGCAGTAGCTTTTGGTGAAGCTGATCTGGTTATAATCGACCCGTATGCAAGTAAACTGAATGATTTTGCTAAGCTGGCCATAAAACCTGAAATTGGAACAGACTCCTTGATTAATTCTGCATTGCTTAAAATGATGGTCGATGCTGCTGAAACAGATATTAAAAAAATAAACAAACTTGTTGGTAATATTGATGATTTTAAAGATTCTTTAAAAGATCTTGATATTAAAAAGGCAGCTAGCAGAAGCCAGGTTGCTACCAACCAAATTGAGCAGTTATATAAGTTATTAAAAGATGCTAATAAAACAGTTTTTATATTTTCAGGCGGATTATTTCAAAATCGGAATGGCTTGGAAACAGCTGAATCATTAAGCAACCTAATCTTGTGGACTCAGATTCAAGGGCAGGATGATGGAGGTTTTATATTACTGTCAGGTCATAATAATGGCCAGGGTTTAATTGATATCGAATCAATTTTTTATGAAAATGGAAAGCAATTTGGCATAAACCATTTTTATAAGCAACTAGCCGGCCACGAAATAAGAGGTTTGTATATTATCGGCCATGATATAATAAACAGCCTGTCTGACCGCAAGTTCTTAAAAGAAGCCTTAGCTGGCCTGGATTTATTGATAGTTCAGGACATCTTTTTAAATGAGACAGCTGAACTGGCTGATGTTGTTCTCCCCGCTGCATCATTTGCTGAAAAAGAGGGCAGCTTTATCAATTGTGAAAGAAAGACTCAAACAATCAATAAGTCAGTAGAAGCTGCTGGTCAAGCCAGGTCTGACGGTCAGATATTCCACCAGCTAGCAGAGAGGTTAGGGGTAGCAAATCAACTGAAATCAAATGAACAGATCAGAGAGGAGTTAAAAGATTGCTGGCCGGAATTCTCTTTGGATGGAGCAATGTTTTATCCTTTCTCTGAAATAATTAAAGAAAAAGAAATAGAAGAATATCCCCTGACGCTAATGACTGGAAGAACACTTTTTCATTTTGGCTCAGGACAGATGAGTTCTAGGTCTAGAAGTTTACAGTTTAAACAGCCTGCAGGATTTGTTAGCTTAAATTCAGTCGATGCTGATGCTTTAAATATTAAAGATGGTCAAAAAGTCAAAGTCAGTTCAGAAAATGGAGAGGTTGAAGGTTTCTTAAAAATTGATAATTGCCTTATACCAGGCTTAGTTTTTATTCCTTATAATTTTAAAGATTTGAAAGTAAATGATTTACTGGAAAAACCATCAAATAATGGTACTTCAACTATTTTTTATAAAGGTCTTCCGGTAAAAGTAGAAAAATTAGGTAACTAGAGAGTAGGATTATATGCCTGTTATCAAAGCCAAAGACAAGTTGAATGATAAAGTACAAAAAATTCTGGATGAATTTTCTGGTCAGCCAGGAGCATTAATAACAATTTTACAACAGATCCAGGAATTATATGGATATGTTCCACCTGATTATATAGATGATATTGCTTGTGCTCTGAGTGTTTTTCCTAGCCAGATATATGGCGTACTAACCTTTTATTCCCAATTCAGATTGGAACCAGTTGGTGAGAACATAATCCGTGTCTGCCATGGAACTGCCTGCCATGTTCGTGGTGCAGAAAGTGTTTGTGATTCTATCTGCGAAGAGCTTGGTGTTATGGAAGGAGAAACTACAGCAGATAATAAGTTTACTGTGGAAAAGGTATATTGTTTTGGAGCATGTGGTCTTGCTCCAGTAATTAGGATTAACGAACAAACCTTTGGTGTATTAAGTAGGGATAAAGCAAAAAAAGTAATTAAGAATTATAAAAAATCAATAAATAGCGAATAAAAGGTATTGATAATGAATAGAGTTGCCCTAAAAAAAGGAAAAATAATAACTTGTGCTGGAACAGGCTGTCTATCTGCTGAATCTGCAAAAGTGAGAGACCAAGTTATCAAAGAAATAAAGGAAAGAGATTTAGAAGATCAGATCGAAGTAACATTTAGTGGTTGTCATGGATTATGCGAACAAGGGCCGGTGCTAGTTATTTATCCCGAGGGAATATTTTATCCCAAAGCTAAGCCGGAAAATATTGGAAGGATAATTGATAGCTATCTTCAAAATGGTGGACAGGTGGAAGATTTACTTTATAAAGACCCCTTAACAGCTCAAATAGAACCCTATTATAAGGAAATTCCTTTCTATAAGAGACAGCATAGAATAGCATTAAGAAAGTGCGGAAAGATAAATCCTGAAGATATTAATGACTCTTTGGGACAAGACGGTTATCAAGCATTAAATAAAGTTATCAAAGAGATGAGTCCAGAAGAGGTTATCAATGAAGTTAATTTTTCTGGAATTAGAGGCCGTGGTGGAGCAGGTTTTCCAACTGGCAAAAAGTGGGAATTTGCCAGAAATGCTCAAGGTGATGAAAAATATATTATCTGTAATGCAGACGAGGGAGACCCCGGTGCATTCATGGATAGATCGGTATTAGAAGGTGACCCTCACAGTGTATTAGAAGGAATGATTATCGCAGGTTATGCCATAGACTCTAATCAAGGAATAATATATGTTAGGGCAGAATATCCCCTAGCTGTAGAAAGACTTAAAATAGCTATCAAGCAAGCTGAAGAAAATGGACTTTTAGGAGATAACATTTTTGGTTCATCCTATAATTTTAAGATAAGAATAAAAGAAGGAGCTGGAGCGTTTGTTTGTGGTGAAGAAACTGCACTTATAGCCTCTATTGAAGGCCAAAGAGGGATGCCTCGATCCAAACCTCCTTTTCCAGCAATTTCAGGTTTCTTAAATATGCCAACGGTTATTAATAATGTCGAGACCCTAGCTAATATTCCTTGGATAATATCGAATGGTGGGAGGAAATACGCAGAATTTGGGACTGAAAAGAGTAAAGGCACCAAAGTGTTTGCCTTAACCGGCAAGATTAATCGTAGTGGTCTGGTTGAAGTTCCTATGGGTATGACCTTAGAGGAAATCATCTTTGATATTGGTGGTGGGATTGAGGGAGGAAAAAAATTTAAAGCTGTTCAAATTGGTGGTCCTTCGGGAGGTTGTATACCAGCCTCATTAATAGATACACCTGTTGATTTTGAATCGTTGACAGCGACTGGCGCAATAATGGGCTCTGGGGGCATGGTAGTCATCGACGAGTCGAGCTGTATGGTTGATGTTGCTAAATTTTTCTTAACCTTTACACAGAATGAGTCATGTGGAAAATGCACTACCTGCCGTTTAGGCACCAAAGAAATGCTAGCTATTCTTACCAGGATAACTGAAGGAGATGGAAAAGAGGAAGATTTAAAACAACTTGAATTTCTTAGTCAGAAGGTAAAAGCAATCTCTCTCTGCGCCTTAGGTGGTACTGCCCCAAATCCAGTCTTAACAACTTTAAAATATTTCAGGGAAGAATATGAAGCTCATATAATTGACAAGAAGTGTCCAGCTGGGGTTTGCAAGAACTTGATTATCTATTTAATAGACCCAAAAACTTGTAATGGCTGTACAGCATGCTTAAGAGTGTGTCCCCAAGGAGCTATTACTGGAGAAAAACAAAAACTCCATACTATTAATCAGGAACTATGTAGTAAATGTGGGAGTTGTTATGAGAGATGCCGTTTTGATGCGGTCAAAATACAATAGGGATTTTATAAGGAAGGAGTCACATGAAATCTATAACAAACCAAAAACCAATAGAAGAAATAGAAAAGCTTCTTTCTGAAGATAAAAATGTATTTCTAATTGGTTGTGGGACATGTCCTACGCTTTGCATGACTGGTGGCAGAACGGAAGTCATGGAAGCCAGTGAGGCTTTAATAAAAAAGGGTATTAATGTGACTGGCTGGACAGTTATACCTGTCGCCTGCGATTTATTAACCAATGATGCCCTGCAAGATTTTTCAAAAGAGATTAAACAGGCTGAAGCGGTCATTGTCTACAGTTGTGCTTTTGGCGTACAGAATGTCAGTAATTATCTGGAAAAAACGGTAATTCCCGGCTTGAATACCATGTTTGTTGGAATTGAAAGGGGCCCTTCTTTATTCTTTGAAGTCTGCCGCCAGTGCGGTGACTGTATTATTGGTGAAACTGCCGGGATATGCCCGATTACAAATTGTGCTAAGAGGTTATTGAATGGCCCCTGCGGGGGATCTCGAAATGGCAAATGTGAGATCTCTAAAGATATAGATTGTGCCTGGCAGTTAATAATCGATCGTTTGAAAGCAATTGGCAGATTAAACTTGATGGATGAAGTCAAGCAACCAAAAGACTGGTCAACTGGCCGGGATGGCGGCCCAAGAAAAATTGAACTAGAGAAGGATTGGCGCCTATGAAAGCAGGAAGCAATTTAGAAAAGGTTTTAAATTCTGGGGATTTTACGGTTACAGCCGAGCTTGGTCCTCCAAAAAGCGCAGACCCTGAAGTTATATTGAATAAGGCTGATATCTTGAAGGGATATGCAGATGCTGTAAACATAACCGACTGTCAAACAGCAATAGTCAGGCTATCCAGCATTGCTGCGGCTGTGCTTTTAATTAATAAAGGCCTTGAACCGATTATCCAGATGACCTGCCGGGATCGCAACAGGATTGCTATCCAAAGCGATCTCTTGGGAGCTGCTGCCCTCGGAATTAAGAATCTATTATGCTTGACTGGCGATCATCAGATATTTGGCAACCATCCCAAGGCAGCTAACGTATTCGATTTGGATTCTATAAATATGCTGGATATGGTCAGAAAGATGAGAGATGAAAAAAAGTTTGATTGTGACGAAGATATGGAAGTTGAACCAAAATTTTTAATAGGCGCTGCCGCTAATCCATTTGCTGATCCTTTTGAATACAGAGTTAAAAGATTATCCAAGAAAGTGGAAGCAGGAGCTGATTTTATCCAAACTCAGATAATATTTAATGTTGAAAAATTTGCCCAGTGGATGAAACAGGCAAATGATTTAGGACTGACTGATAAAGTTAAGATTTTAGCCGGGGTTTCACCGCTTCGCTCTCTTGGCATGGCTAAATATATGAAGAACAATGTCCCCGGGCTGGAAGTACCAGACGAATTGATTGAAAGATTATCATCTGCTGAAAATGCTCAGGAAGAGGGGATACAAATCTGTGTAGATATTATCAATCAGGTGAAGGAAATTGAGGGAGTTGCAGGCGTTCATATTATGGCCATTGAATGGGAGAGTGCTATCCCGAAAATAGTGGAAAAAGCAGAACTTCTTCCCAGGCCAGAAATTAAGTAGCAAATATTAAAATGATATCAGATGCCGGCTGCCGGATGTCCGATGTCGAATTAAAATAGGATTAATATAATGATAGAGAATTCAGACAAGAGAGACAAAGGAGTAAAGATAGCCATTACTGGCAAAGGTGGAGTGGGCAAGACCACACTTACTGCTACTCTAGCTCACATATTTGCCAGTAAAGATTATAAAGTGATTGCTGTAGATGCTGACCCTGATGCAAATCTGGCTCTTGCCTTTGGAATCTCTTATAAGCAGGCAGCAAAAATTGTACCGATTTCAGAGTTGAAAGACTTAATTTTTGAACGGACAGGGGCTCAACCTGGGCAAACAGGTGGTTTTTTTAGCTTAAACCCGAAAGTTGATGATATTCCGGATAAATATACCTTTCAGGTTGACGGAATAAGGTTAATGGTCATGGGTACCATTGAGGAAGCAGGAACTGGCTGTATCTGTCCGGAGAGTGCTTTTGTTAAAGGATTAACTCAGCACCTTGTCTTAAATAGAGACGAAGTGATTCTACTTGATATGGAAGCTGGCGTGGAACATCTGGGGCGGGCTACGGCAATGGCCATGGATCTGATGATTGTTGTAGTTGAGCCGGGAACGAGGAGCATACAGACTGCTCACCAGATTAAAAAACTTGCTCAGGATATGCAGATAAAGAAAGTAGTGGTTCTAATAAATAAATTAAGACCATCGGATAATCTAGATTCCCTCATCGAAAAACTGGATGACTTGCCGGTGATCGGCATCATCAATGAAGAGGAAAGTGTAAGACAAGCAGACATGGAGGGAAATCCGCCGTGGGAAAAATCACCGGCTTTTATAGAAAAAGTGGAGAAAATATGGAATAATCTGCAAAATGAAATTGCAGTGGCTTAAAGAATAGAGGATACCAACTTTGAAAACTCATAAGAAAACCAAAATTTCAAAAAAGATGGAAAATGAATTATTAAAAATTATAAAGAAACATGGTGAAAAAGGTTCAGTTATTCCTATTATGCAGGATGTTCAGAAGAAATTCGGTTATTTGTCTGTAGAAGCAATGGATTTTGTTTCAGATAAGATTAATATACCTTTGAGCCAGCTTTATGGGGTAGCAACATTCTATGCTCAGTTTTCACTTCTACCCTCGGGCAAATGTACCATAAAATGTTGTATGGGTACCGCTTGTTATGTAAGTGGAGCAGAGGGAATACTTAAAGCCATGGAGGATGAGCTAAGTATTAAAGAAGGAGAGACATCTGAAGATAAAAAATTCACGCTTCAATCAGTTGCCTGTGTTGGTTCTTGCAGCCTGGCTCCGGTGGTTATGGTCGAAAATAAAGCAAACGGGAAACTTAGTCCGGAAAAAGCTCGTAGATTAATTAGAAAAAAATCAAAAGAGCTTGATGGATAGGATAAAATATCTAGACCTATTTTTTAGGAGGTTACAATGATTATAGTTGGTGAAAAAATCAATATTATCACAAAAAAAATTGCAAAAGCCATGAAAGAAAGAGACGCTGAACCAATTCTTGATTTTGCAAAGAGGCAGGTTGAGGGAGGTGCTGATTTTCTTGATATCAATATAGGCCCCTCTAAAAAAGATGGACCCGAGCTAATGGAATGGTTGGTTACAACTATCCAGAAAGAAGTGGATATTCCCCTTTCTTTAGACACGATTAACGCTGAAGCTATGGAAGCCGGTTTAAAAGTCCATAAAGGGAAAGCAATTATCAATTCGGCCTCAGGAGCAAAAGAACGCTTGGAAAATATGATGTCACTAGCCGCAAGATATAATTCTTTTGTCATTGGATTGACTATGATGGAAACAGGTATTCCCCGTGATGCTAATGAAAGAATGGCCATAGCGGTCGATATTATCCAGGGAGCAGCTGAACAAGGAGTTCCAATGGAAGACATCTTATTAGATCCTTTGGTCTTGCCGATAAGCGTTGCCCAGGAGCAAGCTTCGGAAGTCTTTGAGTCTATTAAAATGTTTCAACAGTTGAACGAACCGCCTATGAAAACAATTATTGGCTTGAGTAATATTTCCAATGGTGTACCTGAAGAAACCAAGCCTTTATTAGATAGAACATTATTATCAGTCTGTTATGGATACGGTTTGACAGCTGCGATTGCAGATCCATTTGACAAAGAACTAATGGATACGGTCAAAACGATTAAAATATTCAACAATGAAACTCTCTACTGTCATTCATATACTGATTAATTTATAAAATTAAAGAGTTTATTGGGTTGATTTAATGAGTAGTGCCAAAGATAAAAAAACTAAGATAATAACTTGTGCTGGAACTGGTTGTCTTTCTGCTGATTCAGATAAAGTTAAGGAAAGAATTGAAGATGAAATCAAGGAAAGAAAACTAAAGGACAGATTTGAAATAACCTATAGTGGATGCCACGGCATGTGCGAACAAGGCCCTGTGGTTGTAATCTATCCGGAAGGTATCTTTTATCCCAAAGTTTCGGTTAAAAATATAGGTAAAATAATCGATAGCTATCTTAACAGCCAAAGGTTTGCGGAAGAACTAATCTTTGAGGAATACTCAAGCGGTAAAAAAATACCCTATTACGAAGAGATTCCTTTTTATAAAAAGCAACGCCGTATTGCCCTAAAAAATTGCGGAAAAATCAACCCAGAAAAAATTGAAAATTATTTGGAGCTGGATGGCTATTCTGCTTGCCGTAAGGTTTTCAAAGAAATGACTGCAGAGGAAGTAATAGAAGAGATTACTAATTCAGGCATAAGAGGCAGGGGCGGCGCTGGTTTTCCAACCGGTAAAAAATGGGCTTTTGCCCGTAATGCACAGGGCGATGTAAAATATCTAATTTGTAACGCTGATGAGGGTGACCCTGGAGCTTTCATGGATAGGTCTATTCTGGAAGGAGACCCTCATAGTGTTCTTGAAGGAATGATAATAGCCGGGTATGCGATTGGTTCAAACCAGGGAATTATCTATATAAGGGCAGAATACCCTCTGGCAGTGCATAGATTAAGAATAGCTATAAAACAAGCTCAAAAAAGAGGTTTTTTGGGAAAGAAAATCTTCAAATCCAATTTTGATTTTGATATCAAGATCAAAGAGGGAGCTGGAGCTTTTGTCTGTGGGGAAGAAACTGCTTTAATTGCCTCTGTTGAAGGCAAAAGGGGAATGCCCAGGATGAGGCCTCCTTATCCTGCAATTTCCGGTTTATGGGGTAAGCCCACCAACGTCAATAACGTTGAAACTTTAGCTAATATACCATGGATTATTAATAATGGAGCCAAGAAATACTCAAAAATTGGCACCAAGACAAGTACGGGAACAAAGGTATTTGCCCTAACCGGTAAAATCAGATATTCAGGATTGGTCGAGGTGCCTATGGGTGTAACAATTAATGAAGTAATCTTTGGTATCGGAGGCGGAATCAAAGGAGATAAAAAATTCAAAGCTGTTCAAATCGGAGGGCCATCAGGTGGTTGCATCCCAGCTGAATACGGGGATACTAAGATAGATTACGAATCTCTAGTTGCTACTGGAGCGATAATGGGCTCGGGCGGTATGGTTGTCTTGGATGAGACCTCCTGCATGGTTGATTTGGCCAGGTTTTTTCTAACCTTTACCCAGAATGAGTCTTGTGGTAAATGCGTACCCTGCCGGATAGGAACAAAAAGGATGCTGGAGATATTGGAGCGGATAACTCAGGGAAAAGGAAAAGAAGATGATATAGAAAGGATAGAATCGCTGGCTGAGCTGATAAAAACAACATCTCTATGCGCTCTCGGGCAAACTGCACCAAACCCAGTTTTAACTACCTTGCGTTATTTTCGTGATGAATATGAAGATCATATTTTCAGAGGAAGTTGCACAGCTAATTTCTGCAAGGACTTGATTAACCTGCGTATTAATCAGAAGCTTTGCCGGCAGTGCGCCCTCTGTATAAAAAATTGCCCTGTTGATGCAATTACAGGTGGTCCCAAGAAAAAGACAGTGATTGATAAGACAAAATGCATAAAATGTAAAATTTGTATTGATGTCTGTCCATTCGATGCTGTAGTTGTAGTTTAGGACGAGGAAGAATAATATGAAGAAAAATAATGAGAAGAAAATAATAGTTTCAATAAACGGTCAAGTCATCAAGACGGAACCGGGCAAGACAATTCTGGAGATTGCCAATGAAGAGGGAATATATATTCCGACCTTGTGTAATGATGAACGGCTTAAACCTTGGGGTTCATGCCGGGTATGTATAGTTGAAGTTGAAGGGGCAAAGACTTTTCTGCCATCATGTGCTACAGAAGCTATAGACGGAATGGTCATTCAGACAGATTCATATACACTCCATGAGACAAGAAAGGGAATAATAGAACTTATACTATCTGATCATCATGCTGATTGTTTGACCTGCGAAAAATCAGGCCAATGCGATCTTCAAGATATAGCCTATGAACTTGATATCGAGGAGATCGATTATTCTGGCGAAAAGCACGATTATACTGTTGAAACCCACAATCCGCTCATAGCTATTGATTTAAATAAGTGCATTAGATGTGCCCGTTGTGTCAGAATATGCAGTGAGGTACAGGGCTGCCGGGTTTTTGATTTAACCAAGCGTGGTTTTGAAACTGAAATAGCCACGCCTTTTAGCCGCTCCCTATATGATGCAAACTGTGTTTTTTGTGGAAATTGTATTTCTTCCTGCCCGACTGGAGCTTTATTACATAAAGGAAGCAAGTCTTTGGGGAGGAGCTGGCAATCCAGAATTGTTTCAACAATTTGTCCATACTGTGGTTGCGGTTGCCGGTTAAATCTTTGGGTCAAAGACAATAAAGTTATAAATGTGACATCTACTACAGGAAAAGGGGTAAATAACGGAAATCTCTGTATCAAAGGTAGATTTGGTTTTGATTTTATAAGCCATGAGGACAGGCTGACTTTTCCCTTGATTAAGAAAAGCGGGCATTTCGAACAGGTTTCCTGGGATGAAGCATATGATTATATTGCCAAAAGATTAGCTGATATCAAGGAAAAACATGGGCCTGATAGTATAGGGGGATTAGCTTCTGCAAAATGCACAAATGAAGATAATTATGTCTTTCAAAGATTTATGAGAGCGGTGATTGGCACAAACAATGTTGACCATTGTGCCAGATTATGACATAGCTCAACTGTAGCCGGCCTGGTTCAGGCTTTTGGAAGCGGGGCAATGACTAATTCACTTCAGGATATTCCTGAAGCTGATGTTATCTTTATTATTGGATCTAATACAACTGAGGCTCATCCTATAGTGGCCCTTCAAATAAAGAAAGCAATCTGGGAAAACGGGACTAAAATAATAGTAGCTGATCCCAGGGAGATTGAATTTGCCAAGATAGCTGATATCTGGCTTAGGCAGAAACCAGGTTCTGATGTAGCTCTTTTAAATGCTATTATGTCCGTTATCATGGAAGAGGGCCTGGCGGATATGGAATTCATAAATAATAGAACAGAGGATTTCTCAAAACTTAAGGCAATTCTGGCAAAATACAAACCGGAAGATGTAGAAGATATAACCGGAATCTCTGCTGATGAAATAAGAAAAGCTGCTAGGTTGTATGCGCAAGCTGGGGCAGCTTCTATTATATATGCTATGGGTATTACCCAACATGCCCATGGAACTGATAATGTTCTATCGATAGCCAACCTGGCTATGATTACTGGAAACATAGGACGCCCAGGAACTGGGGTTAATCCTCTGCGGGGCCAGAATAATGTCCAGGGAGCCTGTGATATGGGATGTCTACCGAATGTTTTACCTGGTTACCAGTCCCTTGATGATAGTAATGCTATTCAAAAGTTTTCCAGGCTCTGGGACAGCAAGATTCCCGATAAACCGGGAATGACTGTTGTTGAGATGGTAGAGGCGGCAAAAAAAGGCAAATTAAAAGCGATGTATATTATGGGAGAGAACGTCTTATTAAGTGATCCTGATATTAGTAAAGTTAAAAAAGCGCTTGAAAAACTGGACTTTTTAGTTGTTCAGGATATTTTTAAGAACGAGACTGCTGAAATGGCTGACGTCATCTTGCCGGCAGCCTCATTTGCTGAGAAAGAAGGGACATTTACTAATACTGAAAGGCGGGTTCAGAAATTAAAAAAAGCGGTTGAGCCTCCGGGTGAATCGAAGATTGACTGGAAGATTATTCAAGAGCTGGCTGAAAAAATGGGTTACGAAATGGATTATTCAAGTGATAAGCATATTATGTATGAAATTGCTAATTCCACTCCAATATGTGCCGGTATACTGCATGAAAGATTGGGCGATGAAGGTATTGCCTGGCCATGTACCCATCGGGAACATGAGGGAACACAGATTCTACATGCTGATGAATTTTCAAGAGGAAAAGGTAAATTTCATGCAGTTGAATATATACCACCTGCCGAAATTCCAAATAAGGAGTTTCCTTACACATTGATTACCGGGCGGGTATTATATCAATTTCATACAAGGACGATGACCGGCCGTTCATCAGGAGTGGATGAGATATATCCGGAAGCTCTGGTTGAAATTAACTCTAAGGATGCTAAAAAATTAAAGATTAAAGATGGAGAAGTTGTCTGGGTGAAAAGCAGGAGAGGAAAGATAAAGTTAAAAGCTAGTGTTAACGGTAAGGTAATGGAAGGAACAGTATTTATACCTTTTCATTTTCTAGAATCCCCGGCTAATGCGTTGACTAATACTGCTCTTGATCCGGTAGCCAAGATTCCGGAATTGAAAGTATGTGCCGTCAGAATCGAAAAGATTAAGAAGTAGACAATAAGCCGAGAACCATAGGAATAAAAAACAGGATTTAAACATTAATCTACAAAAAGAGAATTAGGGGAGTTGGACATTATGTCAGAAGGTGGTTATAAAGTTGTAGCTACCGTCAAGGAGATTCAAGGAGGGGGGCATTGCGCTCTGGGCTTCAAAGAAGGGCAATCCTGGACATTTGAAGACGCTGTTGTTCCAAAGAACTTTTGTTCCTGGGCTTTAATGTCAATATATCCGATGGTAAGCGTCTTGCGCTTCGGTGGTGAATTTCCCTGGGAAGAAGATAGGAATTCGGCTCTTGCTTGTTGCCCTGATCCCAACAATCCTGTTGTTTTTGTTTTAAAACGCCTTCACCAGCCTCGCAGCGAATAATTATAATAGTTTTATAAAATATAGGTTATGAATAAAATTTTAAACTATTTTAAAAATTTAAATACATCTAGAAAAATAATCTTGCTGATAATATTTATTCTGGTTGTACTTATTTTTGTCAGAGTAGGTTACCAGATTTTTAACAAACCAAATATTGATGAAGAAGAATTTAAAAGGACCTCTATAATCTGGAGATATGATTATAGTGACTGGAAAAGAATTTCAGAAGAAGAGAGAAACAAGCTGGCTATTCAGTTTCTTGAGCATTATGGGGAAGAACCAGACAAATTAGATGGTCCATGGCAAGAAGATTATAAATGGTTGGTTGAACATACCACGGATTATTACCGGAAAAATGATAAAGAGGACAAGATTGCCGAAGCTATGGATAAAGAGATCCAATTATACAATGAGACCATCAAGGCCGAGAGCATGGCCAAATTAAAAGCTAGCTATGAGAAAATTAAAAAGGGAATGTCCCAGAAAGAGGTCAGAAAAATAATGGGAAAACCTGAAGAAATAATCTATGAAAAATCTGATCAATTTGGCCATGTTGAAGTCTGGGTATACACAAATATTGAGGAAATCTACACTATAACATTCAGCAAGGACAAAGTTGTCAAAAAAACCAGAAGTTAAACATTATTTATTAAGGGCCTGAAATGAAAAGTCTGTTTGTGACTGAAAAATATATCAAGGATTA
>CAYFWW010000029.1:0-42456 GCA_964346985.1 uncultured Actinomycetota bacterium
ACCGATAACCTGCCGCTTACAAGGCGGCTGCTCTGCCGATTGAGCTACGCCGGCCGGCCTCTATTAAAATAATTATTTAAACAGAATAAGAGTTTATAGAAGAACTCTTCTACGGTCAACACAAAAACGTAGACGGTGGACTGTGCACAGTGGACAGATATGTTAAGCGTCTTTTGTTAGCTTATATCTGTTTATCGAAAATCAAAAGAGTGGTAATTGTTACCAGTCACCAGACATCTTTATTCCCTATCCACCATCAACCGTCCACTGTCCACCGTCCACTATCCCAGCATATAAATAACCAATTTGTAATCAATTAAGATTAAATTACTAAATATATTACAGTTGTTAATTCTGAAGGGATTTATGCTTCTAAGTTGTATTGTTTGAGGCTATTTTCAAACTTTTTCTTGACTCTCTGGAGAGCATTATCTATTGATTTTACATGTCGTTCTAATCTTGCAGCAATTTGCTGGTAGGTTTTTCCATCAATATATAAGAGAAAGGCTTTCTCCTCTAATGAGCTTAACTCACTCACCAAATACTCCTGAACATGATTAAATTGTTCTTTATTTATAATAAAATCTACCGGATCATATATTTTTTCATTTCTTAAAGTTTCAGCTAACGGCCTTTCTTGATCATCATCTCCATAAGAGGGAGAGTTAAGTGAAATGTAACTATTTAGAGGAATATGTTTTTGACGAGTATATGTTTTAACAGCGGTGATTATCTGTCTTGTTATACAAAGTTCAGCAAATACTTTAAAAGATGTGCGGTGGTCGGGCTCGTAATCACGAATTGCTTTACAAAGGCCGATCATTCCTTCTTGAATTAAATCTTCTCTTTCAGCACCAAGCAGAAAATATGTTTTTGCTTTTAAGTGGACCAGATGTTTATATTTTTGAAGAAGATACTCAAGGGCATTAGAATCCCCATCTTTTATAAGGCCTAATATATCAGTATCTAAAAGGCTTTTATAAATCGAATAACCAAAATCAAATGTGCCCAAAATACCTACCCAATCATACAACCGAAGCAGAATGCTTCTTTAAAAGACTTACCTGAATTGTGAGTCAATTATAAAATTTATAATAATAATCGTCAAGAATCTACATAAAGTGGTTTAATCCTTATGAATAGGCTGAAATCATTAAAACCCTGGCTATCTATTAAAAAACTTTTCTCTTAATTTTAACCTTATAGCTTTTGGAATTCTTTCTTCTATCGGTTTAAATTTTAAACCTTTATGCTTTTTATAAATATCTTTAAGTTCTTTTTTCATCCATTCCAGCTCTTCCAGAAACTCCCTGGATGACATCCTTCTTACATTTCCTCTGAAGACAGTCTTCTGTTGAAGATAATCAGAGGTTACAACCAAAACTGTTAACTCTTTGCTCTTCAGCTTGGCTTCTCTCTCTATATAAGTATCAGCAGTCTGGCCTTTTGATGTATAGATGATGCTATACCCAAGCCGGTCCTGCTGTTTCCTATCTTCATGCCGACTCTTAAAAGCATCAAAGACCAGAAGGCCCTGCGCTTCGATGATCCCAAAGAAATTATCCAGTATATGGGCTAATTTTTCTCGAGCGCTCTCCAGGTCCTTTTGGGCAATCAGGCTAAGCTCTTTATGTTGAAAAATTAAATTATAACCGTCGATTATTATTAATTCTTTCATCAGTACTATCGTTTTTTTCCTCTAATTTCATACAATATGACAGAAGCAGCTGCCCCGACATTTAACGAATCGACTTCTTTATTAATTGGAATCCTAATTAAAAAATCACAGTTGTCTCTTACCAGCTTGCTTAAGCCCTTTCTTTCGCTCCCCAGAACTAAGGCAGTCTTTCTGTCATACTCTATTTCCCGGCAATTTTGACCTAATCTTGAATCTGCCCCGTAAATCCAAAAGTCATTATCTTTAAATTCCTGGATAACCTGGTTGATATTTGGCTCCCGGCAAATTGAAATTAGCTCGGATGAACCTGCCGATACCCTGACCGTAGCCGGCGTGATACCGGCAGCCCTTTCCTTGGGAATTATTACCAGATCAACATCGAAAGCATGAGCAGACCTTAATATTGCTCCCAGGTTCTGTGGATCGTATAAATGGTCCAAGATTATTACTATCGATTTTCTTAAGCTCTTCAGCCTATCAATTTCAGCCTTAAAGCTTTTGTATTTGTAAGATTCAGCTCTGGCTAAAATCCCCTGGTGATTAGTGTTTTCCAGAAGATTTGAGAATTCAATCTTTGAACCTTTTTGCCATGGAATGCCTCTTTTTTGAGCTTCTTTAATAATCTGCTGAATCTCATTATCTTTAAGGAGATTTTCCTGAATAAGCAGAGAAATAACTCGGCTACCATTATAAATAGCCGCTCTAACTGAATTTCGGCCATAAAGGTATTCCATCTTATTTTCTGGTAACTACTTTAACCCTAGCACCTAAAGGTGTATCATCAATTTCCATGCCAATATTTTTCAGTTCTTTGCGTATTTCATCTGCCTTTTTCCAGTCCTTTTCCCGGCGGGCTTCAGCTCTTAGTTCTAGTAATTTGTCTATAGCTAATTTCGAACTTGAAAATTGCTGGTTAAAAAATTTTGAGGCCACTTCCTTGACTTCGACTGGATAATCTTCCTCTTTGACTTTTAGGGGTTCAAAATGAAAACCAAGAACTTCAGCTATCTCTTTCAATGTATCAGCACCTAATTTTAACAACCGCCTATCTTCTTCAGAAAAAATACCTCCGCTGGATTGAAACTTTTCGGAGCGTTTATTGAGTTCCTTTGCTAAATCAAACATTGATCCAATCGCTGCAGCGGTATTGAAATCGTCAGACATTGCTTTTGTAAAACCTTCTCGCTGTTTTTTAAGCCTAATCTCAAAGTCACCCCAGATATCTCCGTCAATGATAACTTTTTCATCCTTTATTCCTTCTGTCAGTAATTCATTAGCTAGAGACCAGGCTCCCTTCAGTCTCTCCATCTTTTTTTTGGCTTCTTCAAATAAACTGGAGCTAAAATTAATCGGGCTGCGGTAATGACTGGAGAGAAATAACATCCTTAATGCTTCAGCATCCTCTTTATTTTTTATCAAATCCTTAACCAGTATTACATTGCCCACCGATTTAGCCATCTTCTCATCTTCAACATTGACAAATCCGTTATGAAGCCAGTAATTGACAAATTTTTTATCGGCATAGGCTTCATATTGCGCTATCTCATTTTCATGATGAGGAAATATTAAATCTTGTCCTCCGCCATGGATATCAAAACTCTGGCCTAGGTATTTCTCGGACATAGTTGAGCATTCAATATGCCAACCGGGTCTTCCTTTACTCCAGTCGCTATCCCAGTAAGGCTCCCCCTCTTTAGATTTTTTCCAGAGGGCAAAGTCCATTGGATTCTTTTTTCGTTTGTCAACTTTGACTCTTTCCCCGGCTCTCATTTCATCTAACGTTCTGTTGGAAAGCTTGCCGTAATCATTAAACTTTTCAACTTTATAGAAAACATCTCCATCTACTTCATATGCATAGCCTTTTTCGATTAGAACTTTAATCACATCTTTCATTTCTTCGATATGCTCGGTAGCTTTGGGGGAAACTTCAGGTTTCCTGACATTTAATATTTTCATGTCATTATTAAATGCATCAATATACTTGTTTGAGACTTCTTCAGTAGATATTCCTTCCTTGATTGCCTGATTAATAATCTTATCGTCCACATCAGTCAAATTTCGGACATAGGTAACCTTGTAACCGAAAAGTTTTTCCAAAGAACGAATAATAGCATCAAAAGCTATATAACAGCGGGCATTGCCGATATGGATATAATTATAAACAGTCGGCCCGCAAATATAGATAAAGATTTTATTGTCTTCCCTGGTTATCAACTTTTCTTTTTCCCTGGTCAATGTATTGAATAGCCAAATATCAGTCAAATATCCTTCCTCCGTTCTAATCTGCATTTAGATAATTTAAAATCAAATCAATGCGCTGAAGAGCTTCTTCCCGCCCAAATATACTCAGCAGATGGTATATTTCCGGCCCGGCAGTTCTCCCTGTCAAGCTAATTCTTATAGGCATATATAAATTCTTACCCTTCACGCCTCTCTGGCCATATTCAGTGCCAAGTTCTTTTAAAATCATTCTTGATATTTCTTTGTCGAGCTTTTCGCTTTTAGAAATTTTTTGTTTTAGAGTATTTAATATTTCTTCTGCAACATCTTCAGACAAAATCTCTTTTATATCCTCAGGTATTCCTTTCTTCCAGTCACTAATCTTCTCAACCAAAGGTTCAAAAAAAATCTTAAGATTTTCGCCTACCTCTGAAAAAACTTTAACATGACTTTGAATTGCTTCAATCATCTCTCTAAATCTTGGATTATCTGCCGAAATTTCCTGGTCTTTGATAAAATCAAGATCTATTAAATATGGTTTGGCTTTTTCAATAAACTGTTCAGTTGTCAGCTTATGTAAATACTGTTCATTTATCCAGATTAATTTACTATAGTCAAATATGGCAGAACTTTTTGATACCCGATTTAGGGAAAACTCTTTTCCCGCTTCTTCCATTGAAAAAATATCTCGTCCATCAGACATAGACCAGCTTAAAAGCGAAAGATAGTTAGTCAGAGCCTGCGGCAGATATCCTTCTTTCCTAAATTGGTGAATAGCGGTTGAACCATGTCTTTTACTTAGCTTGTTTCCATCCGAACCCATTATCATAGGAATATGGGCAAATTCAGGCGGTTTTGATGATAATGCTTGAAATAATCTTATATGGCGAGCGGTATTAGTCAGATGGTCTTCTCCTCTAATAACATGAGTTATTTCCATATCTAAGTCGTCCACAACTACCGCAAAATGATAAGAAGCAGTTTTATCAGACCTGAGAATAATAAAATCACCAATTACCGATGAGTCAAATTCAATATATCCGCGAACTAAATCTTTAAAGAAAATTTTTCCAGACTTTACCTTGAAGCGGATAGCCGGTTTTCTACCCTCAGCTAAAAATGACTCTCTATCTTTATCGGTCAAGCTGCGGCACCGTCCATCATACTTAGGCATCTCTCCTTCGGCCAGAGCTTTATCCCTCATCTCTTCTAATTCATTAGGCAAGCAAAAACATTGATAGGCATAGCCAGAAGAGACTAATTCATCCGCTCTAATGATGTATTTTTCCAACTTCTCGCTTTGCCTGTATGGTCCATAGCTACCTCCTATTTCAGGGCCTTCATCCCATTTTATTCCTAACCACTTAAGATCGCTGACAATGCTTTTTTCAAATTCAGTGGTTGACCTGGTTCGGTCTGTATCCTCTATTCGCAATATAAACTTACCCTTCTGGTTTAAAGCAAAAAGAAAGTTAAAAAGTGCAGTTCGAGCACTACCAATATGTAAGTCCCCGGTTGGGCTCGGGGCAAACCGTACCCTTACCATATGTAGAATCACCTGTTTTTATACTTCATAATCTTAAAATCTATCAAGTAAGACAACCGCATAGGAAGCAATTCCTTCCTGCCGGCCGGTAAAACCAAGCCCTTCCGTGGTAGTCCCTTTTAAATTAATTCTTTCTACATCCGTCTGTAAAGCGTCAGATATATTTTCCAGCATCTTTTTTCTATATAAATTTATCTTTGGAAACTCAGCTATTATTACCGCATCCACATTTATGAGCTTATAGCCTCTATCAGCAACAATATCCCTTATCTTCCGGAGAAGTTTTATACTAGATGCATCTTTATGTTTTGGGTCAGTATCAGGGAAATATTCACCTATATCGCCTGCTCCGCATGCTCCCAGCATGGCATCTATAATCGCATGCAGTAGAACATCAGCATCAGAATGGCCGGCTAATCCTTTTTCAGCTGGAATTTCTATTCCACCGATTATTAAAGGACGGCCCTCTAAAAACTTGTGAGTATCAAATCCTATTCCCACTCTCATCAATCTTCTCCTCTATTAAAGTCTTGACTAACTTTAAATCTTCAGGTGTCGTAAGTTTAATATTATTATAAAATCCTTTAACCACCTTAATCTTATAACCATACTTTTCCATTATGGCAGCATCATCTGTTGCTTGTAAATTATCCCGCCTGGCTTTTTCGTAGGCATCAATTAACAATTTTCGCGGAAAAACCTGTGGAGTCTGTATCTGCCAGAGCTTTTTTCTTGGTATTGTTTCAATAACTATATTCCCTGAAACCGATTTAATGGTATCTCTTGAAGGCACGCCGACGACTAGGCCGTCACAACCACTCAGAGCTTTGAATGAATTTTCAATCAGCTCCGGAGTTACCATCGGCCTGGCTCCATCATGAATAATAACAGTTTGGCAATCTTCAGGAAGCTCTTTTAACCCGTTGAAGACAGAATCCTGTCTTTCTTTTCCTCCAGCTATCACTCTCTTAACCTTGTCAATATTATATTTTTCAATGACTTCTTGGCGGCAATAATCTATTTTTTCACTCTCAACGACAACAATAATTCCATCAATAATGGATGATTTTTGAAAAGGCAAAAGAGTATAAGCCAAAACTGGTTTTCCAGAGATTTTAAGATACTGTTTACCGGCTGGGTGCCCCAACCTTTTACCGGCGCCTCCAGCAGCTATAATCGCCCAGACCATTAACTCCGGACCTTTCCATTCTCTTCAATCCTAGTAAAAATCATTCTTCCGGCTGGAGTCTGCAAAATACTGGTCACTATAACTTCAACATCTTTGCCTACATATTCCTGGCCATCTTCAACAACAATCATCGTTCCATCATCCAAGTAACCTACCCCCTGATTGGCTTCCTTTCCTTCTTTAAGCACTTTGACAACCATCTCTTCACCTGGGAGAACAACCGGCTTGAGTGCATTGGAAAGTTCATTAATATTAAGCACCTGGACTTTTTGTAGTTCAGCAACTTTATTAAGATTATAGTCATTCGTAATTACGCTTGAGCCAAATTCCTGAGCCATTTTCACAATCTTGGCATCAACATCAACTATATCAGGGTAATCTTTTTCATATATCTCTACCGATATGGCTTTCTCGTTTTGAAGAGTGTATAGAATATCCAGCCCCCGCCTTCCGCGATTTCTTTTTATTGTGTCATCTGAATCAGCTATTCCCTGAAGTTCCTTTAAGACAAATTTAGGAACCAAAAGACGGCCCTCGATAAAACCAGTCTTACAGATATCAGCAATTCTTCCATCAATAATTGTACTGGTATCCAATATTTTAGGCCTGGTACTTGGCAATATATTTTCTGATCCACTGCTACCCGGAAGTATATTTATAAAACTAGCTAATTCATCTCTTCTGGCAGTAAATAAGCGCATACCTAAATAGCCAAAAAGGATATAAGCAAAAACTGATAGATAAGGCCCTACATAAGGCAATCTCCAAATAGCCATAGAGAGTATTAAAGCAATAACTATACCTATTAATAACCCGATAATTCCGAAGAACAATTCAGCAGCAGAATTATTTTCCAATCTGGTAATAATCATTGAGGTATTTTTTTTAATTATTAATCCTAAAACTGATCCTGCCAGATAACCTAATATTGCGCCAAAGATAATGAAAAGGAAAATTGCGTAAAAATCAAAAAATGGCATTTGCCCATATAGTTCAGCACCAGCCATAGCTCCTAATATCATAGAAGCAAAACGCACAATTCTATTTATCATTTTCAACACTCCTTTTTATTTGTATAAAGACAACCCTCCCTTCCATGTTTAATTCCCTAATATCTTTTCTACCTTATCTTTTGTTTCTTCTATTGGAATATCGAGCGAATAACAAAGTTCACTGACCAAGATTTGTTTAGCTTGATTTAATAACCTCTTTTCACCGGTCGACAACCCAACATCTCCTTCCCGCAAAGAAAGATTGCGGACAACTTCAGCTACCTCAAATATATCTCCAGTCTTAAGTTTTTCTTTATTCTTTTTAAAACGCAGATTCCAATCATGTGGCATTCTACTTCTGTTACTTCCAAGTAAATTTAGTATTTCCCTTGCTTTTTTCTTGGATATAACTTCCCTTATTCCAATATCCTGGCAGGTATCCTCTGGTATCATTATTACCAGCTGATTATGTGAAATTTTAACAACATAGTATTTTTTTGTATCCCCCCCTATATCCTTATCTTCAATTTTTTCGATTACCCCTGCGCCATGAAGAGGATATACAATCTTATCGCCTACTTTATACACAATAACCGCCTAAATAAATCTTAATAATTCTATTATAACAGGTATCGGAAAGATATATAGAACTAGGTATAGCGCTCTATAATACTGTACTCTTTGAGTTTCTGAAGACCTTCCTGGATAGCTTTGGCCCTGATGGAGCCTACTCCATCGACTTCATCTAATTGCTCCTGAGTAGCATTTATTATATTTTGCAAGTTGCCAAATTTTTTTACAATTTTTCTTACGACCATAAAAGGTAAGTGGGGAATTTTCATAAGCAGGCGGTAACCTCTTGAGCTTACAGATTTTTCAATAAGGTCAATATCACCTTTAAAACCTAGAGCTTGAGTAATATTTAATAAATCAAGGATTTCTTCCGAATCAAATCTATTGATATCATCATTTATCTTTTCAGGTTTTCTAGGATATATAGAATAATCATAAATTGACATTAAACAATCATTTTCTACATTGCCCATCAGTTCCTCTAGCTGAAGCTCGATCAAACGCCCAGCTAAACCAAGTTCAAAGATATACTTTTTAATTTCCCCTGAGACTCTCTCCATCATAGCTGATCTTTGAATAAATGTTGCCACGTCTATCAGGGTTACCAGGTCTTCAAATTCAAGGGCACTTAAGTTTGACGAAACCTGCTCTAAGCTGTTTTTATACTTTTCAAGAGCCTGGAGAGCTTGATTTGCCTTAGCTAAAAGCACTTCAATATCTTCCAGTACATACTTATGGTTACCTACATATATGGTGACTATATCTCTCTTCTGAGATATGGAAATTACCATGGCTTTTGTCTGTCTGGCCACCCTGTCTGCTGCTTGATGCCTCATTCCAGTTTCATTTGAGTGCATCTTCGGATCTGGGACAAGATGAACATTAGTCATTAAAATTTTATCCAAATTTTCATCTAAAATAATTGCTCCATCCATTTTAGCCAGCTCAAAAAGCCTTTGCGGAGTAAAATCCGAGTGTAACTCAAAACCTCCATTGACCACTTTCAGCACATTTTTATTATCACCAATTACAATAAGTGCCCCAGTCCTTGCACTTAAGATGTTATCGATACCTTCCCTTAGTAGAGTGCCAGGGGAGACTTTTTTTATAGCCTCGATTATTTCAGATTTATACTCACTGTAATATACCATAGTCCCTCCTGGCTATTATAGCATTAAATTATTTAATTATTACTAATAAATTTTTATAAAACTGCTTGAAGAGCTTCACTTATTTGTTTGATTTTAAATATCTCAAAATCTTTGGGTATTCCCTTAAGGTTTGATAAATCAGTACTGGAAGTTGTCAATACCTTTTTAAATCCGAGTTTTTTCGCTTCTTTAATCCTGGAATTAATATGACTGACAGACCTTACTTCGCCGCTCAGGCCAATTTCTCCAAAGATTACCAGATCAGAATCAATCTCAACTTCCTTAAATGCCGAACTTAGGGCAACTGCTACAGCCAAGTCAGCTGAAGTTTCATTAACCTTTAAACCACCGGCAACATTTAAGAAGACATCTTGCTTTTCAAACCTTAGGCCTGCTCTTTTCTCTAAAACGGCCAGAGTTATGGCTAACCGATTATAGTCAATTCCTGAGGTTAATCTCCTTGGATTTACTAAATAAGAGGGAGTGACCAAAGCTTGCAATTCAACCAATACTGGCCGGGTTCCTTCCATAATGACAGTAATTACCGAACCTGGAGAATTTTCCGGCCGGGAAGCTAAAAAGATTTCCGATGGATTTTTAACCTCTTTTAATCCTTTGTCTGACATTTCAAAAAGTCCAATTTCGTTTGTTGAACCAAAGCGATTCTTTGAGGTCCTTATTAAACGATAGGTTTGTTTTGAATCGCCTTCAAAGTAGAGTACAGTATCGACCATGTGTTCAAGCAAGCGTGGCCCGGCAATTGTTCCATCTTTAGTCACATGACCGATAATTACGACCGGGATATTTCTTGACTTAGCTATTTGTAACAAATGACCGGTACATTCCCTAACCTGGCTAATTGAACCAGGAGCAGAGTTCATCTCGGGCATATAGACAGTTTGAATGGAATCTATGACCATCAAAGAATAATCAAGCTTATCAAACTCTTCTTCAACCCTGGTCATATCTGTCTCGTTTAAAATATAAAGATTACTTGAAGTGCTATTAAGACGTGTCGCTCTTAATTTTACCTGCCGGGCTGACTCTTCACCGCTGACAATTAAAACTTTATTATCCTCTTCGGCTATAAAGGCTGCTACTTGAAGCAGGAGAGTTGATTTACCTATGCCTGGTTCACCACCGACTAAAATCAAGCTTCCGGGAACAATTCCTCCGCCCAATACTTGATTAAGTTCTGTGAAACCTGTCAGCATTCTGTCATGTTCAATTGAGTCAATGTCATTGATTGAACAGGCAGGCCCGATAGATACACCCCTGAAAGCAGAAGAGGAGCTATTTTCTTTTATTAGCTCCTCGATCATAGTATTGAATTCACCGCAATCTGGACACTTTCCCATCCATTTGGGTGACTGATATCCACAGCTTTGGCAGCGTACTATTGATTTACTACTACCCATCTATGAATCTTTTCCGACAGATGTACCTACCTTTTCACCGGCATCTTTAAAGGTTATTGCTTCATCTTTAGCATCGATTATTATTTTATGTCCGGGATTAAATTTACCGGTGATTATAAACTGAGAAAGAGGATCCTCAACTAGCCTCTGGATAGCTCTTCTAAGTGGCCTTGCCCCTAATGTAGGATCATAACCCTCGTTGACTAGAACATCTTTTGCTTCATCGGTCAGATCAATCTCAATCCTTTGCCCCCTGAGTTGATTTTGAATGCGGCTGATCATCATATCAACAATTTGCTTAATCTGTGCCCTGGTCAATTCATGAAAGACAATTAAATCATCGACCCGATTAATAAATTCAGGCTTAAAGGTTTTTTTAAGCTCAGCCATTACTTTTTCTTTCATCTTCTCATAGGACAAACTCGTTCCGGTGCCATCATCTGGAGTAAAACCAAGAGGTGTTGCTTTAACTATATCCCTGGCCCCAATATTTGAGGTCATAATAATAACCGTATTCTTAAAATCAACTTTTCTTCCTTGAGCATCAGTTAAATGGCCGTCTTCCATAATTTGAAGTAATGAATTAAAAACATCATGATGAGCTTTCTCAATCTCATCAAAGAGTACAACTGAAAATGGTTTGCGGCGGACCGCTTCAGTTAATTGGCCCCCCTCTTCATGGCCAACATAGCCCGGAGGTGAACCTACTAATCGGGAAACAGTATGTTTTTCCATATATTCAGACATGTCGAGCTGTATCAGAGCGTTTTCATCTCCAAAAAGAAACTCGCTCAAGGTTTTAGCAAGTTCAGTCTTGCCGACGCCTGAGGGCCCAAGAAAAATGAATGAGCCGGATGGCCTTTTTGGGTCTTTTAAGCCAGCTCTGGTTCTGCGAATAGATTTAGATAAGGCAATAATAGCATCGTCCTGCCCAACTACTCTCTCATGAAGTGCATCTTCCATTCTTAACAACTTGGCTGTTTCTTCTTCGGTCAGGCTGGAAACCGGTATGCCGGTCCACATTGATATTACATGTGCGATTTCCTGTTCAGATACTTTTGCATTGTATGAACCGGTAGGAAGCTTCCAATTCTCTTCAATATCATTTTTCTTATCGATATGCTTCCTTTCTTTGTCTCTTAGGCTTGCTGCTTTTTCATAGTCCTGTTTTCTTATGGCTTCTTCTTTTTCTTTCCTGACTGTATCAATCTCCTGGTCAATCTCTTTGAATTCAGGTGGGCGGGTCATGTTTTGAATTCTTACACGAGAAGATGCTTCATCAACCAGGTCGATTGCTTTATCAGGTAAATAGCGGTCAGAAATATAGCGGCTTGATAGATTTGCTGAAGTTACAATTGCATCATCAGTAATATGAACTCTATGATGAGCTTCATATCTGTCTCTTAGGCCTTTTAGAATTTCAATTGTTTCAGAGACCGTAGGCTCTCCAACCATTACCGGCTGAAACCGCCTCTCTAAGGCAGCATCTTTTTCAACATACTTTCTATATTCATTTAATGTTGTTGCCCCGATAGTTTGAATCTCGCCTCTGGCTAAAGCTGGTTTAAGAATACTAGCAGCATCAATTGCTCCCTCAGCGGCTCCTGCCCCAACTAGAGTGTGCATTTCATCAACAAAAAGCATTACGTCTCCCCGACTTCTTATCTCTTTCATAACTTTTTTGAGGCGCTCTTCAAACTCTCCCCGGTATTTTGAACCAGCTACGAGAGCTCCCAGGTCAAGCGTGTATATCTGTTTATCTTCAAGTAATTCAGGAACTATTTTATCAGCAATCCTTTGAGCAAGACCTTCAACTACTGCAGTCTTTCCGACGCCAGGCTCTCCAATTAAAACAGGATTATTTTTTGTCCGGCGGGAGAGTATCTGCATTATTCTTTCAATCTCTTTCTCCCGGCCAATTACTGGGTCTAGTTTTTTCTCCTTGGCCAGCTGGGTAAGGTTTCTCCCGAATTCATCCAGCAATGGACTGCTGGAAGAGGTGGCTTTCTTGCCCAAAGTTGCAGTCTCCTTATATCCTCCAAGCTGATTGATAATCATGCTCCTTACTTTGTCAAGATCAGCACCGAGATTCTCGAGAACCCTGGCGGCGATACCCTCGTTTTCTCTTATCAAGCCTAGAAGAATATGTTCCGTCCCTATATAATTATGCCCCAGCTGTAAAGATTCTCTTAATGAGAGTTCGAGGACTTTTTTAGCCCTGGGAGTGAATGGGATATGCCCAACCGGAGCTGATGTTCCTTTTCCTATCATATCTTCAATCTGGACTCTTACATCCTCAAGATTAATACCAAGATTTTCTAATACTTTAGCTGCTTCACCTTCCGCTTCCCTGATCAATCCCAGAAGAAGATGTTCTGTACCTATATAGCTTTGCTTAAGCATCCGGGCTTCTTCCTGCGCATATACAATTACCCGGCGGGCTTTTTCAGTAAATCTGTCGTACAATTATATTTGCCTCCTATTTGTAGCTTACACTGATTATGCTACATATTCAATAATTTTTTAACTAAAGCGGCCCTTTTAATTGAAATTTCTTGATCCGTTAATTCTTTTTTTGAATCAAATTTAATATGCCCCGGGCGGACAAGATAAAAGAGCTCGTTTATCTTCTTAATCTTAATTCCCTCAATTAATCCCAGGTCTAGGCCTAACCTCACCATTGATAATAATTCCAATGTTTCTTCAAGTCCCAGCATCTCGGCATGATTCAATATACCAATAGCTCTTTTGGCTCTATCGCTGACCTTTAGTTTTGAATCCCTTAATAGTATCTTTCTGGCTGTCTTTTCTTTTTCAATCAACTGGATAGATAAACAGTTCAAATTTTCTATAATCTCTTCTTCGCTTTTTCCGAGAGTAGTCTGGTTAGAAATTTGAAAAATGTTACCGCAACCAACTGAACCTTCTCCGAACAACCCTCTAAAAACAATTCCCATTTTGGTCAATGAATTTATCATCTGATCAACCTGGTTATTAAAAATCAAAGCCGGTAAATGCATCATAACCGAAACTCTTAAGGCTGTTCCGATATTTGAAGGACATGAAGTTAAAAAGCCCCATCTTTCAGAAAAAGCAAATTTCATTTTCATGTTCAACTGATTGTCAACTTCGTTGGCTCTATTCCAAGCTTTTATTAATTGCAGTCCAGGAAAGACAGCCTGGATGCGAAGGTGGTCTTCCTCATTGACCATAATTCCAAGATTAGCGTCTTTACTTAAAATTATACTTTTTTCAAGTTGTGATTCATCAAGAAAATTTGAGCTGACAAGGTTTTCCTCGAATAAAATTTGCTTCTCTATATCAGTCAATTCATTAAAGCTTAAGACATATAGTTTTTTCAGCTTCGGGTCATCTAAAACATTCTTTATTATCTTCCTGTTTATTGCTTGGCTCTCTTTAGCTTTAAGCCAGGAGGGAAAGATATAATTATCCAGGTTGCGAGCTAACCTAACCCTTGATGATATTACGACTTCATCTTCGACAGTGTGGTTTGTTATCCACTTTCCAACAGTAAACGGCAAATTAGTCTTTTGTTTCATTTTTTATCACTTGTTATCTCGATATTTAACCTGCGTATATTGTCCCTAAGCTCAGCTGCTTGCTCATATTCTTCTTTCTCAACATGTTCTTTAATTTTTTTCTGTAATTCTTCGATCTTTACTTTTTTCTTTATATTGCTGTCAATCATCATGGGAACTTTTCCAATATGTTTTTGTCCACTATGAATCCGTTTTATTAGAGGCTCCAGCCTGTCTTTGAAAATTTCATAACAGTTACTGCAGCCGAGATAGCCTGTTTCCTTAATGTCATTTATGGAAGTTCCACAATTTTTACAAGACCTTGAATCAGTTTCAAGTTCTGCAAAATCATCAAAATCATCATTTTCAACGCCAAGAAAACCGGCAACGAATTGGGGGAGTTCAAAAAGAACTCCGATTTGGTTTGCATCTTGGGAAACTTTCAATGAGCATTCTTCGCATAATCTAATTTTTGATACTTTATTATTTACTATTTGTGTTAGATAGACTGTTGCGATATTTTTTCCACACTCATCACATAACATTTAAAATCACCTTAAAATTTTCTCTTTATATTTTAACACGGTTTCGCAAATTACCAGCTAGAAGTATAAAATTATTGCTCTGGCCTCATGTGCGGAAAAAAGAGCACTTCCCTGATTGAATAAGAGTCGGTCAGAAGCATAACCAAGCGGTCTATACCTATTCCCAAACCACCGGTAGGCGGAAGTCCGTATTCCAGTGCTCTTAGATAGTCTTCGTCAAGGGATTGAGCCTCTTCGTCTCCCTTTTCCCGCAACTCCATCTGTTTCTCAAAGCGTTTTCTCTGCTCAAGAGGGTCTATCAATTCAGAAAAGGCATTGGCAATCTCCCTTCCAGCAATTATTAATTCAAAGCGTTCTGTAAGCTCAGGATTGTCTTCTTTTTGACGGGCCAGTGGAGTTGTTTCAGTCGGGTAATCTATTATAAAAGTAGGTTGGATCAGATTATCTTCTACTTTTTTTTCAAATATCTCATTTATTATCTTGCCCTTTCCCCAATGAGTTTCTATCTCTACACCAATGTCATTAGCCATTTTCACCAGGTCTTTTTTTTCCATGTCAAAAGAGACAGACTTTCCCGCATATTCTTTTATGGAATCAATCATAGTCAACTTTTTCCATTTATTTTTAAATTCTATCTCTTCGCCCTGGTAATTAATCTTTGTCTTTTTTATTAATTTTTTTATCACCGATTTAATTAATCTCTCAGTAAGGTCCATCATGGTTAAATAATCTGCATATGCTTGATAGACTTCAAGCATGGTAAATTCAGGATTATGTTTGACCGACATGCCTTCATTGCGGAAGTTCCTGTTTAATTCATAAACTTTTTCCAAGCCTCCGACAACCAACCTCTTTAAATATAGCTCAGGAGCAATTCTTAGATAAAGATCTATTCCCAATGCCTTATGATGAGTAACAAAAGGTTTAGCCGTCGCTCCTCCGGGAATCTGCTGCAGCATCGGTGTTTCTACTTCAATAAAATCCTCATTTTCCATGAAATTCCTGATTTCCTGGATTAAATATGTTCTAACCAGAAATATTTCCTTAATTTCCGGATTCATGATCAGGTCAACATATCGTTGCCTGAATCTTGTCTCGATATCTCTCAAACCGTGCCACTTTTCTGGAAGCGGCCGCAAGGATTTAGAAAGAATTTCAAATTTTTCAACCTGTATGGAAAGTTCACCCCGGCGAGTTTTAAAAACTTCGCCTTTGATTCCTACAAAATCGCCAATATCAAATTCAAGAAATTTAGCATATTCTTCCTCATCAAGAATGTTTGAAGAAAGATAAAGCTGTATTCTGCCGGAGGCGTCCATTATTTCAGCAAAGCTTGCTTTGCCATGTTGGCGAAGAGCCATAATCCTGCCGGCTAGTGCTACAATTTGACTTGTTTTTTCACCATTTTTAATATTGCTTTTAGAGTCAATTATTTCCTTGATTAGGTTGCTTCTGGTGAATTTTGATTTATAAGGATTTTCTCCAGAATCTCGAAGAGATTTTAATTTTTCTAACCTTTGAACGCGCAGATCATTAAGGTAGTGGTTCTCCAAGTTTTCCCTTCCTGGGTAAATCTACTTTTTTATCTTAATAATCTCATATTCTACCGCACCCTGCGGGCAATTAACAGTAACCTGGTCTCCTGCTTTTTTCCCGATAATTGCCTGGCCAACAGGAGATTCATTTGAAATGCGGTGATTGGAAGGGTCAGCTTCAACAAAACCGACTATAGTAAACTCATTAGACTCCTTAGTCTCAAGGTCCTTTAGGATAACTTTTGAACCTACTGTGACAACCTCTTTAGAAATCTCATTTTTTTCTAGCACCTTAGCATTTGAGATTAATTCTCTGAGCTGGATAATTCGGCCTTCAACAAATGCTTGCTCATTCTTTGCATCATCGTATTCGGAATTTTCAGAAAGATCCCCAAATTCAATTGCTTCCTTGATTCGTTTGGCAATCTCTTTCCTTCTTGTATTTTCTAAATGGTTGAGTTCCTCTATCAGTTTATTATAACCTTCGTCAGTTATGATGATCTCTCTATAAGGCATAAAAAATTTCCTTTCAAATAAAGCTTGTTTATAAAACAAAAAGGGAATTCACATTTAAGTTAAAATAAAATAGAAACTTCCCTTTATTAAATTCATTAAATTAGAATAAGTATTATAAAAAAATTAACTAAGTGTGTCAAAATAATTTGCCTTTTTTAAATATTTGAATTACAAACTATCTGTACGATTCAATGAGAAATCAAATTCAAACTATTAACTTTAATAATATTTAAAGTTAAATGCGTTAATTTGGGACAATTATAAATTTTAGTGTTGAGTTTGATTAATTTAAATTCTCAATTCTGGGTTTGAAGTCTAATTTTCTTAATAAATTTAAATAATCTTCGGGAGTGACCTCTTCCCAGGACTTTCCCAGAATGGAAAGCAGGGTTGCTTCCATGACATTTGTACCAAAGGAACGACCTTCAAAAACAGGTGTTGTCGTGATTAAATATTTTATCTTTCTCTTTTTTAAATCTTCAACATCATCAGGCGTAGTGGTATTTGTAATTATCCATCTTCCTTCAAGCCTTGAAGGTAAATATCTGCGAATATACAGGAAATCACCGGCAATAATATCCGCTTCCTGATAATACTTTGTATATTTAGATTTAGATTCTTCTTCCTGCTTGCTTCCTGTAGGATATAGTATGCTAAACGGCAATTTTGTAACTACCGGCAATAATACCTTGGCTAAAATATTAAATGTGTTAAAGCTTCTTATGGCAACTGGAATGTTTAATCCAAAGATTAAATCACCGAAAATCATATTACAGCCGGCCAGATGAAGAGATTGAGCCATTCCAAATCTATCAACAGCGGATACCATTAATACTTTCTTGTTTTCCAGAGGCATCTTGGCATCTTCTATAAGAAACCTCACGGTCTCTCTCTCCAGAGTATTTTTTAAACCACTACCATCTACAATAGGAGTCTGATGTACTAATTTTTTCATTTTAGCAGCATCTCTGATCTTATATTTACGCCCATCAGCTACTAAATATAGATCAAAGCCCCCCATGCCGATAGCATCTACATTACCATCCAGCTCAGTCAGCAGTTCTTTATACTTCTGAAAACTGCCGTCAGTTCCTATCCTCTCAATTTTTACTTTTTCTCCTAGAAGCTCTACTTCTACCTCGTGGTTCCTTTTTGAAGACCCAAGACTTACGCTTACTACCTTTTTCAAAGACTCTTCCTTTCTTTTTTTCCGGTGAAATCTTCTTAATTAAACTTTTTAATTCTTCCGGTTCTATATAGACATCTTTTTTGATTGGTGATGCACCAAGAGATATTCCATAGATCTCTTTTTCCAATATCTTTTCGACTATCGAAATTCTCCAATCTGAACCGAGAAAAATAACAGCATCATAATCTTTAAGTTCGGCTAAGAGCATAAGTGTACGGTTAAAAAGATCTGATCCGCTTTCTTTTTTGGCAAATTCCTCCCTTTCTTTCTGGCTTAAAAGAAAGACAAGCTCAACACCACATTCTTTGCTTACTTTCTCAAGTTCATTGGTGTTTTTTATAGGAAAACCAATAAGGGCAATTCTTGGACCCTTTCTTATCTCTCCTAAGCCTTCTAAATGAGAGACGAATGACCGTTCCACGTGAAAAATCTTGGCCACTTCCTTTTGGGTTGCCCCGCTAGAACGACGCTGCAGAATCTCGTCAATTATAGAGTTGACCTTTTCTTTACTTATTATTTTTTTCCCGACTCTAAAGAATTTTTCCATTTGTGTACAAATATGTGCACATAATAACATTACTTAATATTAAAGACAAATCACCTTTAAAGAACAATATCAACGGATTAAACTTATTAGAATCAGTTAAATAGAAACGGAAATTTCGCCATCTAGCATATCAGAGAAGATTCATAAATCTTTAAAGGACTAATTTACAATGGTCAATTATTATTTATAAGATATAATGATTGCCCGATAGCAAATAATTGCTACTGGCCGCTATTGGTGTTGAGCATATATACAATCTGGAGGCCTTTTAAAGTCAATAGAGAATCTACTGTCATCTCGGTTTGGCAGATTTGTTCGATCAACTCAGCCTGGCCACCGGTGGAAATAACCTTTGTCTTTGTTCCAAGTTCATCCCAAATTTTAGCAATTAATACGTCTATGAGGCCAGCTGTACCATTGATAATACCGGAACGTAAACTCTCCTGAGTATTTTTCCCAATAACATGTTTTGCCGGTTTAAGCTCAATCTTAGAGAGCATCGCGGCTTTCTCAAAAAGAGCTTCTGCTGAAACCTCAATTCCTGGAGCAATAGCCCCCCCAAGATACTCTCCCTTTTCTGTCACAACGTCAAAAGTCGTTGCCGTACCAAAGTCAACAATTACTACCGGGCCTCCATAGATATTATAAGCAGCTACAGAATTTACGATTCTATCGGAACCAATCTCAAGTGGATTATCATATAAAATACTTATGCCTGTCTTTATGCCTGGGCCAACGATTAATAAATCTTTTGATAATTTTTTTTCAGCAAGATAACTCAAAGCTTTCGTGCAGGTTGGTACTACTGATGAGATTACTAAAGCTTGAATATTTTCCAAAGAGAATTCATTAATCTTAAATAAATCCTGTATCATCACCATGTATTCATCGGCAGTAAATTCTCGGTGGGTAGATACCCTGTAATGTTCAACAAGGTCTTTTTCTTGGAAAAGGCCGACGACTGTTTGGGTATTTCCTACATCAACAGCTAAAAGCATTAAGCTTGCCTCCTTGATTGCTCATAATTTTAACACATATGACATAGCTACCTTGTAATCAGTTCCTATTAAGGGCCTAGTTTTTGTCCATAGGTAAAAAACTTAACAAACTATTTAATCTTTTAAATGAGTCGCCCTGGAAAAGCTTTATAGAAGTTAAACTCTTATTCTAAACAGGTTTATCTATTTATAGTTTAGTCAGTTACTCCGATTACCTTCAATCTTTGTATCAGCGTATTGGCTATAATAGCACCTATTGATACTTTTATTAAATCAAAGATGATAAAGGGTAAAAAACCTACCTCAATAACTCCCAGCCAACTTATCTCTTTTCCGAGAACAAAATTCACTATAATATAAAGATAGGGAATACCAATCATATAAATAGAAGCTAAACCCGATATCATAGCAATCAAGAAATGAATATATCTCGGTTCAGTAATTTTTGAAATAATCATACCTGAAATGAAAGCTGCAGCTAAAAACCCCAGTAGAAAGCCAAAAGTTGGTTGAAAGAGGTAGGCCGGTCCACCGTATGGGGGTTTCGAAAAAATAGGGATTCCGATGAGCCCCAATACCAGGTAAGCCATCATGGAAAAGAAGCCCAATTTTGGTCCGAGTATTGTTCCAGCCAAAACAGCAACCAGGGGAAGCAGGCTGAAAGGAACTATTGACTCACCGCCATAGCGTACAATAACAGCACTGATAGCTGCGATAGCAACAAATATAGCTACTCTGGTAATATCTTTACTCTGCAAAAGGTTAACCTCAAATATTTTGTTGGTTGACAATATTATCTGAGTTTTTAAAAATATTCAAGTTTTTTCCATCAGGTAATAAAAAATCAAGATTCGCTTTAGCCGGCAAAAATGCTTTCCTCAGAATATAAATAGATCTAGGGTAAGATGATTATTTGAGCCTTTTCTCTTTAATTCGAAAGCCTTTTTTTAACCTTAATTACTTATATTAGAACCGTAACCCATGACGGTGACAATCAGTACACTTGGCCGTTGGTGGATTTGGTGCAGGATGTGAGCCTAGATCATGACATATCGATGTACAGTAATTTTGCTGGCCGCTTAGAGTACTTAGATCAAAGGCAGTATCTATCATCCATGGTTGATCTGAGCCATGCTTATTATGACAATCCGTACAGGGCAGTGCCGGATAACTGTTGCTATAACCGTTATAGTAATTTACTGTACCGCTAATTCCTGACGCTCTACCATGTTTGTCTCCAGTTGCTCCAGTATCATTGTAAATATTTGCCCTGAAATACTGCCAGAAACCGCTGGTAGTGCCACTCTCATCTACTCCCGGCGGAGTGCTGGTAGGTGACCTTGAGGTTTGCCAGATAACCTGGACAGTATATGGCTTATAAGTTGCACTCATAGTCTCCTCAAAGTAGTTTCCGGTAATACTGGAATCTGTATGGCAGCGCTCACACCAGATATATAATCCCGAAGGAGAACTTGCATTATTGTAACTAGGAGAAGTGGTATCAACTACCTCCCAAATATTTTTAGCATCAAGAGGATCGACCAGGTATTCTTCAGTCCAAATATTTTGACGATGCGATTCATGACAGCTGCTACAATTCTTGGTCGAACCATCATCGATTCCTTGCAGCGAATGATGGTATGTCGAGTTATAATCAATCTGGGCATCATAAAAGCTAATTGTACCGTCATGACAAGTAAAGCATTGTTCAATTGGAGATACAGGTATAGTCAAATGAGTGCCTGTCGAAGTATGCGCTCTATGGCAACTGGCACACATATCTGTGTCCGCTTCAAACCTGTTGTCAACATGAGGATCGATATCATCGGTCATAATAAATGAGGCAAGAAGGTTATTGGAAGTCGGGCTTGAAGCCAATTTTGACCAGTTCTGGCCGTCATAACGAAGGATTACTCCGCCGTCTGAACCTATCCACCCGTCATAACTGACACTATCATTGAAATATACTGTTCTTAATGTATTAGTGGTCAAGCTATGTGTGTATTCACTCCAGCCTTTACCGTTCCAGTTGATAATGGTCCCAGAATCCCCTACTGCCCAGCCATCGTTACCTGAAATCATATAGACAGATCTAAGATTGTCAGTAACCGGGCTGGTAACTTCATTCCAACTGGAACCATTCCAGTGAAGTATTTTCCCGGCTTGCCCCACAATTACCCCAAAGGCAGACGAGATCATATCAACTGAGTAAAGATCATTAGAAGTCGGGCTGCTAAATGATGACCAGCTAGTGCCATTCGAGCGAACTATACTACCTCCATCTCCCACTGCCCAGCCAGTATTAGAGTTAGCAAAGTCAACAGATCTAAGGTTGCCAAAAGCTGCGTCAGAATGGCTGTTATCCCAACTCGCCCCATTCCATTCAAGAATTGTCCCGCTAGCACCAACCGCCCAACCGTCGCTGGCTGAAAAAAGATATGCATCATATAGATTATTTGAAGTAGGGCTGCTAACATTTTCCCACTTATTGCCATCCCATCTGATTATTTTACCTGAATCGCCGACAGCTATACCGTAATATGTTCTGTAAAAATGTACCCCGTAAAGATTTACAGATGTACTTGAAGGAATTATATTCCAAGTATTTCCATTCCAGCGTATTATAGTTCCGTTCTGTCCAACCATCCAACCTAAATTACTGACTACCGGTTGAGAAAATGAAGGACCGGAAAAAAGTAGAAAAATTAAACATACAATAAATGGACCTAATCTTTTGATCAACCTTTATTATTCACCCATTGTAATTATTTTTTTATGTATTGTTCAGGATCCTTTTCGAATTTTTCTTTGCATTTATCGCTGCAGAAATAAAATATATCTTGCTCATACATTGATTGAACTGAAGTATCGTCTGGATATAAGCATAATCCGCAGACGGGATCTTCCAGCATTTCTTTTAACCTTTTGCCTTTTTCTTTATCATCAGTACAATTACTCAACCTAAATCACTCCCTATAAATTATTTATCTATTATCATTATATGGAAAACCAGCAATTCCGACTAATTAATCCATGGCAGAATAAATTAAAAAGGGTAGGCCATAAAAACCTACCCTGAGTTTTCAGAAGGTTTAAAATTATTATGAACTATTCAATAGTTATAGCCTCTGTGGGACATTCCTCAACTGCTTCTTCAACCTTGTCCTTCAAGCTATCATCGGGTTCTTCATTAATCACATAAGCCAGGCCATCGTCTCTAAGTTCAAAGACTTCTGGACAGATATCTTCACAAATACCATCACCTATACATTCATCATGATCAATAACTGGTTTCATATTAATACTCCCTTCCTTTTAATTTTATATTTTTTTTAAAAAGATAATTTGTATTATTCTTTATATATAATTCTCAACAAAATTTCAATTAAAATTTAATAAATCTTTTTACTTCAAATGGAAAATATCTGCTGAGCGAATTTCCTCCATGCTTCCATCTGCCAGTTCAACAACCAAAGCACCCTTCTCAGTAATATCCTTAGCTAAACCTCTTTTTTCACCACTTTCGGCGATTATTTTAACTTTCCGGCCAATCGTTGAAACCTTGCTTTTTATCTGAGGGACTAACTTCTGTATATTATTTCCTTTGAATAAAACTAGTCTTTTCTCTAAATTGTTTAAAATCACAGACATCAGCTCAGCCCGATTTACGCTCTTTCCGATATAAGCCTTTATAGTCATTGAAGAACTGGCAATTTCACCAGGCAAGTCTTCTAATTTCAAATTGGCATTAATCCCGATTCCTATAATGACCTTATTTATCTGTCCTGGCTCAGCGATTACTTCAGTAAGTATTCCTCCCATTTTTTTATCTCCGGCCACCACATCATTAGGCCACTTTATTTCAGCCTTCAAAGAGTAGAGATTTTCAAGAGCCTCAATAATACAAAGGCCGACAACTAGACTGATAAGGGGAAATTTATCCAAGGGAATACCGGTAAACAATAGAATAGAAAACCAAAGCCCTCCGGGTGGAGAGAACCAGGTTCTCCCTCTTCTACCCTGGCCTTTTGTCTGGACCTCGGTTACAGCAACAGCGCCGTCCATGTTTTTTATAATAATATTTTTCTTTAAATATCTATTAGTCGAATCAATGCTTTCAAAATAAAAAATCTTTTGCCCAAGTTTTTTAGTCTTTAAGTACCTCTTAATTTCAATTGGCCGTATCTTTGAAGTTAAATCAACTAATCGATATCCTTTATTAGATATAGACTTGATTTTATATCCATCATTTCTTAATGAATTTATATGCTTCCAAACAGCTGAGCGGCTTAATCCAAGTTTGTCAGCAATTTCCTGCCCTGAAATGATATTACCTTTATTCTTTAACAGAAGTTGTAGGATTCTTTCTCTAGTCAGCATATTTTTTTCTTTTGCGGAAATTATTTATGAACCAGATCAATAATATAATTAAAATTATTAAAATAAATAAAGTCCAACCAATTGTGTCGATAATTTTCTTTAGCAATTCAATATTAGCTCCAAAAAAATAACCCAAAAGCGACAAGCCTATTGTCCAAATTAACACGGCCAAAATTGTATAGATTATAAAAATATTAAACTTCATTCTAGCTGCACCAGCCAGAAATGGGACAAAAACCCTGATTCCCGAAACAAACCTCCCAAAAAAAACTGTCTCTCCTCCGCGTCCATCAAAATAATTTTCAGCCCAAATAATTCTTTTTTCTGAGATTAAGAAAAACTTACCATATTTTTCCAGCAATGGCCTTCCGCCCTTAACTCCAAGAAAATAGCCTATTATATTTCCGATGATAGCCGAAAAACAACCGATTAAAATAACTATATATATATTAAAACTTTCTTGGGCAGCAAAAAAACTGGCTGCCAGAAGGACAGTTTCTCCTGGAACAACCAAGCCTAGAAAAACTGTATTCTCTAACAATAATCCAAAAAAAAGAATCCAGTACCCATAGATATTAAAATATTCAATTATAAGTTCAAGTAAATCTTTTAATTCCAATTTTATTTTTTTTCAAAGATTTCTAAACTGACTGAAAAAGCAGGAGCGCTCTGAGTAATTGCGCCCGTAGATATCCGATTGACCCCGGTTTCAAGATATTCTTTTAGATTATTAAGATTAATACCCCCGCTAGCTTCAAGAATAGTCTTGCCTGAGTTTATCTCCACAGCTTCCCTCACTTGTCTTGGAGACATATTATCAAGTACGATAATGTCCACACATTCACCAATTGCTTCCTTTAGTTCCTCAATATTCTCTACTTCTACAATTATCTTATGGCCTTCATTTTTATTGGTCTTTAATCGTTTGAGAGCCCGCCTTATACCCCCAGTTAGTTTTAGGTGGTTATCCTTAATAAATATACCATCATATAAACCTAAGCGGTGGTTTTCACCCCCGCCAAGCATGACCGCATACTTTTCAAGAAACCTAAATCCGGGCAGGGTCTTTCTTGTGTCAAAAATCTTGACCTTATATCTACTGGCAATTTCCACATACTTAGCAGTCAAAGTTGCGATTCCGGACAGATGCTGTATAAAGTTTAAGGCAACCCGCTCACCACCTAGAATTGCTTGAGCCTTACCTTCTAATTGCAGAATGGCCTGGTTTTTCTCGACCCGGTTCCCTTCTTCTTTCTGAAAATCAATTTCTATTTTTGGATCTAGCCTGGCCCAAACTTTTTGGCCAATAAGTAAACCGCCAATTATTCCATCATCCCCTGAAATAAGTTGTGCCCGGCACTCAGTATTATCCGGGATAATAAGTTTTGAAGTCAGATCCCCGGATCGGCCTAGGTCTTCATCAAAAGCATTATCTATTAGCTTATCAATAATCAAATTGGGAATATTTTCGTAAGTTATCATTATTCAAATGGGTAGACTTGATGGCGTTTCCATTTTTTTTCATCCATGATTGGAAAATCTGACCGGTAATGCACACCGCGGCTTTCTTCTCTATTTAAAGCAAATTCTGCTATCAAATTAGCTGCTTCAGCCATATTACCTAACTCAATTTCTTTCCTGTTTTTGGCAATATGCCCTTTTTTCTTGATTTCCCCGAGGTAATCTATTAAATAAGCCAAGCCATCTCTATTTCTAATTAATCCAGCATATTTTGTAATATATTTTTGCAGATCAACTTTCGAGATAGGGGGAGTAGTAATTCTACCTAAAGGATATTCTAGATTTTTATACAGTATTGGTTTTAGCTCATTGTCTTTTATATCTTGAAGTTCTAATTTTATCTCTTCGGAAATTCTTCTACTGAATACCAGGCCTTCTAGAAGTGAATTCGAAGCAAGGCGATTAGCGCCATGCACTCCAGTTGAAGCAGCTTCTCCACAACAATATAGCCCGGGCAAGTTCGTCTTTCCTTGAAGGTCTGTTTTTATTCCACCAATAAAAAAATGAGCCGCTGGTTGAACAGGAATCATCTCCTTGGTCAAATCAAACCCGTCTTCTTTACACGTTTTCATAATTGTAGGAAATTTTCTGAAAAGCAGTTCAGGGTCAATTCTTCTGGCATCAAGCCAGACGTGGTCATCACCACAAAATTTCATTGCTTCAACAATCTCCCTGGTCACAACATCACGAGGAGCCAGTTCTGCATCTGGATGGGCATTTAGCATAAACCTCTTTCCTTTACAGTCCCTCAAATAAGCTCCTTCTCCCCGGAGGGCTTCTGTAATAAGAAATTTTGGTTGACGGCTATTACCCAAAGCCGTTGGATGAAATTGAATAAACTCTAAGTCTCTTAGTTTAACTTTTGCCCGATAAGCCATTGAAAGCCCGTCTCCGGTTGCAATCTTCGGATTTGTGGTAATCTCGTATAGCTGGCCTACCCCTCCGGAAGCCAGAATAACAGCTCTTGCCTGTATAATTTCAGGTTCGCCTTGATAATCAATTCCTACAGTTCCGCGGCATTTTCCGTCAATGACCATTAGGTCGACAGCTATCCAGTTTTCAAAGATTTTTACATTTTCATTAAGGCTAACTTTTTTAACCAGTTCTTTTTGGATTGCGCTTCCTGTCGAATCTCCAGAATGCATTACCCGTTTGACAGAATGGCCACCCTCTATATTTAAATCTACCTTGCCGTTGATATAATCAAATCGGACACCAAGGCTATTGAGATCATCTACTCTGGATAAACCTTCCTCTACTAAAACTTCTACCGCTTCGGGAATACATAAACCGGCACCGGCTTTTAAAGTGTCTTTCTTATGAAGATCTGTTGAATCATTGATATTAACAGCAACTGCCACTCCACCCTGAGCATACCAGGTTGAAGAATCCCTAATTTTTGCTTTTGTGACTAATATTATGTTGAATTCATTTAAGTCAAGAGCAGCGGTGAGCCCGGCAATTCCGCTTCCAATAATCAGGACATCACATTTTTTTTTGGGTATGGCTTCAAATTCTTCTTTGAATATTACTCCCATCAGGTAATCTCCAGCATCTTTTCAACAGCTTTGTATGATTTTTTCCTAATCTCTTCAGGAACTGTTACTACCGGTTCGAGATTTCTTAAGCTAGACAATACTTTTTCCAGAGTAATTAATTTCATATTGGGGCAGATTGTCTCTTTGGATGGAAAATAAAAAACTTTGCCTGGATTTTCTTTCTCCAGACGATGTTTCATTCCTATTTCTGAGCCAATCAATATCTCTCTTTCTTTTATTTCCCTGGCTTTATTAAAAATCTGAGAAGTGCTCCCAATAAAATCTGCTTCATCCAATACTTCCGGCCGGCACTCGGGGTGAGCCAGAAAAACAACTCCTGGATGTTCTTTTTTTACTTTTTTAACTTGTTCCAGCTTTATTTTATGATGTGTCGGACAAAAGCCTTCCCAAAGTATAATTTCTTTATCTGAAAATCTAGATATATACTTACCGAGATTCTTATCGGGAATGAATATTATTTGTTCCGAATCGACACTTTGAACAACTTTTATCGCATTAGAAGATGTACAACAAATATCACTTTCTGCTTTAACTTCTGCTGTTGAATTCACATAACAGACTACTTTGGCTTCCGGATATTCTGCCTTCATCTGTCTTAGAGACTCCGCAGAAATCATATCAGCCATAGGGCACCCGGCTTCGAGTTCAGGCAAGATTACTTTCTTGGTCGGGTTCAAAATATAGGCAGTTTCTGCCATGAAATAGACACCGCAAAAAATAATGATTGATTCATCAGTTTGAGCAGCTTTCTGGCTTAACCCCAAAGAATCTCCTACGTAATCACCGATGTCCTGAATTTCACCACGTTGATAATTATGGACCAGAATTAAAAAAGGCTTTTTCTTTCGCTCCTCTTTAATCATCTCCATTAGTTCCTGGTCAGAGTATACTTTGTCTAAGATTTCCAAGGCCACACATCCTTTGGGTCTGCAATTTTTTTAATCTTTTGGTTCTTTGTTTTTTTCAAATTATCTTCAATCTCAATTATATTTAAATCTATCTTCCCTTGAGCAATTTCTTGCAAAGGCTCAAGAACAAACCTTCTTTCAATGAGACGGGGATGAGGAATTATTAAATTTTCATTTTCCACATTATGCTTTCCAAATAGCAGAATATCAATATCTATATTCCTCTCCCCCCACCTTACTTTCCTTATTCTACCCATATCTCTTTCAATATTGTTAATCTTGCTTAAAAGCTCTTCTGGAGAACAATCTACTTCTACAGCTATAACCATATTATAGAAATCTCTTTGTTTGGGACCGATTGCTTCACTCTGATAAAGAGAAGACAATTCCTTTAATTCTAAGCAATCAATTTTGCTAATATTCCTTAGTGCCCATTTTATATTTTTCAGGCGGTCTCCAAGATTAGAGCCTAAACCAAGAATAACAGTCTCTTTCTTTTTCACGATTTTTTCCCGATTATCGCATCAGTCATCCTTGCTACTCTAGTCATTTCCAAAACATCGTGAACTCTTACTATATTAGCCCCTTCTCTGATTCCAAGAGCAACAGAAGCTGCAGTTCCTTCCAATCTTTCCTCTACCGGTAGATCTAATGTATTACCGATAAAAGATTTACGAGAAGTTCCAAGCACTACTGGAAAGCCAAGACTTTTTATTTCCGATAAGCGACTGATTAACTCTAAATTATGATCTACAGTCTTTCCAAATCCTATACCGGGATCGACCAAAATATTATCATGATCAAGACCGTTTTCTATAGCCAATAGACTACGTTCTCTTAAGAAGTCGATGATTTCTCCCAAACAGTCCTTGTATTTTGGGTTTTGCTGCATGTTTTTCGGTTTTCCCTGCATATGCATAATAATTACCGGTATATTTAACTGGCCTACTAAATCAATCATTCCTGGATAGCGAAGGCCGTATATATCATTAATGATACTTGCTCCTGCCTTTACAGCTTCTTTGACGACCTCGGGTTTATATGAATCGATTGAGACTGGTATTTCAAAATTACTGACAGTATACTCTACCAATGGCATGACTCTTTCTAATTCCTCTCCTGCTTCAACTTCTTGAGCCCCTGGCCTGGTTGATTCACCGCCAATATCGATAATATCTGCTCCTGCTTCGGCCATCTTCTGAATATGCTTTTTAGCCTTATTATGATCATAATATTGACCTTCCTCAGAAAAAGAATCCGGTGTGGCATTTAATATGCCCATAATTAAAGTACGGTCAAAATTCAAATAAAAATTTCCTGCTTTTATTGAGGGCGGTTTGGAGCTTTCTATCTCTAACAACTTTTCAATGTCCTCTGCCAGTTTTTTTAAGCCAAAGGTTTGTTTTGAAAGCACTTTTAAAGCTTTGGTCAACTGTGCCTTGGTAGCAAATATAATTGTACTTGCTAACTCAGGCTTTAATTCATAAACATTTCTGGAAATAGCCGCTTCACCACCTTTTGCCAACATCTCTTGCTTTAGAATGTTAGCTGCCCGATAATCTAGTTCATCAACCCTGATTAAATAGAATAGAGCTTTGGGAAGCATTATCCTTTGACCCTTCGGATCAACACCGACTAGTTTAAATTCCTTCTTTATCTGATCAATATGATTAAGAGATAGAAGCCTGGCTTTTGTTTTCAATATAACCTAAACCCCCTAAAGATTATTATTAATCAAAGACATTGCTTCAGCCCTGGTTGCTTCATTTTGCCGGAATGTTCCCTTGATTGCAGAAGTTACTGTCCTGGCTCCAGATTTTTGAACACCTCTCATGCTCATACATAGATGCTCCGCTTCAATAACTACAAGTACTCCTCTTGGTTTTAATGTTTTTTCTATGATATCAGCAATGCTTGTAGTCAGCCTTTCTTGTAGTTGGGGTTTTTTTGCCATAACATCAACAACTCTGGCTAATTTGCTTATGCCGGTAATCCTTCCCTCCTTACCGGGAATATAAGCTAAATGGGCTTTTCCCAGAAAAGGCAAGAGATGATGCTCACACAATGAATATAAGGGAATATCTTTTACTAAGACCATTTCATCATGGTTTTCAGCAAAAGTTGTTTTAATTATTTTATAAGGGTCCTGTTCTATACCTGAAAATATCTCTTCATACATATTGGCAACTCTTTTTGGAGTATTATCCAAGACTTCCTCGTTTAGGGCACCCCCAATACCTTCCAAAATAAGCTTTACACCGGCCTCTATTTTTTCTTTGTCCATAATCGCTCCTTAGCTATAATGGAAAAATTTATTTGTAAGATTACATCTAAATCAAAAATTTATCAATTAAGATATTATGTCAACTTATGTTTAAATTTTGGAAGCAGATTTTTATATCATTCATGGTTGACAAATTGGAAAAGTATCTGATTGGTATCAAGCTTATATTTTTCTATCAAACATTACTGTTATTACTTTAATCTGCTGATAAGCAAGATTTGTACTTCTTTCTTGCTGCTATTGCAATAAAGACAAGAAAAATAGGTATTTACAAATATTTTTGTGAGATTGTTATAGATAGGTGAAAGTAGTTAATTTTCAGCTAAGCCAAGCTTACCTTTAATATCTTTAGCTTTCTTTTTAGTTTTTGCTTTTTCCCCTGCATCCTCTTTCTCTTTTTCAGACATAGCTGCTTTTTGCTCTTCGATAACTTTATCTATTGGTTTATTCTCCAGTATGCTTATTAATTCTTCTTTCTCCAGAGTTTCAACCTCAATCAACTTATTGGCAATTTTTTCTAAAGTCTTCTTTCTTTTAGTCAGAATTCTATTAGCTTTTTCAAAGGATTCATCAACGATGCGTCTTATTTCCTTATCTATTTCAAAAGCAATCTCCTGTGAGTAATCAGGATGCGAAGTAAAATCACGGCCAAGAAAGACCTGGTCCTGTTTCTGGCCAAGGGTCAATGGTCCAAGTTCATCACTCATACCATATTCACAAACCATTTGTCTAGCAATTTTAGTCGTTCTATCCAGGTCGTTCTGAGCACCTGTGGTAATATCCTTAAATATCATTTCTTCAGCCACGCGCCCTCCTAAAAGCATAGCTAATTCATCTGACAGCTCTGATTTTGTAACCAAATATCTATCTTCGGTTGGCAAAGTTAGGGTATAGCCCAAAGCTCTTCCCCTAGGAATTATTGATATTTTGTGTACCGGATCGGTATTAGGAAGTTCATGCGCAACCAAAGCATGGCCTGCTTCGTGATAGGCAATAACCATTTTTTCTTTATCGCTTATTAACCTGGTTTTTCTTTCTGGCCCCGCAATTACTCTATCAATAGCTTCCTCAAGTTCTTCCATATCAATTTTTTTCTTATTATGGCGCGCTGTTAGTAGGGCAGCTTCGTTTACCAGATTAGACAGATCAGCTCCGGTAAATCCTGGGGTTCTTCTGGCCAGGACATCGACACTTACTTCATCTGAAATTGGTTTGCCTCTGAAGTGTACTTTTAGTATTCCTTTTCTTCCTTCAAGGTCTGGCCGGTCGATTACAATCTGGCGATCAAACCTGCCGGGGCGCAATAGGGCCGGGTCAAGTATGTCCGGCCGGTTGGTCGCTGCAATCATTATGATATTATCTTTTATGTCAAAACCATCCATCTCAACCAAGAGTTGATTAAGTGTCTGCTCACGTTCATCATGACCTCCGCCAAGTCCTGCACCCCTATGACGCCCGACTGCATCAATCTCATCCATAAAGATTATGCAAGGAGCATTAGTTTTTGCTTGCTCAAATAGGTCTCGGACCCGGGAGGCTCCTACCCCGACAAACATCTCCACAAAATCAGAACCGCTTATCGAAAAGAAAGGTACTCCAGCCTCTCCGGCAACCGCCCTGGCCAATAAAGTCTTACCTGATCCAGGCGGCCCATATAAAAGAACCCCTTTTGGTATTCTGGCACCCATCTTTTGAAACTTTCCAGGATTAGATAGAAACTCTTTTATTTCCATTAGCTCTTCAACAGCTTCATCCAGGCCGGCAACATCTTTAAAGGTTGTCTTGGGTTGGTCTTTGCTTAATAGCTTTGCCCGGCTTTTCCCAAATGACATAACTTTGTTGCCGCCTCCCTGCATTTGCTGAAACAGAAATATGGCGATAATAATAATGAATAGAAAAGGCAGGACATTAAGGATTACTGTATACCAGATTTTATTGGATTGCGGGTCAGATTCGAACTCTTCAACTCCGTTATCTATCAGAAGTTTGGTAATATCAAATTTTTCAGGATAAGTGACCTTATAAGTTTTTGGGTTTTTCCCCTTTAGTTCAGATTTTTTCTGAGCCGTTAGATAATTATCTTGATCTTTAATCACTACATTTGTGATATTTCCTTTTTCAACTTCATTGATAAAAGAATCCAGCTTCATATTGACTGGATTACTACCTAACTTTCCTAGGTAGTTAATCATAAAGGCAGCAATTAAGAAGATGACTATATATATTCCTATTCCTTTAAAGAATTTTTTCAAAGTATTTCACTCCACTTAACAATCAATTCATAGTATCATTTATATAGATATTTTTCAATTTATCGAGTTCAGGACACCTGTATTGATTCCTCGTTTAAAATACAGATATCATTAAGATTGCGGTACTTTTCGTCAAAATCCAGGCCGTAACCAACAACAAACTCATCCGGTATCTCAAAACCGCAATATTTTAGAGATATCGGAACTTTTTGCTTGCATTTTTTATTTAGCAATGCGCATATGCTAATGCTCGCAGGATTCCGTGTCTGAAGATTTTTCTGTAGATACCTTAACGTCAAGCCGGTATCGACAATATCTTCAACCAGAAGAACATGACGGTCTTTAATCTCCTCATCTAAATCTTTTAATATCCTAACTACTCCCGAAGATTTAGTTGAAGCGCCATAGCTGGAAACAGCCATAAAATCTATACAGATATGAATATCTATCTGCCTGATTAAATCAGCTAAAAAAACAACCGCCCCCCTAAGTATACCGACTAATAGAAGATCTTTACCCTTATAATCTTTAGTAATATCTTTGGCAATTTCAGTAACCCGCTTCTGAATCTGATCATGTGAGATTAAAATACGCTCAATATTATCTGACACTTGTTTTCTTCCCTCCATACTTAAATCGGTTTTTTATATATAATCTTTAAGATATCTTTTGTTCTACTATTAATTTTAACTCTTTCGTTTATTCTCAGTCCAACCACCCAGACTATTCTATCTTTATCTGAAACTATCGGGATTCTGTCTCTCTTTCTTCCGGGAACTTTTAAGTCGACCAAGAAATCTTGGATTTTTTTAGTTCCTTTCATCCCGAAAGGTTCAAATCTATCACCAGGTATTCTATTCCTAACAATAAGAGGAAATTTTATTTTATTCCAATCTAGAAAAGCAGTCTTTGGATTGGTAAAATCAACTTCTCCCTTTTTTGCCTTGCTGCATTTAAAAACAGCACCCAGCTCATCGAGATAAGTATCACCGGGACATTTTATTGCCGCAGGCAATATTTTAAATTTATAAAATTCTTCAGATCCAATTACCAAATCTCCATACTCTTGTAAAACAATAAGTCCGTGAGGTAATTGCCTAAGACTGTTTTTGTCAGCCCTGACCAGCTCATCTATCATATCAAGATGCTTAAATTCTATACTTTGAATGTCTCCCCTCACCCTTTCAATTGCCCGGCGTATTACTCTAAAAAAGATAGGTTTCTCCAGTTTTCGCAACTTTTCAATGGGAAGTAAAATAAAATCTTCATCTATTGAAAGAATCTGACTGACAGTTTTTTCAGCAAGGTTGTCTAGATAACTGTCTTCATCAGATAATATTTGATTCATTGTCCAGCAATTATCCAAGAATTTTGGATTTAGCTCTATCAACTTTGGAATTATCTCAAGTCTTAATAGGTTGCGTCTATATTTCTCTGAAACGTTTGTGGCATCTGTTCGATACTGAATATTGTTTGATTTTAAAAAATCTTCTATTTCCGATCTTTTAATATTAAGCAAGGGCCGAATAAAAATTCCTCTTTTAAGCTGAATGGAAACAAGACCGCTACGGCCTGAGCCTCTAATTATATTAAGAAGAATGGTTTCAGCTAGATCATTTAGATTATGGCCGAGAGCTATGCTATCTGCCTTGAACTCAGTACCTGTCTCCCGTAAGAGTTTATATCTAATCTTTCTGGCACCTTCTTGAATGGAAAGGTTATTATTGCGGCAATATTCGTCTACCTGAACCTCTTTTCCAAAGAATCTTATGCCTTTATTCTGGCACAATTTCTCAACAAATTTAGCATCTTCTTCTGAATCACGACCTCGCAGTTTATGGTTTAGATGAAAGACAGCCAGTTTTAGACTTAAAATTTCCTTTAAGCGGTCAAAGAGTTCAAGCAGACAAACAGAATCAGGTCCTCCGGAAACAGAGATTAATATATTCTGACCTTTTGATATTTGAATTCTGGATTCAAGGTTATGTAGAAAAGTCTTTTCTATTCCAGTTTTAGAAATTAACAATTTGATCTGCACTTTCAAATGATTTGCTTACCTAACAATAATATCTTGACCTATAATAATTTTCCAATGCCGAAATTGATTATTCCAGCTGCTAAAAAGAGCAGAAAGAGGCCGCAAACATATAACAATATACGATAATACCTTTGGTCTATATATTTACGGCCAGCACTTAAGGCTAAGATAATTATTCCATACCAAACAAAATCAGCTAGAATATGGCCGAAATAAAAAGAAGAAATACCTGCAATTCCTGTTTTTAAGGAAAATATTAGATAACTCGCTCCAACAGTAACCCACCAAATTGTCCAAAAAGGGTTTGACAGGCTGACTACAATCCCCTCTAATAATGCTCCGTAGCGAAGTTCAGTATTTGAATCGTGCAAATTTAAAATTAATGTATTTTTCCAAGCTCCTAAAAAAATACTAATACCCATCCACAGTAGGAAAATTCCACCAAGAAATCCAATTATTCCTTGAACAAGATCCGGTTTAAAAAAATCTTTTAATCCGACAAGCAGGCCGAATAGAAAAATTGCCTCTAAAAGAGAATGGCCTACAATTAATAAAATTGCAGAAATCTTCCCCTTCCTTATAGTCTCAGTAACCGTAACAGTAAGGAGAGGCCCCGGTGATGCAGCTCCACTAAAACCAATCAAAAATGAAGTAATAAAAATACCAAATAGGGTCATCTCTAAGTTTATCCTGTCTTTTAAGAAAGAATATCATATCATTATGACAACAATCGAACAATGGAAAATTATATTATAGAAATTTTTTATTATGTTTGCCCAATCAATATTGTAGGTTAAGTTAGGCGGTCTTCAGAATGGCTTTTTTCAAGTTCATGCTCTAAAATATAAAAACGCTGCACTGAAGGTTCGTACCGATGAAAAAATTCAGTTAGTTGTTTTTCAATGTTTTTTTTTGGATTATACGAATAACATTTATTATGTTCTTCATAGACTAAAAGGCCTTTTTTAGTTAGAGTTTTCAATGTATTGGAAACAAGATTAGTATTTAATCCAGTCCATTTTACAAAATCCTCAACGCGTCCATATGTCTGTGGATTATTAAAAAAAAGAGTTATCACGCCCCAACAGGGCAATGAATTTATATATCTATGAATGAATTTTTTTGTCTTTCCGTTTAATTCTTCGTGCATCGGTTATAAAATCAATTTTATCTTAAAACTGTAAACCAGAAAATACATATTGATATTCCTATCTTTTAGATATAATTTTAAATATAACGATTTATTATCAAGAGAAAGAATTATCTTATGAAAAATATATTAGCCTTAGCCGGGAGCCCACGCCGGAACGGTAATAGCGATATTCTACTAGACGAATTTTTAAAAGGTTTCTCAACAAAAAAATCGAAGATTGACAAAATAATCATATGTCAGCTAGATTTTAAACCCTGTCAAGAATGTAATAGCTGCTTTACTTCCGGAGAATGCATCGTACAGGATGATATGCAAAAAATTTACCCGAAAATTTGGCAAGCGGATATCTTAGTCCTTGCATCTCCAATCTTTTTTGTAGCTGTAAGCGCTTACGCTAAAATGCTTATAGACCGCTGCCAGTGTCTCTGGGCCCGAAAATATATTTTAAAAAAAGAGCTTCCAGAAGAGAAAAGATCTTCTAGATATGGGGTCTTTCTTTCAACAGCCGGCTCAAAAAATCCGAAAATATTTGAAGGAGCCCTAAAAACCGTAAAATCATTTCTTGATGTATGTGAGATGACTTATTACAAGTCAATTTTTGGCAATAATATAGATGAACAAGGAGATATACTTAAATATCCTGAAATCATGAATGAAGCAAAAAGCTTGGGCAAAGAGTTAAGTTGATTAAAATTAACTTACCCTAACTAAATTTATTTTGAAAAAAGCCGATACAAAAAACAATATTTAACAATTTACAAAAAAGTTTATGGCAAATAAAATTCTTATTGTTGAAGATAATGCATATTATTTGAAGTTGATCGATGAACTCTTCTCAAAAGAGGGTTTTGAGACTATTCTTGCCAGTACAGCTAAGGAAGCATTTGAACGAACCTTTGATTCTCATCCAGATGTTATTGTTTTAGACTTAATTCTCCCTGATTTCGATGGGCTTGAAGTCTGCCGTAAACTAAGACAGGGTTTCCGGGCTCAACATATACCTATTATTATGTTGACTTCAAGAAGCAATACAGATGAAAAAATAATTGGTTTTGAAGAAGGCGCAGACGACTACATGACTAAACCATTTGAAAACAAGGAATTATTAGCCAGGGTAAAAAGTCATATACGGCGGGCTGAACTTGAAAAATCAGTAAATCCTCTGACCCATCTACCAGGAAATATATGGATTCAATCATACCTGGAAGAGTTAATTAAAAAAAAGACAAAGTTTTCAGTACTTTACATAGATCTTGATAATTTTAAAGCTTTTAACGATGTTTATGGTTTTACCAAAGGTGACCAGGTCATAAAATTTATATCTTCAATTCTCATTAAATTGACTGAAGATTATAATCGCACTGAAGATGATTTTATCGGTCATATTGGTGGAGACGACTTTATTCTGATTACCAAACCAAAGCACGCTGAAGAATACTCAAAAGAAATAATTAGTAGATTTGAAAAGAGAATAAATAATTTTTATTCAGAAAAAGACCGCATTCAAGGCTTTATTATTACTAGTGATCGCCAAAGCAATATCAGAAAGTTTCCTATTATGTCTATATCAATTGCTATTGTCAGTAACAAAAACCGAAATATAGATTCTGTTTTAAAAATCAGCGAGATCGCCTCCGAGTTAAAGGTAAAGATTAAGAGTACTGAAGGCAGTACCTATTATGAAGATAGAAGATTTTCAGATTAATCTTCAGTCATCAAAAACAATTCTCTTATAATGTCCTTATCCCTAATTATTCCCACCGGTAATCCCGGCTGTTTTGGAGTGCCATGGACTATAACCAATGTCCTGACCTTTTTTTCGACCATCAGGGCAGCAGCTTCGGTAGCCAATGCTTTTGGTGAAACAATTACTAATGGCCATTCCATTATATCTTCAGCAACCAGTCCAAACCAGTCTTGATTATAGTTTCTCAAAATAGTCTCCGCCGAGATTACACCATTGATCTCTTCAATCGGGTCAACCACCAAAACAAGTTCCAAACCAGAGTCAATCATCAATTTGGCAACCTCATTAAGTGGGGTATCCATTTTGCAGGTAATATAATCATGGGTCATAAAATCATGGACAATATTATTCAACCTTAAACCTCCAGTCCTTATTGCTCTTTCCCGCGTCTTGGTGTCTGCGGAGTGGGTTGATATGGTAACGGGATAAATTCAACTGATGGCCTTCTTTGTCCAGCTTGCGGATATAGCTCCATTAAGCTATAAATTTCAACCGGTAAATCACTTTCGACATTTAAGCCAATCTTTAAAGATTCTTCGTAGGTTATTGGATAATCATGAGTCCATCTACCTTCGGAAAGCAAGCGAGCAATCCTGCGAGCCCTACCTTGAGGCATTTTATCTTTAATTAATATAAATACTTTTCTTTTGACCTGCCTAATGGCTTTTTTAGCTATATCGCCATAGATTAGAACACTATCATTACGATTGGGATTCTTTATCTTTAAAGCCTCCAGAACTGATGTCGCCGGATAACCACCCTGCAAAGGTATACCAATTTGAGGGTCTACGGGTCCAAGTACCGCATCGGCATCCATAACTATTTTGTCACAGGCTAAGGCAATCAAGGTACCTCCTGATAATGCATAGTGAGGAATGAAAGCTGTTACTTTTCCATTATGCCTTTTAAGCGCGCAGGCAATTTGTTCAGATGCCAGAACAAGACCTCCCGGTGTATGCAATAGGATATCAATTGGCATATCTTTAGGAGTTAATCTGATTGCTCTTAAAATTCTTTCCGAATCTTCTATATCAATATAGCGTGCAAGGGGCAGGCCAAGAAAACTCAATGATTCCTGGCGATGAATTAAAGTTATCACTCTTGATTTACGCATTTGCTCTATTTTCCTTATTAGTCTAACTCTTTTCGCTATAAGCATACGTCTTTGAATTAAAGGAATATAAAAGGAGAGAATAATTATAATCCAAAAAATAGTGAAAAAATTTTCCATTTTTTCCTCCTGGTAATTATCTTTTGATTTATATTAAACATTAAGAATTATTCCAAAATATTTTAATAAAGACCTTTTAACTTTCTTTTAATCAATAACCAGCCAGGATAAAATTTTATTCTTCAGATATTCCTGTAAAACAAAAAGAGTTCAGTTTTAATGCTGGTACTAATGCTAATCCTAGCATACTACGGCATAGTTGATGACCTTCTCCTACTTCAAGGATTTCTTTTAAACAATCCAATATGCTCTGAGTAAAACGAAGATTGGGAAGAGCGCCTGATATCCTGCCTTTCTCGATCAGAAACGTCCCATCTCTGGTCATCCCAGTGAATACAGTATTAAGCGGATCCTCTACATTTGTATAGTGAAAACGGGTGACTAAAATAGCTTCTTCAGTTTCTCTTATTAATTCATCGATTGATTTTTGGCCTGAGGCCAGAATTAAATTTGTCGGAAGGGGCCCATACTGATTTGGAGCTGGCAATGCATGGCCGGTTGATTTTTTCCCTTCTTTATTAGCTGTATAAGAATCATAAACCACATTTTTGCCTATACCACTTTCAATTAATACGACTTTCTCTTTTGGTTGGCCCTCAAAGTCAAAAGGAAATCCTATTGTTCTTTCATCTCTAGCATCGTCCCATAGAGTGATCTTTTTATCAGCTACAATCTGGCCTATTTTATCAACTAAAAAACTGCGGCTCTCTTGAAAAGATAAAGCTCCTAATCCACAAAATGCTAAAGTAGCAATCATATCAGCCACAGCCAGGGGTTCCAAAATTACCTGATAATTACCCGATTCTATATCTATATTTCTTTCTGCTGACTCAACTTTTCGCAAAGCTTTTCTAGTTACTTTGACAGGATCAATTTTTTCCCAGTCATATTCATTTTGCTCAGCATATCCTGAACCATTTTCTCCAGTAATAACTAGAGTTATACTTGCGCTAGTTGAAGAAACACTTTCCTTTACTCCTAGACTATTTACTATGCTCAAGTCAATAGTTGAGTTCGATACTGTACCATTAGCCTGATATGATTCATCCTTAAGTTCTTCTATTATCCTAAGAACAAGCCCTGCTCTTTCTTTAGCAGTAACTTTATCCGTTATTAATGAAAACCTTTTATTTTTATAGGTCCTCTGAGGTCCTGGAAGTGATTTAAAATCAGGATCTTTAGGTAAATATTTAGCTGAATTATAAGCACTTTCGGCAACTTTTTTCATTGCTTTGCTGGTCAGCACATTTGTTGAAGCATACCCAACTTTTTGTCCGGTTATTACCCGTAGAGTTAAGTTTACATTTTTTTCGGATACATTCTGATGAATTATCGACCCTGCAAATCTGGTTAAGGATGAATTCTGCTTGATTATAACAACCTCAGCCTGATCTCCTTGGCAAAATGACAAACAACTTTCTGCTAGATCTAATAAATTATCTCTCATCGGCCTGCTCCTACTTGTACTTTATTGAATCTTGCTTCTGAGCAACCGTGTCCGACATGAGCAATCTGCATGGGTTCACCCTTTCCACAGTTTGATACACCCCAGACTTTCCAGTTTTTAGAATCAGAAATAGCATCACACGATTCCCAAAATTTTGGTGTTATTCCTGTATAATTAGCATTTTTATATATCTTGCCAAGTTGTCCGTTTTTTATTTCTCGAGCCATCTCTACTGCAAATTGAAAGTTAAGCCTTTTGTCATCGATGGACCAGCTTTTTACAGTATCAAAAATTAACCCATCATCTATCTCACCTATCATCTCATCATACGAAATATCCCCGGGTTCCAGATTGATATTAGTCATCCTAATCAAAGGTATTCTATTCCATCCATCTGCTCTCATGGTTCCATTACTTTTTTTGCCAAATTTCAAAGCTGTTTCACGGGATGTCAGAAAATCTTTTAATTTTCCGTTCTTAATTATAACTATCCTTTGAGCTGGAACTCCTTCATCATCAAAGCCAAAAGAGCCAAGGCCATCTTTAATTGTTGCATCTGCCGTTATATTAACTATTTCCGATCCATACCTAAAATTATCTATTGCACTCGGAGATAAAAAACTTGTACCGGCAAAACTAGCTTCTGTACCCAGGATCCTGTCCAGTTCAATAGGATGCCCAATTGACTCATGCACCTGAAGAGCCAGTTGGTTTCCGAGTAACACGATGGTAGTCTCTTTTGAAGGGCAGACTGGAGATTGTAGCAAGGTCAGTGCTTCATCAGCAACTCTCTCAGCATTTCCAACTAAATCCATACTTTCAATAAATTCATAGCCTCTTTGGGCGAAATCCCCTCGAAAAGAATTAGGATATGAACGAACTTGAAGATCCTCTCCATTGACGGCGGTAGCAGAAATCCCAGCCCCGCTTTTAGTAATTTCTTGCTCAATTATCGAACCTTCTGATGATTGGAAATATATTTTTTTTCGAAAAAAATCCATACCAGATGAGGTGACTTTTATCCGTTTATCCTTGCTAAGCAATTTATCTGCTTGGAGTAAAATATCTAGTTTTTCTTCTAGAGAGATTGCAAAGGGGTCCTTAATAAAACTTGAAATATATCTGCCGTTTTCTGTTTTTGAATCATCTAAAACTATATCATCTTTTTTAATTAAAGAACTTGCTTCAGCTATTTTGACAGCTTCCTTGGCTGTTTCTTGAACATTATCCTGTCCTAGAAGATAATTACAAGAGAATCCCCAGGCTCCATTTTTGATTACTCTAACTCCTATTCCTTGATCAATTGAAGTCGATATCTCTTCGACTTTTCCATTCTTCACTGAGATAGATTGGTTTTCATTTATGACAATTCTGGCATCTGAATAGGAAGCACCGTTTACTTGAGCAGTATTAATAGCCAAAGTAATTAAGTCCTTCAATAGTAATCCTCCCTTTGATTAAAAAAGTAATAAATATAATTTTATTCCATTTTTAATATATTTTCTTGCTTTTTTATTATAATTATTTAATATAGAAATATAATATAATTAGTTCAGATTACAAATAATCATAAGCCTATTATAGAAATAATGACGCGGGGTGGAGCAGTCTGGTAGCTCATCGGGCTCATAACCCGAAGGTCGTAGGTTCAAATCCTACCCCCGCTACTATGTGAAAATCATGCACATCTGTGCATGATTTTTGCATTTTACTGCAGGTTAGATAGGATTTGAACCTAAATGAGGGGGAGCTTTGAGGGGGAATCATTCCTCCTCAATCTGTTATATGGAAAGGGGGATACCAGGGGGAAAACCGTGGGTTTGCTCCCTGGGGAGTGAGCCGCAGGCGAACGACAGGTTGTAATCCTACCCCCGCTACAAATCTTTTATGCAACTTTATGCCTTTCTAAAAGGCTTTTCTTTATGTCAAAATTTAAGCCGGGGAAAGGATTTGAACTTCTTATCCTTTAATTATCTTTTTTCACACACGGCGATAGCAAAAAATGGCTTGCCCATTTTTCCTTTATGGCCAATCAGATTTAATTCGGTCAATACCAGTCCGAACTCATTTAATAGGGATTCCATAGACACTCTGACATCACCCGACATATCAATTCCGTAAAGCCAGGGCGCTCCCATCTTTTCCATCAATTTCTTGGTCCTCTTCATTGCATATGATCCTTCACCGGTAACAAGAGCCTTAGAGGCGAAAGACAGTCCAATAATGCTGCCCTGACTGCAAAGTTCAGACATCTTTTTTAAAGTATCCTTAACGACATCTTCTTCAAGATAATCTGCTAC
>CAYFWW010000030.1:0-50510 GCA_964346985.1 uncultured Actinomycetota bacterium
GCCCGCATCCTATATCAAGGATCCTTCCTTCAATGACACCAAGCTTTTTCACAACCTTATCAACTGTATTGCTATAGAAAATACCAGCTCCCCCGACCTTATCGACATTTTTATCATACCAATCACTTGTAGAATTGTTGGTCATTTTTCCTTAAATTCTGTAGTTGAATTATCGTTACTATGCTTATAGTTCGGTGAAAATCATCTCTGCCGCTTCAACAGTTCTTTCAATATCATCAATTGTATGAGACGTCGATACAAAGGTGGCTTCAAATTGAGAAGGGGCAAAATAGTATCCCTTTTCAAACATCTTGTTAAAATAAGTTGAAAAAATATCAGTGTTTGATGTCTTGGCTGATTTAAAATCAACAACTTTTTGGTCAGTAAAAAACATGCTGGACATCGAACCTACTCTAGTGAAATAAGCTTCAATATTATTACTTGAAGCTGCTTCCTGCAATCCTCTGGAAAGATGCTTCGATAAATATTCAAGTTCATCATAGACACCGGGATTGGAAAGTATTTCCAGAGTAGCAATTCCGGCAGCCATGGCCACTGGATTACCCGATAATGTACCGGCTTGATAAACTGGTCCATCGGGAGCAATGCGGTCCATGATTTCTCTACGGCCTCCGAAAGCTCCGACCGGAAAGCCGCCACCGATAATCTTCCCTAAACAGGTCAAATCAGGTGTTATAGAATAAAGTTCCTGGGCACCACCATAAGCCACTCTAAAACCGCTTATTACTTCATCAAAGATTAAAAGTATTTCATTCTCTTCTGATAGTTTACGCAAGCCACTTAAAAAACCTTCAACTGGAGGAATTACACCCATATTGCCAGCAATTGGTTCCAAGACAATAGCAGCAATTTCTCCACCTTGATTAGCTGCAACCTCTTCAACAGCTTCAAGATTATTATAAGGCAGGCTGATTGTATCAGAAGCCGCTCCTTTTGTTACTCCGGGGGAATCAGGAAGGCCCAGTGTAGTAACTCCAGAACCAGCCTGAACCAGCATTGAATCAGAATGACCATGATAGCAACCAATAAATTTTATAATTTTCTCCCTGCCAGTATAACCACGGGCCAAGCGGATGGCACTCATTAAAGCCTCGGTGCCGGAAGAAACCATTCTTACTTTTTCAATGGAAGGAACCGCCTCGACTACCATCTTGGCTAATTTTAATTCTAATGGAGATGGGGCTCCATAACTGGTCCCTTTTTTGATAATTTCAGCAACCTGGGCATAAACTTCATCGTTATTATGCCCAAGTATTAAGGGGCCCCAAGAGCAGATATAATCTATATATTTATTTCCATCTACATCAAAAAGATATGCACCTTCAGCATGTTCAATAAAGACCGGGTCTCTATTAACAGATCTAAAAGCTCTTACCGGACTATTGACACCACCTGGAATATATTTCCCGGCCTCTCTAAAAAGCTCAATTGATTGCTTAAAATCCATATATTATCCTCCTATAAATAATATTTTCACCTGATTATTACCGATTGCATATAGAAACAACCTGGTTTTCTAATCTTTATTCTCTTCTTTTTTTGGTTCAACTTTATGGCACTCATCACAAGGCTCTTTTTTCAGATGGGTTGTCTTCGGAGCATCTTCCTCTGTCCCTTTTTTATGGCACTTGGCACAGTCTTTATATTTTCCGGTGACTTCATGCGGTGTAGGATTAGGTTTAGCACAACCCCCCATTATAATTACAAAACAAATTAAAAAGATAAAAGAAGTTATCTTGTAAAAGAAATCGTCCTTCAAATTACCTCTCTATCCATCTTTCGGGCCCCGGGCTTCAGTGAAATATTCGACAAAAACCCATACAGTTCCTACAGTTAGAATATAAAATTACCCATTTATCTAAAATAAACTAAACGCTATTGATATTTTTAGACAACATAGTAAATATGTTTTTATATTTCGGTCATCATTTAACGACAGATATATTTTGGTTCATAAATACAATAAGGTTCTTCTTCCAGGTACTTGCCAGTCTTAGCAAAGGCCCTGGCCCGGCATCCACCACAGACCCTTCTATATTCACAAAATCCACACTTGCCCTCATATTTATCCAAATCTCTTAGGTCTTGAAAGACTTTTGATTTTTCCCAAATCTCACGGAATTTTTTCTCCCGAACATTACCAGCCAAAACTTCCAAATAACCGCATGGATAAACTTCACCAATATGTGATATGAAACAAAATGAGATTCCCCCCAGACATCCCCTTGTCACAGCATCTAGTCCATGGGTCTCTCTTGAAACTTTGATACCTTCTTCTTTGGCCCGCTGTCTTAGAATTCGATAATAATGGGGAGCACAAGTTGCTTTCATCGGAATATCGATTTCTTTTTGAATATCATAGAACCAATTTAAGGTATCTTCATACTCTTGGGGACTTATCTCCTCATCTTCCATCTCTTTGCCTCGTCCTGTCGGCACTAAAAGGAATATATGCCAGGCATTAGCTTGTAAACTCTTAACAAGCTCAAGAATATTCGGTAAATCTTTAACATTTCTTTGAGTTATAGTTGTGTTAATCTGAAATTCCACATTTGCTTTTTTCAAATATTCTATGCCCCTTAGCGCACCTCTATAAGCCCCTTTAACTTGCCTTAAGTCATCATGAATTTCTTCCGTGGAACCATCAATGCTTATCGAACAGCGTTGAATGCCAGCTTCCCTTATTTTGTTGGCAACTTCTTCAGTGATGAGAGTTCCATTGGGCGCCATAACCATACGCAGACCAAGTTGATGGCCGTATTTAGCAATCTCGAAAATATCCGGCCTCATTAAAGGTTCGCCACCGGTCAGGATAATCACCGGGTTGGCAAAATCTGCAATTTGATCAAGTAAATTTAATGCTTCTTCATTCGAAAATTCTTCAGGAAGAGGTTCGTTTACGGCTGATGCCCTACAATGTGCGCAATCGAGATTACAGGCTCTAGTAACTTCCCAAGCTATCATTCTTAAATCAGCTTGGTGCTTTTTTTGTTTTTTCTTTCTAGCAGAATTACTTTCAATCATAATTATGTATTTAGATTCCCTTCTGAAGATTTTAAATAAGTTTATAAATTAATGAGTTTATGATAACCAGCCGGCTGCATCTTTGGCATGATAAGTTAATATACAGTCAGCTCCAGCTCTTTTTATACTTGTCAATATCTCAAGAGCTACTTCTTTTTCATCAATCCATCCATTTTGAGAAGCAGCCTTGACCATTGAGAATTCTCCACTTACATTATAGGCAGCTACTGGATAATCTGTCTCTTCTTTAACTCTACTGATAACGTCAAGATAGGACAAAGCTGGTTTAACCATTATAATATCTGCTCCTTCTTCAATATCCAAAGCAACTTCTCGCAGGGCCTCAAGTATATTTGGCGGATCCATTTGGTATGATTTTCGATCCCCGAATTGAGGAGTAGAGTCAACAGCTTCACGAAACGGCCCATAAAAATTGGAGGCATATTTTGCTGCATAAGACATTATCGGTGTATTCTGAAAACCATTTTCATCCAAACCCTTACGTATTGTAGCTACCCTTCCATCCATCATATCTGATGGCGCTACCATATCAGCTCCTGCTTCAGTATGAGATATTGCAGTTTGAGTCAAAAGCTCGAGAGTTAAATCATTATTAACCTCATCGTCAGTTATAACTCCACAATGTCCGTGGCTCATATATTCACACAAGCAAACATCAGTGATGACCAATAAGTCAGTTGTTTTGTCTTTGATTTCCCTTATGGCTCTTTGGACAACTCCATTTTCATCATAGGCTCCTGATGCAGCTTCGTCCTTTTTGTCAGGGAGGCCAAATAGGATTACAGCAGGAATTCCAAGTGATTCGATCTCCTTGGCTTCCTTGCCAATAAGCTCTATTGAAAAATGATAGTTTCCCGGCATCGAGGAAATTTCTTCCTTAATCCCTTGACCCTCAATTACAAATAACGGGTAGATAAAATCGTCAATATTTAAACAGGTTTCTCGAATCAACCGACGGAAATTATTATTCTGTCTAAGTCTCCTCATCCTGTAATCAGGAAAATACATATAAATCCTTCCTTACATCTCTTCTTTAATTTCCTCTTCAACCATTTCCTCGACGGTCAAAGGTTCACCCCTGTAAGCTGATACAAATTTTTTAAATTCCCTGAGAGCGAAAAATAAAATTATCAAAAGAAATATTTGGAATAATATTTGAACTATAGGTATCGCATACTGTAATGCTGTTATATACCATGGTTGAGCTCCAATCACTATTTTACCACCTCCGTTCTTAATTCTTCTTAATTATTTTCAATACCACTAAAAAGAGCAGGAAAACCTGCTCCTAATAAGGAATTGCTTGCCTTGAGACATTTTAACATTAAAGTTTTATCCTTTCTAGTGTTTATAAATTCCTTACCAAATATTTTCCAAGGATTTTTGACTGCAGTTTTTAGCCCGTTAATACTATCAAATGCAAAACCAGTTTAAACCAAGATCAAAACCGGTTTGATTAGCATAAAATAATAGAAATCTTGCCTGACCTTTCTCTTGCTTTAGAGATTTAATATTCGTTTAATTTAACTGATTATCGCTTGGCTCGAATCCATATAGCTGTTTTACTTTACTTGAAGAAACAAGTTATAGGCAAACAATTATTTTGTTTGATCAAATAGCCATCAATGAGAAGTTTTCCTGTGGAGATGAGCGGATTTGAACCGCCGGCCTCTGCCTTGCGAAGGCAGCGCTCTCCCTCTGAGCTACATCCCCATGTATCATAAGTTATTGCCTAGTCCATCAAGATACTAGGTCCTGGTCAAAAAACAATTTTTTATAAATAATTATTAATTCTGAAATATAAAATCTATTGATAATATTCAATAATTGCTTTAACCAGTCCGCTTATAGTATGCTTTTTTGCTTCTATATCAACTTTAAAGCCTTGCTCTATAATTTTTTGGCTTGTAACCGGGCCAATGGAGGCAATTCTAATTTGCCTTAAGTCTAGTTTTTGGCCTTTGATAACCTTATGGAAACCGGAAAAAGTGGAGCCACTGGTAAAAGTAATAAGGTCAACATCTTTATCCTTTATCAGCCTGGTTATCTTATCAGCATTTAATTCAGATAGAACTGTTTTATAAACAGCAACAATAATAACATCTGCCCCGGCTTGTCTAAGTCTCTCAGGAATAACCTCTCTTGCTTCCAATGCTCTGGGAATCAATATCTTTAAACCAGAAACATCCCTGGATAAAAATTCTTTAACAAAACCTTCTGACACATAGTCACTAGGTTGAAAGTCAACTTTAAATCCTTTTTTATTTAAGAAAGATGAAGTTGATGAACCGATTGAGGCAATTTTTGTTTCTTTTAAATCATCTATTGTTTTACCAAGACTAAATAATCTCTCTGTGAAAAACCTGACTGAATTTGATGAAGTAAAGATAATCCAATTAAAGTTAGATATATCCTCTATATTCTGGTCAAGTGAACTAAAATCTTCTGTAGAAACAATATTTATCGTCGGAAGTACTATAGGGATAGCTCCTGCATTTTCAAGTTTTTCAATAAATAAGTTTGATTGTTCTTTCGGGCGGGTAATAACTATTCTTTTCCCATTAAGGGGTTTCTCATCAACCATAAATATATTGTTATTATTTAAACTTTCAATTATCTTTCTTGTTTCTTATTCCCGTACTTAATACTTCAGCTAATATTTCATCCGCTCCCAAAGAAAGCATTTTTTCTGCTAGTTCTATTCCAAGTTCCTCTGAATTTTCAGCAGAACCATTAAGAGATTGCCTTAATAGTTTTGTCCCGTCTAAATTAGAGACAATCGCTTCTAAGTTTAATATTCCATTATCAACTGTTCCCAAAGCTCCGATTGGAATCTGGCAACCACCTTCTAATCTTTTTAACAAAGACCTTTCAGCGGCAATAGCAATAAAGGTCTCTTCATGATTTATATCTTCAATAATTCTGGAAATCTCATAATCTTCAGACCTAACTTCAATACCAATCGAACCTTGGCCTACGGCAGATAATATAATGTCAGACGGTATATATTGGCTTATTTTTTCAGCCCAACCCATTCGGTGTATTCCAGCAGCAGCAACAATAATTCCTTCAAACTGGCCATCGCTCATTTTTCTAACTCTTGTATCTAGATTCCCCCTGACATCCACAATCTTTAGGTCAGGCCGGTAATTTAACAACTGGGCCTTACGCCTTAAGCTACTGGTACCGATTGTTGTCCCTTCAGGTAAATGATCTAGGCTCGTATATTTTTCTGAGATAAGTACGTCTCTTGAATCTTCCCGTTTATTCATCGCTCCAATAGTTAACCCTTCAGGAATTTCAGTTGGTATATCCTTCATCGAATGAACAGCAAGATCAACCTGATTCTCAAGAAGTGCATTTTCCAGCTCTTTTACAAAAAGGCCCTTATCTCCAATTTTTGCTAATGGAGAGTCAAGTATCTTATCTCCTTTTGTTTTTATCTTCTTAATCTCAACTTCATGACCAGATTTTTCTGAAATTTTTTCGGCAATAAAACTTGCTTGCCACAGAGCAAGCTTACTGCCTCTTGTACCAAGAACTATTTTATTCGATTGTAAGGCTATTATTGATCACCTTCCTCTATATCAAAGAGATAGCGGAAAGAATCAACATGCCTATAACCACCTTTTTGGTTTGTGGAAGCTTTAGCTCTGACTATCGGATCGTGAAGCACTTTATTAATTATAACTTTCGACATTGCCATAATATAATTTTTATCTTTTTCTGATAGATTATTAATCTTTCTCAGGGTCTTTTCAACTTCTTCTTTACGGACCTGTTCAATTTTACTCTTCAGTTCTGTTATTGCTGGAGCGACTTCTAAGCTCCCCAGCCATTTTAAGAAATCTTTAATTTCATGATGCAGAATCTTCTCAGCTTTATTAGCTTCAGACATTCTTTCTTGTAGATTAGCTTCAACAACCTTCTCCAAATCATCGATATCATAAAGATAGACATTGTATATCTTATTTACCTCTGGATCGATATCGCGTGGAACAGCTATATCAATAAAGAAAATTGGCCTGTGCTTTCTTTTGTGCATAATCCCAGTCAGTTTTTTCCTCTCTACTACAAAATGAGGAGCAGCCGTTGATGAAATCACAATATCCACATCGATTAAAAATTCTTCAAGCCTTTCAAATTTGACAGCTTTACCATTAAAACTATTAGCTAAGTCAACTGCTCTATTGTATGTTCTGTTTGATACTAAAACCATTGAAACACCATTTGCGACTAAATGTTTGGTGGTTAATTCGCTCATCTCGCCCGCTCCAAGAACCATAACAGTCCTGTTTTCAAGCTTTTCAAATACTTTTTTTGCTAATTCAACTGCAGCGTAACTTATTGATACTGCGCTTTCCCCAATCCCAGTTTCAGTTCTAACTCTTTTTCCAACTCTAAATGCATGACGGAAAAGCCTGTTAAAGATAATATTTGTGGCATCTAATTTGTGAGCATGCATATATGCTTCTTTGACTTGGCCAAGTATCTGTGCTTCTCCCACAACCATCGAGTCTAAGCTGGAGGCAACCGTAAATAGATGATGGACTGCGTTACGTCCTTCATGAAAATATAAATATTTTTCAAGTTGATCTTGCTCAAAACTATGATATTGGCTTATGAAGGTGACTAAATCCTTTTTACCCTCTTCAAGTTCATCACAGATTATATATACTTCTGTCCTGTTACAAGTAGATATTATTACCGCTTCATGAATACTTTTATTACAAATAAGTTCTTCCAGGGCATCATTTATTTGATCTTCTGGAAAAACTACTTTTTCTCTAATCTCAATAGGAGTATTTTTATGGCTTAAACCAGTAACTAGAATATACATAATGGTCACCAAAAAAGATATTCTATGCGTATGAGTGCAATCCAGAAAGCAAGAAGTTCACTCCAAAGTAAGTAAACAAGACAGCTGCAAATCCCAGAATTGCTAGAATAGCCGATCTTTTACCTTTCCAGCCAACAGTTAATCTGGCATGTAAATATGCACCATATATAAACCAGGTAATCAAAGACCAGGTTTCTTTAGGATCCCATCCCCAATATCTACCCCAAGCCTGGTCAGCCCAAATCGAGCCTGAGATAATACCAAAGGTTAGTAACGGGAATCCAAAAGCAATTGAACGGTAACTTAACTCATCCATTGCTTCAAGAGAAGGCAGCTTTTTATAAAAAGTACTTTTAACCCGGGCTTTAACATTCCTCTCCTGAAGAAGATAAAAAATCGCCAAGCCAAAAGCAACTGCAAATGCACCATAGGAAAGGATTGTTATTGATACATGGATAAATAACCATCCACTTTTAAGAATTTGAGGCATTTCTATTTCTGGGCTTGTATAATGAGTAACCCCGAAGCCCATTAATAACACATTCACCGGCATTGCAATTGCTCCCATAATAGGCAGATTTGTCCTAACCTGCATTACCACAAGGATTATAGCAATTGACCAACCCATTAATGAAAGTGATTCATATGTGTCACTCATAGGGTAATGGCCAGTTTCATACCAGCGAAAACCAAGTGAAATGGTATGTATTATCCAACCAACAGCAACAATTATCATTGCAGTTTTTGCTGTCTTTTCTTTTCTATAAGCAACTGAAGCTATATAGAACAATATACTGATTGCATAGATAAACAGGGAACCGTAGAAAAAGTATAAATCAGTACCTGTTTTCGGATTTACCATGATATGTACCTCCTAAGATTTCCGGCGAATTTGATCGACTAGACTTGTAAACTCCGTCCCAAATTTTACCTTATTCCTTTCAGAACTTCCACCTAAACGAATTTTCGTCTTTTTTCCATCAGGAATTAATATTACCCAAATTCGTTTCTCGTGTATATAAAGAGCAACCAACGTTCCGATTGTCAGAATAATAAAACCAATATAAATAATTGTTATACCAGGATTTCTTACAAAACTTAATCCAGTATACTGTTTTAATTCATTGAAAGTAAATGTATAATCTCCAATTTTGATACTTTTACCTTCTTCAATAGAGCCATTATAGATACTCTGGCCATTTTGAGATGCATTCAATATAAGTTGAGGTTTTATACCACGGGCGATATCCAGCGCAGAGAATGTAGCTTGTATTTGAAGATTATTTCCTAAAATATAGTTATTGAAAACCTGTGATTTTGGATCTCCTTGAAATTTTTGTGGCCCGCTTTGAAAAACTTTTCCTTCCGTATCATTTATTGAAACATCAGGAGCCCAGCCATAACTCTGTTGGTAAACCTTATAGCTTTTAAAAACTAAAGGCGAATTCATCCTAATCACTTTTTCTTTTTTAACCTTTTCGCCTTCCATCGCTTTAACTGTGCTGGCAAATGCTTTAGGAGAACCCATTTTGTCATATGTAACCTTAAAATCTTCTACAAATACCTGAAAATTATTATGCCCGGGAAAGAATCTACCCTCTGAATTGACTGCTATAAAACCACCTGATTGGACGTTGATAGTTTCTCCTTCAATTGCCTCTCCGTAACCTTCAAAACCAAAGAGGCCACCGTATAATATTCCAAAAGCAAGGATAATAAAGGAAAGATGAAACAGGACAGAACCTAGTGCACCATACCTTCCTTGAACACAAGCTAGTTGTGTAACTCTCTTGCCCATATCTTTTTCCCTAATATAAAAAAGTCTTTTTTTAAGTATGGACTTAAAAATCTGAGTTGTGTTTTCCTTCGTTTCCTTTAAAATAAAATTCCGGCTGTTTTTTAAAGAAGAAACAAATTTCTCATTTCTGGCAAATCGGGTGTTTCTAATTCTTTTAATAGAACGTTTAATCTTATCTATGCTGCATAAGATTAACGAAAGTAGAAGTAATGCAAGTAAAGATAAATACCACCAGGTATTATAAAGATCAAAAATCCCAAAGGATTTCAATAAATTATACCACCAGGTAAGCTCTGGTTTTTTAGTAATGTACTGGTTGTAAGCAAATTCACCTTGTTGATATATTGTCCCCAGAATTGAAGAAACAGCAATAACTAAAATTATAATTAGTGCAAATTTCATGGAGATAAAGAAGCTATAAACGTCTTTAGCAATATCAAAATAACTTTGCTCAACTGGTTGAACAGGTTTCCTCTTGCCTTTAGGCATTATTTTCAATCTCCTATGATTGCTTATCTTCCTTTCCGCAGTCATTAACACTACCTAATAAAGTTTCAATTGCATGAGGCAATACAGGTTTAATTATATCTAAATTTTCCTTCACTGCTTTTGGGCTTCCAGGCATATTGATAATCAATGTCTGATTTCGTATTCCGGCAACTGCTCTAGAAAGCATTGTCTTTTCTGTAATTTCTAGACTTTTCAATCTAATCGCTTCTACAAATCCCGGTGCTTCTTTTTCAATAATGTCTTTTGTTGCCTCAGGGGTAATATCTCGCGGGGAAAGACCTGTTCCTCCTGTTGTTAAAATTAAATTTATCTTGGGATCATCGCAGTATTCCATTAATTTTTCAGATATTTTTTCTCTTTCATCTGGTACTATATCTTTATATATTATATTAGCTCCAAATTTTTTAACTTCATCGACGATTACTTCTCCGCTTAAATCAACTCTTTCTCCCTTAGCACTGCGATCGCTAACAGTTAAAACTGCGATATTTATATTCAAAAAAAATATACCTCCACTGAAATATAAAGGTACACCCCCGCCAGGATTGTGCATTTTATTAAGTTCAGGCAAGCAGCCTAGCGAGGGCGTTAAAAATAAAAAAATACACAACTGAACGCCTGAACTTATATTATTTAAATATATTATAATACATAATATTATTTTTTTAAAGATTAAGTATATTAAATAAACATCATTCTTTGGTAAGAAAAGCTAAATGTTTTTTACTGCTTGATTCTAGGTTGCTCATAGGTGAAAGAATACATTCATCATAGTAAAAATCTTTGCTGAATCAAACATTTGGTTAACCAGGAACATAAAATTGCGTAACAATCTGTCGGTAAATGATGGGAAGCCGAGCTATCAAATAGAAAATTTGAATAAGGTGGAAGTTCATCATCACCCGAAGAATATTGGAAAACAATTGGAATCATTGGTAAAAATTGAATCCGAAACTCAACATCAGATGCGAGTTTTATTTTTTCGAATCCCAATTTTTCTGCAGTTAACTCGACTTTTTTAAGGTTATTACCAAAATATTTGGTTAACACATCACTTGTATAGCTTCTCATAGCCTTGAAATAAAATTGCCCATCTGGCAGATTAGAATAATTAATCCATTTTAAAGTATTTGGTTTTCCATCCGATTTTGTCAGATGATAAAGAATAAAAGTCATTATAAAAGAATTCAATTCTTTATTACTTTTAATGAAATAACCTTTAAATTCTGGGTATTTTATTCTTATTGGCCGATTTATAAGATTAGTATTAAATTCTCCCTGTTTTTTTTGACCAATATACCTAAAACCGCAGTTTTCTGCTGCTATGATAGGATCTATATCCCTGGCTAGCTTTATTGCCTTTTCAAATCCAGTCATCTTCATTGTCTTTATAACTCAATTCATAAAGATAAAAAAATCTTTAGGGCATACTTTGATAAATTAATGGAACAGTAATTACTTAGTCTAGCATTTTCAAGACAATCAGTTAATTTACATATAATAAAATAGGTATTAACTGTATTGTTGCTTGAAAGTTTTTTAAATCACTACTCTATTCTCAAGTTCTATAATCTTTTTTACCGCCGATATTGTTTCTTTGAAAGCTTTTTGGTCCAATGATTGTTGTCCATCACAAAGTGCATGATGAGGATCAGGATGTACTTCTAACATTAAACCATCTGCACCAACAGCAGCAGCCGCTTTTGCCATCGGTAAAACTAGATCAGAGTGGCCTGTACCATGACTGACATCGACCAATATTGGTAAAGTACTCAACTTTTTAATGACAGGAATTGCTGACAAATCAATAGTAAAGCGAGTTGACGTTTCAAAAGTCCTAATTCCTCTTTCGCAGAGTAAAATCCGATTATTGCCAGCTTGATAGATATATTCAGCAGCTAACAGCCATTCTTCGATAGTAGCCGAAAAACCTCTTTTCAAAATTACCCATTGTCTGGTTTTAGCAGTTCGTCGTCCTACTTTTTTCAGGAGTGAGAAGTTAGCCATATTTCTGGTCCCTATTTGAATAATATTTGTATTCTCAGAAACAACTTTTAATAATTCCGGGTCAGTTATCTCAGTAACAATTTTCAACTTGAATTTTCTATTAATTTCATTCAGAATTGCCAGCCCTTTTCGGCCAAGACCCTGAAAACTATATGGTGATGTTCTTGGTTTAAAAGCCCCTCCACGAAAATAAGTAAGGCCGTTTTCTTTCACCATCTTTGCAGTAGCCAAAGCTTGTTCCTTGTTTTCAATAGCACATGGTCCAGCAATTATTAAGAACTCATTATTCTTATTAAACATCTCTTCCGCCTATTCGAAGCTTTTCATACATTGAAGAATTTTTTCAAAGATTTCTTGGAGATTCTCATTAAAAAGAGGCCCTGTATTTTTTTCAAAAATCTTTTTATAAATTTCTTCTTCCCTTTTAGGATCAAACAAGGATTTCTTCGCTTGTTGTTTTAGCAAACGAATTTGGTGAACAATTTCTGCTCTTTTATTAAGGATTGTGACAATCTCTTCATCAATATTGTCTATTTTTATTCGCAGATCCGAAATTTTCTTTTCAATTTCTTGGCTCATCATTCCTCCTTTTTGAAAAAAAAATAAAATTTTTAAAAGAGTTTGGCAAGCAGTATTTACCTTGATTATTCCCACTCTATAGTGCTGGGAGGTTTTGAGCTTATATCATAAACAACTCTATTGACTTTCTCAACTTCATTTATAATCCGGCTTGAAATCCTTTCTAATATTTCAAAGGGAAGCCTAACCCAATCAGCGGTCATAGCATCTTCGCTACTGACGGCTCTAATGACTATGGGGTAGGCATAAGTTCTCTTATCCCCCATAACTCCGACTGAACGTACATCAGGAAGAATTGCAAATGATTGCCATATCTCCTTATATAGTCCAGCTTTTTTTATCTCTTCTGTAACTATGGCATCAGCTTCTCTTAGAATATCAAGCCTCTCCTTGGTCACTTCACCAATAATCCTTACAGCTAGACCTGGGCCGGGAAAAGGTTGCCTCCAGATTATTTCCTCCGGCAAACCAAGCTCTTCGCCCACTGCCCGCACTTCATCTTTGAATAGAAAACGTAACGGTTCTATCAATTCAAAATCTATATCTTCCGGTAAACCGCCTACATTATGATGGCTTTTTATTCTGGCAGCCTCTTTTGTCCCGCTCTCAATTACATCAGGATAAAGCGTGCCTTGAACAAGATATCTGGCATCAGTAATTTTTTTTGCTTCCCCCTCAAATGTTCTTATAAACTCTTCGCCTATAATCTTTCTCTTTTTTTCGGGATCTATTACCCCTTCCAGTTTTTTTATAAATCTCTCATGAGCATCTACATAATCTATATTTAAATGAAAGTTTTCTTGAAAAGTCTTTCTTACCTGTAGGCCTTCTCCTTTTCTCAACAATCCATGATCAACAAAGATACAATGTAAATTATTACCGATTGCTTTATGGACCAATAATGCTGCAACAGAAGAGTCAACTCCACCGCTCAACGCACAGATAGCATTACCTTTACCAATCTTATCTTTTATTTGCTCTACTGATTTTTCAATTATTGAAACCATGGTCCAGTTTGGCTGAGCCTTGCAAATATGAAATAAAAAATTCTTTAATATATTAATACCAAAAGGAGTATGAACAACCTCGGGATGAAATTGAACACCAAAAAGCTTGTCTTTGAAATTTTCCATTGCCGCTACTTTAGTTGCAGAAGTGCTGGCAATAATTTCAAATCCAGGAGGAGGTTTTTCAACTGAGTCCTTATGGCTCATCCATACTGTCATCTCCCCCGAAAGATCTTTAAAAAGAGTTGAATCTTTAACCGTCTTAAGATCAGTTTTTCCATACTCACTAACTCCTGTTTTCGAGACTTTTCCACCAAGCTCTTGAGCCATTAATTGCATTCCGTAACAGATTCCTAAAATCGGGATATCAAGTTTAAAAATATCAGGTTGACAGGCAAAAGCATTTTTAGAAAAAACACTTGCCGGCCCACCTGATAATATTAAGCCGGAAGGATTTTTGGCTTTGATATCATCAGGATCAATATCGTATGGAACAATTTCAGAATAGACCCTGCATTCACGTACTCTTCTAGCAATCAATCTAGAATATTGAGCTCCAAAGTCTAGAACCAATACTGAATTTAAAAGATGTGTTTCTTTCAGGTTTATCCCCCACCCATTCCAACACCCTGTATTTTCTGAAGAGTTTTTCCTTCAGTTTGGAGTGCTGGGGCAATCATTACTTCAGCTTTTTGAAAAGCTTTAATATTTTCATATCCACAGGTAGCCATTGAAGTCCTTAATGCACCAAAAAGATTCAATGTCCCGTCATTTTCATGAGCCGGGCCAACAAGTATCTCCTTCAAAGGATATCTTTTACCTGTTTCAATTCGAGTTCCTCTGGGCAACTCCGGATGAAATGTTGCCATCCCCCAATGATATCCAAGGCCTGGTGCTTCAAGTGATCGGGCAATTGGTGAACCTATCATTACTGCATCTGAGCCACATGCAATTGCCTTGGCAATGTCACCGCCGGTTCTCATGCCACCATCTGCAATTACATGGCAATAAACTCCTGTTTCTTCAAGATGTCTCATTCTAGCTGCCGTTGCATCAGCTATTGCTGTAGCTTGGGGAACCCCAATACCGAGAACCCCTCTGGTGGTGCAAGCAACACCCGGTCCAACTCCAACTAAAACACCAAAAGCACCTGTTCTCATCAAATGGAGAGAGGTCTGGTAAGAAGCGCATCCACCAACGATTATGGGGATTTCAATCTTTTCAATAAATTCAAATAAATCAAGTGGTTCAACTTTGGTACTTACATGCTCGGCACTTATAACAGTGCCTTGAATTATTAAAATGTCAAGTCCAGCTTCGAGAGCATATTTATAATATTTTTCTACTCTTTGAGGAGTTAAAGAAGCAGCAGTAATAACTCCGCCTTCTTTCATTTCATTGATTCTCTTGCCTATTAATTCCGGTTTGATCTCTTCCTCATAAATTTCCTGGATTCCTTTAGTAGCTTCCCCTTTGGGAAAGCTGGCTATTTTTTCAAATACTTGCTTAGGGTCCTTGTACCTTGTCTGCAATCCTTCAAGATTAAGAACAGCCAAGCCCCCAAGCTTACCAATTTCAATTGCTGTTTCAACATTAACTACAGCATCCATTGCAGAGGCAAGTAAAGGAAGCTCAAATTTATAATCACCAATATTCCAACCGATATCTATATCTTCGGGATCACGAGTCCTTCGGCTAGGAACAATGGCAATATCGTCCAGTCCGTATGCTATTCTTCCCTTTTTACCTCTTCCAATTTCGCATTCCATAAATACCTCCAAAAATATAAAATTTTGATGTAAAAATACCCAGAAAAGGCTGATATTTTTACCTTATCCGGGCTAACTACTAATGCACATGAAACCCAACTATGATATAATCATCATATAAATTAATTCATACTACCATAAGCCATAAAAGCGAATCAACCCAAATAACAATTTTTAGTTGTTTTAAATTCTTCTAAATTATTACTGTAATAATACCGATAAATATTATACAAATTAATATTCGTTTTATATTAGGAGTGATGCCTATGAGATGTTCTCGCTGCGGTTGGGAAATGAGGCAAGTAGACTCCAGGATTTATAATAATTATCAAGATTATCTTTACAACTGTCGTTGTGGTAACACATATCTTGACATCAAACCAAATATAGATAAAAAAATCACAGAAAAATTTCCATTAATGATTAAAGAACAAAGTAATGAAAAAGCCCTTACCAAGTAAGGGCTTTTTCATTTTATAAAGATTCTGTTCTAAAGAACTTTACTTACATCATTCCCGGGGGCATTCCTCCACCGCCGCCAGGCATACCAATATTCTTTTCCTCTTCAGGAATTTCAGCCACAATACTTTCTGTAGTAAGTAGCATAGCAGCAATACTAGCTGCATTTTGTAGAGCTGAACGAGTTACTTTTGCTGGGTCGATAATTCCAGCATCAACCATATTCACATACTCTCCATTTGCGGCATCCAGCCCTTCGCCTTTCTTCATGTTTTTGATCTTTTCTACAACTACTGAACCTTCAAGTCCAGCATTGTTAGCTATTTGCTTTACCGGTTCTTCTAGAGCTTTTTCCACAATTTCTATACCTGTTTTAATATCGCCTATGGCATCAGTTTTATCAATAGATGGAATAGAATTTAACAGAACAACCCCGCCACCGGCAACAATACCTTCCTCGACAGCAGCCCTAGTTGCCGACAATGCATCTTCAATCCGGTGTTTCTTCTCTTTTAGTTCTGTTTCAGTAGCTGCACCTACTTTTATTACAGCTACACCACCGGAGATCTTGGCCAATCTTTCCTGTAGTTTTTCGCGGTCAAAATCAGAGTCACTTTGCTCAATCTCAGCTTTTATTTGATTTATTCGCCCTTTAATATTATCGACAGTTCCCTGGCCATCAACAATTATAGTCTCTTCTTTGGTGACTTTTATTTGGCGTGCTTTACCAAGTTGATCAAGATTGACATTCTCAAGTTTTAAACCAAGCTCTTCAGTTATTACTTGGCCTCCTGTAACTATGGCTATATCTTCTAACATAGCTTTACGGCGATCACCGAATCCAGGAGCTTTGACAGCAACACTGGTAAAAGTTCCCCTTATTTTATTCACTACCAATGTAGCCAATGCTTCTCCCTCAACATCTTCAGCAATAATCAATAAAGGTTTGCCGTTCTGCATTACTTTTTCAAGCAAAGGTAAAAGATCATTTACAGCCGTAATCTTTTGGTTGATTATAAGGATTAATGGTTCTTCTAAAATTGCTTCCATCCTTTCAGCATCAGTTACCATATATGGTGATAAATATCCTTTATCAAATTGGAGTCCTTCCACAACTTCGATATCGATTCCGAATGTCTGTGATTCCTCAACTGTGATCACACCATCTTTTCCAACTTTCTCCATTGCTTCAGCTATTTTATTGCCTATTTCGTTGTCAGCTGCCGAGATTGATGCCACTTCGGCAATTTTTTTCTTATCCTCAGCTATTGGTTGGCTCATTTTGGCAATTTGATCGACAGTCACTTCAACTGCCTTCTCTATACCTTTCTTTAAAAGCATCGGATTTGCTCCGGCCGCGACATTTCTCAATCCTTCCCGAACTATTGCTTGAGCCAAAAGAGTTGCTGTTGTAGTTCCATCACCTGCAATATCGTTAGTTTTTGTAGCAACCTCTTTGACCAGCTGGACACCCATATTTTCAAAAGGGTCCTCAACTTCAATTTCCCTGGCAATAGTAACACCATCGTTAGTAATAGTTGGTGAACCAAATTTTTTATCCAAGACTACATTTCGGCCCTTTGGTCCTAATGTAATCCTCACTGTGTTTGCGAGTTGATCAACGCCCCTTTCGAGAGCTCGTCTCGCTTCTTCGTCAAACTGAATTTCTTTTGGCACTATTAGTTACCTCCTTTTCTTTTTATTTCTCTAAGATTGCAAGAATATCGTGTTGGCTTAATATAAGGTGCTCTTCGCCCTCAATCTTTATCTCAGTACCGCCATATTTTGAATAAATAACCTTATCACCAACCTTTACTTCCATTGGAACTTTTTTACCATCCTCATATTTGCCATCGCCAGCTGCTATTACTTCGCCTTCTTGAGGTTTTTCTTTGGCCGTGTCAGGCAAAACAATTCCACTCTTAGTTACATCTTCACTCTCACTGGGTTTTACAATAACCCTATCCTCTAGCGGCTTTATTTTCATATTGCAACCCTCCTCCTAAAATATAATTAGCACTCTACATTCCAGAGTGCTAACTTGGAATATTACTACATTGATTTTTAAAAATCAATACCTTTAACCTGCCAATATTTTGAATTTCTTTTTAAGTTAGATTTGTTTGAGGAATTCTCCACCCTTAACGTATTTTAAAAGATTTCCTAGAAGCCATTAAAGGACGTTAGACAGTATAGAAAATATTTGGCATATTTTACTTTTTATTTTGAATATAAGCCCGGATTAAAAGCATGATCAGATAGACTAAAGTAATAGTCACCATAACAATTGCCTGGATGTGGCCGGTCTTCCTGTAAAGGGTTAGTTTGCCATTTAAGCTTACTGGGATTAACTTTGCAAACCTTGTAAATATTGGGCCGGCAATTTCTGCTCTGCCTGTTGGATCGGCAACTCCGGTCATACCTGTATTGGCAACCTGGATAAAAGGCAAGCCGTTCTCTATAGCCCTCATCATACCTATTCTAAAATGCTCTTCCGGTTCTGATGTCTTTCCGAACCAGGCATCATTTGTAATTACAACCAGAAGGGAAGGATTCAAACTTGCTATTCTTCGCACCAAGAAAATATCTGAGGATTCAAAACAAATCACTGCCCCAATCTTAATCTCCTCTGAGCCTAGAATAACAGGTTTTTCTCCGGCAGAAATATCATCTTTAATAACTGAGAGAGCTTTTATGTTTTGAAGTACCGGTCTTAGAGGGATATATTCACCAAAAGGAACCGGGTGAAGTTTATCATACCTTTCTTCAACCAACCCGTTTTCATTTAGATAATGGGCAGAATTATAGGTCCTGTTTTTAGCCTCAAACAATGAACCGAAAAGCAAAGGAGTACCTTCAAGAGCATCTGTTACTTTTTCAAGATAGGCATCATTATCGTAAAAATATAATCCGGGATAAGATGATTCTGGCCAGATAATTAAATCAGCATTTTTTTGGACCGCCTTTTCAGTCAATTTAATCATTCTTTCTTCCAGTATCTCTTTCGAAGGTGGAGAGGTCTTTAAATCCATTGGAATGTTAGGCTGAATCAATCCAATATTTATTTTTTTACTTTTTTGATTATTTTTATACCAAGCGATCTGGAGGTAGCCGTAACTTGTTACAGCAATCATTATCAAAAACAAAACTACTCCAAATGAAATCAATACTCTTCGTTTTTCAAATTTTCTCTCTAAAAGAATGAATAAAAAACTATTTATCATTACAATGAGAAAGGATAAGCCGAAAACACCAATTAGGCTTGCTGCTTGGACAATTGGTAAAAAAGACAGCAATCCATAACCCAAAAGACCCCAGCTCAAACCAAAAATTCCAAATGATTTAATTATTTCCAAGCTGGACCATAACAAGGGTATCCCCAACAAAATACCCCAAAAATCACCTTTGTTGTGGAAAACTTTAAAACCAACCGCAAATAGTGACCAAAATAATGCTTGGTATAAAACTAACGAAAAAAAAGCTAAATTCCCGAAGATCAATATCCAATAAAAAAGATAACCGTAATAAAAAAAACCGGCTATTAAGCCTAAAAGCGCTTGCCTTTTATATGTATTACCCTTAAATGCGAAAAATAATGGAACTAAGGCAACCCACAGTATAAAATGCCAGTATAAAGGTGGTAAAGACAAGATTAGGAAAAATATGGAAACTAATATCGCCAATAAATTTCTAATAAATTTACTATTAATAAATTTTAAGCTTCTTATATTCTTTTTTTCTTCCATCTATTCCTTTCGGCCAGAGTTAATTTAAATATATTTTCCTTATTCTTTTAAACATGAGAATAAATATTCGAAAATCTTTTATGCAAGTTTTCCACAATTTCCACAAGCTATCTATAATTAATTCTTAGTTAATTTTTAAAGTCTTTTGAGGGCGTGGCCTCTAAATACAGGTCTTTTTTAAATCCCTTTTTCCATTTTAGAAAGCCGGCTCCAGCAATCATGGCTGCATTATCAGTGCATAGTTCAACTGGAGGAATGAATATTTTCAGGTTTGAACTTCGGGCCCTTTCTTCAAAAGTTTTTCGTAAACCTAAATTTGCTGTAACGCCACCGGCAAGAATTATCTCTTTAAGATTTAATTTTTCAGCAGCGGAGAAGGTTTTTTCTACTAATATATCAATAATCGCCTTCTGAAAGCTGGCACATAGATCATTCATAGAAAATTCTCTCTGCCATTCAGGATTATCACGGATAAAATAAATCAAAGCTGTCTTTAATCCACTGAAGCTAAAATTAAAATCACCTGAAAAACGTAAACCTTGAGGAAAATCAATCGCCTGTTCATCACCCTCTCTAGCTAACTTCTCGATTATAGGCCCACCGGGATATCCAAGATTTAAAAATTTGGCAATTTTATCCAAAGCCTCTCCGGCTGCATCGTCTAAGGTTTGACCAACAACTTCATATTCGCTAATCTCGTTTACTTTAATCAACGATGTATGGCCTCCGGATACAACTAAAGCTAAAAAGGGAAACTTGGGTTTCAAGCCAACCAGAAGAGGTGCAAAAAAATGTCCTTCCAAATGATTGACTCCTATCAAATCAATATTCTTAGCCAAGGCAATAGATTTTGCAGCTGATATCCCGACCATCAATGCCCCGATCAATCCAGGACCATAGGTAACAGCAACTCCATTTATGCTACTCCATTTAAGGCCACTTTTATTGAAAGCCTCATCAATAACAATATTGATTTTTTCAAGATGGTTACGAGAGGCGATTTCAGGAACAACGCCACCATAACGGCGATGCAAATCGACTTGTGAAAAAATAATACTTGACTCAATATTCATTTTCTCATTTACAATAGCCGCCGCTGTTTCATCACAGCTAGTCTCAATTCCAAGAATCACTAAAAATCCTTTCCCCAAGCGTATATCTCTCTCAATTTTTTCTCTTCTTTTTCTAAGATGTTAATAAAAAAATTACTTTCTAATGAGTTATGGCAATAAATTATGGCATCCTCCCCCTGCTCAACATAGTACTTTTTCCTTTTACCGACATTTACAAATAAAAACTTTTCATAAAGGTTAATAGCTTTATAATTAGATGGCCTGACTTCCAGCCAGATTAAATCGATCTTCAACTCTAATGTTTTATGTAATAATTGGATTAATATTAGCTTGCCAAAACCCTTACCTTGATAATCAGGATCCACTGCTAAGTTAGTAATATGAGCTTCGTCTAGATAATAGTTCAGCCCACCATATCCTATCAATTTATCTTTTTTTACAACTATATAATAAGCCCCGATCTTCTTCCTGATTTCGGATATGAACATCACATCAGTCCAAGGAGTCGGAAAGACAGATTCTTCAATTTTCACAACTTCTTTAATATCATCAAAAGTCATTGCCGAGATATTTAATTTTTCCTCTGCCATTTTATCCCTACTTTGCTTTCAGCATCACTAACCCGAAGATAGAGAGGGAAGGCTGGTTTAATAAATTTATTCTCAGGATTTTCTTCTACCATCTCAAAATATGATGCCGCTTTCGGATACCAAAAGTCTTTTTCAGCTATTCTGAAATTGACTAATTTTTCTCTGAAGAAGGATGAATATTTAGCGATAGCGTCTCCGGTAAAAAATATTTCACCTTCGAGTTTTTTTAGCTCATTTATTAAGTTTTCAGGCTGGTATACATCAGGCGAAAGGATTTCAATCAGATTATTATTATATGAATAAGCAGCCGCATATATTTCATTTCTCAAAGCATCGATTACCGGACAATAAATCAAGTTTTCTTCTTTTGCTTTTAAACTTTTGGCAATCCCAGCTAAAGATGAAACACCTTCAACCGGGATATCTAATGTTTGAGCAATTGTATTGCCGGCTGTAACTCCTATTCGCAGGCCGGTAAAAGATCCTGGGCCAAGGCCAACTATAACCCGATTAAGCTGGCTAATATTAAGGTTGGCCAGACTTAAAAGTTCACTAATTAAAGGGTGAAGTACTCTCAAGTGATCGCGGTGGGCAAAATCATTTTTCTGAAAAACTTTTCCCCCGTTTAACTTTACAGCAATTGAGCAAAGAGAGGTCGATGTATCTATAGCTAGGGCTGCAGACTTTTTTCCCATTCTTTCCTCCTATCTTTCCACTTAGATCCGTATTCTTTGAATATGATTTTTCTTTCATTGAGTTTATCTTGGTAGTAAAAAGAAATCTCCAGAATATCTTCTGGAAGTATTTTCTGTATCTTCTCGCCCCATTCAATCAAACTAACCCCGCCTCCATATAGAAACTCTTTGTATCCAATCTCTTCAAATTCTTCAGTATTATTTATTCTATACGCATCAAAATGATATAGAGGGAGCCTGCCTTGATAAGTCCTAAGTATGATAAAAGTTGGACTGATAATATTATCATCTATACCCAAACCAATGGCGATTCCTTTGCTAAATACAGTTTTCCCGGCACCTAGCTGACCGCTTAAAGATATTACATCCCCCTTCATCAGATAGCCAGCAATAGTGCGGCCTAATTCAACCGTTTCTTCTGGAGAGGAGGTTACTAATTCAAAGCTTGATTCTTTAGACAAGGGGCACCCCAAATAAATCAAATCAGTTCAAATTTTTTCATTGTTTCTATCAACAACTTAGCACTCATGCCAGAAATATGGCTGCATTTTTTAATGTGCTCGGGGCTGGTGAAATCTCCGATGTTTAATTCTTTGCACTTTGTCGATTTTAATTCATTAATGAAATTTTGATAGTAGTCATTAACAATCTTATAGCATTTTTTCCTTTTTTCATTCGGCGAAGATGTCCCGCAAGCCAAGCTCAGGGCAATTATTCCTCCGGCTAAAGCTCCGCATAATTCTTCATTCATTGATATACCACCACCAAAACCGGTAGTCATTTTTATAAAATTCGATGATTCAACTTCACAAATTTCAAGAAATGCTTTCATCACTGATTGAGCGCAATTATTACCTGAACGATAATTCTCAGCTGCCAACTCATAAGCTAAATTTTTATCTATTTTAAAAACCGCCTTTCAATAAATCTATATATAAAAGGTAAATTGTAGCTTCAAAAAATTAAAAAAGCTCCATTTGCTGAGGATCATTTGGGGGAGCTTCCAAAGCTGAATTCAAGGTTTCGCTTATTATTAGAAAGTCCTTCTTTAGTGAGTTAAGTGTGCCAGGATTATACAAGGCTGCTGCTGGATGATAGGTGGGTAAAATATAATAGCCATCGCCTGGAAACTTTTTCCCATGCACTTTGGTAATACCTATATTTTTCCCAAGAATAAGCTTGGTGGAAAAATTTCCCAAAGTCACAACTAATTTTGGATTTATAATCTCTATCTGCTTCATTAAGTATGGTTTGCATAACTCAATTTCATCCAGCATTGGGTCTCTATTTTCAGGTGGTCTGCACTTTAAAACATTGGCAATATAGACATCTTGTCTACTTAATCCTATATCGGCCAGTAGTTGATCTAAAAGCTTCCCTGCCTGACCAACAAATGGTTCCCCTTGAACGTCTTCATGATAACCAGGCGCTTCACCAATAAAAAGTAAGTCAGCTTGGGATGAACCTACCCCAAAAACTAAGTTAGTCCTGTAATGAGCTAGAGGGCACTTTTGACAATCTTTTATTTCCTTATAATACTCTTCCAATGTTATATTCATTCTTCTATTATGAACATGAATTACAGTCAGAAGAGCTGCACGAGTTGCAGCTTGAATTTCCAGCGATTTTTTGTCCGTCGGCAGACCGGGCACTAAAACTTGAAAATAACCGTGTTACGTCCTTAGAAGTGCATTTCATACAAGAAATACTATCCTGGCCTACTTTAACCAGGGCTTCAAATTTTTCCTGGCATTTATTACATTTATATTCATAAATAGGCACTTTAATTCACTCCGATTTAAAAATTGTATCAACTAAACTAAAAGGCTTCAATATCTTTTCCCAATTAAACAGTTTACTTATGTCTGTTAAAAATAAATAATTGACCATTTTAAAGAACAATTCTTATTTTAAGCAGAATCATTTTGATAATATATCACTTTACCTAGACAATTAATCTAAGAACTTAAATAATTCCTATTGCTGCAAATAATTTATAAATCAGAAACAATAATTTCAGTCAATATATTTAGTTACATCTTCAATAGGTTTCCTGGGTCTTTTTTTTGAAGTTGTATTTGAATAACCTATCGGGATTATAGCCATTGGTCTTTGATATGCTGGCAGATTAAGTGCATGGCTAACCATCGCTTCATCAAAAGCACCAACCCAGCAGGCGGCCAGCCCAATATCTACAGATCCAAGCAGAATATTCTGTATAGCTGCAGAAGTATCCTGAATTGAGTAAAGATCCTTACCTCTTGATCCATAAGCTCCAAGAGATTTTTCAAGGTCAGCACAGACTATAATTACTACCGGAGCTTGAGATATAAAACTTTGGTAACCGGCAGCAGCTACCAGCTTTTGCTTGATAGCTATGTCTTGTACAATATAAAAAATCCAAGGTTGAACATTTCCAGCCGAAGGAGCTTTTATAGCCAGGTCTAAAAGTTGGTTAATCTGTTCCTTTGAAACCGATTTCGCCGAATCAAAATTTCGACAGCTCCATCTTTTGCTTATCACTTCTTTTAATTCCAAATAATTCTCCGATCAAACTTTAGGCTAGCATATATCAAAAATCTTACTATACTCTTCCACTTTCGCCAGTTTATTGCCCTCTTTTACAAAGACCACTTTTGGTATATGGCTTTCAATCTCATTTTCAGTTAATGAGCAATAAGAAATAATAATTATATTATCTCCTTCGCTTATTAATCTAGCTGCGGCTCCATTAAGGCAAATCATGCCTGAATCTTTTTCTCCAGCTATGGCATAAGTCCATAACCTGGCTCCGTTTGCTACATCAACTACTTGAACTTTTTCATATGGATTAATCTCAGCCGCTTCCATCAACCGAGAATCAATTGTAATGCTACCCATATAATCAGCATTTGCCTCTGTAACTTTGGCTCTATGAATCTTACTTTTTAGAAACTCTCGATACAAAATAAATTACTCCTTTCAAGGATTTAAAATAATATTATCTATCAACCTAGTCTGGCCGACATAACCTGCAACAGCCACAATTGCCTTCTTGCTTATCTCGTTAATATTTTCAAGATTTTCAGCATCACAGATATCTAAATATTCAAGCTTAAATGCCGGTTCATTATTTAATACTTTTTCAGCTTTCTCCAGAATTACCCCAGTATGGCGCTGGCCTTGTAAAAATGTTTCTTTTGTCTCTCGTAAAGCTTTATTTATAACCAGGGCAACCTGCCGTTCCTCGGGGTTAAGATATTCATTCCTGGAACTCATGGCCAGTCCATCTTTCTCTCGGACTATAGGTACCTCTCGAATTTCAATACCAAAATTCAAATCTTTAACCATTCTCTTTATAATAACAAGCTGCTGATAATCCTTGGCACCAAAATAGGCTCTATCCGGCCTAACGATATTAAATAATATAGCCACTACAGTAGTGACTCCCCGAAAATGACCGCGGCGATATTTACCGCAGAGTAAATTGCTCATCCCTTCTACTTTTACATATGTTGAAAAATCTTCTGGATAAATCTCATCAGCACTAGGCGTGAAAATGTAGTCAACTCCGATTTGGGAAGCCATTTTTTTATCTTTTTTTAGATTACGAGGATATTTTTTATAATCTTCATTGGGCCCAAACTGAGTCGGATTAACAAAAATACTAACAACAACCAAGTCATTTTCTGCCCTGGCTTTTTTTATTAATTCCAAGTGGCCTCTATGAAAAAATCCCATAGTTGGAACAAAACCAATCGTTTGGCCTTTTTCCCGTTCCAAAGATAATCTTTTTCTTAAATCACCAATTGAATTTATGGTCTCCATCTCAATCTTTCTTAATTTGCTCAATTACTGATTGTTCAATTGAATAAGAATGGCTTTCACTAGGAAAGTCACCATCTTTAACCTCATCCCGGAAGCTCTTTATTGCTCCTTCAATATTGATTCCTAGATGTGCATAAAGCTTGACAAACTTAGCCACTTTTTCAGTCAGGCCGAGCAAATCATTCGTTACCAAGACCTGGCCATCGCAATAAGGACCGGCACCAATTCCTATGGTGGGAATATTTACTTCTTTGGTAATAACCTTGGATAATTCTGATGGTATGCATTCAAGAACAATCGAAAAAACGCCGGCCTCTTCTAAGGCCTTGGCATCATCTAATAACTTGCGAGCTTTCTCTACATCTTTACCCTGTACTTTATAACCGCCTAATTGATGAATTGATTGTGGGGTTAATCCAATATGTCCCATTACCGGGATACCAGCATTTACAATCTTTTTTACTTTTTTCGCTACTTCGACGCCACCCTCCACTTTCACAGCTTGAGCCCCGGCTTCCTGGATAAATCGCCCGGCATTTTTTAAAGCTTGTTTTTTGTCTAAGTGATAAGTCAAAAAGGGCATATCTCCAACAACAAGGCACTTTTTAACTCCACCGGAAACCGCTCTTGTGTGATAGAGCATATCATCCAAAGTAACTTTGAGGGTATCATCATATCCAAGAACTACCATTCCCAGAGAATCCCCTACCAGAATGATATCAATTTCGCTCCGGTCAATAATTCCGGCTATAAAAAAATCATAAGCCGTAAGCATGGTTATTTTTTCTTGTTTAGCTTTCTTCTCGATAATTGTCTTAATTGTTATTCTTTCCTCCATCAGTTCTCCTTTCTTAAAAGTTCCTGCATTTCTATTAACCTCTGGTTTGAAATATCATTTCTTTTTTCAACAATTTTACATGTAGCCAATCCCAAATTCTTATAGAAATCAAGCCATTCAGGAGCATTTTCTTTGATTGCTGCCAAGTGTTGGCGGATAGTATTTATGTCTCCCCTGGCCAGAGGACCGGTCAGAGCTTGAACTGGCCCTCTTCTTGCTAAATTTGAAACAGTACCTTCAACAAGAGGAATAAAATCTTCAAAATTACTTATATTCTGGCTGGTAGAAATATTATAAAGCTCTGCAGCAGCATAAGAAATTGCTACCAGATAGTTAGAAGCGATACAGGCTGATGCATGATAGAGAGCCTTTTTTTCATCTTTTACAATTACAACTTTCCCTTTAATCTTATCTACTATCTCAATTAAGACCTCGAGCGCTTTTCCCTCTGCTGTAATTCCGAATGATGAACCGGGTAAATTAGATATTGCGTTATCCACATCTGAAAGAGTCTGGATTGGATGCAATGAGCCAACTAAACAGCTTCTTTCTCTTGCTGGCTCCAAAACATCTAACCCCAAGGCTCCACTAAGATGAATGACAATTGCCTTTTTCTTAAAGGAATCTTTGGCAGCCAGCTCGGCGCATACGGAAGCTATATTATCATCATTTACTGAAATAATAACCAGGTCGCCTTTTCGAGCAGCTGCATCATTATCAAGAATGAAATGAGATTCAATGTATTTTTTCGCTCTTATAAGAGACTCCTGGCTCCGGCTGGAAACAGCTTTTATATTATAACCATTTTTTTGCAGTAAATAAGCTAGAGCTGAACCAGCTCTTCCGGCACCTATAATGGCTACATCCATAACCCAATCCTCTTTTCTTGACTTTCTATTGTCAAAATAAAAGATTATTTATAAAAAAACCTTCTGCCGCAAGACAGAAGGCTTAAAAATCAATCAATTAGCCAACCGTCCCGGTCTATTTTAAAGATCCAAGCGGCCATATCAGTATACCATAAACAATAATCAAATATTTTCCTTTTGGCACTCAAATCTGAAGGCAAAACAATTAACTGATTCTGGTTTCAGAACTCTAACTTTTAACAGTCAAGCTACTAAATCAAAGAAAAAACAATTAATCGAATGACATATGTTTTCCGATAAAAATCGTATCATCATGCAGGTATATAAACCTGTAAACAGAATAAAATAATAGGATAAGGAGGACAAAATGGAGCGCAATCCTGATATTAATGATGAAGATATTGGTATACGTACTTTTCAGCTTAAAAAAGAGCAAGCTTCAGAAAGAGCAATTGAAAAAATTCGTCATAACCTAAGAAAAGAGTGGCCTACAATATTCTCTGATGATGTTGAATTGCTTCGGTGGGTTCTTGGTGAAATATGGGCCTTGATGGGGCATTATGAATGGGACCAACTTACTTTTAGTGCTTTGAGCCTGGATAATATTAAAAAGATTATTTTAATTAGCAAAGATATTACAGCTCACAAAATCAAAGGCAATGAGGGATTTGAAGAGATTGAAGGAATTCTGAGATCATCTTAATTTTGAAGATTCCTTTAATTTCTTTTTTGCTTCTATTGAGCCTTTAACTTTTTTCAATCGAAAAAGATCCTCTCTAGCTCTCTCTTCAAGAGTCATCTCAATATATTTCTTTTGTTCCATCAGCTGTGGTAATACAACATAATCAAGAGCATTTACCCTTCTTCTTGTCTTCTGTATCTCTTCTCCCAAACGCTTTAGTTTTGTTTCAATAGCAGCGATCTCAATAATTGCATCAATCTCTTTCTCAAATTTTTCAGCTGTTTCATCTATTCTTGAGCTAACTCCAGTTGGGCTATAACCTCTAGTTAAAGTTGTTCGGGAAACACTTTTCTTTTCAACCTCAGGAACAGGTACACCCATAATATAAGAGCCGCCAATATCAATGGTTACATCACCTTGAGTTGCAAAAGCTGCTGATCTTAAAGTTACTGCCCCGTCAACTGCTTTGGCTGTAGCTAAAGCATAGCTGGCTTCAGCCGAGATCTCCTGCAACTTGGCACTGGACCGTAAGACCATGTCCATAACACTCATAAATTCTATGAGCAGAGCGTCTCTCTTCTCTTTTAACAGATCTCGACCCTGCTCAGCCATTTTAATCTGGTTTTTCTTTTGCAGTAATTCGGTTCTGGTAGGGTATACTTCTTCCAAATTATTTCACTGCCTTTACTGCTCTTCTTCTACTTCTTCTTCTTTATGAGGCATATATTTATCTATATACTCACGCTTGACTCTCTTTAATTCTTCTTTTGGAAGCATTGAGAGAAGCTCCCATCCAATTTCAAATGTTTCTTCGATCTCTCTATTTGTTCTTTGAGCTAGATAATCATTCTCAAAATCATCTGCAAACTTTAAATATTTTCGATCAGCTTCTGATAAAGCTTCTTCTCCAATAATGCTGACCAGCTTTCTTAAGTCACGTCCCTGAGCATAGGCAGCATATAATTGATCAGCCAGATTACGATGATCTTCCCTGGTCTTTTCTTCACCTATTCCCATATTCATCAATCTTGATAGGCAAGGAAGAGAATCAATCGGAGGATAGATTCCTCTACGATGAAGGTGACGCCCAAGTACAATCTGCCCTTCAGTAATATATCCAGTTAAATCCGGGATTGGATGAGTAATATCATCATCTGGCATTGTTAAGATAGGAAGCTGGGTAATCGATCCTTTTCGTCCCTTGATTCTACCGGCTCGTTCATAGACTGTTGCCAAGTCTGTATACATATATCCTGGATACCCGCGTCTCCCAGGAACTTCTTCACGAGCTGTTGAAATCTCCCTTAAAGCTTCACAGTAGTTAGTCATATCAGTTAAAACAACCAGGACTTGCATATCATGATGATAAGCAAGAAATTCTGCGGCAGTTAAGGCACATCTGGGAGTGAGAATCCTTTCAATCGTAGGATCGTCTGCGAGATTTAAAAAGAAAACAACTTTTTCCAGAGCTCCGGTCTTTTCAAAGTCTGTACGGAAAAATGAGGCTTCACGGTGAGTAATGCCCATGGCCGCAAAGACAATGGCAAACTCCTCTCCTCCACGGACCTTGGCCTGTCTAATAATCTGAGCTGTTAATTCGTTTGCCGGAAGACCAGAGCCAGAGAATATAGGTAGCTTCTGACCACGGACTAGAGTATTCAGTCCATCAATAGCTGATATTCCTGTCTGGATAAAATCTGACGGTTTATCCCTTGAAACCGGATTGATAGGTGAACCAATAATCTCTAACCTCAATTCCGGGATAATGTCGGGGCCATCATCAATCGGCATACCCTTGCCGTTCAATATTCTTCCTAATAAATCAATTGATACATCAATTTTTGCTACTTCTTCTTGAAACCTAACACCTGTTGTAGCAACATCGATACCTTCAGAGCCTTCAAAAACTTGAATAACAGCATGCTCTTCGGTGCATTCAAGTACCTGTCCTGAACGGACATCACCATTTTTTGAATATATTGATACCATTTCCCCAAATGAGACATTATGAACATTTTCAACAAAAATAAGCGGTCCAGAAATATAATTGATTGTCTTATAATCTTTCTGGATTAATGAAATAGGTTTTTCTTCCATAACTACAACACCTCAATTGCGCTAATATCTTTATTAATTCTTTCGATAAGATCTTTGATCTTATCGGTAGCTTCATCATAAGGCAGCTCTTTTAGTCTGGAAATTTCTTCCTTAAATGGGAGTTTTGAAATTTGGGATAAAGTAATCCCTCTATTAAGAGCTTCTGTAGAAGAATGATAAAAATGTATAATTGCTTTTATCATCCAGAACTGTTTTTCCAGTGGGCAGTAACCATCTATTTCATGAAAAGCAAACTGTTGAAGATAGTCTTCACGTATCATTCTAGTAGTCTCGAGAATAACCTTTTCTGATTCTGGTAAAGCGTCAGGCCCAACTAATTGGACTATTTCTTCAAGTTCGGATTCCTTCTGAAGTAAGGTCATTGCTTCTTCTCTCAAACTCTTCATTTCTGTTGAAATATTTTCTGTAAACCAGTCTTCAATTTGATCAAGATAGAGTGTATAACTTTTTATCCAGTTAATTGCCGGAAAATGCCGGCGATGAGCTAAATCAGTATCTAATGCCCAAAAAGCACCGCTTATACGTAATGAATTTTGAGTCATAGGTTCTGAAAAATCCCCTCCGGGAGGTGAGACTGCTCCAATAACGGTTACCGAACCGATTCTTTCCTCAGTACCGTTACAGATCACTCGTCCAGTCCTTTCATAAAAACTTGCCAGTCTTGTTGCCAGATAGGCTGGATAACCTTCTTCTCCGGGCATCTCTTCTAATCTTCCTGAAACTTCACGCAGAGCTTCCCCCCATCGGGATGTACTATCAGCCATCATAGCTACGTTATACCCCATATCCCGGTAATACTCAGCTAAAGTAATCCCCGTATAGATTGATGCTTCCCTAGCTGCAACCGGCATATTTGAGGTATTGGCAATTAGAATTGTCCTATCCATTAATGGAGCTCCTGTTCGCGGATCTTCAAGTTCCGGAAATTCAGTTAATACTTCGGTCATCTCATTGCCACGTTCACCGCAACCAACATAAACAATAACATCAGCATTGGCCCATTTAGCTAAGGTTTGTTCAGTTACAGTTTTTCCTGTTCCGAATCCACCTGGGATAATGGCACTTCCACCCATCGGAATAGGAAAAAATGTATCAAAAATCCGCTGCCCTGTAACCAGTGGAATTTCAGGATCTAATTTTCTTAAATACGGCCGGCTTACTCTTACTGGCCACTCATGTGACATTTTTATTTCATGTTTTTTATCAATAACAGCAACTACATCTTTGACCGTCATCTGTCCAGTATTAATCTTTGTAACTTTTCCTTGAATTTTCGGCGGAACCATAACCCTATGTTGGGTACTCTCCGTTTCCTGGACAATACCTAATATATCACCAGGATTGACATAGTCGCCTATTGAGGCGATAGCTTTAAACTTCCATTTTTTCTCCTGGTCTAATGCCGGTATTATCATACCCCGAGATATAAAAGAGCCTGCTTGCTTTTCGATGACCGGTAAAGGCCTCAGAATACCGTCATAGATTGATGAAAGTAAACCGGGACCTAGTTCGACAACCAATGGATTGCCTGTACTTATCACAGGCTCACCTACCCTTAATCCCGATGTTTCCTCATAAACCTGCACAACCGCAGTTTCTTCCTCAAGTCGGATAATCTCTCCAATAAGCCCCATTTCCCCTACTTTTACAACATCATACATCCGCGAGCCTAACATTTGCTTGGCTTCAACGACCGGACCTGTAATTTTGGAAATAAAACCTTCAATCATTTTCTTATTCCTCTCTTAATCTAATATCAAACCCTATAGCTCGACGTATTAAACCTGCCAGATATTGTCGCCTATCCTCAGTCATTTGCAGCTTTTTCTTTGAAGGAATGGAGACAACAATTGGCCGGTAGATACTATCAATCTTTGCTTTAGTCCTTTCATCTACTACATTCATAAAATCCTCATTAATGGCAACAATTCCGGAGGTATCGTCATTAATCAAAGAGATAAGCTTTTTGCGGGCATCTTCTCCGTTAAAAGCCTCTTGTACCTCAACGCCAGCTAGTTTAAATCCATATGCACTCTCGGGATCAGTTAAGACTATAAGCTTATACAAAAACCAAAGCCTCCCTTATCTTATCCTCTGGCATACCAACACTTTTACCCCTTACAATTATTCGAAGATTAACTATTTCATTATATTTTGCCCAAATATAACCAATAATTATAGCAATACTTAAAGGGTCAGCTTTAAACATATTTACACATTTCTTAATAAGCATTTCTTCAAGTAATCGTTCTAGAAAAGATATATTCTGAATTTCATAAAATTCTTTTAAATTTTCTTTTAACAGTTTCCCAAAAGATGTGCCTCCCATTTCCTCAATGATGCCTTCGATATCTTCTTCCCTGGCGAGCAATAGATATTTTTCAAGACTAATTTCTTTACCACCTTCAATAAAATAATCAGTCATTTCTTCAACCGTCATCTCTTCCTTAATTAAGCGTAGAATCGTCATAATATTAACTGAATCAATTTCTCTCGATAGAATTTCCTTTACTAACCTATAACTAAGAGAACGGCGCCTAGAAATCTTAATGCTCCTATTGTAGTAATATTTGTCAACTTCTAATTCGAGAGTAGCAAGTCTTTGATTCTTGCTGAATTCTGAAAATTTTCTAGTTAAGACAACTGCGTAAGGAATATTCCAAAGAGCTAAGATATCTATGCATGAACGAATATCTTTTTGGCGTGCCAGCTCAATAAGTAATGCTTCTTCTAAACTTCCAGCAGGAATATAACTGTTAACAATCTCATCTTCAGAAGCACCAACATTTTTTGCCCTTAATACAGTCTTTATGTTATGTACATCAAATCTACCAAGCAAAACATCAAGAAGCTGCTTCTGTTCATCTTGAACCATTTTCTCGATCTTTCGGAAAGTGGAAGATATATTTCGCCTTAGGCCTTCATCTACACCCGATGCCCCAGGATATTTTATAATTCCTTCTTCAATATCTTTTTTATACTGAGTGTTTTCTAAAGCCGAGATTATCTCACTTACATCCTCCATATCAAGAAGCTTTTGGTAAAAACCTCTATCAAAGAGGTAGCTTTTCATGGCTCTTATTCTTGCGTTCGGGTATCCATAATCTGCGACCATACTACTCTTCATATACCATTCTCATTAAATCAGCTTTAATATACTGCTTAGCCTTTTCTAACCTGGATTCGAGAGTATTATGGATAACTACCCTGCCTTCATCAGTGACTACAACTACTCCTCCTAATGATTCAAGACCACCTTTAATTGTAGCTTTAGTTCCAAGATTTGATAGTATTTTTTCAGTCAATTTAATGTCTCTATCATTTACTTGAATTTCAAAATGACTGTTAGTTCCGATAATTGCTTCAGATATCATCTTCTCCATAATCTGAGAGTATTTCTTACTTTTTCTTAATTTAGCCAGCTCTTTCTCAACTTTCGTATATAACTCCTTAATTCCTTCTTCTTTAGCCGAAACAACCTCTTTTTTAACTTGAAGGCGAGCCTCATTAATCAACCTAGCTTTCTCTCCCGAAAGTGAATAGAGTGCTTTATCTACCTCTTCCTGCTTTAGATGTTTTGCCTCTTCTTTTGATTTTTCAATTATTGCTTTTCCCCTCTTTTTTGCTTCCTCAATAATCGATTGCTGCTCTTTCTTTCCCTCAGATTCAAGGGTTTTGAGCATATCTTCCAATGCCAATTTGGACCATCCTTAGTTTGAATTACTTAACCATGATAATAATCATAAGTGCTACAACAAAACCTAGAACAACCATAAGCTCAGGCAATGCCTCAAGAGCAATGATCATTCCGGCAACTTCTGGCTTTTCAGCAATTGCTCCTGCTCCAGCCGAACCAATCTTACCTTGTGCGTAAGATGTACCTAAGGCAGAAATAGCTACTGCTATAGCCGCTGAAAGCGCTTTCCAGGCTGCTACCTCCAAATTATTCACCTCCTGTTCGGTGAAAAGGTTTATATTCTTCTCCGCCAGATTCATAGAACTGGCCGAAAAATTCAATCACATTAAGACGAATTGAGTGAATTGTCGGGCTAAATGCACCGACAACTATGTTTAGAGCATGCAAAAGGCCAGCGACCACGATTCCAACTGCAATACTGCCTAACTCACCTGCCAGTTGATTCGCGACCATTGCCAGGACAACAGAAGCTAGCCCTAGGGCCATAAGCCGGGCATAAGAGAATATTTTTCCTATAAGACTGAAAATCTCAAATGGCCCAATAAATCCAGCACCAATAATAGTTAATACAACCCCGATAAGTATAGTCAAAATACCCCAATTTGTAGTTAGTGTCGGTGCTATCTTTATGCCGCCTAGTATCATCAGTCCAATGCCTCCCAGGACTGTTAGAAATCCCCATTTTTCGATAAAGTGCTTCTTGCTCCTGTGGCGGACAGCATTAACCATTCCCAGAATTAAACCTAAGACAATATGAGCAACTCCGACTCCTAAACAAAACAATAGAAATGGAGCTATAGAATCTTCTGCCATCCTGTCAAAAGGTAAAATCAATTTTCCAAGATGAACTTCTTTGATTAAATGAAATCTATGAGGTAAATTTCCAAAAAACTCACCAAATAAAAAGCCAAATACTATTGCTGAACCAGATGAAATTAGAAAGATAAACGAAATGGCTTGAATTATTTCCATATTCCTATACTTATATCTTAAAAGTAAGGCCACTGCTCCAATTACCAATCCGTAGCCCATATCACCAATTATTAACCCAAAAAAGATGGGGATGAATAAAGCTAAAAATGGCGTCGGGTCGACAGTACCATAACGAGGAACGCCGAAAAGTTTAAGTATGCTTTCGAACGGTTTAACAAAACCTGGATTCTGCAGTTTAATGGGCGCTTGTTCCAACTCATGTTCGCTAACTTTTACTTCAGATAAAATAACATCTTCTTTAAATTCTTTCCTAAGAGACTTATCAACATTCTTAATATACTTACGGGGCATCCATCCAGTTATAACAAATGTAAAATCTGTCTGTCCAAAATGATTGATTTGTTGTAGTTCTTCAATTTTGTCAGTTAAAACCATATTGACCGATACAAGCTTGACATACCATTCCTTGGATAGTTCTTTAAGCTTCTCGACAACTTCAGCCAACTTCGCTGGAATTTCTTCACTCTCCTGCTTCATTTTCTCAAGAGCAACGTCAAAAGGTTCGTCAGCAAGTTCTTCTGGTAATCTCACCTGATTTACATTTTCCGACCATAAGAATGAATGTACCTGTTCAGTATATATCTTGTTAAAGATGACCAGGGCAGCAGTCGTTTCGTCATCCACATCTGCTGAAACTACTTCAAACTGGTCTTTGGTTATATTGCTCAGCTCTTCTCTTATTACATCCAAGACAGCTTTATATTTTTTCTCAATCAAGAGGGCGACTGTCTCAAACCCTTCCAGAGCTACAAGTTGTTTAGCTAAAGGCTTAATCTTATCAACTACAGTGTGATACTTTGAGATGGAAGCAAGCTTTAATTCCAGATCACTTTTCTCTTTAGCTAAGTCTCTTGTTTTTAATTCCAGTTCAGCTGTGAAATCCTCAACCTCTTTTGCTATTTCATTAACGTCTTCGCGCCAGAATGAATTATAATAATGATTTTTTTCCTCTGTGGGAATTACCACCTTCTCTGAAGGTTTAAGGGTGGTAATGATTGCACTGACTTTAACCTGTAATTCTTCAAGTAAACGGCGCTGTTCAACTACCTCTTCATCAACTACCATCTTCCTAATTATCATGTCGCCCGGCTTGAGCTCTTTAGACATATCCTCTATGTGGAGAACTCCCAAACTGTGGATTGAAGAAAGTACATCATAAAAGTATTTCTTCGGACCAATAATCTCAATTTTGGCCATTGGCAGAAGCATTTTTTTAGCCCCCTACTTAATAATTTTTTTATTTTTTTTATGAAAGTATAAAATTATAAAGCTTTTCAACTGCTTTATCGATATTTTTCTTATATTGTTTTTGAACTTTTTTAATCTGTTCTTTTGAAGTTTTTCTAATCTCCTCAGCTTCAAGTTTGGCTTTTTCCATCTCAGATTTGTATATTTCTTTTCCTTTTTTTATTCCCTCTTTTTGAGCATCTTCCTTGATTTTAATTGTCTTTTGGCGAGAATCGGCAATAATTTTTTCAGCTTTCTTGCGAGCTTCAAGAATCATCGAATTAATCTCAAGCTCTTTTTCTTTAATCAATTGAAGTGGAGAAGAATCTTTTATGGTTTTCTGATGCAATTTAAGCTCCTCAAATTCTTTGGTTTCTTTTTGAACCATCTGGCAAACCTTTTTAAATTTTTCTGTTAATTATGCGCCCATTAATAATTAAAATATGCTCCTAACATAATTTCTACATTTTTATCAAATTTCCTGCAAAAAAATCAATTATTGCGTCTCCAATCTACCCTAACAAAATCTGCTCCTTCAAGCCAGGCGATATTTAGATTTCCCGAGAAGGCTTTTTCAAGTTCTTTTCCAATTCTTTCAGCTAAAGTCTTTTCGGTCGTTTCTACTGTTAGATTGTCTTTTGAGGGCTTGAAACGAATTATCTTGGCAGCAATATTTTTATTTCTTTTTTTGCCTTCAACATTCAGAATTAGATTATGGACTTCCTGGCGATGGCTCTTGTAAAAATTACCTTGTACTTTGACAATTCCGTCAATACGATTATTTCTTTGTCTCTCACAGCCTGGGCAGCATTCTTTTTGATAATCAGAATTATCAATTAACGGTGCAAACTTCTTCGGGTCATAGTGCCAGTTTCTACCGTTAAAGAAGGAAAAGCACCTGGGACAGACTATCAATTATGTCCTCCCTTTAGAATAGATCCAAAACTTTTTTTAAAATATCTTCCTTATTTTCTAAGGATACCTTATAAATCATTATATCACTATTTTGCCTGATTTTATTTAAAAATGGATGATTTTGAAGGCCCAGAGTCGCCAAAAGTTGGGTATCTGAACTGATTATCTCTTCAACCAGTCGGCAAAATAGTTTAGAAAAACACTCCATCTTTCCAATTTCATCAACTATAATCAATTCATCTTTTATGTATGGAGGAAAAATATCTGGAAGAATTAAATTCTCAAAATCTTTTAAAAACAAACCATAACTGCCTAATCTTTTTTCTGTTTTTATACCTTTTTGGGCTAATATTGTTTTCTTATTAGAGAGCGACCTGGCTAAAAATCCTACTCTGCGATTATTTTCTTTTAATTCTTCGGTGATAAATCCTCTTGCCGTAACGCTTGTCCTGGATAATATATTCTTTATTAATGTGGTCTTTCCACATCCGGGGGGACCGGTTAAAGCTACTTTTTTCATTTAAAATCTATTCCAAAGTTAAGGTTATCCTATAAACATTTAGAACATAATCCTATTCTTTATAAAAACGGGGAACACGTTCTGAAATTCGGCTTGTAACTTCGTAATTTATTGTCCCTATATGGCTGGCTATTTCTTCGGCAGTTATTCGCTCTGAACCTTGGCCACCAATTAACACAGCTTCTTCCCCAATAGTTACGTCTACCTTTCCCAAATCAACCATAAATTGATCCATGCAAATATTTCCAATAACTTTTTTTCTCTGCCCCTTAATCAAAACTTCAGCTTTATTAGATAACAATCTGAAATAGCCGTCCGCATAACCCAGAGGAATTGTAGCTACTTTTGTCGGCTTTGGGGCAATAAATGTATGTCCGTAACTTACCCCTTCCCCGGCAGGAATCTCTTTAATAAACGATATTCTTGATTTCCAAGCTAAAACAGGCTTAAGTCCTTCCGGTAAGCCAATTTCTGCATTGGGTGCTAATCCATAAATCGATATCCCGGGGCGAACTAGATTATAATGAGAATTAGAATGATAGATTATACCTGCACTGTTTGCAGTATGATAATAGGCAACATTTATTCCTTTAACATTCAAACTTTCAACGACTTTACTAAATTTTTCAAGTTGAATTTGGGTTAATTCCGCTTCCGGTTGATCCGCAGCCGCTAAATGAGTAAAAACCCCCTCAAGAGTTAAGTTTTTATAGGATAAGGCTCTCTCTAAAAAGGGGGCAGCCTGCTCTGGTAGGATGCCAATTCTATTCATGCCGGTATCGACTTTAAGATGAAATTTAACTTGTTTACCAGCTTTTTCTGATTGACTGGCCAATTCATCTATAAATTGTCGAGTGCAGACAGTGGGGATTAAGCCGTACTCCAAAATTTCCGGAATTCCATCCACCGGTGGTTCATTAAGTATTTGGATCTCAGCTTCAATCCCATTTTTGATAAGTTTTATACCTTCCTCAATAAGAGCTACCCCTAAGCGGCTTGCTCCACCCTCTAAAGCCGCCCGGCTTACTTGAACAGAGCCATGGCCATACGCCTCAGCTTTGACTACAGCCATTATTTCAGTATTGATAGATATTTTTCCTTTTAGAAACTTAATATTTTCTTTTACTGCGGAAAGGTTAATCTCTAACCAGGCGGGCCTTTGATATCTCATATCAATCCAGTCAAGATTTACTTATAGAACGGACAATATCTGCTTTGGTGATTATTCCTAATAATCTATCTCCTTCCATAACTGGAACCCGGTCTATTTGTTTGTCTACTAATAATGTAGCCACATCCTCAATAGATTGATCTTTAGTTACTGAAATAATTTCCTTACTCATCACATCTTTTACTTTTGCCCCGATTGCTTTTTTAAGATTTTTTTCAAATTTTTTAATACTTCCGAGATAGATAAATCCATCGAGTAGATGAAGGTAGGTTGGAAAATGTATTTTTGCATCCTGCATAATTAAATCAGTGTCAGTTACAATACCTATAACTTTTCCCTTTTTATTAACCACCGGAGCTCCGCTTATTTTATTTTCGATTAATTTCTTGGCTGCTTCTTTGACACTAGTCTCAGGCGTAAAAGTAATTACCTTTGTTTTCATAATATCTTTGGCTAGTTTTTCGTTCATATCTATCCTTCCTCAATTATTATTTCATGAATCGCATCAGGCAGGTGATTTATAATATCTTCTGCTAGAAGACATAATTCCGATTTAAAATCAGCAGCTATGTCTCCGGCTAAACCATGCAGATATGTACCCAGCATCGAGGCATCAAAAAGATCTATTCCTTGGGCAACTAGACCAGAGACAAAACCGGTCAAAACATCTCCAGAACCTGCTGTAGCCATTCCAGGGTTTCCAGTAAAGTTAATTGCAGTTTTTTCTCCATCAGAAATAATTGACCTGGCCCCTTTTAGAATTACTGTCAAACCCCAATCTTGAGCAGCTTTCTGGGCATAATTCAGCCTTTGCTGTTGAATCTCTTCAGTAGATATTGAAAAAAGCCTGGCCAGTTCACCCGGATGCGGTGTAATTATTAAAGGTGCCTCCCTTTGCTTTAAAATCTTAATCTTACCGACAACAGAATTAATCCCATCCGCATCTAGTATTATGGGAATCTTAAGCTCGCTTATTAATCTCTGAACCAGTTTAACCGTACTATTATCTAGTGATAATCCGGGGCCAATTGCACAGACATCAAAAGAAGGCTCGACCTCCAAAATCCTTTCATAAGCTTCAGTATCTATAGAGCCATTAATAGTTTCTGGCAGAGGTAGTGTCATAACTTCATTTAACTTGATTTCCATTATTTCGTTTAAACTAGTTGGAATACCTAAGGTTACAATCCCAGCTCCAATCCTGATAGCTCCCAAGGAAGTTAAATAAGCTGCCCCAGTCATACCGGTAGAACCTGCAAGAACTAAAATCCTTCCGCAAAGATTTTTATGTATATCTTTATCTCTCTTTGGTAGAAGCCCGGCCGCTACTTCACGGTTAATTAAAAGTATACTGCTCATTTTTTCAATTATTTCTTGAGGCACATCAAGGTTAGAAACTATTAGATTACCCGTATTAGAAGCCCCCGGATATATTAATGTTCCTATCTTTGGAGCTATAAATGTTACAGTTGTCGAAGCCATGACTGCTTGTCCACCGATCTGGCCAGTATCAGATTCTACTCCAGAGGGTATATCGACAGATATCACTTTCTTGTCTGACTCGTTTATTATTGATATCACATCTTCGGCTGAGCCCCTCACCTGTCCATTTAGGCCAATTCCCAAAATTGAATCTATAATAAGGTCTGAGTTAAGGACCGACTTTTCGAGATGATCGTAAAATCCTTCACTCAAGAGGTTTATAGTAACGCTTTCAGGAATATTATCAAATGCATTACGGCTGTCTGAGGGTAGGTCCTGTTTGGAGCAGAGACAAAAAACTTCAACTTTGTAACCAGCTTCAGCTATGTACCTGGCAGCCACAAATCCATCACCGCCGTTGTTTCCCTTGCCGGAAATAACCAGAACCTTCATCCCTTTTTCAAGTCCCTTTATTGCTTCTTCAGCAATTGACTTACCAGCTTTTTCCATCAAATCTCTGAGAGTAATACCTTGCTGCCTAACAGCTTCCTCTTCAATATTACGTATTTGATTGGCACTGGCAACCCAGTACACAGTTATCCCTCCAACAAACAAAAAGCAAGAGCATAATCTTGGTCATGAGATATGCTTAAGTGTATATCTTTTATTTTCTTTATATCAATACTACCATCTATTTTTCCTTTAAATGAAATTGAAGGCCGGCCATTGGTATCATTAAAAACTTCAATATTCTTCCAGCTGATTCCTCTACCGATACCTATGCCTAAAGCTTTAACCAAAGCTTCTTTAGCTGCAAATCGGGCTGAAAAATTTATATCAGGATCTGCTTTGGCTGTACAATAAGAAATCTCGCTATCAGTAAATACTTTTTGTACAAAGCGCGGGTAACGCTGGCGAAGCCTTCGAATTCTTTCAATTCTTATGATATCGATACCTATGCCTAAAGTCTTTTCCATCTTCTTGCCTGGTGAAATTGATATATAAAGATTTAAATTATTCGACAGTTACACTCTTAGCCAAGTTCCTGGGTTGATCCACATTACAACCTCTTAATTTGGCAATGTAATATGCCATTAGCTGTAAAGGTACCACCGCAATAACAGGAGATAGCTCTTCCAGTGTCTCAGGAATAATAAATAAAGTCTCGGCTAATTTTTCTATCTGGCCGTCTCCTGGATTAGCCACTGCGATTACTGGAGCATTCCTTGCTCTTACTTCTTGAGTGTTGCTAATAACTTTTTCATGGACTTGCCCCTTGGTTGCAATAACTACTACCGGAACATTTTGATCGAGTAATGCAATAGGGCCGTGTTTCATTTCTCCAGCTGGATAAGCTTCAGCATGTATATAAGAAATCTCCTTTAGCTTTAAGGCTCCTTCCAGGGCAACCGGATAACCTGAACTCCTTCCCAGAAATAAGAAATTTTCTTTATCATAATATTTTTTGGCATTTTCTTTTATAGAATCCTTGTTCTTTAGAATATCATCTAATTTATTAGGAATTTTCCTTATTTCATTTACAATATTTTCTATTTCTTCTTTATTTATTGAATTTCTGGCCTGAGCTAGATATAAAGACAATAATAACAGAGCAGTCATCTGTGAGGTTAAAGTCTTAGTAGCCGCTACGCCAATTTCCGGTCCGGCATGAGTATAAATGATGCCATCAGCCTCTCTGGTGATTGTTGAGCCTACTACATTGGTTATGGCAATGATTTTGCTCTTATTATTTTTAGCCGATTTAATTCCAGCCAGTGTATCAGCTGTTTCACCAGATTGAGATATCGCTACAACCAAAGTCTTATCGTTTATAATCGGCTTTCGGTATCTAAACTCTGACGAGATATCAATTTCAACAGGCAGCCTGGCCCATCTCTCTAAAGCAATTTTAGCAGTCAAACCGGCATGGTAGGATGTTCCACAAGCAATAATAAACACTTTGTCGAGATCTTTAATCTCTTCGTCAGAGAGGATCATCTCTTCTAAGATTATCCGGCTATCAGTTATTCTCCCCCTTAGGGTATCTTGAACAGCAACTGGTTGTTCATGAATTTCTTTTAACATAAAGTCTTCATAGCCGCCTTTTTCAGCAGATTCAGCGTCCCATTTGACCTCAAAGACTTCTCTGTCAATCGGTTCCAAATCCTGATTATAGATTTTTATTTTATCTTTAGTTACTTCTGCAATCTCATTATTATCAAGAATCAACACTTCCCTGGTATGATTAATAACCGCTGGAATATCGGAAGCGATAAAATTCTCTCCTCGGCCGATTCCTATAATCAATGGGCTGTCTTTACGCGCAGCAACCAGCAAATCTGGCTTATTACTCACCATTACAGCAATAGCATATGAACCTTCTACCCGGCTCAAGCCATCTTTCACCGCTTTAACCAGATCATCTTGATAATGGTCCTCTATTAGATGAGCCAGGACTTCTGTATCAGTCTCGGATGCAAAACGGTGTCCTTTAATCTTAAGGTCTTCTTTCAACTGATTGAAATTTTCAATTATTCCGTTATGAACCAAAACAATATTACCCCGGCAATCAATATGTGGATGGGCGTTTATCCGGGAGGGAGACCCATGAGTTGCCCAGCGAGTGTGACCTATCCCGATAAAGCTTTCTACGATCTGTCCATTTACTTTCGGAATTAATTCTTTTAGCTTTCCTTTTTCTTTAACTACTTCTATCTTTTTATCACATACAAATGCCAGTCCAGCTGAGTCATAACCCCTATATTCAAGCTTCTGCAAGCCTTCAATTAATATTGGTGCTGCTTTTTGTTGGCCTATATAACCAACAATTCCACACATATGAATTCATCCTCCAAGTTAAAATTGTTGTTTTTCAATTAAACTGGCCATCTCTTCTGCTATTTTTTGAATCTCTTCCATTGACTTGCCTTCAACCATAATTCGTATCAACGGCTCGGTCCCAGAAGCCCTGACCAGTATTCTTCCCTGGCCAGCAAGCCTCTCCTCAATTTCAGCAATTTTTTTATTAACTACATCTGAATAATCCATTTTTTTAGTATCATTTACTTTTACGTTTAATAAAACTTGCGGTAAGCGGGTAAGAATTTTACGTAATTCAGATAATGGTTCTTCCCTGTCTTTCATAACTTGAATTAATTGAAGAGCGGTAACCAGGCCATCTCCAGAATTTACATATTCAGAGAAGATAATATGACCGGATTGCTCGCCGCCAATTATACTGCCAGTTTTAAGCATTTCTTCAAGAACAAACTTGTCACCGACAGGAGTTTTATCCACCTTAATTCCATACTTTTGCATAGCCAGGTCAAAACCTAAATTAGTCATAACTGTAGTTACAACCATATCATTTTTTAGCAAGCCCTTTTCTTCAAGATGACGAGCACAAATAGCCAATATGTAGTCTCCGTCAACAATTTCCCCTTTTTCATCAACAGCAATAACTCTATCAGCATCACCGTCATGGGCTAACCCAAGATCAACAGAGTGAGAGCGAACAATTTCCTGAAGATATTCTGGATAAGTTGAACCACAATTTTTATTTATATTTATCCCGTCAGGTTCTGCCGCAAATATCAGGACATTGGCCCCGAGTTCCCTTAAAACGGAAGGGCTTACCCGGCTGGCTGAGCCGTTAGCGCAATCAAGAGCTATTGTAAAACCATCCAAATCACCCTGTATAGTTTGAATTACATGGTTAAAATAGAGGTCTAGGCCTTCATCTTCTTTATTATTTAACATACCGATATGTTCACCGGAAGGGCGTTGGTCACCCCAGGGGCAACCGTTTTCTACATTTTTTTCGATAGCCTCTTCCAGCTCATCTGACAGTTTATAGCCATCTTTGTCGAAGAATTTAATGCCATTATATTCCATCGGATTATGTGAAGCTGATATTACAACTCCGCCATCTGCGTTAAATGCCTTGGTTAAAAAGGCAATTGCTGGGGTGGGCATGACCTCGACATTAAACACATCTACTCCTTGTGAGCATATACCAGAAACAAGAGATGATTCTAATAAATCGCCTGAAATTCTGGTATCCCGGCCGACAACTAATTTGCCTTTTTTCTGAGGAGAGAGTACAGCAGCCCCTGCTTGGCCTAGATGAAAAGCAAGTTCAGGAGATAAATCCTTGTTGGCAATGCCCCTGACGCCATCTGTACCGAACAATTTTCCCAATAAACTACCGCCTTCCTGAGACTAATTAAATATTAATAACTGTATTTTATATAAACAGTAAAGGTTTGACTATTTAGTTTAATATTTTTGTCTTGATTTTTAAATTTTCCCTGCTTGAAAAATAGCGTTTTTTAACAGTTCGGCATCCTGACAGGGCCAATAAAGCAAAATAATCAGGAATAAAATCTATTGCATCTCCAGCTTTTGTAGTTAAAAACCTCTTTTCAGACAGAAATTCTATAACTAAGTGGTCACTTGATACCCGGCCAATTTTTATGTCTTTGTAGACAGGTTTTAAGCTGCCAGCCCCAAGTTCCTGAATTCCTATAGCCAAAACTGCCATTTTTTTCTGCTTCTTCCTGACTTCAAGAACTTCCGCTTTAACTTTGATAGCATCCTGAAAAGTTCCATTAATCGGCATATAATCAACTGTTTCCTGGCCAAGAAGAATAGCCTCACCTATCCGGAGCTGGTTTACGCCTGATGGTATTTTCTCATTTTCAATCAAGTTCCAGGCACTTGAATTCCCCCCGGATACAATATCAAGTTTATATTCTATTTGTTCCTCGGCAGATATTTTTAAATCAACCAGGCCTTTCAACCGATCCGGAGTTGGTTTGACCCCTCCCAGACAGGCAATATTAGTACCAATGCCGCTGATCTTCAATCCAGGTAGATCATTAATTTCCCTAACTACATAAATAAAATCGTCAGTATTAAATCCTTCACGGCCGTCGCCAAGCTCTATCATCATGATAATCTTAGCTTGTTTATTTGTTTTAACAGCTTCAGAAGAAAGCCATTTTGCCGCAGTTGTTTCCGATATTAAAAAGTATTCAACAATATTTATTAAACTCTTGACTTCAGAATACATAGGCTGCCTTAACATCATAAGCGGGCTAAAGCCAGCTTGGTGCAACTTTTCCAGATTATCAAGGCGGGAATCGGCTATAACCTTTATTCCCCCATTACAGAATGATGAAGCAATCTTGGGATTTCCGTAACAGCCCTTGGTAACCCCGACCGCTTCGATGCCCATACTTCGGCATTTTTCATATATATAAGAAGCATTCTCTTCTATTTTGAATAAATCAATTGATAATAAGGGATAAGTCAAGACAGCCTCCTATAAAAAAAGGCAGAAAGTTTTCCTTTCTGCCATAAAAATCTATCTCTTTGAGAATTGTGGCCTTTTTCTTGCCTTTTTTAGGCCATATTTTCTTCTTTCCTTCATTCTCTGATCCCGGGTTAATAAACCTGCCTTCTTTAGTTCATCCCGGAAGTCCTCATTTATCTCAACTAATGCCCGAGCGATTCCTAGTGTCAGGGCACCCGCTTGGCCGTTTATTCCTCCTCCTTGAAGTTTAGCAATTACATCATACTTTCCTATGGTTCCGGTGACTTCAAACGGCTTGCGGATACGTATAGATAATCTCTCCTGGCCAAAGTAATCTTTGTCATCTTTTCCATCAAGCATAAAGTTGCCTTCACCAGGTACTAACCTAACCCTGGCTATCGCATTTTTTCTTCTGCCAGTCCCCATATATTCAGCCTTGTTTTTTGCCACTATTACTTAGCTCCTCTTCTAAAATTAAGTTCGTAGACCTCAGGTTTTTGCGAAAGATGGGGATGCTCTTGGCCAGCATAAACTTTTAACTTTTTATATATTTTTCTTCCCAGCCTACTTTTAGGTAACATTCCTTTTATAGCCTTTTTTATAATAAAAGCGGGGTCTTTTTCTCTTAAATTCTCGTACTTTACTTTCTTTACTCCTCCGATAAATCCGCTATGCCTAAAATATTCTTTTTGCTCCCATTTCTTTCCGGTCAGCTTGACCTTTTCAGCGTTTATAATGATAACATAATCACCTGTATCAACATGTGGCGTATAGATCGGCCTATGCTTTCCCCTTAAGATCTGAGCAACTTGAGTCGCTAAACGTCCAAGGGGAATATCAGCAGCATCAATCAGGTACCACTTTTTTTCAATATTATCTTTTTTGGCCATAAATGTATTAGTCATAATAGATATCTATGCTTTCATTGGAATCTTAGTCTGACAATAACCTATGTATTGTAAGATATCAACTTTACCCTGTCAAGGAAAAACCAGCGCTCATTAGTATATTTACCTAGCTGGTTTAACTAAATGCATTTTTCAAAATGAAATTAGATAATAATTATTTTGTTATTCTAAATGAGGTTTGAAATGAGTTCATTAAGAAAGAAAATATATATAATTTTAATACCTTTTTTAATAATAGCCTTGGCCATCGTCGGAATAATCTGGTGGCTATTCCTAGCTAAAAGAGCAAAGGATGTACCCAAAACCACGCTTACAACTGATAATAAAAGCATGGAGAGAGAACCTTTGGTAGCCACTCTAGCTAGAAATCTCGATATTCCCTGGGCAATTGATTTCCTTCCCAATGGCAGCCTAATCTTTACTGAGAGAGATTCCGGCCAGGTCAGGATAATCGAACCAGATAAAGGATTAATAAACAAGCCTATTCTATCTCTATCTGACTTTAGCCCCAGCGGCGAAGGAGGATTGCTAGGTATTTCAGTACACCCAAATTTTGAGGCAAATGGTTATATTTACCTTTACTATACATATCGATCGAAAGATGAGCTAAAAAACAAAGTTGAAAGATATGTTTACAAAGATAAAAAATTGAAAGATGGCAAAATTATAATCGAAGATATTCCTGGAGAAAGTATACATAACGGTGGCCGAATTAAGTTCGGGCCTGATGGATACCTTTATATAACTACTGGTGATGCCGGGCAATCTGACCTAAGCCAGGATAAAAATTCATTAGCCGGTAAGATTCTAAGATTATCGGATCAGGGTAAAATACCGGAAGATAACCCTTTTCCAAATTCACCAGTTTACTCATATGGCCATAGAAATCCTCAGGGCCTGGCTTGGGATAGAATGAATAGGCTTTGGTCTACCGAACACGGCCAGTCAGCAACAGATGAAGTAAACCTAATCAATCCAGGGGAAAATTATGGCTGGCCAATTATACAGGGAGATGAGATAAGATCAGAGTTATTGGGGCCTTATCTCCATAGCGGCAAAAAAACATGGGCTCCATCGGGCACTGCTATTTATAATAATTCGCTTTTATTTGTAGGGTTAAGAGGCCAGGCATTGTTTCAAGTTGATTTGGATAACGACAAAAAAACTTTGAAAATACATCTTCAAAGAAGATTAGGCAGGCTTCGCGACGTAGTCATCGGCTCTGACGGTTTTATCTATCTTTCAACGAGCAACAGAGATGGGCGAGCCCTGCCCGCATTCGATGATGATCAAATATTGAGAGTCAACCCAGAAAGGTTGGGTTTAAATGATTAATCTCAAAAAAGCCTTATTGATAATATCTTTAATGTCAATTTTTTTGATAACCATTTGCTCTTGCGGTCAAAATAACCAGCCAATTGAGCTAGATTCGACTGAAGTAAAAGAATACAAAGGAAAAAAATTATCTTCGATAAATGATTTTAGAGAAAACTCTATAAAAGGGCCGCAATACATCAAAGAAGAAAATTATAATTTGAAGATAACTGGCTTAGTCAATAAACCACAGGCTTATTCTTATAATAAAGTTATAGAAGAGTACCAAAACTATAAAAAAGTAGTCACCCTAAAATGCGTTGAAGGCTGGAGCGTAACTATTCTCTGGGAAGGATTTCTGGTAAGAGATTTACTTAAGGAAGCTGATATTAAACCAGAGGCCAAAATAGTTATTTTTAAAGCTTTTGACGGCTATTCTTCTTCACTGCCTTTAGATTATCTAATTGAAAATGACATAATCATAGCCTATAAGATGAATGAAGTAATACTTCCTCCGGAAAGAGGTTTTCCTTTTCAATTAGTGGCAGAAAAGAAATGGGGTTATAAATGGGTCAAGTGGATTACCGAAATAGAGCTTTCAGATAAAGAAGATTATAAAGGTTATTGGGAAAACCGGGGTTATTCAAATGAAGCTGATTTAGACAAGAATTTCTTTAATAATAATTAGCATTTAAATCAATATATTATCAACAGCAGTCCTTGGCCAATAAACCCGGTCCTAAAAAAAGAAAGATGAATAAAAATAACAGCCAAGATAAAAAATCAAACAGATTGATAAATGAAAAAAGCCCGTATCTTCTTCAGCATGCATATAATCCTGTTAATTGGTACCCCTGGGGCGATGAGGCTTTTCAAAAAGCAAAAGAAGAAAACAAGCCTATCTTTCTTTCTATTGTCTACTCAACCTGCCACTGGTGTCATGTAATGGAGAAAGAGTCCTTTGAAGACCAGGTAGTAGCTGCCAAATTAAATGACTCTTTTATATCCATAAAAGTTGACAGGGAAGAAAGGCCGGATATCGACCATACTTATATGACCGCTTGCCAAGTGTTGACCGGAAGCGGAGGATGGCCTCTGACAATTATAATGACCCCTGACCGAGAGCCCTTTTTTGCAACCACCTATGTTCCTAAAGAGAGCAGTTCAGGAAGAGCTGGAATGTTAGACCTCATTCCGCGGCTAAAGCAACTATGGAATGATGAGCAATCCAGAGTTGATAATATTGCCAAGCAGACCGCTGAATTCCTCAAGCAGACTGAAATTATTAATTCCGGAGAAAGTTTGAAAGAGGAACTACTGGAAGATGCTTTTAATTATTTTGACCGCATATATGATCCAAACAATGGTGGTTTCGGACAAGCGCCTAAATTTCCGGCGCCCCATAATCTAATATTCCTGCTTAGGTACTGGTACAGATACGGTAATGAACAAGCCTTAGTTATGGTGGAAACTACACTTAAAAAAATGAGGCTTGGTGGTATATATGATCATTTGGGTTATGGATTTCATCGCTATTCGACTGATCAAAACTGGCTGCTGCCTCATTTTGAAAAAATGCTATACGACCAGGCTATGATGGTCATGGCTTATAGCGAAGCATACCAAATAACTGAAAAGAAAGAATATATCGATACTGCCCAGGAGATTTTGGATTATATCTTAAGAGACTTAAAGGCTCCGTCTGGGGGTTTTTATTCCGCAGTAGACGCTGATAGCGAAGGTCAGGAAGGAAAATTCTATACCTGGTCAATGGATGAAATAGAAAAAACCTTATCTAAGGAAGAAGCAGATCTTTGCAGAAAAGTTTTCAACTTGAAAGATGAAGGTAACTTTTTAGACGAAGCAACCGGAAAATTGACAGGTAAGAATATTTTGTTTCTTTCAAAACCGCTAAACGAGCTGGCAGATATTTTGGGAATAAATTATGTAAATCTCAAAACCAGAATATCGGAAGCAAAGAAAAGTTTATTCCTTTACCGGGAAAAGCGGATTCATCCCCACAAAGATGACAAGATTCTTACAGACTGGAACGGGCTTTCAATTGCCGCACTGGCTAAATTTTTTCAAATAACAAATAAAAAAAGATACCTGGAAGAGGCTGAAAAAAGTACTGAATTCATTCTTTCAGAATTAATGTCAGCCGAGGGTTTTCTGCTCCATCGCTATCGACAAGGCCAGGCCGTAATTCCAGCCTTTCTTAATGATTATGCCTTTCTGGTTTGGGGCTTAATTGAACTTTACGAAACGACTTTCAAGCCAAACTATCTAAAGAAAGCTCTGGACCTAACTGAAACATGCCTAAAATATTTTTGGGATAGTGGCAATGGAGGCTTTTTTTTCAGCGCTGATAATTCTGAAAGGCTAATTATCCGCCATAAAGAAATATATGACGGTGCTCTTCCTTCAGGCAATTCTGTCTTTATGTTTAACCTGCTTCGCTTATCAAGATTGACTGGGAATACAGATTTAGAAAAATATTCTAATCAGATCGGAAAAGCCTTTTCCAAGCAAGTGAATCAAGATCCCCATGTTTATGCTTTTTTATTGACAGC
>CAYFWW010000031.1:0-16597 GCA_964346985.1 uncultured Actinomycetota bacterium
CTTAATGGCCGGAGGTTGTACAGATGTCTCTACTTTTCTTTTGGCAACTAATTGCGATAAAGCTGTTTGTATTGAGAAAAAGAAGTTAATTATAAAAGGAAAAAATAAAAAAGAATTTAATGAGATTTTAAAAATATATCTTGGCGATAAAATTAAAAGCAATAAATGGGGCTACACAAGCAGTCTTATATTAGATGATAATTCCCCCTGGGGAGAAATTTTTTTATGGGAACTAGAAGCAATCGGTGCGGAAGACATAAATTATAAAGCAAATGATTTTGGGGCAATAACAGAAATAGATTTTAAATGGGCTTATAAAGGAGAGAGGTTGAAACCTAGAAAATTCTTCTTTTTATGCGCAGATATATTTAAAACAAGTGAATACAGTAAGAAATTAAAAGAATTATTCCCTGAAGGAATCGATATATACTTTGAAAAAGCACATGGTGATATTTTTGGTTTCATTGATGATAAATCAGTCAAATCAATGCTTGAAATGTATCTAAAACCACGGGGTTTGGTTTTTGCAAGCAATTGCAAACAAGGTTTTATTCCCTGGAAATCATATGATGATATTTTAAATACATATCCTCTACCATTAGACATGTTTTTATCTGGTCAGAATTCATGGAAATCAAAAGAAGAGTTATTAACAGATTTATTGCTTCCGGACTATTATTGCGTGGATGGACGGCCACCTAAAGAATTCTGGGAAGGGACCCCGGACGGTTTCAGCTTTATTGAAGAAACTCAAGATATTAAAGCTCTCGAAAATAATCTTAATAAAAATGATTTTGGTTATGGTTTAATTTTTCACCTCTGGCAAAAAACGCTTTCTTTGCCAGATCAAGAGTATAATCCCGATAGCCTCAAATAGTATATTTATGTCTAATTAATATGACTTTCTTCTGCCTAATCTTTACCGTCACTTAACCACAATATTTACAAGCTTGCCTGGAACAATAATCGTTTTGATTATATCTTTTCCTTCAGTAAATCTACTTATCTTCTCTGAAGCCAGGGCTCTTTCTTTCATTTCTTCTTCCGAAATATCTGCCGCAACCTGAATTCTGTCCCGGACCTTGCCGTTGACCTGGACAACCAGTGTTATTTCTTCAGCTGTGGCTAAGTTTTTGTTGTATTTTGGCCAAGCCTGGAGATGAACACTTTTGTCATTGCCTACAGCTTCCCATAGTTCTTCGGTTATATGGGGGGCAAAAGGAGCCAGCATCAAGACAATATTGACGCTGATTTCTCGAATAAGGTATCGGTTTCTATCCCCTACCGACCTTTCGTTATATTTATAGGTCTCATTGACCAGCTCCATGACAGCGCTTATGGCTGTGTTGAAGTTATATCTTTTTTCGATATCTTCAGTGGTCTTCTTGATTGTCTGATGTAATTTTGAACGAAGCTTGTTTTCGTCCGGTCCGTATTCTCCTGTTCCCGTCTTGCCTTCGTTTTCTATGTCTTCTTTTATCAATGCATAAACTCTTTTTAAAAATCTGAAAGAGCCTTCTACCCCCTGGTCGGACCAGTCTAAATCTTTTTCCGGTGGAGAAGCAAATAGGATAAAAAGCCTGCCGGTATCTGCCCCATATTTATCGACTATCTCATTGGGGTCGACTACGTTGCCCTTTGACTTAGACATCTTATCGCCGTCCTTGATGACCATCCCCTGAGTTAATAACCTGGTAAAAGGTTCTTCTATATCTGTTAAACCCATATCGTGAAAGACTTTAGTGAAGAAGCGGGAGTAGAGAAGGTGCAGTATGGCATGTTCAATACCCCCGATATACTGGTCAACAGCCATCCAGTATTTAGAAGCCTCGACATCAAAAGGTCCTTCGTCAAAATGAGGGCTGGTATAGCGGAAAAAATACCATGAAGAACAGGTAAATGTATCCATAGTATCAGTCTCTCTTTTCCCATAGATACCGCATTTAGGGCAGGTCGTGTTTATGAAATCCTTATTGTCAATCAAAGGCGAGCGGCCGCTCTTATCAAATTTAATGTCGGTCGGTAAAATCACCGGTAAATCTTCATCGGGAACAGGGACAATCCCGCAGGAATCACAATAAATAACCGGAATAGGATTACCCCAATAGCGCTGGCGTGAAATCAGCCAGTCACGGATTCGGTAATTGATTTTGAATTTGCCAATATTATTGTCTTCCAGATAGGATATTACCTTTTTAAAGGCATTGTGTTCATCAAGCGGGGTACCGTTAAAATCAGCCGAGTTGACCATCTCTCCTTCCTCGATCACATAGGCTTCCTTTAGTTTATTATGTTCCTCCGGTTTTAAATCTAAAGACTTGTGCCAGATGACGATCCTTATCGGAATATCATACTTTCTGGCAAAATCAAAATCCCGCTCATCATGGGCGGGAACAGCCATAACGGCTCCCGTGCCATATTCCATCAAGACGTAATCAGCAATGTAGATTGGAATCTCTTCCTTATTGACCGGGTTAATGACATACTGGCCGATAAATAGGCCATTCTTTTCTTTTTCTACCGAAGTTCTATCTATCTCAGTCTCTTTAGCTACTTCTCTTCTGAATTCAGCCACTTTGGTTTCATAATCTGTTCCAGCTACCAGTTTGTCTACCAAAGGATGCTCCGGGGATAGAAGAAAGAAGGTTGCTCCCCAAAGAGTATCGGGCCTGGTGGTAAAGACTTCGATTTCTTCTCCAGTCTCTTTGAGCTGAAAATTGACAGAGGCCCCTTCACTGCGGCCAATCCAATTTTCCTGCATTATCCTGACCCGCTCCGGCCAGCTGCCTTCCAACTGCTTCAGGTCTTTTAAGAGGCGGTCGGCATATTCAGTAATCTTGAAAAACCACTGCTCAAGATCTTTAGTTGTGACCTGTTTATGGCACCTCCAGCAGAGGCCTTGCTCGACCTGCTCGTTAGCCAGAACTGTCTCACAACTAGGGCACCAGTTGACACGGGCTTTTTTGCGGTAGACCAAATCCCGCTCGTAGAATTTTAAGAATATCCACTGCCCCCATTTATAATAGGTCGGGTCAGCTGTTGATAGTTCCCTTGACCAATCATAGCTCAAACCGAGGCTAATCATCTGGTCGTGCATAATTTGAATATTTCTGTTAGTCCAGTCAAAAGGATGGACACCCTGCTGGATGGCCGCATTTTCAGCGGGCATGCCAAAAGCATCATAACCGATAGGGTGGAGGACATTATATCCGTTCATTGTGTTAAAGCGGGCGATAACATCACCAATCGAATAATTCCTCATATGCCCCATATGCAAGCTCCCGGAAGGATAAGGGTACATCTCCAGAATATATTTTTTCTTCAGTTCAGGGTTCTCGGAAACCTGGTAAAGGTTACTCTCTTCCCACCTTTTCTGCCATTTGTTTTCAATTTTTTTAAAATTATATTTCTCTTCCATGATTACACTATATTAACCACTTTGTTCAGATATTCTATCAAATAATGCAGGTAGCGGGTAGCAAACAATATATAAGTTTCTCGATGGTTCAGTTAATGGAGGCTTTGTTTTTATTTAACACACTAAAGCCAGGCCAGCAGAGCGTCAGAAAAAAGATTAATATATCGATTAGACTATATTTTCCTTAATTTTTAGGGATATTAATGATTCTTACAACTGTTTTTGTTTAAAACCTAAGAAATTAACCCAAAAGTTTTTTAACGATTTAGTAGAGTTTGCCCAGAGGGCAAACTCTACTTCACGGTGGAGATGAGGGGAATCGAACCCCTGACCTCGTGCATGCCGAGCACGCGCTCTCCCGTCTGAGCTACATCCCCCTCTAATGATTATTAATTCTTAAAGATTCTTATCCATATTTTGGCACAGCTAACCAATTTTTAAGCTTTAAAAATATATATTAGAGTCTTAATCTTTGTCAAATTTAAACAATATCTATCTGGCTGCTTTTTGCGGTTTCTGCTCATTTTCCCAATCAACTATTGGTGCATCTTTCCAAAGGCGTTCAATTTGGTAGTATTCACGCATTTCTTGATTAAATATATGGACAATTACATCTCCAAAGTCCAATAGTACCCATTGTGATTCCTTCTCGCCTTCGGTCCCATATATCGATAAGCCTTCCTGGCGCATTCTTTCTCTTATATTATCTGTAATCCTTTTAACCTGACGTTTTGTATTCCCGCTGCATATAACAAAATAGTCAGTTATATAGATAAGGTCACTGACATCCATAACCAGAATATCGTTAGCCTTTTTTGAGCTAGCCGCATCAGCAGCTATTACGGCCGATTTTTCAGATTTCAGAAAATATCTCCTCCCTTCTATTTTTTCTGAATTTTATAATCTTTGCCGACAACAATTGTTAATTCGGTTAAATCTTGAGGAACATCCTTTCTTATGATTATACCTGTTTTTAGTAAACTTTTTATATTTTCGGCTTGCTTTTTATCATCGATATAGGAAATTATCTGAGTTTTTTTATAATCAAAAGTGCTGGCATTTTTAATGTCGACTACTTTATAGCCGTTGTTAATAAGTAACTCTGCCACATCTCCCCCAACGCCCGGCACACCGCTCCCATTTAGGACAACTACTCTGACCGGTTCTTTTTTCTTGCTGGACTTTACCCCCCAGAGAACTTCTATCAACTTATTCATCTCATCCCTTTTTGGTTCGTAAAAAGTATCATCTCCCACAACTATCGGCCTAACCGGAAGAGGCGCCATATTGATATTGGAAGGTTTTATATTTTTTAATTTCTGCAGATAGAATTGCATTTCAGAATAGTTAAGGCTGGAATCTTTGGGCTCCTTGAAAATATCAATAATCTCAACTTTTTCAAGCGAAGCTTTCTGGTCATCTATATTTAAATCACGGTAATCATCTTCAATCCAAAAATCAATCTTTAAACCAGTCATATTTTCCAGGGCTAATTTCATATTAGAAATACTGCCGCTCTTTAGGGCAGCTCCGATCTTATCAAAACCGGGGCCTGGAATAGGAACAAAAGTATCTTCCGGTATAGCTACCCCGTTAATGGTCATTTTTTTTGTATCAAGATATATCATGGCCAGGGAATCAGCTTTTTCTCCTTTGGTCTCTTCTTTGACGCCGACCATAAGAAAAGTTGCTTTAGCTGGAGGAAGTTTTTCTTTGGTTGCTTTTTTCTTTTCTTTGAAAGAAGAAGGAATTAAATATCGATGATATCCTTTTAATATAGATACGATGACTGCCAAGGCTAAAATGACGGTAATAATTGTATATAGTTGCGTCTTCTTTATTTTTTTCTCTCTTTTTTCTTGTCTTTTTCTGGTCCTATAACCAGCCTTCATCTTTTCCATCCCTGACAATAAGTTTGTTCCAGACCTCAATGGTTAACGGGTGAAACAGTTTTCCTCTCTGGATTATATACGATAAAGAATATTTATAACCTCTTTTAAATGCAAGGTCAAGATTTTCATGGACTAAACGGCGCAACTCATCCACTCCCTGAAACTTGCGGGCCGGCTCTATCATATCAACCAGATATATCAGCTTATCAAGGTCTGACATTTCCAGCCAGCCCAGAGTATGCCTTTCAATAGCTTTGATAATCTCTTCATCATCAATTAAAAAGTCCCGCTTGGCTACTATTGCGCCTATTCTAGCATGAAGCAGGTAAGGGTATTGACGGTCAACTGAATCAATTTCCAAGCCTAGTTCCTCGGCTTTAGCTACCATGGCCTGACAGCTGAATATCTTACCGCAATCATGCAATAAACCGGCTATATAGGCTTTATCTGAATTAATTTTATGCAGGCCGGCAATATCGTTTGCAATTTTAGCTGTTCTTAAACTGTGAGCAAAATCTTTAGGCTTTAATCCTTTTTCAAGTTTTATTAACAGCGGCTCTCTCTTTATCTCCAAATATTTACCCGGATTTATAGTACCCATTCTTTTCTATATAACTTTCAACACCCTCAGGTACTAAATAATTAATAGGTTCACCGCGGCGGACTCTCTCCCTGATATCAGTAGAAGAGATAGCCAGAGCCGGTACTTCCAGAAAATGGATATCAGGCTTTGGCTTAATCTTGATAATCTCCTCTTTTTTAAATCTTTTCAGGCAATAACCTGGGCGAGTTGCCGCAATAAAAGAGCACATCTGGACAAGCTTATCTGTATCTTTCCAGGTTAAGATCTCATATATAGCATCGGCTCCGGTGATAAAAAATATCTTGCAGCCAACGCCAAATATAGATTTTATTTCAGCCACAGTGTCAATTGCGTAGGAAGGGCCTGCCCGGTCAATCTCAATTCTTGAGACCTCAAAACGAGGATTAGAAGCTGTAGCAATAACAGACATAAGAAATCTTGTCTCCGCATCGAGTATTTCCTGGTCGTCTTTATGGGGTGGATGGCCAGATGGAATGAATATGACTCTATCTAAACCGAACTTGAATCTTGCTTCTTCTGCAGTGACAAGATGGCCATAGTGGATAGGATTGAATGTTCCGCCCATTAATCCAATGGTCAAAAGCTTCTTATTCAAACTATCTCCTAAATAGCTCTTTGCGTTGTTTACGGGTATTATAGCATAGCCCATTTTTGGCATCATTTTCTGAAACCATTATTAATTAAGCTATGGTGTAAGCCTTTTAACCCTCAAATATTTTTTCATTTTTGAATTTATCTGCTTAATCGGCAAAAATTATGCTGGCTTCTCATTTGTTATTAATATTCTTCTGGTAAAAAAAGATTCTTGCTGATAAAATAACTTGATACAATAATTACACAGGTGAATTAAAATTACAGAAGAGATTAACCGGCAGACGCAAAAAAATAAGAGAATCAAGTCTATTTTTTTTATATTATTTCTAATTATTCTGTTAGCCGGCTTAACCTATCTATATTATAACGGCTCCTTATCATTCATTTTGGGGGGAAGCCCAACCCAGACTGTCACCAAATATCACAATGCCGTTAAGGACAAAGATATATCAAAGGCCTTAAGCCAGGTCACCGATGAATGCCGTAACCGCTTAGGTCCTAATGCAAAGAGCCAGCAAGATTACCTGAAAGAGATAATAAACAAGACCGAGTTCAAATCTTTTACAATCAAGAGCGAAAGCTATGATGAGATCGGAGCTACAGTAGAGGCTGAGCTAATCACAGAAAAAGGAAAGGTAAACGAAGTATTTTTTCTCAACAAGGTTGGCGGTATTTGGCTTCTCCAGGATGGAAAAACACCTCTTTTGCCCATGACAGACAATACATATCAAGAGAATATAATAAGTATAGTCGAAATTGCTTTTAATTATATTTCCGATATGGCAGTTAAGATAGACCGGCAGGAAAAAGATTATGAAAATCTGAAAAAAGTAATAGATGAAGGAATTACCAGGATAAATAGGTTAAACCCTCCGGTTAAATATAAAGAAGGCCAAGAAAATGTCATTGAACTGATGAAGGTAGTTGAAAAAAACGTTGAGATTGGCAGAAAATTATTCTACGAGGTTAAGGACCCTGCCGAAAAAGATAAACTTAAAAAAGAGCAGAACAAATCAATTAAAAAAGAGGTTGAATTAAAAGCTGAAGTCCTCAAGGTGATGCCTTTTCTCAGTGAGACAAATATCTAGAATCTTTGGCCGGGCTCAACAATTATTTCAGGATCATTATTGCCGTATCTGCCCTTTTCCATATATGACATATTTTGTCGAAGTAAGCGCTTCCAGGCCCATTGGCCCACGGGCATGTAGCTTTTGAGTACTGATACCAATCTCAGCGCCTAATCCGAATTCCCCACCATCAGTAAACCTGGTCGAAGCATTAACATAGACTGCAGCTGCATCGACTTCGTCAGTAAACCGGAAGGCATTTGAATAATCTTCAGTAATAATAGCTTCTGAATGTTTAGATCCGTATTTATTAATATGCTTAATAGCTTCATCCAGGGAATCAACTACTTTAACCGCTAATTTTAAATCAAGATATTCGGTTTTCCAGTCTTCTTCCGAAGCTGGTTTTACATCCGAAGCAAGCTCCTGTACTTTTTTATCTCCAAATATCTCAACTTTGTTTTCCTGAAGGGCGGCTATCACTCCGGGTATAAATTTTTCAGCAACGGATTCATGGATCAAAAGAGTTTCAGCCGCATTGCAGACTCCGGGCCTCTGGCATTTGGCATTTATTATTATGTCCTTTGCTGATTTAAGATTAGCCTCTTGGTCAACATATACATGGCAATTCCCAATTCCGGTCTCTATGACCGGGACTGTGGCTTCATCAATGACCCGGTTGATAAGTGACTCACTGCCCCTGGGAATTAATACATCTATATACTGGTTAAGCTTCATGATCTTTCCCGCTTCTTTTCGGTCAGTTGAGGTAACCATCTGAACAGAATCTCTTGGCAAACCGGCTTTAGCCGCTGCTTCATCTATGATTTGTGTCAGAATCAAGTTTGAATTATAGGCCAAAGAACCTCCCCTTAGAATAACAGCATTCCCGGTCTTTAAACAGAGCCCGGCAGCATCTACAGTAACATTCGGACGAGCTTCATAAATCATGCCAATTAATCCTAAAGGAACTCTTACCTTATTAATCTGCAAACCGTTTGGCAACCGCCAACCTTCTACAACTTGTCCAATTGGGTCTTTCAGTTTGGTAATGTCAACAAGGGCATCGGCAATATCAATTATTCTATCTTCATTCAAATAAAGCCTGTCCAGAAGAGCGGTTGAGATTTTATTATCCCTTCCCGACTGCATATCACTCTCATTAGCTTCCAGGATCTCATCGACTCTACTCTTTAAAGCTTGAGATATCTTCTCCAGAGCGTTGTTCTTTAAAGCTGTCGAAGCTCTGGCGAGATCTTTAGCTGCTTCTTTTCCCCTTTTCCCTAATTCAGTAACGTCAACCATATAAAAATCCTCCTATTTTAAAACCACCAGACAATCACGATGGATAACTTCCTGACTAACTTCTCCTTCTAAAATCTGCTTTAACTTATCTGTCTTTAAGCCTTTAATTTTTTTAAGCTCTTTAAAGCTATAATTGGTTAAGCCTTTGGCAAAAATTTTCCCTTCTCCGTCAGAAATATCAACAGCATCACCCACACTGAAATTCCCCTGGCAGGAAATAACCCCTGCCGGCAAAAGGCTTTTGCCCTGAGAGATTAAGGCTCTTTTAGCTCCATCATCGACTATGACCCGGCCCTGGCTAATCCTTCCAAAAGCTATCCATAATTTTTTACCGCTTATGGTATCTTTTTTTGGTGGAAAATATGTCCCCACTTCTTCGCCCTTGATTACTTTTTTAATGATTCCATCTTTTTGGCCATTGACTATTACCATTCCTGTACCGCCCATAGTAACAATTTTAGCCGCATTTAATTTAGTAACCATACCTCCTGAACCAAAATGAGTACCTGCCCCGCTAGCCAGCTTTTCAGTTTCTTCATCTATCTCATCAACCCTGGACAGAAGACAGGCTTCTTTATCTTTTTTGGGATCGCAGGTAAAAAGGCCATCTGTATCTGTGCAAAGGATAAGCAAATCAGCTTGGATAAGGCCGGCAACTAAGGCTGCCAGAGTATCATTATCACCGAACTTTATTTCATCAACAGCGGTTGAATCATTTTCGTTTATTATCGGTACCGCTCCATAATCTAAAAGTTTAGCCAGGGTATTTCGAGCATTAACATATTGGTGTCGATGAGTTGTGTCATGCTGGGTCAACAAGACTTGCCCGACCATAATTCCATGGGGCAGGAAGAGTTGGGCGTAGTTATTGACCAGCAGGCCCTGTCCTACAGCAGCCGATGCTTGCAAAGCTGGAATAGTTTTAGGCCTTTTTTCAAGATTCAAGGATTCAACTCCGGCGGCAATAGCTCCAGAAGTAACCAATAAGCACTTATATCCTTTTTTTACCAGCCAGGCCACTTGCTCGACAATTGATTTCAAACGATTCTGGTCAAGACGGCCACTGTCAGTCGTAATGACACTTGTGCCTATTTTTACAACTATCTTTCTTATATCTTTAAGCTCTTTGGCTCGGCTCATTTTTTTCATCTGAATAAATTCTAAGGTTGAGATGGAAGGAAGTCAAAATATTGCCCGGCAATCTCTATAGTATCTCCCTCTTTTGCCCCGGCCTTAGAAAGTTTTTCTTCAACTCCCATTTTTTGGAATTGTTTTTGCAGATATTCAATGGCTTCCTCATTTTCCAGATCAGCCATCAAGACGACTCTTTCAAGATTTCGGTTTTTGACTTCAAATCGCCCTGAACTGACTTTTTTTACGATAATTTCAATCTCTTCAGGTTTTACATAAGCAAATTCCTCTATTTCTTCCTCCTCAATTTCTTCTTTTAACCTTGATTTGATTTTAATCAGCTTCCCCTGAATTGCAAGCTTAAGTTCTCTGATTCCCTCACCCGTAGCTGCCGAAATGACATAAAAGGGCAATTCTCTTTTTAGAAAAAAGTCTTCTGCCTTCTCCAGAATCTCTCTGTCTTTATCTATGATATCAACTTTATTTCCGGCGACTAACATGGGAAGATTGGAAAGTTCAGGATGGTAAGAAGAGAGTTCCTTTTGGATATCTTCAAAATCAACTAAGGGATCTCTCCCCTCGGAACCAGAGATATCTAGTATATGAACTAATAAAACTGTCCTTTCTATATGCCTGAGAAAATCGTCTCCAAGCCCTACACCATTATGAGCCCCTTCTATTAAACCCGGAATATCCGCAACTGTAAAAATATAATCATCCTCTCCCTTAACCACTCCCAGGTTTGGAACCAATGTTGTAAAAGGATAAGCTGCTATTTTCGGTTTAGCCGCGGAAATTTTGCTAATTAGAGTAGATTTACCAACATTTGGATATCCGATCAAGCCGACATCAGCGATTAGTTTTAATTCTAGCAGTATCTCTAATTCCTCTCCTTTTTCACCTTTTTCGGCAAACCGCGGCGCTTTTCTGGTAGGCGAAACAAAGCGCGCATTGCCCCTTCCGCCTGCGCCACCTCGAACAATAACAATTGATTGACCTTTTACAACCATATCGCTTATTAATTTCCCATTGACATCTTTGATTAAAGTACCGGGAGGAATATTTAGCACAAGATTATCACCATCCTTGCCGTGCTGATTGTTACCCTTGCCATTTCCACCTTTATCAGCCCTAAATTGTCGGTGGTAGGTAAAATCCAGCAATGTGTTTAATCTATCATCAACTTTAAAGATGATATCTCCGCCTTGGCCGCCGTCACCTCCGTCAGGCCCGCCTTTGGGTTTGTATTTCTCCCGATGGAAACTTACACAACCATTTCCACCATCACCGGCTTTAAGATAGATTTTGGCTCGGTCAATAAATTTAGGCATAGCTTTTTTCCATTTAAATAAATATATAATATATTAGCACAGCATTTAAAAGATAAATTAAAAATAGTACTTGCTAACAAGTGATGTGGAAGTTGAAAAAGATAAGTATTACCTATTGGTCTTATTTATATAAACTTTTAGCTGGCTGTGGATACCTGGCCATCAGGAATAATATGGACGATACCTCTATTTTTACCTTTTGAAACGATTTGGACCTGGCCTTTAGCTTTAGCAAAAAGCGTAAAATCCCTTCCCAGCCCTACATTGAAACCTGGTTTATATTTCGTGCCTCTCTGCCTTAATATAATTGTTCCTGCCTTGACTAACTGTCCATCATGGCTCTTTATGCCAAGCCGTTTAGATTTACTGTCCCGGCCATTCCGGGTGCTGCCCATTCCTTTTTTATGAGCCATACTATTCCCTCCTTTATGTTACTATTTCTTCTTTTTAGAAGACTCTTTTTTCTTTGCTTCTTTTTTCTTAGTATCCTTCTTCTCTTTTGATTCAGCTTTCATGGATTTCTTTTTGTCTTCTGCTTTTTTCTTGACAGTCTTTTTTTTCACTGTTTCTTCTTTACTCTTCTTCTTTTCAGCTGCCGGCTTTTTCTTTTTGGTAACACTGCTTACAGCAGATTTCTTTTCTTCATCCTTGGTCGCTTTTTTAACTGTCTCCTTTTTCTTTTCTATTCTCTTTTTCTTAACTTCTTCTTTTGATTTTGTTGGCTTCTTGGCTTTTATTCTCTTGGCAGCCGGTTTTTTCTTAGGTTTTATCTTTGTTTTTTCCTTTTTGACTTCTTCATCTAGCAGCTTCTTCTTTTCTAGTATGATCTCCTCAATCTTCAATAAAGTATGCTGTTGGCGGTGGCCTCTTTTTCTTTGATAGTTTTTTCTCGGTTTATGCTTGAAGACTATAACCTTATCATCTTTTACCAAGTCCATAATGCTTGCTTCGACCCTAGCCTTCTTCAGCTTATCAGGTTCAATAATTATTTTTCCATTATTATTTAACAGGATGACATTATTTATTTTGACCTTTTTGCCTGTTTTTCCGGCTATTTTTTCAATAGTAATCTGGTCATCTTTTTCTACTCTATATTGTTTTCCACCGCTTTTTATTACCGCATAAAGCATATAATCTCCTTAGCTCAAACAGGGAAAAATATTAACACGGAAAGACAGTTAATGTCAATTTTTAAAACCATTCACCTGCCAAAACAGATTTATTTCCCTTAGGTAAAAATAGATTACCCTGAGCTTAACCTATTATTTCCTTTATTTCCTTCTTAGTGACAAAATTACTACAAAAAAAGAGCCAATAACCGCAATTATTACCGCTGCTCCAGGTGCCAGATATGGCATCAATCGATTAACATAATACCAGGTAAACCCAGCTAATATTATAACTATAAATATACCGATAAATAACGGCCAGGCCTTATATTCTTCCCGAATATTACCGCACTCGGGACATTTGACTAAATCATCGTCTATTTCCCAACCACATTTCTCACAATACATATATAAACCTCATGTTTTATTATAATTGAAATATTAACAAAAATTCGAGGAAAAAGCTAAGTATGGCAGGGCTAATTTGGTTTTTTAGAGTCTTTGAATTTCTTTATTTCTAACTTATGATCAAATTGCTTTTCCAAATTAGAAATACTTTTTTCTAAACCGATTTTATCGAGACCATAATTAATTGTCCCAGTTAACTTTCTCTCCAATTGCTCTTTTTCCTGAATTACATCTTTAAGCATCTTAAAAAGATTATTCCTCTCATCATTAGAAATCCCTTGAAGGTTGGTAATTCGAATCATCTGATTGGTTAATACGCTAATATTTTCCTTGCTGTCTTTAAGTTCTCTTATTAGAGTACTTTCTCTTCGGCGAAAATCTTTAAAATGCTTCCTCAAAACATTTGTTTCCGCCTTAATCTTTGAATATTCTTTCTCTATATTGATTTTGTCTTGAGCCAACTGGTCAGTCACAACTTTGAAATTATCCAATCTTTGGTTAGATCTTCTTTGTTTGTCAATTGCTTCCCTTAATCTTTTTTCACTTGTATTTTTTTCCTCTCGGTAAAGGTCAGCATTGATTTTTAATTCTTCTTTCTCTTTTTCTAATTTGTTGATAATCTTTGTCAATTTTGCAATATGTTTAGAAAACGAATCTGTTTTTAGTTTATAAGAATCTATCTCCGCTATTGATTCCTTGTTTCTCTGGCCAGCTAAGGCAGCATTCTTGCGCAATTTTTTATTGATTCGATTAAGTTCTTTAATTGAATCTTTAAGTTTATTCAGTTCCTCAAGCAGAACCAGGTTTTCATTTTTTTCTTCTTCAAGATTTTGTTTTAATACTCCAACCAAATCATATAAGGCTTTCTGTTCATCCAGTTTAGAATTGAGACTGTCTTTTTCAGCTTTGACTTTTTCTATCTCAGCCTGCTTTATTCTTATTTGGGCTTTTGCCCTATTAAACTCTTCCTCTAATTTTTTTAAGTCTTTTTCCCTACTTTTCTCAATCTCGTTAGTCTTACTCAACATCTCTTTTGTCGCTTCAAGTTTATTCTCAGTCTCGTTAAGCAGTCTTTGCTTTTCCTGAAGCTGGCTTATTCCGTTAAAAATTCCGCTGATAAAATTCTTTTCCCTTAAAGTTTTTAATTCTTTGCTTAAAATATTTTTCTCTTTTAAGAGCTGGTTTTTTTCTCTGCTAAGCTGGCTAATTCTATGTTTATATCCACTTTCACTCTGATTTGTCTTTTCTAGCACTAATAACAGCTTATTCCTTTCCAAAGTAATTTTTTCCAGCTTGGATTTTAAATTATCCTCAGCTCTATAAAGTTCCTTGATCCTCTTATCTGTAGCTTTTCCTTCTTCTTTAAATGTGTCAACCTGAAAACTCAAGTTTGAAACTTTATCTATCAGCAGCTTGTTTTGCCTTAAGAGCTTTGAAATATACCTGTAGAGGCTTTTCTTCTCATTGATTAATATATCAATCTTCTGGTTTGCCTTGTTCAGGTCTTTTTCCAGAATTCTGATTTTGTTCTTAAGCTGGCTATTTTCCTCGATAACTTCAATTTTATCCGCTTCGACCCGGCTTAACCTATCCTCTAAGCGATTATAGTTTTTAGTAAGGGCTTGTTTTGATGCTTCGAACTTGGCAACTCTTTTGATAAAATTAATGCGCTTAGATTTTTGCTCTATAAAAAGATCCTGAAGTTTATCCCTCTGTTCTGATATTGATAGTAATTTTACTTCTGTTTTATGGAGATTATTCTTATAAAATTCTATATTTTCATAGGCATTTTTTAATCGTTCTTCTAATCTAATTTTTTCTTCTTTTATAATATAGTAGTTGCTATCAATATTATCTTTTTCCTGCGATAATCTAAAATATTCTTGGTCTTTCTTATCCTTATCGGTTTGAATATATTTTAATTCATCATTGATAAGGTTTAACCTCTCATGAGAAAATTTTAATTTATCGGCCAGTTTAATCTTCTCTTCTGCAGTGAAAGTTTTTCTCTGATGTGTTCGAGTCAAGTCTCTTGATAACTTGATAATTTTTGTCTCTAAGGTTATTTTTTCTTCATTCTGGGTTCTAATATACTCTTCCAGGCGTGAAATCTCATTGTTGAGGTTTTGAATTTCAACTTGCTTTTGGTTTCTTTCCCCCGATATATTCTTTAAATCATCCTTAAGAGCTTCTGAGAATTCTTTCAGGTCTTTTCTTTCCTTCTCTGAGAATTCCAGTCTCTCTTCCAGATTCTTTATATCCTTTTTTTGGATTTGAATTTCAGATTGTAGTTTTTCGATATCGGCCGTCAGTATATCAATCTGCTCGTTCTGTTCTTGTTCTATTTGCAAAGCCTTCTCCAGGCGGTTCTCGGTGATAATCAGGCCTTCTTCAAGTCTATCGATATTAAGAAGTAATTTGCGGCTTTCCTGTTCTAATTCTTGATTTCTGTCTGCCAGAGTACACAGTTGCTCCTCGATAAGCTGCCTTTCCTGCTGATTTAGGTTAAGGTCATTTTGCAGCAATTCAATTGATCCATTAAGTTTTGTATTATTTTGCTCTAAATCACTTATTTTCGAGAATACTTCTTTGTTTACCTCAACAGTCTCAATTGAATGTTTTTCTTTGGTTATCGAAGGCCTGCTAGGCAAATCTATATGGCTTTTCTGGTTTAAGTCCACTCCTTCAGCTGGAATAGCCTGATTCAAAAGCACTCTGAAACGGCGAACTTCTGATCTCATCTTTTTCAGTTCTTGCTGGGCTCGCTCGTTTTCATGGTTTAAATAGTCAACAGCTCTCTGTAATTCCTGATTTTCCTTATCCAGGTCGGGTAAAAGAGGTACAGAAAATTTATACTCAGTTTGGCTCGGAACCTTTTCTTCCTTAGGTTCTTCTTTGGCAATAACCTCTTCACGGATTACTTCTCTCTTCTCTAATTTGGGTCTCTGGCGACGGGCCTGACGGTTAGGTTTAATTGCTTCTTGCTTTAGTATCTCTCTTTTTTCTTCAGCTTTATATTCAGTTTTAGGTTTTTCTACTTTCTTTCTGGCCGGTTCAATGCTTGATTGCATTAGGCCGGTGTTTTCAGTTTCAGAACTCTTCCGGATAATCGCAGGAATCTCTTCAAAGCCGGCTTCGGCAGCCGCAACTACCCTTCTGTTTCCCCTGATTACACGGAAACCGTCTTTGTGCGGAGAAAGAACAACGGGAGTGACTCTTTTACCATGGCGCATAGCTTTTGAAATACGCTTTATATACCAGTGGTTGACATTTTTATAATGGAAGGACGGATCTAATTCAATCTTGCCGAGAGGGACAAGTTGACGGATAGTATCATCCCTATCTAAAGGTTCTAATATCGAATTGAGATCATTTTTTAAAAATTCAGAATTTTTTTCACCCATTGCCATTCCTATAAAAAGAATAGTAAACTACATTATACCATCATTAATTGTCTTTGTAATTATAATAACAATATTTTAAATAAATTATTGTCATAAATCTTTGCAATTACTAAGATTTTCTTAATAATCACTGTTTACACAATCTATCATGGACACCTGGCATCAGGTATCTGCTATATATATACTCCTTCCAACCGCCCGGGCTCTCCCTCTTTCCTTAAAACCCGTTATAACTCATTGCCTGGCCGTTAATGGCCTGTTCATTGACGATTGTGGTTATCTTCTTGGCATTGGTCGATTCAACCACCACGCTGCCCTGAAAAGAGGCTCCCAG
>CAYFWW010000032.1:0-15167 GCA_964346985.1 uncultured Actinomycetota bacterium
AGCCGCCGTCAAGGTGGTCTTGCCATGATCAACGTGGCCTATAGTCCCGATGTTCATATGTGGTTTTGTTCTTTCAAACTTCTTTTTAGCCATAATAGCCTCCTCTTGATTGAGAGTCTTTATTATTTTTTCTATTTATAAATACAAAATTAATCATTGTAACCTTACGTCCCGGCAGCAAATACCAGATTTTCGCCATGAAATTTAGTGATTAATTCTTTTGCCAAACCAGAAGGTACTTTACTATATTTATCAAACTGCATTGTAAAGGTGGCTCTACCTTGTGTTATTGATCTTACGTCGGTAGCATAACCAAACATTTCAGCTAACGGAACAAGCGCTTTAATATGTTGTAGATTTCCTTTTAGTTCCATGCCTTCTATATGAGCCCTTCTTGAGTTTAAATCTCCTATAACATCCCCCATATAATCTTCAGGAACTATTATTTCAATTGACATAATAGGTTCAAGTAAAGTTGGAGTAGCTTTTTTAACTGCAATTTTTAAAGCCAGGGATCCAGCTATTTTAAAAGCCATTTCAGATGAATCAACCTCATGAAAAGAACCATCAACTAATTCAACTTTAATATCTATTAATGGAAATCCAGCTAATATTCCCGATTGCGCAGCTTCCTGAATGCCTCTATCAATTGAGGGTATATATTCCTTGGGAATATCTCCGCCTTTAATCAAGTTCTCAAATTCGTATCCTTCTCCTGGTTCATTTGGTGAAAGATTTATTATTACATGCCCATATTGACCACGGCCTCCAGTTTGACGGATATATTTTCCCTCAATACCTTTAACTTCTTTTGATATAGTCTCTCGATATGAGACTTGTGGTTTTCCTACGTTGGCATCGACTTTAAATTCCCTTAAAAGGCGGTCGACAATAACTTCTAAATGGAGCTCACCCATTCCAGATATCAGAGTCTGTCCTGTTTCTTCGTCCTGCTTTACTCTAAAAGTGGGGTCTTCATCGGTTAACTTAACCAGGGAAACGCCCAATTTTTCCTGATCAGCTTTGGTTTTAGGTTCAATAGCAACTGAAATTACCGGCTCAGGAAATAACATCTTTTCCAAGATTATTGAGTTAGAGACTGAGCAGATTGTGTCTCCAGTTGAAACATTTTTAAGTCCGACTGCTGCAACAATATCACCTGGGTATACTTTTTCTTTTTCTTCCCGGTGATTTGCATGCATTTCCAGAATTCTACCAACTCTCTCTTTCTTTTCCTGTATTGGGTTATATATCATTGATCCGGTAGATAGGACGCCAGAATAGACACGGAAATATACAAGCTTTCCTACATAAGGATCAACCATTACCTTAAAAGCAAGAGCTGAAAATGGTGTTTCCTTGGTAGGTGGTCTTTCTTCAATCTTGCCTGTCCTTGGGTTAGTGCCTGTAATAGCTGGTACATCAAGTGGAGATGGCAGGTAAGAAATAACAGCATCAAGTAATGGCTGTATCCCCCTATTCTTAAATGATGCGCCGCACAATACCGGAATATGTTCAGCAGCTAGAGTAGCTTTTCGAATAGCCTGAATTAACAATTCTTCATCTATTTCTTCCCCATCTAAGTACTGATGAAGTAATTTATCATCATATTCGGCGACCGCTTCGAGCAGTTGCTTTCTATATTTCTGGGCAATATCCTGTAAATCTTGGGAAATATCAGCTAATTCAAACTTAGCTCCGGTTTCATCAGTATAAATAATAGATTTCATGTTAATTAAATCAACCATGCCCTCAAAAGATTCCTCTTTTCCAATCGGTATCTGGATAAGGAGAGGGTTTGCCTGCAAGCGGTTACGTATCATCTCAACGGCTGTAAAAAAATCAGCTCCGGTTCTATCCATTTTATTTATATATACAATTCTTGGAACGCGGTATTTATCTGCTTGTCTCCATACTGTTTCCGATTGAGGCTCTACTCCACCAACAGCGCAGAAAATGGCGATTGCTCCATCAAGAACACGAAGTGAACGTTCTACCTCTACAGTAAAGTCCACGTGCCCTGGCGTATCTATAATATGTATTCGATGGTCCTTCCAATCACAAGATGTAGCAGCAGACGTGATGGTAATGCCTCTTTCTTTTTCCTGGATCATCCAGTCCATTACCGCTGCTCCATCATCAACTTCGCCCATCTTGTGAACCTTGCCGGTGTAAAACAGAATTCTCTCAGTCGTAGTCGTTTTACCAGCATCAATATGAGCCATTATTCCTATATTTCTTATTTTTTTCAGTGGAAACTCTTTATCTACTTTTTTGGGCATAATATTTCACCATTTACCATCTATAATGAGCAAAAGCACGATTTGCTTCAGCCATTTTGTGTAAATCTTCTTTCTTTTTAATTGACGCACCTGTATTATTCGAGGCATCAATTATTTCTGCAGCCAGTTTTTCTTCCATCCTCTTCTCGGTTCTCTCCCTGGTATATAGAACTAACCATCTCATGGCTAACGTTTTACTTCTCCGCTTATTAACTTCTACAGGAACTTGATAAGTTGCTCCACCAACTCTTCTAGACCTAACCTCAAGCTGGGGCTTAACATTATCTAAAGCTTTGTTTAATACCTCGATTGGGTCTTCTTTTGTTTGCTTCTTGATAATTTCAAGTGCATTATAAACTATCTGTTGGGAAAGATTTTTCTTTCCTCCATCCATCATTCTATTAGCCAGTTGCTGAACCAGATTATTATTAAAAACCGGGTCAGAATATCTTTTTCTTTTTGGTGCAGGACCTTTTCTCGGCATGATCTTCTCTAAGCTCCTATTTGGTAGCCTTAGCCCCGTATTTTGATCTTGATTGCTTGCGGTCAGATACTCCGGCAGTATCCAGGGCTGCTCTTATTATCTTGTATCTAACGCCAGGTAGATCCTTAACTCTTCCACCCCGGATTAAGACAATTGAGTGTTCCTGGAGATTATGTCCAATTCCTGGAATATATGCTGTAACTTCCATACCGTTAGTCAATCTAACCCGGGCAATCTTTCTCAAGGCTGAGTTTGGCTTTTTTGGAGTAGCCGTGGCTACCCTCGTACAAACTCCTCGTCGTTGAGGAGACCCGCCAAGAGCCGGGGTAGAGGTCTTTTTAGACGTTGATTTTCTTCTTTTTCTTACAAGTTGATTAATCGTTGGCATAATCTATCTACCTTTTTCAAGCTTTGATACCCATTAATTTTAACGAATAAGTTACAGCAGGAAAATATACCATCTCTGAACTGGTGTGTCAACTTTATTTTATTTTATTTACTAGCCATTTCTTTGGTTTTGTCAGTTTCCTCTGTTTTTTCGGTTTCTTCAACTTCGACAGTTTTTTCTTCAGCTGCTTCCATTTCTTCTAATTCTTCCGGTGTCTTCTTAAAAAGAAATTCATATTCCTCTGGAATTTCACCTTTATACTCTAATTCAATTGAGCGGTATCTATTCATTCCAGTTGCTGCAGGAATTAATTTTCCTATAATTACGTTTTCTTTAAGGCCAAGGAGAGGGTCTTCCTTTCCAGCCATGGCAGCATCAGTAAGTACTCTTGTTGTCTCCTGAAAAGATGCGGCAGAAAGAAAACTATCGGTGGCCAAAGATGCTTTAGTGATACCCATCAACATTGGTTTTGCTGTTGCCGGTTCTCCGCCCTCTTTTTCAATTTTGGTGTTTTCTGTTTCAAAGACAAATCTGTCTACTATTTGTCCTGGTAAAAGATCTGTGTCCCCAGGAGAAGAAACACTAACTTTTTTCAGCATCTGCCGGACAATTAACTCAATATGTTTATCATTAATTTCAACACCCTGAGATTTATATACTTCTTGAACTTGATCTACCAGATAAAGCTGGACATCCTTTTTACCCCTTATACGCAATATATCATGCGGATTAAGCGAACCTTCAGTAAGTTGATCTCCTGCATTCACCTTATCTCCATCACTCACTTTTAAACGTACTCTTCGTGAAATCTGATATGATTTTTCTTTTCCGTCCTTGCCTAAAACTATTATCTTTTTTAGTTTTTCAGTCTCAGTAATCTCGACAATGCCTGAAATATCAGCGATTATAGCTTGTCCTTTTGGTTTTCTGGCTTCAAAAAGCTCGACAACCCTGGGTAAACCATGGGTGATATCTTCTCCGGCTACTCCACCAGTATGGAATGTCCGCATAGTAAGCTGTGTTCCCGGCTCGCCAATGGATTGAGCTGCAATAATACCTACTGCTTCCCCGATATCAACTTTAGATCTTTGAGCTAAGCTCCAACCGTAACAATACTGGCAAACTCCATATTTTGAACGGCAGGTCATAACAGAGCGTACTTCAATTTCTTTAATTTTTTCTTTTACTATCTTATCTAATGCTTCTTCGTCAATTTCTTGACTTGGTTGTAGAATATGCTTCTTATCTTTAGCTACAACTCTCTTCAAAGAGACTCTCCCAATCAGGTCTAAGTTAGGTTCGTCTTCTTCATTGAAAATATTCATAGGAATACCTTCATCCGTTCCGCAATCTTCTTCCCGAACAATTACATCCTGGGCCACATCAACAAGACGCCTGGTTAGATAACCTGAATCTGCAGTTCTTAGAGCTGTATCGGCCAGACCTTTCCTGGCACCATGTGTCGAGATAAAATATTCCAGCACGGTCAAACCTTCACGGAAATTAGCTTTAATTGGGCGGTCTATAATATCACCTCGCGGATTAGCTACAAGGCCCCTCATTCCTGCAAGCTGCCGAATCTGTTTTATGTTACCCCTTGCTCCAGAATTAGCCATCATCAAGATAGGATTGAATTTTTCGAAGTTGTTTTCCATTGCTTCAGATACATCATCAGTTGCTTTTGTCCATATTTCAACAATTCTCTGATGCCTTTCATCTTTAGTTATCAGGCCTTTTCTATATTGGCTCTCTATTTTATCTACCGCTTCTTCGGGAGCGTCCAAAATATCCCATTTGTTGGATGGTATCTGAATATCATCGACACCTATTGTTATCCCGGCTTTAGTAGCATAATGAAAGCCAAGTGTTTTGATATTATCTAAAATATTTGATGTTTCAGCAATGCTAAACTTCTTTGTACAATCAGAAACTATAGCTGCCAATTCTTTTTTATCTATTTCCTTGTTTACAAACGGATGTTCATCGGGTAGTGCTTTATTGAAGATAATTCTGCCTACTGTAGTTTCCAATAATTTCCGTCGATTTTTTAATCTTACTTTTATCTTTGAGTGAAGCTCTACTTTACCCACGTTAAAAGTATGTATAACCTCATCTTCGTCCTTAAAGACACGGCCCTCGCCTATATTTTCTTCTTTGTCAGCTGTCAAGAAAAAGATTCCCAAGACCATATCCTGAGTTGGGGTTGTCAAGGGACGACCATGAGCCGGAGAAAGTATATTATTTGTGGACAACATTAATATTCTAGCTTCAGCTTGTGCTTCAACTGATAATGGTAAGTGTACAGCCATCTGGTCACCGTCAAAATCAGCATTGAAAGCTGTACAGACAAGTGGGTGAATTTGTATTGCTTTACCCTCGACTAAAACTGGCTCAAATGCCTGAATTCCTAATCGGTGCAAAGTTGGTGCCCGATTTAATAGTACAGGATGTTCAAGTATAACTTCCTCCAATACATCCCAAACAATGTCTTTACCTCTATCAACCATTCGTTTTGCGCTCTTTATATTCTGGGTATGTCCAAGATCACAAAGCCTTTTCATGACAAATGGCTTAAATAGTTCTAAAGCGATAACTTTTGGCAGACCACACTGATGTAATTTTAGTTTAGGTCCAATAACAATTACCGAGCGTCCTGAATAATCAACCCTTTTGCCAAGAAGATTCTGGCGAAAACGCCCTTGTTTTCCTTTTAGCATATCCGATAAAGATTTAAGAGGCCTGTTGCCCGGACCGGTTACCGGACGTCCTCTTCTTCCATTATCAAAAAGAGCATCGACTGCTTCCTGAAGCATTCTCTTTTCATTATTTACTATTATCTCTGGAGCACCGAGATCAAGCAGTCTCTTTAAGCGGTTATTACGATTTATTACTCTTCGGTATAAATCATTCAAGTCTGAAGTTGCAAAACGTCCTCCATCTAATTGAACCATCGGCCTTAAATCAGGAGGAATTACTGGAATAGCCTCCATGATCATCCAGGATGGTTTATTTTTTGAATTTAGAAAAGCATAAACAACTTTAAGCCTCTTAATCGACCTGGTTCTTTTTTGGCCTTTTGATTTTTTAATTGTATTGCGCAGGCTTTTCGCTTCTTTTTTTAGATCCATTTTAATCAGTAGATCTTTAATGGCTTCAGCTCCCATGCCACCTTTAAAATATGCGCTATACCTGATTTTTAGATCTCTATACAGTTGCTCATCGTTAATTAATTGCTTCACGCTTAATTTGCTAAAAGTCTGAAAAGTATTTTCGAGTAACTCTTTTCTTTCTTCAAATAATGCTTTTTGATCATCAATCTGCTTATCGTAATTATTAATAATGCTATCTATTTTTTTATCAGTATATTTTTTACTTTCAATCTCAGCTGCTTCATCATCTTTAGCTTTAAGTTCGCCCTTAACGACCCGGACCATCCTGTCACGTCTCTTTTCTAAGTTTTCGATTTCTTTAGCAATTTCTGCTTCAAGTTCCTTTATTTCATCCTCCAGGTCGCCCTTTAATACATCAAGATCCTCTTTCTGCTTCTTTGTATTGACTTCAGTAATAATATAGGATGCAAAATATAGGACTTTTTCAAGATCTTTAGGTGAGATATCTAGTAAATAGCCCATCCTTGACGGTACACCTTTAAAAAACCAGATATGTGATACTGGCGCAGCCAGCTCGATATGGCCCATCCGGTCACGTCGAACTTTTGATTTAGTTACTTCAACCCCGCACCTTTCACATATAATCCCTTTAAATCTAACTCGTTTGTATTTTCCGCAGTAGCATTCCCAATCTTTAGTCGGCCCGAATATTTTCTCACAGAAGAGGCCGTCTTTTTCAGGTTTTAGAGTTCGGTAATTAATTGTTTCCGGTTTTTTAACTTCTCCACTAGACCAAGCCCGAATCTGTTCAGGAGAGGTCAAACCAATCTTTAAGGAATCGAAATTGTTTACATCGAGCAAAATTCTTCCCCCTGTAAATTTATTTTATATTAATCTGCTTCAGAAACTTTGGTTTCTTCAGCTTCGCTTTCTTTGTCTATTTCTTGTAGTTCCTCATCCTTTTTATCGCCTTTATTCTGAGAAAGGTGCCCTCTTAGGTCAATGCCTAATTCCTCAGCAGTCTTATATATATCTTCTTCAGCTTCTTTAAGTTCGATTTCTTTGCCTTCATCGGAAAGAACTTCGACATTGAGGCAGAGGCTTTGCATCTCTTTTACTAATACCTTGAAGGACTCAGGTATACCAGGTTCAGGGATATTTTCACCTTTAACAATTGCTTCATAGGCTTTAACCCGGCCAACAACATCATCGGATTTAACAGTTAAAATTTCTTGAAGAGTATAAGCTGCTCCATAGGCCTCTAAAGCCCAGACTTCCATTTCCCCAAATCTTTGACCACCAAATTGAGCTTTTCCGCCGAGTGGTTGTTGTGTCACAAGAGAATATGGTCCAGTTGAACGGGCATGTATTTTATCATCTACCAGATGAAGAAGCTTCATAATATACATATAACCTATAGTAACCGGACGTTCAAATGGTTCTCCACTACGTCCGTCATAGAGAATAGCCTTTCCAGTAATTGGCAGGCCAGCCTTTTTAAGGATATTTTTTACTTCTTCTTCGGTTGCACCATCAAATACTGGTGAATTAATAAATATTGGCGGTTTAATATCTCTATCTTTTTCATCTTTCCAGCCAGTCATTGCCGCCCAGCCTAAGTGAGCTTCAAGAACTTGGCCAATATTCATTCTAGATGGAACCCCGAGTGGATTTAGAATAATATCAACCGGAGTCCCGTCATATAGAAAAGGCATATCTTCAACTGGTAGTATCTTAGATATGACTCCTTTGTTTCCATGTCTTCCGGCGAGCTTATCTCCCTCTGCAATCTTTCTTTTTTGAGCAATGTAAACCCTAACAAGATGATTTACGCCAGGTGATAACTCATCGCCTGAATCACGTGAAAATTCTTTAATATCAATTACTTTTCCACTTTCCCCATGAGGAACTTTAAGTGAAGTATCTCTGACTTCCCTGGCTTTTTCACCAAAGATAGCTCTGAGTAACCTCTCTTCTGCAGTTAACTCTGTCTCTCCTTTTGGAGTAACTTTTCCAACTAGTATATCTCCAGGATTGACTTCCGCTCCAATTCTAATAATTCCACGTTCATCTAAATCTTTTAGCACTTCTTCGCTTACATTAGGTATATCGCGAGTAATCTCTTCCGGACCCAGTTTTGTATCTCTGGCATCAACTTCGTGTTCCTCTATGTGAATAGAGGATAACTTGTCTTCATGAACAAGCCTTTCAGATATGACAATGGCATCCTCGTAGTTATAACCTTCCCAAGGCATAAACGCTACTAAAAGGTTACGGCCAAGGGCTAATTCTCCTTTTTCAGAACATGGGCCATCGGCAATTACTTGACCTGCTTGAACTTTTTCACCAATATTTACCAGTGGTTTATGATTAATACAGGTTCCTTGGTTTGATCGCTTAAACTTATGAAGATTATAAGTCCTTTTTTTCTTATTTTCCTGAATCTCAATTGAATCAGCTGAAACCGAGGAGACTTTTCCATTTTTTTCGGCCAGAAGAATTTCTCCAGTATCAACTATTGCTCTGTGTTCCATACCGGTTCCAACAACAGGAGCTTCAGTGTTAACTAAAGGAACAGCTTGCCTCTGCATGTTTGATCCCATTAAAGCCCTGTTGGCATCATCATGCTCTAAAAAGGGGATTAAGGCTGTTGAAACACTAACAATTTGCCTGGGAGAGATATCCATATAATCAACTTTTTCAGGCTCTATGGCTTCAATCTCTTCGCGATCTCGGGATAGAACTTTTTCATGAATAAATTTACCCTTTTCATTTATTAAAGCATTTGCTTGGGCAATGATATATTTGTCTTCTTCATCAGCAGTTAAAAATTCCACATTGCTGGTGACAATTCCATTTTCAACTTTACGATAAGGAGTTTCAATAAATCCAAACTCATTGATTCGCCCAAATGTAGCTAAACTTCCGATCAAGCCAATATTAGGCCCTTCAGGCGTCTCAATCGGGCACATCCTTCCATAGTGAGAAGGATGAACATCTCGAACTTCAAAACCTGCTCTTTCCCTGGATAGCCCTCCAGGGCCAAGAGCTGAGAGCCTTCTTTTGTGAGTAAGGCCCGATAATGGATTGGTCTGGTCCATAAACTGGGATAATTGGCTGCTGCCAAAAAATTCCTTTAAAGAAGCCACAATGGGACGTATATTTATTAGGGTTTGGGGAGTAATAGTTTCAACATCTTGAGTAGTCATTCTCTCGCGGACTACTCTTTCCATCCTGGCCATACCAATCCTGAATTGATTTTGAATTAGTTCACCGACAGACCTTATTCTCCTATTTCCGAAATGGTCTATATCGTCAATATCACCTACGCCTTGGTGAAGCTGTACAAAATATTCCACAGTTCTCCAGATGTCTTCCCTAGTTAGAGTTACAGTATCCATTGGAATATCTAGATCTAGCTTCTTATTAATTTTATAACGACCTACTTTTGCCAAATCATACCTATGCGGATTGAAGAAAAGATTCTCTAATAATGATTTAGCACTTTCTATCGTAGGAGGTTCGCCTGGCCTAAGCCTTTTATATATCTCAATTAATGCTTCTTCGTAGCTTTCTGATGTATCTTTCTCAAGTGTTTTTTTAATACTTATTGCTTGGTTGAGCTTTTCTACAAGTTCTTCATTACCCCCAAAACCTAAAGCTTTTAGAAGTATAGTAATAGGTTGTTTTCTTTTTCGGTCTATCCGGACCGTCATTATATCGCGTTTATCAATCTCCATTTCAAGCCAGGCTCCACGGCTTGGAATAATTTTACAATAATACAGATATTTATCTGATTGTTTATCAATTTCAGAGTCGAAATAAACACCGGGTGAACGAACCAATTGACTAACAACCACTCTCTCAGTACCGTTAATAATAAAAGTGCCTCTCTTGGTCATCAGAGGAAAATCACCCATGAATACCTGCTGCTCTTTTATTTCACCCGTGCCTTTATTTATCAGGCGTACTTTTACGAATAGTGGAGCAGAATAAGTCATGTCTTTTTCTTTACACTCTTCGTCAGAGTATTTAATCGCTCCAAATTCATAATCCCCGAATTCCATCGCCAATGAGCGAGTAAAGTCCTCGATAGGTGAGAGATCGTCAAATATCTCCCTCAGTCCTTTTTCAAGCAACCACTTGAATGAATCTACTTGTATTGATATTAAATTGGGAACATCACTTATTTCGGGAATTTTAGCAAAAGAGATTCTTTCTCTAATTACCGGGGCATTATCCAAATGTTTTTCCACCTCTTGCTAAATTGAAAGGATAATTTGACACAAATCGTTATTGTAACAATATATGTGTATATTGTCAACAAATTGTATATTTCTTATATTCCTAATTTCTATAATAATATAATTTTTCATAAATTAGCTAAATCGGCCTCTACAGGCCGATTTTTTAGTTATTAAAATATATCTATTAACTAAGCTCAACTTCAGCCCCAACTTCTTCTAGTTCACCTTTCACTTTTTCAGCTTCATCCTTATTAACATTTTCTAAAACAGGTTTAGGAGCGCTATCGACAAGATCTTTGGCTTCTTTCAACCCAAGGTTAGTTGCACTTCTAACAACCTTGATCACCTGAATCTTTTTATCGCCCGCAGATTTTAGAACTACATCAAAGGTTGACTTTTCTTCCGCTGCTGCTGTTTCACCGGCTGTTCCTGCTCCAGGGGCTGCGGCTGCAACTTGTGTAGCTGCAGTAACTCCAAAAATATCCTCAAGTTCTTTTACCAGTTCGGAAAGTTCGAGTGCCGTCATATTTTGAACTGCTTCTATTATTTCATCTTTGTTTAATGTGGAAGTTGATTTCTTGGCTTTTTTGGAAGCTTTTTTCTCTTCCTTTTTGTCTTCCTTCTTAGGTTCTTTAGCTTTTACTTCTTCTTTTTTGTCTTCCTTCTTGGGTTCTTCTTCTTTCGCTTCTGCTTTCACTTCTTCTTTTTTATCTTCCTTCTTGGGTTCTTCTGCTTTCGCTTCTTCAGCTTTAATCTCTTCTTTTTCTTGAACATCTTTATCTTCAGCCATCAGCATCACCTCCTTTTTAACTTTAAGCTTTTTGTTCAGCAATTTGATTTAAGGTTAATACAAGCTTCTGAGCCGGGTTATTCAAGGTTCCGACTAACCTGCTAATCGGAGCTTTTAATGATCCTACTAGTTTGGCAATTAGCTCTTCTCTTGAAGGTAGCATGGCAAGAGCAATAACCTTTTCCTTTTCAATAACAGAGCCCTCTAATATAGCGCCCTTAATCTGAAAAACTTCATGGGCTTTAGAGAATTGATAAAGCAATTTAGACGATTCAATAGGTTTATCTTTACAAAAAGCCATTGCTGTCGGTCCGGTTAGCAAGTCTTCTAAATCTGACAATCCGCATTTTTCAGCAGCTATTTTAAACAAAGTATTTTTATGTATTTTTAACTCTACTCCTGTATCTTTGAGTTTTGATCTGAGTTCATTTATCTCCTGAACAGTCAAGCCTCGGTAATCTGCCAGTATTACCGCCTCTGAATCAGCAATCTTCTTCTTTATAACCTTAACTTCTTCTTTTTTTTCAGGTTTAACCATTTTACTCTCCTCTGAAAAAAAATAACCTCCGCAGACATATTTGGGAGGTAAAATTTGCCCTCGGTAGGCTTTAATTAAGTCCTTAAGGACACCTACTGTCTACGGTCAAGCATATATTTTATTAACTAGTGAAATTTAACAGACTAAATAACTAATGTCAAGAATTTTTCCTTTATCCGAAATATGCAACCTAGATTGGAGGCATGAAGTAAATAATCTAAATACCCTAATTGAAAGTTCCAGACGTATAATTCTAATTATTCGCTGGTTTTCGATGGATCAATCTTTATTCCGGGCCCCATCGTCGTTGTAATTGTTATAGAGTGTATATACCTGCCTTTGGTTGAAGGTGGTTTGGCTCTTATTATTTCTTCAATTAGAGCAAAATAATTCTCTATAAGTTTACTGGATTCGAAAGAAACCTTGCCGATAGTTATATGGATTATTCCATATTTATCAAGCCGGTATTCAACTTTGCCTTTTTTTAAATCTTGAACTGCTTTACCAATATCAAAAGTTACAGTACCTGCTTTGGGGTTAGGCATTAAGCCCCTAGGACCAAGTAGTTTCCCAAGCTTTCCGACTACACCCATCATATCAGGAGTAGCTATTGCTGCATCAAATTCCAGCCATCCACCCTCAACTTTTTCAGCTAAATCTTCACCCCCGACAATATCAGCTCCGGCCTCTTCAGCTTCTTTGACCTTTTCTCCTTTTGCGAACACCGCTACTCTTACTTCCAGACCGGTTCCATGAGGGAGAATTACTGATCCTCTGACCTGCTGGTCAGCTTTTCTGGGGTCAACCCCCATTCTTAAATGTGCCTCGACAGTTTCATCAAAGTTGGCATAGGCAACATCTTTAGCTAAAGTAATTGCCTCTGCCGGTTCATAAAATTTCTCACGATCGATTTTTTCAAGACTTGATTTGTATTTCTTTCCAGTATTACTCATTAATAAACCTCCTTGTGGTGCAAGCGGGAAATCCCTCCCACATTTTTAACTCTATATATGTATAAGATTTAAATTGCTTAAAATCATTTATCTATAGTAATTTTAGGTTACCAGTAGGATATATTCATAAAAGAAACAGCACCAGTTCAAAGTTAGGATCTGACAATAAAAGATCACAACTTCTATTTTTCAATCTCAATACCCATAGTATATGCGGTACCTTCTATTATCTTCATTGCAGCTTCAATGTCATTAGCATTTAAATCGGGCATCTTTATTTCAGCAATTTTCCTAATATCTTCTAATGTTACTGTTCCTACTTTTTCACGATTTGGTTCTCCTGACGCAATTTCTAAGCCGGCTGCCTTCTTCAGCAAGACAGCAGCCGGTGGTGTTTTTGTAATGAAGCTAAACGATCTATCTTCAAAAACTGTTATCTCAACCGGGATAATCGTTCCGGTCTGTTCTGAAGTCTGAGCGTTATAAGCTTTACAAAATTCCATTATATTGACACCATATTGACCTAAAGCCGGGCCTACTGGTGGTGCCGGATTTGCTTGTCCAGCTGGAATCTGAAGTTTAATCTTTCCAATAATTTTCTTTGCCATAAAAGTCCTCCTTGTGGTCCAATTGGGATTATTCCCTCCCACATATTTAGTTAAAAAATAAATATACTTTTTTGATCAGTATCTTTTAAATTTAAAAATACTTGTCAGCTTTATGTTTGCTAATAATTTAAAGTTTTGCTACTTGGTCGAAATTAAGTTCAACCGGTGTTTCTCTTCCAAATATTGAAACTAAGACTTTTAATTTACTCTGATCAAGATTAATTTCAGAGATGACTCCGGTAAAATCAGCAAGCGGGCCATCAACTACCCTGATAGTCATGCCTTCAACAAAATCAGTTTTTGGTTTTGGCTTCTCGGCAGCGGTCCTTTTGATGATTTTATCAACTTCATCTTTAGAAAGAGGTATAGGCCTGGCATTCGAACCTACAAAGCCTGTTACTCCAGGAGTATTTCTGACAACATACCAGGAGTCATCTGTCAATTCCATATTAACCAGAATATAACCAGGAAATACTTTTTGCTCAGATATTGTTTTTTTACCGCTTTTAATTTCCATAACATCCTCGGTTGGAATTATTACCTCAAATATTTTTTCTTCCATATCCATTGATTTAATTCTATTCTCTAGATTTGTTTTAACTTTATTTTCATATCCCGAATAAGTATGAATCACATACCAATTTACAGACATAAAAGCACACCCACCTCTTATATTATAATCTTGGCAAGATATTGAAATATAACATCAAGAATACTGACAATCAAAGCTAGAATTATTACTGTGGTTAGGACAACTAATGTTGATGATATTATCTCTTGACGGTTTGGCCAAGCAACTTTCTTCATTTCATTTCTGATGTCATGAAAATATCTTCTAATCCTTACAACCAAATTCACTTTTTCTTTTTTAGGTTTGGTAAGTTTAGCGCTCTTTAAGACAGATAATTTCGAGTCGCCTTTTTTACCACTCTTCTTTTTTGTTTTTTTAACTGATCTCTTCTTGGATTTTACCATTTCTTACCATTATTTTTCTTTTCTTGTCTATTTATTATCCATAATTACTTATATTTTTAATAGCAGGCCTGGAGGGATTCGAACCCACAACCCCCGGTTTTGGAGACCGGTGCTCTTGCCAATTGGAGCTACAGGCCTTTATATATTTAAGTATAGACCAGCCTCATTGCCCGAGCAAAACATTGTCCCAAAATAAAAAAACTTCTGGCCGACTTCTATTCTATTCCAGTTTGGTATTATAATCTTCCCGGCTTATAGCGTCAAATTTATCTAAAAAAATAAATAATCTTTTATATCTGCTAAACAGCGTTAATAACAGACAAAATAGATGAACTTAATCAAATAAAGATTAAACAGAGTAATAGGATTTATCTGTCTTGATCAAATCTTGATTGTTATCGAAAGAAGGCATGTCTTGTCGATTTGCATTAAAAAATAAACTGATTGTTTATTAGATTTTAAGTATTAGAAAACTGAGATAGGTTTAGCGAGTCTCTTTGTGAATAGTATGAGTCTTGCACCACTTACAATATTTTTTAATCTCAATCCTGTCCGGATTATTTCTTTTATTTTTATTTGTCGTATAATTACGGCGCTTGCATTCGGTACAAGCTAAAGTTACTATCTGTCTCACTTATACAGTCCTCATTTAAAATAGTCAGTAGACTATTATAACCTACTTCCTCATTTATTCCAGAATCTTGGTTATCCGGCCTGCTCCAACTGTTCGTCCGCCTTCCCGAATAGCAAAGCGCAAGCCTTCTTCCATGGCAATAGAAGTTATCAGTTCGA